>NZ_JAPPTK010000002.1:0-698391 GCF_027587055.1 Vibrio sp. MarTm2 | reverse complement strand
GGTCGCACTGCCAATCAAGCCATCAACCGGCTCAACGACTAGGTTGAAATCTTCATCACCTTCGAAGACTGAGTCATCAATGGTACTAATGGATACAATAATTGACGTTTCACCAGCAGGGATTGTTACTGTACCATCAGGATTAACGTTCAAAACCGTTCCGTTTGGCGTGGTAACAGTAATATCGCCTATGTCTTCGCTTTCTGCGCTTCCCGTTACAACGGTTAATTTAACTGTCGTGTCTTGATTCGACGGTTTGTCTAGATCAATAATAAATTCTGCGTTATTACCTTCATTAACATCCCCACCACCACTAACACTTAGCTCTGGGATAGGATTAACCCCTACATTGACGGTGATCTGATCAGTACCACCATTTCCATCGCTAACCGTCACTTGGAAGCTATCGCCGCCATCAAAGTTATTGTTAGGTGTGTATGTCCAAGAGCCGTCTGGATTAACAGTAACGGTGCCATTTGTAGGAGGCTGGGTTTGCGTAAAGGTTAGGTTGTCTCCATCTGGATCAGTTGCGATTAACTGCCCTGAAACTGGGGTATCTTCGTCTGTTGAAACTTGTATGTCGTTGCCTAGGGGCGTCGAATTCCCATCGACAAAAACAGGCGGCTGTTGAAGAATTTGGAATTGTTCAAGTAAAGAAAGGCTCTGAGTTTCAGAAAGACCCAGCGATGCGAAACCTTGAGTGACGAATTCGGTAGAGGCAATGGTTTCAGTGCCGTCACGGGCAACGGTGCCTGAAGCGGTCAGACTGGATCCACTTTGGCCACCAGCTGCAGTAGCAAACTCTTCACCCAACTGTGTTGGATCCTGGCCTTCTTCTAACGCTGCAAAGATATCTTCCAATTCACTGGTAATATCCTGCGCGACACCATCATCACCGATCAATTCGGCATTGATTCGAGGCTCACCGTCAAAGAGCACTTCTTCATTGTTAAGCACCACCTCACCTGGTCTCGGAGTTTCACCCTCGAGAAGAAGTCGTACGTTACCATTAGTATCGATTACAACTATTTGTCCACTAGCTAGATTGCTTAACGCCACGTATGCACCAAAACCCATAAACGAGCCCCTAATCCTTTACTACCTCTATCGTCTTGTTTAAAAACGACAATAAATTGGCAATGTTACTATTGATATTCAATATAAATTAACATTATTGATAAACTAGCAAAACTAATTTTTCGCTTTGCATCTGTAACCAATAAAAAACAAGTTGCATTCCTGCACTAAATTTATTGGATAAAGATCTCAATTATATCAGTTTAGATAAAGTATAGTTAACGTTAAAAGAATACGTCTAACTCACTCACAAAATTATCAACATCGCTGTTTTTTAAGCCATTTATTGTTGTTTCTATTAGATAACTGAATCGATTAGTGTTACTTTATTGACGTTTACGTAGAGACCTTCTCAAAAATGAGACTTTAAATTGAGTAAGATCCTGCGAATCACAGCTTGTTAAGGAGAGTTGAAGTGAATTGGAATAAGTTGAAAGTACTAAGCTGCGCCGTCGCACTTAGCTTTCCTGCGCATAGCCAAACGTTGGAGCAGGCTGTCGCGTATACAATAACAAATAACCCTAAGGTTAAGGCTTCATATAATGAGTTTCAGAGCAAATTCTACGACTCGGAAGCCTCAGTCGGCGCTTATCTCCCTAAAATTGACCTTGACGCTGGTATTGGCTACGAAAAGGTTGATCTTGCATCGGGCACTGAAAACGAATTAACCCGTAAAGAAGCAACAATTACTCTGACCCAACTTATTTGGGATGGAAACGCGACTCTAAACGACATGGATCGTACAGCCGCTGACGCTGAGTCTGTTCGTTACCAATTGCTCGCTGACGCACAGGACATTGCACTAGAAGTCACTAAGATCTATCTCGACGCGACGAAAGCTTATGAAGTGCTTGCGCTGTCAGAAAGCAACTTAGCGGTTCACAAAGAAATTTATCGGGATATCAAAAAACGCGTCGACTCCGGCATTGGCTCTACCGCCGACATGTCACAAGTTGAAGCTCGCTTAGCTAAGGCACACGGGAATCTGCTTGCGGCGCAAAACAACCTATTTGACGTTCATACACAGTTTAAACGCATTGTCGGTCAAGCACCGCAAGGATTAACCTTCCCTAGAGCAGACCAAAACGCGATTCCATTCACCATCGACGATGCTCTTGAAGATGCGATGAACAACCACCCAGTGATCAAAATCGCTCAAGCGGATGTTGATTCAGCAAGATTTCAATTCGATCAAACTAAAGGGGTTAACTACCCGACCTTGTCATTTGAAGCGAACCAAACTTGGCGGGAAGACGCAGGCGGCATCGAAGGCTCGAGTGAAGAGTTTTCTGCGATGCTTCGTATGAGATACAACCTCTATAATGGTGGCTCAGATTCAGATCGTTCGGACAGTGCTGCGTATCAACTGAACAAAGCTAAAGACCTTCGCAACTACACCTTTAGAACAGTAGAAGAAGGCTTACGCTTGTCGTGGAGTGCTTTAGACTTAACGGTTCAACAAAAAGAATTCCTAGCTGACCATGTAGATTCTGCATCGGACACTGTTATCGCTTATGAAAAACAATACCGTTTGGGTAAACGTACGCTATTGGATCTGTTGAACACTGAGAACGAATTGTTTGAGGCGCGTAAAGGTTATTTGGACGCAAAATATGATGAACAGTATGCTAAATACCGAGTCATGAACGCGACAGGTGGTTTGTTGTCAGCGCTGCGTGTGGACACTCCTGATGAATGGAACGAGGCTGTAGAATATTAATATGAAAACACTAGTACACTCCCTAATACTCGCAACCGTTTTTTCTACTGGTGTTGCCTATGCAGAAGATGAGTACGAGTACATCGCGACACCTGTACCAAATCAAATTGATGACCTGCTCGACGAAGACAAAGATGGCGTGATCAACGCTAGAGATTTATGTCCACAAACACCTGCTCGTTCTGAAATCGATAACGACGGTTGTGGCACTTATATCAACACCTCAGAAAAGATTGATCTCCACATCCTATTTGCGAATGACTCAGATGTTGTTCAACCGATCTTTATGACTCAGGTTCGTGAGCTGGCAGACTTCCTAGAAGAGTACCCATCGACGACTGTAGAGCTGCAAGGTTATGCGAGTAAAGTAGGTCGCCCTGATTACAACCTTGAGCTGTCTAAGCGAAGAGCCGAAGCGGTTGAGAACTTGCTCTTGGACTATCAACTTGACGCCGACCGCGTAACTATCGTTGGTTTTGGTGATACTAACTTATCTGTAGAAGGTGACGATGAACAAGC
This sequence comes from Vibrio sp. MarTm2, assembly GCF_027587055.1. NCBI lineage: Bacteria > Pseudomonadati > Pseudomonadota > Gammaproteobacteria > Vibrionales > Vibrionaceae > Vibrio > Vibrio sp. MarTm2. The sequence continues at coordinate 695,075 of NZ_JAPPTK010000002.1, read as the reverse complement.
GCACGCACAAAACCGTAAGGTTGTTGCAAGCGTCATTGGCCACAAAGGTCAGGTAAAAGAAGAATGGACCATCTTCACCAAGATTGAGAAATAATCAAAGGGAGCGTAAAGCTCCCTTTTTATTTTTGATTATCCTCCATCAGTGCTACCCTATCCCCGATTGCAATTAAGAGAATAACCTCATGAGTAAATTAACTTCAGACATTCAAGCAAACCTTGATCTTTTCGTTGCCGAAAGCAAACAAAACAAACTGGTTTGGGGATTACGCAACGACGAAGGTTGGCTATCGTGTGACTCAACTGAATTTGAGAATAGCGAAGTTATGCCATTCTGGTCTGCGAAAGAAGATGCCGTGGCTCACAATGTTGAAGAGTGGGCGGATTTCGAAGTTTTAGAAATACCTCTCGATATCTTTGTTGAAGATTGGCTACTAACGCTTGCAGAAGATGGCGTTTTGGTTGGCACTAACTGGAACGCAACGCTTGAGGGCAAAGAGCTAGAGCCAAGTGATCTAGCAAAGCTTTACCTTAACTAACATCGAAAGCGCTCTAACGGGCGCTTTCGTTTATTCGAAACGATCCTACCTCGCAATTTCTCAACCTTCCGATAACCACATATTGTGCGTTAATGACGGTCAGTACTAAAATGACGTCAAAATCTAAATAAAACTATAATGATGACACGTCTATTTTCTAGGTTAACACTCGTTACTTTGCTGCTATCTCCCATGACTCTTGCGCAAGATGACCTTGCAAGTTGGGAACAAGCCTACAATCAAGTATTAGCATCCGATGAGCAGCGAGCGCTGGCAATGCTGCAGGATCGCTACAATGCTCTTCCTCCAAGCATTGAGAAGCTGTATGTCAGCTCAAAAATTCACGGATTCATGATCTTGCGTGGCCAGCCTTACCATGGAAATCAAATCTCTCATCAAGAGGAGTACTCTCGTCTTGAGCAAACATTCATTTCCGCTCTCAACAGTGAAGAGCACTTGAAGTTTGGAGCAGCGAAACAAGGCTACTTAACCCTTTTGCGCCATGCGATGGAAACCAACAATCTCAATGGCAAAATACTGTTTGAATATCACCTATGTCGCTCACTCAACAGGCAGGGCCAGTTCCACAAGGCCGCACTCTATTGCTCTTCACTTAACACGCATTTGGACGATAGCCGCCACTCTACACTACCGAAATATCTCGCGCTTCGTGTTATCGCAAACAACCAAGAGTATTTAGGGAATTATCAGAGCGCACTGAAGGCTTATCAAGAATATCTCGCCATCATACCGAGCCACGTCGATCCATCAGGTGTATATAATGATGCTTCCTTGCTACTCAAAAACCTTGGTAACCTACCACTGGCAAAAGAGTACGCCAATATCGCTTTAAAACTTCGTAGTGACTCAAAAAGCGAACTCCTTTTGGCGCAAACCCATCACAGCATGGGGGATATTTTACTTAGTGCGCAAGACTATGAATCCGCCATCCATCATTTCGAACAATCACGACGCACGTTAGTAAAATACAACCATATTTATGGGCTAACTTATGCGCTTTTGGGGCTAGGCAAAGCGAACATTGCATTGCAGAGTTACGATGTGGGCAACGCATTCTTACTTGAAGCATTGGAAAACGCCTCTATTCAAGGAAATGACCAAATTAGGGGCGATATCTACCTCACTCTTTCTGAAGCATACCAAAAACAATCCATGCACATTCGAGCTGAGGACTTCGCCAACAATGCCCTAAGCCTTGCGGATGCCATTGGCAGTGCTCCTCTCAAAGGGGACGCGCTGAAAAGCCTATCTAATATTGCCGAGGCTCAAAAACAGTATCAAAAAGCCTTGCAATATCACCAGGCTTACGTGACCGCAGAAATCAGTAAACGTGACAAACAGCATCAATCTGCCTACCTAGCTTTGGGGACTGCTCAAAGGGAATACATCCAGCAGCTCCAGCAGTCTGATCTGATGGAGAAAAACGAGCAACTCGCAGACGAGCGTAATGAATATAAGTCGTTATTCCACATTTTTGCATCTGGCTGCGCTGCACTTATTGGCTTGTTGATCTTCTCTTCCTATTCGAGAAAGCGCGCGCTAAACGTTGCGGAGCTCGATGCGGTGACCGGAGCGAAAAATCGAGCATCGACCATACGTGATATTAAGCTGCTACCCAAAATCAGTGACTCTCGCTTAAAGCATCTTGTAATCTTACTTGATTTGGATGATTTCAAGCAGATCAATGACCTGTATGGCCACCCAACTGGCGATAAAGCGCTAAGAAAGGTGGCAGAGGCGATCAAGAGTCAATGTACTGCCCGTGATCTATTTGGTCGTTTAGGAGGGGAAGAGTTTGTCGTTGTGATGACAAAAGTTGATGAGCTCGATGTGGCCGACAGAGTTGAACAACTGCATGATTCAATATCGACGGCCTATTTCCGATCTGAGAGTCGCCAAAAGCTAAATGTCACTGCCAGTATGGCGTATCTGGCGACATCAAAGCCATTGTCTGACTTTGATGAGCTCTATTCGATCTTGGATCAAGCCTTGTATCAAGTGAAACAAACGGGCAAGAACCGAACGATTGACGCGTTTAATGAGCCGATTTATCTTGAGAGTTCTGCTTACGCACCAGTTCAGACATAGTCGCCTCTTTGTTGGATAGGTAATCATTGAGACCTGCCTTACGTAAATCACACGAAGGGCAATCTCCACAACCATCTCCCACAATGCCGTTGTAGCACGTTAGAGTGCTTTCACGAACGAGCTGCAACGCGTCATACTGATCCGCTAGCGCCCATGTTTCTGCCTTATTCAACCACATAAGCGGCGTTTCAATAGTAAACGCTCTATCCATGCCGAGAACCAACGAATTGTTCATCGAACGGACAAACTCGTCTCGGCAATCTGGGTAGCCAGAAAAGTCCGTCTCACATACACCTGTAATCACAGCATCTGCACCAATTTGATAAGCGTAGATACCCGCTAAAGTAAGAAACAGGATGTTGCGTCCTGGAACAAATGAGTTTGGTAATCCATTATCTTGCAACTCGTGTGAAACTGGGATGTCATCGCGAGTCAAAGAACTGATCGCAAGTTCATTGAGCAGACCCACATCCATTACTTTGTGCGCCTTCACACCCAGCTTGGTTGCCAGTTGCTCTGCCACTTCAATTTCTAATTTATGACGTTGGCCATAATCAAAGGTAATGGCATGAACTTCATCAAACTCTTTTAGCGCTTTAACTAAACACGTAGTTGAGTCCTGACCCCCACTAAACACGACGACTGCTTTTTTCATCTTGATTATCCTTTACGCGATGCTGAGATATTTATGAGTTTGAATGGATAAGCGCCAATTACGCTTTACACATACATCAATACAGAGCTGAGTGGCTCTTGGCTTCTGGCTGATCGGCTGCAAAGCAACCACAGTGGTATCTGGGAGCTTAGCGCGCTCGATCAGCACATCGAGTTGATCGATGTCTTTTTGCGTTGCGACGGGATGCTTTATCTCATTGGCGCGAACAAGTGCGGAATCGAGAACTGGCAGCTTTCCTTTCATCGCCACCTTTGGTGACACTGTCACCCAAGTATTATCTGTCGCTCGTACTTCAGAAGTACCACTGGTTTCAATTTGGCATTGGCAGCCAATCGCTTCGAAGGCTTCAGTTAGCGGTGTTAAATCATAGATACAAGGCTCTCCGCCCGTAATCACGATATGTTTAGCGGTATACTCTTGATTACGGTACTCGTCTACGATGCCTTGCGCTGATGATTGGCACCAAGTTGGCGAGTCTTGTGTTTTTTTCATAATTTCAGAGAAGCTTGTTTCATCTTGTGGTGTCGCATCCCACGTTTGCTTGGTATCACACCAAGCACATCCCACAGGACATTCCTGAAGACGAACAAATACAGAAGGGACACCTGTAAAGACCCCTTCCCCCTGAATGGTTTCAAACATCTCGTTAACTTTATACAACTTACTCTCAGTCTAACTTAATCGCAAAATTTTGCAGGACGGAGACCTTAAATGACCTAGGTTAGAAGGTCAACCTCTTCATAAATTGATCATTACTTTACTAACCTTTATCCTGCGACTCTTTGATGTATTTATTTTAGGTAAGTTATGTATAAACTGATCGCACTTGATATGGATGGGACACTGTTAACCAGCGACAAAACCATCAGTAGTAAAACAAAAGACGCCATCGCAGCCGCTCGAAAACAAGGCGTAAAAGTCGTGTTGGCATCAGGAAGACCACTTGACGGAATGAAAGGTTCATTGCGTGAATTGGGGCTAACTGAACAAGGCGAATTTGTTGTTTACTTCAACGGCTCTGTCGTGCAAGAAATCGGCTCTGGAAAAGTTATTCACCAAGCAACGATTGACGGTCGACAAGCTAAACAGGTCGCTAAGCTCGCCGAGAGTTTAGGGTTAGATTGCCACGCATTCTCTGTCGAACATGGTCTGATCACACCCAGACAAAACGAATACACAGATATCGAATCGACGATTAATGGCGTACCTGTAACAGAAATGGCCTTCGACACTCTTACAGATGACCATCCAATCATCAAAGCGATGATCGTTGGCGAGCCGACCAAGCTCACTCGTGCAATAGAGCAAATCCCTGCCCATTTGCATAACGAGTTTACCATCGTACAAAGCGCGCCGTTTTTTCTCGAGTTTCTCAACCTAGATAGTAATAAAGGTGTCGGTGTCAGTGCGATTGCAGAGTTTCTCGGTATTAACCAAAGCGAAGTGATTTGTGTTGGGGATGCGGAAAACGATCACCATATGATCCAGTATGCGAGACTTGGAGTTGCAATGAGTAATGCCATGCCACAAACCAAGCAAATCGCCGATTACATAACCACCAGCAATAATGAAGATGGCGTCGCTAAAGTCATCGAAGAGTTTGTACTCAACTGATTAACCAAAAGGCAATAAATAAGATAAATTTTATTGCCTTTTATCCTTACGATAGAAATTTTTATTGTTAAGAATCATAACCTTAAACGACATACGCTAAAGGCATTGTTAGTATAAAGTCTGTTCCTATTGTTACAGGCTATTACTATGTTTTCCAATTTATCTATCAAAAAGAAGATTGTGTTACCGCTCTCTCTTCTCATCTTACTTTTCAGCGTTAGCTCTATGCTCAATGTGCTGACATCGCAGCAGCAAGCGAAGATTTCCGATTCCATCCAACAACATTATCTACCTGCATTGTTCACGATTGAAGATGCTTATCGCGATCTTTATCAAGCGACCTCTGCAGTGCAAGGTTTGGTGCTTGCGTCATCCAATGACGAAGTCGAGCATCACCTATTTGAATACAAAGACAACGCCTACAAAGCGCTACCAAGGATGAGACATGCCAACTCACTCATCGAGTTAGGCCTTCTGCCAAAATCAGCGGCGCGAGAAGTCGAGAAGCTCGTCTCCTTAGGCGAGGATTGGCTTGCAAGCTATGAGCAGTTCATCACTCTCCCTAGAGCGGACTGGTCACTTCAATATGATAGAAACAAAGAGACCTTTGAACAGCAGTTTATTGCCGTACGCAAACAGCTCAATGTCGTCAAAGACCTTATTGAAGAAGCACGTGCAAAAACACAAACAGAAAATACCTTAGCCCAACAAAAAGCTGAACTGACTTTGGGGATCGGCACGCTACTGGTGATCATACTCGCGGTAGTCACCTGCTGGCTGCTGATTCGAGTCATCGTTAAACCGATTGAGCACATCACCAGCGCGATGCGAGAGATTTCATCAGGTGACGGCGATTTAAGCCAACGCATTGTCAGCCAATCTAATGATGAGATCGGTCAACTTGGCGAAGCGTTTAACCTCTTCGCAACTAAGATTCAAACTACAATCCAACAAGTTATTGAAACCACAGCATCCATTCGTAGTGAAATGCTTCACTTGGCAAGCGTAACTCAGTCGATTTCTGAATCAACCAATCAGCAGCAACAGGAAAGCGAACTCGTTGCGGCTGCGGTCAATGAAATGCAAGCAACAAGCCTTTCTGTCAGTGACAACGCGACAGATGCTGCGGGAGCAAGCAGCAACGCGGTAGATGAAGTTCAAAGTACGAACCAAGTATTGGAATCAACGGTTATCTCTATCCAAGGGCTGGCTGATGACGTAGACAACGCTAGCTCAGTGATTCACACACTTGATCAAGATGTGGCAAACATCGCGTCAATACTTGATGTCATTTGTGGAATTGCAGAACAAACGAACTTGCTCGCATTGAATGCAGCGATCGAAGCGGCGCGTGCGGGTGAACAAGGAAGAGGCTTCGCTGTTGTTGCTGATGAAGTACGATCTCTAGCAAGCCGCACGCAGCAAAGTACTGGTCAGATTCAGGCAATGATTGAACGACTTCAGACCGGTGCAGAACAAGCCGTAAAAGTGATGCAAGCAAGTAAAGCGAGCAGTGAAGAGACCATCGCCTCTGCGAGTAGCGCGACTCACTCACTCCATGAGATTCTGTCTGCAATCAGTAGAATGAATGAGATGAATGCTCAGATTGCAGCGGCAGCAGCGCAGCAAAATGCCGTCAGTGAAGATCTCAATGCAAACATCCAGAAAATTGCCCAAAACAGCAATAGCATGGTGACAACGGTTGACACTGCTGAGCGCTCATTGGATTCACTCGGGGCGCAATGCCAACGCTTGGATGAGCTGGTTTCTCAATTTAAGTGTTAATTGAACAAGATCAGGCTGCACTACGCAGCCTGTTTGAACTTCCCGACAGCGAAAACAAACATCAGAATTAACACTGGGTATCTTGCTGCCTCGACGCTTAATGCAAGCATAGTGTTAAAGGAGAGCATGCTCGCCGCAAGTGAGATAACCACGTTGACCGCCAAAAGAGCGAAGATCAACAAATAGACTGTCCTACTCTGTCTGGCGCCTTCTCCCTCTTTCAAACCAAAAATCAATGCCAACACCGTAACGATAATCGCCAACCAATAGACGACAATTGGACTTGGCCAGAATAGCCCCATCACGGTACAAATTCCAAGAAGCATAAACCAAACTACTTTCGAAGAAAGTAATTCAATAGCGTTGACTTCCTGTTTGCCTTCCAAGCGAATGATATGCCAAGCGCACAAGAATCCGAGCAAAGCACCACTTACGATATCGATCATAAACGCAGAGCCGGTGTAGAACTTAGCCATTCCTAACCAAACCATCAACGCGGCAAAGCCCAACGATGTCGGATTCAAAGAGAGCTTCTTCTCTTCGTTCAGTATGAGAACGCCAATACAAAGCCAAATAGCGGCTGGCGTGCTTGGAAAACTGTAACCGTAGGTCTGCACCAACTCAACGGCTGGGAGATACACGTGCGGCCTTGGAAACGCAAAGCCTTGCTGGGCGACAAGACTCATCAGAGAAGTCACCGTAACAGCAAAAAAGATCTTATAGGTAAACGCTCTGCCATATCGCAAAAAGACCAGCGGCAGCAAAATGATCAGCAGGAAGGGCTCTGACAGCATATTGCCACTCATGATGACGCCACGCACCATCTCCTTGATACTCTGTGGCAAAGACAATACAAGGTGCTGGAATTTAAGCATCCAAGCCAATTCAATCTGGTTAAAGCCGGGGGCTGCCTCAACCAAGTTCCCCACATACACAACCGATTGATCTGTCGCCTTCTTGGTTAACTGCGATACCCACTCCATTTGCTCCGGATAGCGGTAATCGCTCGCAGGAATATTGTCTGGGTTAACAAGCATTGCTGAAGCGATCTCGACACCATAATGCGGAGCAAACCATATTGGTAGCTCATAGCCATCGTAGATATTGTTGAACTGGAAAGACACAATGTCAGATTCAGACACACAGTCATAAAAAACCGCATCTTTAGTGCGACCTAATACGCCGTCAACCTTTACAACCAGACCTGTCTCTTCCCATGTTTCACGTTGAGCCGCGATCGCGGGATCTTCGCCAGGCTCAACTCGACCTGCGGGGAGGGAGAGTTTTTTGGTGATGATCTCGTGTACCATCACGAGTTTGTTGTCAGCGCGAATAATACACGCCGCGCCTTTCACGTTGCCCACTTCACTCTGCGCATACGACGAGAACGCCATAACGCTTAAAATAATTAAAAAAAAGTAACTCAGCCCGTTGAAACGATTATTCATTCTAGTTTTATCTTCCTAAAGGTTTTCGAAGCCAATTGATGTGGTTTACAAAACCCAGTTCTTGGTAAAGTCTGTTCGCAGGGCGATTGAAATCCCAAACCTCTACAAACATCTCTCTCACCCCATACTCCTCAAATCGCTTCTCAATGGTTTGGCACAGCGCCCGTGCAACGCCATTTTGACGCTGCGACTGCACAACATACAGCTCATCAATACTGCCCATTTGAACGGGCTTGCTGACTGTTGATACCAATTCACAAAAGTGACCCGTAATAAATCCAACGATGTTCGCCTCTTGAACAGCGACAAACACGAGGCATTCAGGATTATCAAGGTAACGCGCAATGCTCTTTTCTTGCTCAATATCGTCTGCAGTTTTGAAAAGCTCGGGAGATTGCTGATGATGCTCATCATGAAGTAGATACATAAGCTCGTTGAGTTGTTCGAGGTCGTTTTGATTGGCAGCTCTTATTGATAGGCGTTGCATAGATATTTTTGAGAAGCGAATAAAGTGACAGTGTGAGCATTTATCGGAAAATTATCAACAAAAATGCCCTCTGATGCGAGAGGGCACGGTTGAAATCGGGGTCTATTCTCGTTTATGACGCTCGACTTGGATTTAATAAATCGCAGTTGGATTATGAGAAATGTACCGCCTCAATCTTGTTGCCATCCAAGTCTTTTACGTAAGCCGCATAATAGGTGTCGCCATATTCTGGTCTTAGCCCTGGCTTTCCCTGACACTGCGCACCGAGTTCGATGGCGCTTTGATAGAAAGCGTCGACCGCCTCACGACTTGGCGCATTGAACGCAACATGAGTACCGCAGCCATGTGTTGCTTGTTGACTATCACAAGGCGTACCAATCCAGAACTCAAACTGTTCTCCGTAAGCTGCGGCCACACCTTCAATCGTATGTGCTCTGTGCACACCCAAGGTTTTGAGTATCGAATCATAAAACGTAATCGCACGCTCTACGTGATTAGTACCCAATGAAATATGATTCAATATCATTTCTACTGCCCTTCCTACTGACCTACTTTCTATGCAAACTGCTCAATCGCCATGATGCCTATTTTCGACCATGTTCCAACTCTTGGATGGCAATGTTGCGATTCAAATCTTCCTCGCACTTGCCTACAAATGCCTAAAGTGGTTCAGCATCAGCAATCGACGAGTGAGAACGAAGGTATTGCAAGTGTTCAGTGTAGAGGTCTATCTCATATATACCGAATGGATTAATCTCAAGGTAGGATGAAGTGAGCTCTTCAGAGAGAACATCCACTCGTTGAAAATCGATATTTTTATAGTTCAGCGCCCACTCCACTCGCTGGGAGCTATTGGAGCCACGGGCGCTGTATAAGGTTATTTGACTATGATTCACTGTACAGCGCTTTGGAAATTTCATCCAAGCTGGTTGGATCATCGATTGTTGAAGGAACCGTGTATTGCTCTCCATCTGCAATTTGGCGAATGGTACGACGCAGAATTTTACCCGAGCGTGTTTTAGGTAGCCGTTCGACCACAAGTGCATGTTTGAAACAGGCTACCGCGCCGATCTCGTCACGCACTTTTCCAACAAGCTCTCCCTCAAGTTGAAGATCGTCCACTTTCACACCATCTTTCAAGACCACAAACCCAAGCGGCAGCTGCCCTTTTAGCTCATCGTGAACGCCAACAACCGCACACTCAGCAATCGCAGGGTGACCACCAACAATCTCTTCCATCTCTCCGGTTGACAGACGATGGCCAGCGACATTAATCACATCGTCAATCCGCCCCATAATGAACAGATAACCATCATCATCGAGATAACCACCGTCACCCGACACATAATAGCCCGGGAACTGGCTTAGATAACCTGATTCAAATCGGTCGTGGTTACGCCATACTGTCGGCAAGCAACTCGGTGGCAATGGCCGTTTAAGAGCCACAAAGCCTTGTTGGTTTGGCGCGCAAGCTTCACCTAGCTCATTGAGAATTTCCACTTGGTATCCAGGAATGGGTTTGGTTGCCGAACCTGCTTTGACAGGCATAGATTCAATCCCTGTCGGATTTCCTGCGATAGCCCAACCTGTCTCTGTTTGCCACCAGTGATCCACAACCGGTTTGTGCGATTTGGACTCTACCCACTCTAAGGTTGGTGGATCGAGTCGTTCGCCTGCCATAAAAATGGTTTTAAGTGCCGTTAGATCGTACTGCTCAAGGAACTTACCCTCTGGATCTTCTTTCTTAATCGCACGAAAAGCCGTCGGCGCAGAAAAGAGCACGTCCACGTTGTATTCTTCACACACTCTCCAGAACGCGCCTGGATCTGGCGTTCTTACTGGTTTGCCCTCAAATAAAATGGTAGTGCAGCCATGAATCAACGGCGCATAAACAATGTATGAGTGACCAACAACCCAACCGACATCCGATGCTGCCCAGAACACGCCATCTTGCGGCATATTGTAGATAGCACTCATCGAATATTTCATTGCAACCGCATGGCCGCCATTGTCTCGAACAACGCCTTTCGGTTTACCCGTGGTGCCAGAGGTATAGAGAATGTAAAGAGGATCTGTCGAAAGCACTGGTACACAGGCATGAGGCAGCGCATTTTGATAGGCTTGCTGCCAGTCAATGTCGCGCTCGCTTCCTAGTTCAGCTTTTAGTTGAGGACGCTGAAGGACAAATACGCTTTCTGGCTTCCAGCGGCTATCCATAATCGCTTTATCCACCATTGGCTTATAGGGGATCACTTTATTGACTTCGATACCACAAGAGGCCGTCATGATAACTTTAGGCTCTGCGTCTTCGATACGTACCGCCAACTCATTCGGAGCAAACCCGCCAAAGACAACAGAGTGAATCGCGCCCAATCGCGCGCAAGCCAACATCGCCATCGCCGCTTCAGGAATCATTGGCATATAGATAACCACGCGATCACCTTTTTCGACACCTTGCGCTGCCAACATGCCGGCTATTTTCGCCACTTGATCGCGCATTTCATGGTAGCTGTATCGAATCTTCTGACCAGTAACCGGTGAATCATAGATTAACGCGGTATTGTCGCCCCGTCCTTGCTCACAATGATAGTCCAGAGCCAACCAGCAGGTATTGAGCAAGCCATCTGGAAACCAGCGCTCGATACCATTTTCATCGGTGTTTAAGATGGTGCTCGGCTTCTCAAACCAGTCGATGTGTTGAGCTTGAGCTTGCCAAAACTGTTCCGGCTCGTTTTGCGCCCATTGATATTGTTGTTGATATGCAGACATATTGCTTCCTCCAGTATGTCCTGACATTGCACTTTTACAGCAAGTGAATTATTCAAAAATAGTGGAGGGAACACGCACAAAGCCCTCCATGATAATACGAGCACTTCGACTCATTGTGGCTTTGTCGACCACCCAACCTGACTCAGTTTGTGTCGCAGCCGCTCCCACCTTCAACGTCCCCGAAGGATGTCCAAATGTCACAGACTGCTTTTCTCCGCCTCCAGCAGCAAGGTTGACCACCGTACCGGGAACGCAGGCGGCGGATGCAATCGCAACAGCGGCCGTTCCCATCATCGCGTGATGTAGCTTGCCCATAGAAAGAGCACGAACCAACACGTCCACCTCACCTGAATTCACTTCACTACCGCTAGACGCAAGATAGGTTTTTGGCGGTGAAACAAACGCAATTTTAGGGGTATGTTGGCGACTTTCAGCTTCTTCGAGCGTACCAATCAAGCCCATTTTTAACGCGCCATGAGCTCGAATAGTTTCAAACTTAGCTAAGGCATCTACGTCATTGTTGATATCATCTTGAAGCTCGGCTCCGCTATAACCAAGGGCTTCTGCGTCAATAAAAATGGTCGGGATACCAGCGCTTATAAACGTGGCCTTGAATGCCCCAATCCCCGGGACATCAAACTCATCGGTGATATTGCCAGTTGGAAACATACTGCCCTCACCGTCCGCAGGTTTGACAAAGTCCACCTGAATTTCCGCCGCGGGAAAGGTCACGCCATCAAGTTCGAAGTCACCCGTTTCTTGAACCAACCCATTCACAATTGGCACATGAGCAATAATGGTTTTCTGGATGTTTACCTGCCAAATACGGATCTCAGCAATGCCATTGTCTGGTAGTCGCTCAGGTTCAATAAGCCCTGCATGAATGGCAAATGGCCCGACAGCAGCAGACAGATTGCCGCAGTTGCCACTCCAATCGACAAACGGCTTATCAATCGAAACCTGTCCGAACAGGTAATCTACATCATGGCCTGGTGTTGCACTCTTACTGACAATCACCGTTTTACTGGTGCTAGAGGTCGCCCCGCCCATACCATCAATCTGCTTCGCATAGGGATCTGGGCTACCTATCACGCGCAGCAGCAAGTCATCTCTCAGTTTTCCGGGCTGTTGAGCCTCAATCGGCAAGTCAGCCAAGTTAAAAAAGACGCCTTTGCTCGTGCCGCCACGCATGTAGGTTGCTGGCACTTTGATTTGGCTTGGTGTCGATCTATTCATTTCGTCGCCTCCCAAGCCGTTATTGAGCTAAAAAGTCTTGAGCAAAGCGCTGTAATACGCCACCAGCCTGATACACAGAGACTTCATCTGCCGTGTCCAAACGGCATGTCACTGGCACATCGACACGTTCGCCGTTTGCGCGAGTAATTACTAACGCTAAATCGGTACCGGGTTGGATATCACCTAACACGTCGTAAGTTTCGCTGCCATCTAGTTCAAGCGTTTTACGGTTGACGCCCGATTTAAATTGCAGCGGTAGTACCCCCATGCCAACCAAATTGGTTCGGTGGATACGTTCAAACCCTTCGGCAACGATCGCTTCAACCCCTGCGAGTCTGACGCCTTTGGCTGCCCAGTCACGCGATGAACCTTGTCCATAATCCGCTCCAGCAACAACGATCAGTGGCTGTTTGCGGTTCATGTAAGTTTCGATCGCTTCCCACATTCGGGTCACTTCGCCTTCGGGCTCGACTCGAGCAAGAGAGCCTTGCACAACTTCACCGTCCTGTTTCACCATCTCATTGAACAGTTTCGGGTTAGCAAACGTTGCGCGCTGCGCCGTTAAGTGATCGCCGCGATGCGTCGCGTAAGAGTTAAAATCTTCTTCAGGGACGCCCATACTTGCTAGGTACTCACCCGCTGCGCTACTGGCTAAGATCGCGTTTGACGGAGAAAGGTGATCAGTAGTGATGTTGTCACCTAATACCGCTAATGGTCGCATTCCAGATAAGGAACGCTCACCCGCAAGCGCGCCTTCCCAATAAGGTGGACGGCGAATGTACGTACTCTTTGGACGCCATTCGTAAAGTGGGCTTTGACTGCGTTCACTTTCGTCAAGCTTAAACATCTGAATATAGACTTGCTTGAACTGTTCAGGCTTAACGTGCTTGCCAACCACCGCATCGATCTCTTCGTCACTGGGCCAGAGATCATTAAGATAGATGGGGTTGCCAGTAGCATCATGCCCAAGTGCATCGCGCTCAATATCAAATCGAATCGTTCCTGCCAACGCGTAGGCCACCACTAAAGGCGGAGAAGCTAAAAACGCTTGTTTGGCATAAGGGTGGATTCGACCATCAAAGTTGCGGTTGCCCGAAAGAACCGCAGTCGAGTACAGATCTCTGTCGATGATTTCTTGTTGAATTTTCGGGTCTAACGCGCCGCTCATACCGTTACAGGTTGTACAAGCATAAGCAACAATACCGAAGCCTAGCTTCTCGAGTTCTGGCAACAAGCCTGCCTCTTCAAGATACAACTTGGCGACTTTTGAACCTGGGGCAAACGATGATTTGACCCAAGGTTTACGAACCAAACCGAGTTCATTGGCTTTTTTCGCCACTAAGCCCGCCGCCACAACATTGCGTGGATTGCTGGTGTTGGTGCATGAGGTAATGGCTGCGATGATCACCGCACCATCTGGCAGTTCGCCTTGTTTTTCTTGCCACTCACCGGAAATACCGCGTGCTTGCAGCTCTGACGTTGGTAAACGACGATGAGGGTTGGATGGCCCAGCCATGTTGCGGGTGACTGACGACAAGTCAAACTCAAGCACACGTTCATACTGAGCACTTTCTAAATCATCGGCCCACAAACCGGTCTGTTTGGCGTATTGCTCAACAAGCGCGACTTGCTGTTCGTCTCGCCCAGTGAGTTTTAAGTAGTTGATGGTCTGCTCATCAATGTAGAACATACCCGCCGTCGCACCATATTCCGGTGTCATATTGGAAATAGTCGCGCGGTCTCCAATAGTCAGGTCTCGAGCGCCCTCGCCATAAAATTCCAAGTAAGAGGAAACCACCCGCTCTTGGCGTAGGAACTCAGTAATCGCCAAGACGATGTCTGTCGCGGTGATGCCCGGTTGGCGCTTTCCAGTTAAGTGAACACCGACAATATCCGGCAGCCTCATCATCGACGGGCGACCAAGCATGACGGTTTCCGCTTCTAGTCCACCGACACCGATAGCAATGACGCCGAGCGCATCAACATGGGGGGTGTGGCTATCTGTGCCGACACAAGTATCTGGATAAGCAATGCCTTGTTTCGCTTGAACGACGGGCGACATTTTCTCCAAGTTGATTTGGTGCATGATGCCGTTGCCAGCTGGTATCACGCTGACATTTTCAAACGCGGTTTTACACCACTCAATAAAGTGAAAACGGTCTTCGTTGCGTCTTTCTTCTATAGCGCGGTTTTTCTCGAACGCGTCCGGTTCAAAGCCAGCATGCTCAACAGCAAGTGAATGATCGACGATCAGCTGTGTCTCGACCACTGGGTTCACTTTAGATGGATCACCGCCCTGCTCTGCAATCGCATCGCGCAGACCAGCCAAATCCACCAACGCGGTTTGACCTAAAATGTCGTGACACACCACTCGCGCAGGGTACCAAGGAAAATCAAGATCACGCTTTCGCTCAATGATTTGTATAAGGCTATCTTTCAGTGACTCAGGGGCACAGCGGCGAACCAATTGCTCAGCCAGTACTCGGGAAGTGTATGGCAAGGTGTCGTAAGCACCTGGGGAAATATCATTTACCGCTTCGCGCGCATCAAAATAATCGAGCTGCGTACCTTCTAGCGGCTTTCGGTATTGCGTGTTTATAGTCATGTGATGCTTCCAATGCAATGTGGGCGGCGCCTCTCTTATCGACTCTTGGATAAGAGAGGTCGCATCTGTCTTTAACGCTGGTCGATTGGCACCCAATCTTGATGATCTGGACCTGTGTAATCGGCACTTGGGCGGATAATTCGGTTGTTGGCACGTTGCTCATAGACGTGCGCAGCCCATCCGGTCAGTCGACTCATGACAAAAATTGGCGTAAACAACTTGGTTGGAATATCCATAAAGTGATAGGCCGATGCGTGGAAGAAATCCGCATTACAGAATAGTCCCTTTTCGCGCTTCATCACTAATTCCACCCGCTCCGAGACTGCGTAAAGATGAGTATCGCCCACCGCTTGAGACAACTCTTTTGACCAACGTTTGATCAGTGCATTACGCGGGTCGCTTTCGCGGTAAATCGCATGACCAAAACCCATAATCTTATCTTTGTTAGCAAGCATCTTCATGATATTGGCTTCCGCCTCTTCTGGCGTCATCCAGTTTTCAATCATTTCCATCGCAGCTTCATTGGCGCCGCCATGAAGAGGACCGCGCAAAGTCCCTATGGCTCCCGTCACACATGAGTGGATATCTGACAGGGTTGAGGCACATACTCGGGCAGCGAATGTTGACGCATTAAATTCATGCTCTGCGTATAAGATCAGTGAACAGTGCATGACCTGTTTATGTAGCTCGCTCGGCGCTTTGTCCGTGAGCATCTTTAAGAAGTAACCGCCTAAGCAGTCTTGCGATTGATCTTCGGTATCGATGCGAACGCCGTCATGGCTAAAGCGGTACCAGTAACAGATGATCGCTGGAAATAACGCTAGCATGCGTTCTGTGGCATCAAGTTGTTGCGAGAAGTCTTGCTCTTGCTCCAAGTTACCCAGCACAGAACACCCTGTTCGCATCACATCCATTGGGTGTGCTTGCGCCGGAATCAGCTCCAATGCGTCTTTCAGCGCTTGGGGTAGCCCTCTTAAGCTGAGCAAACGAGTCTTGTAGGCATCAAGCTCTTGTTGATTCGGTAAGTGGCCACGCAACAGTAAATGCGCTACTTCTTCAAACTGGGCGTTGTTAGCCAGATCGGTAATGTCATAACCTCGGTAGGTTAAACCTGTCCCCGTTTTCCCGACAGTACATAAAGCTGTGCTTCCAGCGCTTTGACCACGTAGGCCTGCTCCACCTAGTTCATTAGGCATGATAGAACTCCTTTTCTGCCTGAGATTCCCCTCTTGGATGGGGTGATTTTTATCAGGCGTTTCACGTTGTTGGATTAAGTTATTAGCGTTTTCTTGGACTTCCGCTTGGGATTATTTTCCTTCAGAGAAAAGCTGGTCGAGCTTATCTTCGTAATCGTGGTAGTTAAGGTGCTGATATAGCTCTTTTCTTGTTTGCATCGAATTAAGTAAGGCCTCTTGGTTACCCACCTCGAGCAAATGCTTGTAGACCATCTCCGCTGCTTTGTTCATCGCTCGGAATGCACTCAGTGGGTAAAGCACCATATCAACATTGGATTTCGCCAGCTCTTCTCCGCCGTAAAGAGGGGTTTGACCAAATTCAGTGATGTTCGCCAAGATAGGCACATGCTTGCCCGTTGCTTCAGACAACGCCGTCGAGAACTGCTGGTATTGTTCAAGTTCGATCATTGCTTCTGGGAAAATCATGTCGGCGCCCGCTTCAACACACGCGATGGCTCGCTCAATGGCGCTATCCATCCCTTCTACTGCCAATGCATCGGTTCGCGCCATAATCACAAAGCTTTCATCATTACGTGCATCAACCGCCGCTTTGACTCGGTCCACCATCTCTTGTTGGCTAACAATGGCTTTATTGGGTCTGTGACCGCAGCGCTTTTGCGCCACTTGATCTTCCATATGCACCGCTGCAGCGCCTGCTTTTTC
The DNA here is from genome assembly GCF_027587055.1 of Vibrio sp. MarTm2. Classification (NCBI taxonomy): domain Bacteria; kingdom Pseudomonadati; phylum Pseudomonadota; class Gammaproteobacteria; order Vibrionales; family Vibrionaceae; genus Vibrio; species Vibrio sp. MarTm2. The sequence goes on along the minus strand of NZ_JAPPTK010000002.1, from coordinate 677,912 downwards.
CATCGTTTTAATGGTACGAGCAATATTGAATGCGCCGCCAAAACCGGTGTCGATGTCGACAAGTAACGGCAAATCACACGCATTGGTGATTCGGTCTACATCAACCAGCACATCGTTTAGCGTTGTGATACCGAGATCCGGCAAACCGTAAGACGCATTGGCAATACCACCACCAGAAAGATAGATCGCTTGATGACCTAGGTTCTTTGCCATCATGGCGCAGTAAGGGTTGATGGTGCCAACAATTTGCAGTGGATCATTTTGCTCTACAGCGAGTCTAAACTTCGCCCCCGGAGATAAACTCATGACGTTATCCTCTAGTCCGTTAGTATTTGTTGTTCAATTAACTTGCGACTGCCTGAAATATGGCGACGCATTAACATTTCAGCGAGTTCCTCATCGCGATTACGTATCGCTTGAAGAATAAATTTATGTTCGTTTAATGCCTCAACCGGTCTTGATTGAGCTCTTGGCGATTGGTAACGATACATTCTCAGCAAGTGATAAAGCTCATTGCAGAGCAAACCGATAAGCTTGCTGTTTCGACTGGCTTTAATGATTCGATAGTGGAAATCAAAGTCGCCATGCTGGTGGAAATATGACGATCCCTCGACTTCTTCAATATGTCGAGAATGGGTCGACAATAAGGTTTCTAAACTGAGCAGTTCTTCTTGAGAGATATAACGAGCCGCCAATCGAGCCGCCATGCCTTCAAGTGCTTCTCGAACAGCGTATAGCTCAATCAACTTCTCTGGCGACAAGGTGATCACGCGCGCCCCTACGTGGGGAATTCGCTCGATCAGCCCGAGTCCTTCCAAGCGCATAATGGCTTCTCGAAGCGGCCCACGACTCACTTGGTAACGCTTTGCCAGCTCTGGCTCTGAGATCTTACTTCCGGGCTCGATGTCACCATTGACAATCGCCTCAACCAAGGATTCGGTAAGCGATTCAGACTTGGTGTTTTCTTTATCACCCGTGACCGATTTGTGGTGTGGTTTTAGCTCTACATTCATACTCAAACTCGATGAGACACTTTAGCAATGTGTCAACAATTTCTTAACTTGAATATAAAATAGACTATAAGATTGTCGACAATCAAGAAGATTGTCGACAATTTAGACTAAGGTCTTAGCCAACTTTGACTATCGAGTTCATGGTGCACCTTGTAAATCGCCCAAGGTTTGCTCGGTCAGTTTGCTTCCTACGCGACTTTTTGCTCCGTAAAGTACTTGCTGATGTCTACTTCGTCGATTTGCGCTTCAGGCAGGAATTGTTCGGCATAGTCTCGATACACGCCGCTTTCAAGAAACAGTTTAAACAAGTCCATATCGACGTGTTCATCAATGGCCATTTTGTGCAAGATATCAATGGCAACACTGACGGGCTTAGCTTTCTTATAGGGTCTATCAGCGGCCGTTAAGGCTTCAAATATATCGGCAATCACCAGAATGCGTTCAGGAATCGAGAGGTCCTCTGCCGATAGCTTACGCGGATACCCTGTCCCTTTAAGGGTTTCATGGTGAGTAGAAGCATAACGCGGTACCTTGCTAAGCTCCGCAGGGAAAGGCAGCGCTTCGAGCATCTTAATGCCACTGATCATGTGTTCGTTAATTTTGAACCTATCTTCAGCGGTTAACGTGCCACGGCTTATGGACAAGTTATAAATCTCTCCTAAATTGTATTGATGCTCAGGAATATCGACATTGATGCCGAAGCTCGGGTCAAACACCAATGGTCGGATGCGTTTGATGATGTGCTCAGGTCGGTCACTGAGTAAATTCTCTGTAACAGGAAGGCGAGTTTGACTCTGGGTCCGATTTAATTCTTCAAACGGTGACAAGCCCAGCCGATCATCAAAGTGCCGCTGCCAAGTTTGCGTGGCTATCTGCTTGATGCGCGACACTTTCTCTTCACTCATAAACTCACCTCCTACATTCGCCGCCGCCACAAATTCGAAGTCTTCTTGCAGCTGACGCTTAGTGTTACGCAATTGCTCGAGCGCTTCATCCTTGTCCATAGATTGCGCTAATTGGCTCTGCAAAAAAGTGATTTCCGCATCGCGCCAGAGCACTTCAAAGCGCATTCGGACTTCATGAATTCGATTGTAATTCGCTTCAAGTTTGGTCCCTTTGTCGACAATATGCTCGGGAGTGGTGATCTTTCCACAGTCGTGTAGCCACGCTGCAATCTTAAACTCTCGGCGCTGATTATCGTTTTCAAAGCGGAAGGTTTTAAACTTGCCAGAAGAGGCTTCTTCAGCAGCGTTTGCCAGCATCATGCCCAGTTCAGGCACACGATTACAGTGCCCTGCGGTGTAAGGAGATTTGTCATCTATCGCCTGCGCAATTAACTGAATAAAGGCGTCCACAAACGCTTGTTGCTGCTGTTCACGCTGTTTGATTTCATTTGCCATCTCTTGAATGGACTTTGATAGATGCCAAACTTCTTTAATCTGCGAGTCGATCAGCTCGACGTGATCAAAGTCCCGCTGTTTTATCTTTTTCGTTTGCTGAGTGAGTTGACGAATAGGATTCACTATTGGTGAACCAAATATCCAGGATACTGGCAGTAGTGCCGCCATCACGAGCATGGTCACGCCAACCGTTGTATATAATCGCTGATAGACTTCGGCCATCACTAATGCTTGAGGCACAACCACGGCTAAGTACTCAGATTGCTCGCCCGCTTGTCCGTTGAGCGCGCTGACGTACAAAAACGCTTGCTCTCCATCGAGTTCACGTTTTTGAATCCTGTTCTGTTTCGAACTTGATTGGCTCAATTCAAACAACTCATGATGGGGAACACGATTATCACGAACTTGCTGATACCATTTGTTGGTCAACTGTGCGTATTCAGAGGGCGTAATGCTCTGAAGCGCTTTGGAAAACAACGGAATAAGCTGACGATGCGGCGCGCTAACGGCAAGGTAAAACGGTATCTGAGTTTCGTCAAAAAATGGATGCAAATGGATCGGTAAAGAGGTTGTTTTTTGCAGTTGCTCGAGTGCTTGCTGCGCATCGACCAAAACTGTAATTTCACCACGGACTAGCGCTTGCCGAGCATCTTGACTCTCTTCAAATTGAATGATGTTGGCATCCGGGACTACTCGTCTCAACTGCTTAGAAAAGTCATGACCTGCCAATACACCAAACACCCGCTCCGGTTTACTCGGCAACTGCTCGGAGCGCGTCGCCAGCGCTAATGGTGTTTCAAACAATTTCAATTGATAGGCACCGGCAGAAAGGTCCGTCAATGAGTGGACAATATCCAGCTCGTCGCTCTCTAACTTATTCAGCAATGACTGGCTATCAAACCCATTCACAAACTCTAAAGTGATACCTAGTTTGGCAGCCATTAATTGCAACAAATCGATGGCGTAACCTTGTGGCTCACCTGCTTTCGCGTAGTCGTAAGGTCGCCAGTCAAGCTGATTGGAGGTAAGCAACGCGGGTGTCGCATCAATAAGGGCTTGTTCCTGTTCACTGAGTAAAATCCGTGAAGTGTCGACTGACGTTTTGCTTGCCTGGATAACTCGATTGGACGCAATCACTTCACCCGATTGATGGAATACATACGCTTCAACACCTGAGTCTTCCGGTAAGCCTAATGCCGCAGGTGTCAATTTGGAACTGATGGATGACAGGACAATATCGATGCCGATGACTGACTGCTTTGCACGGATCGAATAGGTCTGTCCGGTAATCTTTAGATGCTTGAAGAGATAAGGCTCGGTCTTAAAAACTTGCTCAACACTGGCTCCCACATACCAAGGACGTCGCGTGGGAAAATAATTGCTCGTTTCTGTGCGTTCTTGAGTCAACGTAAACGTATCCGAGAAATACAACGTCTGGCGAACTCGGTTTTGCTCTTGCCCTGAAATCTTAATCAATACCCAACGATCTTGTGGTGCCGCTTCAATACGTTGCCGGACAATAGGCGATGACTCTAAATTGATGATTTGGTAAAAGTCATCTTGTTCGTTGCCAAAATAGATGCTGTAGAACAGGGGATTATCTTTAAGCACTTGCACCAATAAGGTACGAATTTCTTGTTCACTGAAGGTGTGGTTGAGCGTATTAGACACGCTGCTCAAGATTCGCGCACTACTTTTCGCATTCTGGTCAACCTGCTGAATGTGTTCACTCACATCGCTCGTTGCCATGACAAGTTTATTAAGCACATGCTCTTCAGACATCTGTTTGGTAAACATGTACTGAAGCGCAATCGCAAACAGCGACGTCGCAATCGTCGCGATGATAAACAAGGTTCCGACCGTAAATCGTATCGAGAACTTCTTCTTTTTTTGTGTTAAGCCGACCAACTGCGAACCCTCCATGGCTTCCTAATCGAAACTGTGTTGTTGTCACCTAGCACTATTAGTGTAGAAGTTGCATATGACTTTCTTTTTATTTTCATTCGCTACATGCGAACTTTTAGTGCTAGCTCACTCATCTTTAAAGAGAAAGTGCCATTTTTCGCAAATTGATTTCTCCCTCTTTTCTCGCGTGAACTTTATGAACAGAACCGCCTAAATGACCTTTATTGTTTTTATCAACGCATTGCAGACAGAGTTTTAACACTCTATTAACCTTAAACCCATCTATTAACAAGTCTCCCTCCCTTGTTGATAGATTCTTGATAACGATAAGTGTGCTTCCAAAGAGAAGCGCACACGACATAAGGAACGTGAATCATGTTTAAGGTACTAAAACCAACCCTAGCGGCTTCGATCATCGCTGCGTCTTTTTCATTCAACGCTTTTGCAGCAGATGTAGAAAAAATCCACTTTTTGATTCCTGGTGGTGCTGGTGGTGGTTGGGATATGACCGCTCGTGGCACAGGTGATGTTCTGGTCAAATCAGACATCGTTGAAAACGTCTCATTCCAAAATCTATCGGGCGGCGGCGGCGGTAAAGCGATTGCTCACCTCATCGAGACAGCAGAGCGTCAAGAAGACACACTCATGGTGAACTCAACACCAATCGTAGTGCGCTCGCTAACGGGGATTTTCCCACAATCATTCCGCGATCTGACGCCTGTAGCAGCAACCATCGCTGACTATGGTGCGATCGTCGCTTCCGCAGATTCCAAGTACAACACTTGGGAAGACGTGGTAAAAGACTTTGAGTCCAACCCGCGTAAAGTAAAAGTTGCAGGTGGCTCAGCTCGAGGCAGTATGGATCACCTAGTCGTTGCAGCGGCATTCAAAGGCGAAGGTTTTGACGCGAAGAAAGTGCGCTACATCGCCTACGACGCAGGCGGTAAAGCGATGGCGGCGCTACTTTCTGGTGAGACTCAGCTACTGTCTACTGGCCTTGGCGAAGTATTAGAAATGTCAAAATCAGGCCAAGTTAAAGTACTAGCAGTGACGGCACCAAAACGTCTAGACGCAGCACCAAACATTCCAACGCTAACAGAATACGGCAATGAAACGGTATTTGCGAACTGGCGTGGCTTCTTCGCCGCTCCAGGTACCTCGCAAGCGAAGATCGACGAGTGGAATGCCGCACTGACTAAGATGTACAAAACCGACCAATGGCAAGTTGTACGTGACCGTAACGGTTGGATCGACAACTACAAAGCAGACAAAGACTTCTATGCCTTCCTTGAAGATCAAGAGAAGCAAATGGGTGACCTAATGCGCGAGCTTGGTTTCTTGAAGTAATCCTGTAGGGCGGCGCAACGCTGCCCTGACCCTCTTCGCCGTACATAAGAATACTTTCAATCTCCTTGTTTATAGTTGTTGTAAACATTTAGGCCGAGTTGACTAGCAGCAATGACGCTTAATTTGTTAATGAAATCATGCTCATTAGCTCTTATGTACGGCTTTTTTCTTCCCTAAATACAAATGGAGTTGGATATGTCGGATTTGCCAACGAACTCTTTCAACAACGGAAATTTCTTTAGCAAAGAAAACCTTCTCTGCCGTGATCGTGTTGGTGCGATGATATTTCTTCTCGTCTGCCTTTGTTACGGCTATCAAACCACACAAATCCCCCTCTTTCCCGGAGATGAGTACGAACCCTTTACCGCAAGGACACTTCCAACACTCCTGACTTTCGCGGGCATTGGGTTGTCTTTAATGCTGCTTGTGACAGGGCAACCAGACAAGCAAAGCGGCGCGGTGATGGACTTTAACTGGAAATTGCTGATCGGTTTTCTGGTCTTGATGGCGTTTTACGGCGTTGGGCTTACCTATTTAGGCTTCGTTATCGCGACGAGCGTCTTCTTGCTTGCTGGCTTTTACCTACTCGGTGAGCGACGTAAAAAGATTCTATTCGGGGCATCATTCCCGTTTGTGATGGCGTTTTATCTACTGCTTACCCAAGGCCTAGACATCTACCTAGAGCCTGGCGTTATTTTCACTATGTGGTCGTAATTTAATAGGGAAATCGTAATGTTAGATGGAATCTTACAAGGTCTTTCGACCGCAGTTATGCCAATGAACATCATGATGGTGATCGTTGGATGTTTCGTGGGTACCTTTATCGGAATGCTTCCCGGACTGGGCCCTATCTCAGCGATTGCGCTGATGATCCCTATCACCTACGGCTTGGACCCCTCTTCTGGTCTTATCTTGATGGCTGGTGTGTACTACGGCGCCGTTTTTGGTGGTTCAACATCATCAATTTTGATCAACGCTCCGGGCTGTTCTTCAACCGTGGTTACCGCGTTTGACGGCTACCCAATGGCGCAAAAAGGCCAAGCAGGTAAAGCCCTCGCTTTGGCGGCCTACTCTTCTTTTACGGGTGGCACGCTTTCCGCCATCATGCTGTTGGTCGCTGCACCAGCATTGGCTAGCGTTTCGCTGAGCTTCCAATCGTCAGACTACTTCGCGCTGATGTTGCTAGGCCTGTCTGCTGTGGCAGCGTTTGCAGGCCCTGGTCAAGTGATTAAAGCATGGATGATGACAGTCCTTGGTTTGATGTTGTCTACCGTCGGTATCGACAAAGGCGTTGGCGTTGAGCGCTTCACCTTTGGTTTAACAGACTTAATGGATGGCTTTAGCTTCTTGCTGCTTGCCATGGCAACGTTCGCACTGGGCGAAACCTTAATGGGTATCTTAAAGCCAGAGCAAGACACACGTGATGACGAGCAAAGTAAGCTCAGCAACATTGGTAGCATGAAAGTCACCAAAGAAGAGATCAAAGATGTCGCGCCCGTTTCGATTCGCTCATCAATCTTGGGCTTCTTCACCGGTGTACTTCCGGGTGCAGGGGCAACCATCGCGGCTTTCCTAAGCTATGGTATGGAGCGGAACCTCGCGCCGAAAGAGAAAAAAGCTGAGTTTGGTAAAGGCAGCATCCGTGGTTTGGTTGCGCCAGAATCGGCAAACAACGCAGCGTCGAGTGGCTCGTTCGTTCCTCTGCTTACGCTGGGTATCCCGGGCTCTGGTACCACAGCTATCATGCTTGGCGCTTTAATCGCTTACGGCATTCAGCCAGGTCCACGCCTGTTTGTTGAGCACCCAGATGTCTTCTGGTCAGTGATCATCTCTATGTACTTTGGCAACATCGTGCTGGTCATTTTGAACTTGCCGTTGATCCCTTACATTTCTAAGCTTCTCGCTGTGCCAAGAACGGTATTGCTACCAATGATTTTGTTCTTCTCTATCACTGGTGTTTACCTTGTATCCTTCAACACCATGGATGTGTTTATCATGTTGTTAATAGCGATGGCTGCTATTGCACTTAGGTTGGCAAACTTCCCACTCGCCCCGCTGCTTCTCGGCTTTATTCTTGGCGGCTTGATGGAAGAAAACTTGCGTAGAGCGTTGATGATTAGCGACGGTGAACTGAGCTTCTTATGGGAGCGCCCAATCACGATGACCTTCACTGTACTTTCTGTGCTAGTGCTGTTTAGCCCAATTTTTGTCAAGCTGTTCCAAAAACTAAAAGCCTCACCAAAAAAGGTTGAGCAATAAACATTGGCCATTTAACCCTTTAGGGACACTTCGGTGTCCCTTTTTTTATACGCCAATTCTTGGTGCACTTCTTATCTTCGAATCACTTCTCTCTGCTACCCTAAACTCATTGCCCCATTTTCCTCTAGAGTATAAACTCTAATTTTTAACAGCAAGAGTAGATTTACTATGTCGTTGCGTCCGTTAGCGCTCATTATTGGTTGCCTTGGCCTTTCTTATTCTGCGGTCTCGAATGCTGCTGCCATCAGTTTTGAACAAGCATGGCAAGTTTTACAGCAAGAGAACAACTCACTCGCCGCCCAGCGCTCTAACGTGGATCGCTACGAACACTTACAAAACGCAACAGACAGTTTGAATCTTCCTTCTGTGACCCTTGGAGCCAACTATACTCGCCTTGATACCGACGTAACCGTATCAGGTGAACAACTGTTCGAGAGTACAGGTCAACCGCTACCCAACCTAGGTCCTTTAAATCCGCTACTTGCTGGCGTTGGTGGCATCACATCCACCATCACAGAGCGCGATATTTTCAGCTCATCAATCCGAGCGGTATGGCCGATTTTTACTGGTGGCCGCATCAACGCCGCGCAATCTGCCGCCGAAGGTAAGAAAGAGCAAGCGCAAAGTGAGCTAGCAATGGAAACACAAGCGCGCTTTGAAGACCTGAGTAAGTACTACTTCTCTGTGTTGCTCGCTCAAGATGTTCTCCACACTCGCCAACTGGTTGAGCAAGGGTTAACCAAGCACCGTGACAACGCATTGAAGCTCGAACAACAAGGTCAGATTGCACGTGTCGAGCGACTTCAAGCCGAATCCGCGCTGGACAAGGCGATCATAGAACGGAAAAAGGCGCAAAAGTCGTTAGATATCGTCCAAGCTGCATTGACTCAGATCCTCAATCAAACGGCAGCAGTTGAACCCTCAGACTCATTGTTTATTAACACCTCTTTGCCACCGTTAAATGCGTTTGTTGAACGTACCTTAGACACGTATCCCGGATTAGACTTACTTGATGCCAAGCAAAAACAAGCAGACAGCTTGATTAAGGCAGAGAAAGGCAAATACTACCCTGAAGTTTATTTATACGGTGATTACAGCTTGTATGAGGATGACTCTCTTGCAAGCCAGATGAAACCAGATTGGCTAGTGGGCATCGGCGTCAATATTCCACTGATTGATTCCCACGGCAGAAGTGATCACGTGCAAGCGGCGAAGAGCGCTGTCGCTCAAGTGAAATTCCTAAAAGCTCAGGCTAAACAAGACCTCTCTGTTTTGGTGCAGAAAACCTATTTAGAAGCACAACAAGCTCAAGAAGAAGTGCAAGGTCTAGAGTCAAGCATTGAGCTAGCGAAAGAAAACCTCAAGCTGCGTGACAAAGCGTTTTCGCAAGGCTTGTCCACCTCGACAGACGTGGTCGACGCGCAGCTCTATCTTGCAAGCGTACAAACTCAAAAAGCCGCTGCGAGCTTTAACTACTTACTCTCTCTGTCTAAATTGCTCGCGCTTTCAAATGAAATGAGCGCTTTTGGCCAATATCAACAAACCTCTACCCCAGTTTCAAATTTTTAAGGATCCAAGATGAAAAAAGCAAAACCATTGGTACTGACCGCAGCAGCGTTGGCCCTAGCATCTTGGGTTGGGTACAGTTTTTACCAAGCGTACCAACCAAAACCTGTGCGTTTGCAGGGACAAATCGAGTCTCAGCAGTACAGCATTTCTTCGAAAGTGCCGGGACGTATTGATCAAGTTCTGGTTCGCAAAGGAGACAAAGTCGAAAAAGGCGACCTGATCTTTACTCTACATAGCCCAGAAATTGCTGCCAAACTTGAGCAAGCTAAAGCGGGTGAAAAAGCCGCAGGTGCCCTCGCTCTTGAAGCGGAAAAAGGCGCACGCACCCAACAGATTCAAGCGGCAAAAGATCAATGGCTGAAAGCAAAAGCGGCGGCTGCATTGATGGAGAAAACCTACCTACGCGTGAATAACCTCTACAGCGATGGTGTGGTTGCAGAGCAAAAACGTGATGAAGCCAAAACGCAGTGGGACGCAGCAAAATACACTGAAAGCGCAGCATTCCAAATGTATCAAATGGCGAAAGAAGGCGTTCGCAGTGAAACCAAAGTCGCAGCAGCGGAAAAAGCGCGCATGGCAGCGGGAGCCGTCGCGGAAGTCGAAGCCTATGCAAAAGATACCGCGATTGAAAGCTGGTTTGATGGCGAAGTGTCACAGGTATTATTGCAAAGTGGCGAGCTTGCCCCGCAAGGCTTCCCTGTGGTTACGGTTATCGATAGTGACGATTCATGGGCGGTATTGAACGTTCGTGAAGATTGGCTCAAACACTTTAACAAAGGCGATACCTTCAACGCCTATCTGCCAGCACTCGACAAATCGATTGAGTTCAAAGTGACGCACGTTGCCGTTATGGGTGACTTTGCGACGTGGCGCTCGACCGATGCGTCCCAAGGTTTTGATCTGCGCACCTTCGAAGTAGAAGCTCACCCAGTAGAGCCAGAGCAAGGTCTACGAATGGGTATGAGCCTCGTCGTTGAACTGAATTAAGACCTTCACCATGACTACGTCTAAGGTTTCACAATTGTCCGTTGTTCTTCGCGACCGATGGCTTTTATCTAGCTTAACTTGGGTCCCAATCGTGTTGGCGGTAACCATTTGGGCGATTTTCTCGCAAGGCATTGCGAGGGACTTACCCATTGGCGTTGTTAACTTTGACAACGGTTCGCTCTCTCAAAAGCTCGTTAGGTATTACGATGCCACCTCCGCAATGAAGGTAACACATCATTTTGCCAGTGTTGAAGAGGCGAAACAGGCGCTTACTGTGGGAGATATCTATGGGTATGCGATTATCCCGACTCAGTTTGAGCAAAATACGCTCAAGCAACTCGCCCCGCAAGTAAGCGTGTTCTACAACAGCCAGATGATATTAGTGGGTAAACTGGTAAACTCCGCGTTTCTTCAAGCTCAAGGTACGTTTAACGCCGAAGTCAGCACGGGGTTTGGTTTGGTCAAGGGTGATACAGCAATGCTCTCCGCGATGGGCAAAGCCGTTCCAGTAAGAACTCAAATTACACCACTATTTAATAAAAACTCCAACTACGCACAATTTTTGGTTTCTGCGGTGGTGCCTGCGCTATGGCAAATCGTGGTTGTGGTCAGCACCATCCTCGTCCTCGCCGCCAACCATCGAGATAGAGGTTTGATCCCTTGGCTTGGTCAGCGCCCCCTTGTTGACTGGGTCTCAACGCTTGCCCCCTACTTTCTTATCTTTGTGTTGCAAGGCTTTGCCTTTTTATGTTGGTTCTATTTAGGCTTTAAATGGCCAATGCACGGCAGTTTGGTGGTTCTGGTGATTGCGCAAGCGTTTACCATTGTCGCGTGTATGATCATGGGCAGTGCGTTTTTCTTTTTGACCCTCGACCCTGCCCGAGCTATGAGCTTTGCGGGGGCGTTCACCGCGCCAAGCTTTGCATTTATGGGCATCACCTTTCCGGTCAGCGACATGAGTTCACTTGCTCAGTTTTGGCGAGGGCTGTTACCAATCAGTCACTATATTGAGGTGCAAGTTAGCCAAGTGAGTTATGGGCAGGCTTGGGTAGCGTCATTGCAACACCTCATTCCGATGTTGGGGTACGGCGCTGTGATTTTGCTCTGCCTAGCATTAATCCAAAAACACTTGGCTACCGAGCAACGACGTCAGGCAATGAATAATAAGGAGCATGCGTGAAACTTCCCCTACTTTTCAAAGCAGAGCTCAAAGCCTTGTTGCAAAACCCTGTTGTCCTGCTGACGGTATTCGGCGGCGTGATTTTCTACTCATTCCTCTATCCGTTGCCCTACAGCCACCAAACTCCGAGGGAACAAAAGATAAGCGTCGTCAATCTCGACATGAGTCAAACCAGCTTTAAGCTTGAACGCATGGTAGACGCAACGCCTCAAGTGCAGGTTGTTCGAAGAGATCACACCATTGCCGCTGCCCACCAAGCCTTCTTGAACGGCGAAGTCAGCGGTATTCTCGTCATTCCTGCGCACTTCTACAAAGAGCTGCTACTGGGTAAAAGCCCTACCCTTTCTTATGCAGGCGACGCATCTTACTTTTTGGTCTACGGCACGATTGTCGAAGGGCTAGCACAAGCAGGCGGAACGTTGGCCGCGCAGACCAAAGTCGCCAAGTTAGTGCTTGATGGCGAACCGTTGTCACAGGCAGAGAACCACTACGCTGCCACGAAACTAAACCTTAAGCCGACATTTAACCCGCGTATGGGTTACGTGGACTATGTGGTACCGGCGGTGTTTGTGTTGATTCTCCAGCAAACGATGGCGATGGCGTCTGGCCTGATGGTTGGTACCCAAAAGCAAGGTCGTGGTTATTGGAGCCGAGCTTCGGTCGGCAAGCTGATGCTTGTTCGAGTCACGGTTCTAACCGTTATTTATTACCTGCTAAGCATGTATTACTTCGGTGCGAGCTTTTCAATGCACGGCGTCAACCAACTTGCCCACGCAGGAGAGTTACTCAGTTTACTGCTGCCCTTTTTACTGGCCTCTTGCGCGATTGGTCTTTGGCTTGGCGCGGTTACACCGCGTCGTGAGTTGGTCACCTTAGTCGTGTTGATTAGCTCCATGCCGCTCATCTTTAGTGCCGGGTTTATTTGGCCTGTAGAGTCAATCCCGCAGCCCATTGTTTGGGCATCGCAACTGTTTCCGAGTACAGCCGCCATTAAGAGTTTCTTAACGCTAAATCAGATGAGCGGTAATTGGGCAGATATACGATGGGAGTACACCCTTTTATGGCTTCAATCTATTGGCTGGTTTGGAGTGGCTTGGCTTTCGTTAAAGAGAGTCAGACGATAAGCTCAAGTTAGATAGTAGAGCATGGCTATAAACCATGTTACCGTGCAAACGATCACTCAGTTTTTAGGATAACGGCACAATGCATGACATCACTACGACCGCGGTCACCGTTTTTATGGGCTTTTTCGCCATGATGAATCCGATAGCCAATACAGCGGTATTTGTTGGTATGACAGGAGAGCAAACACCAACCGAACGCAGAGCGACGGCAATCAAGGCGCTGGTCACCGCGTTTTTCATCGTCTCAGCATTTTGCCTACTGGGTAAAGGGATCTTCGAGTTGTTTGGCATCACGTTGCCTGCACTTCGTTTAGCGGGCGGTGTATTGGTCTTTTTGGTGGGCTATCACATGCTACAAGGCAGCTCATCTAAGCTTCATTCACACTCAGAAAATGAGCAGAATGAACATAAAGACGTCGCAATTTCGCCTCTCGCGCTGCCGATTCTCGCTGGGCCTGGCACCATAGCCACCGCAATGAACTACTCGGCATCTGGCGATATGCTGAGCATTACTGTGACGATTACTGCCTTTGCCATTTTATGTGCCATTACTCTTGTCTGCTTCCTATTTGGTCCCAAGTTAGTCGACAAGTTAGGTGAAAGTGGCATTAGTATCGTCACTCGATTAATGGGGTTAATACTCACCGTGATTGGCATGCAAATGCTGATTCAAGGCGTGCACGATGCCTACCAGCTTTTTCAGCTTCACTAACAAAAAAACGCTTCTACAAGAAGCGTTTTTATCTTTATGCGTGTTTGATTGTTACCTAATTCAATCACCCAAAAGCGCTAAAACCTCACCCTCTGGCATAGGTTTGTAAAAATAGAATCCTTGGATCTCTTCAATATTCCAGTTTTTCAGTTTTCTCGCTTGCGATGCGGTTTCTACCCCTTCAGCAACGGTTGTTAAACCCAATTCTTGCGCCATGTTGGCAATGTTTCTCACCAAGCTTTTTGCTCTATCGTTGCTTTCTACTTGATCAATATAAGACTTATCAAGTTTAACGATATCCAGTGGGAAGCAGCACAAGGTTGTGAAAGAAGAGTACCCTGTACCAAAATCATCGAGCGCAAACAAAACCCCTAAAGATTTGATCATCTCCATTCGGTTGATGACTTCTTCTTCAATCCCCATCAGCATACTTTCCGTCACCTCAATCACCAACTGCCCCGGTTGTACAGCGTAGTCCTCGATGACCCGTTGCAAAAACTGAGCAAGATCTTGATGGTAAAAATGCGCGGCACTTAGATTAACGTGAATGGTTAATGGTGTTTTCCCTTGTTGACGCCTTATTAAGTTTACCCGTTGGATAAACTCGCACGATTGCTCCAAGATGCTCTCACCCAGGGAGATAATGTGATGATGTCGCTCAGCCAAAGGAATGAAAACACCAGGTGACACAACCCCATGAGCACTATGTTGCCAACGGGCCAAAGCTTCAAAACCTACAATGTCTCCCGTTTTACTCTCGACAATCGGTTGGTAGTTTGCGTGAATCTCTTGAGACTCAATCGCGCCCTTCAAATCTCTAAGAATGGCGGCGGAGGCTTGAGCAATATTAAACGTTTGTTCACCAACATAAATGGGGTCACCGTTGTGGGCTTTGTTGCCATCCAGTTCAATTGCATGAATAGCTGCGTGGATTAAGGTATCCAATGAGTGATGCGTAATGTCAGGCGCAATCATAGCGATCTGACACTGCAAATCCATGGTGACATCTTGGATCTGCAACTTGCGCGATAAGGCCTCTTTAAAACGAATCGCGCCGCGTTTCGCTTTGTGACAATCTTTTCGTTCTTCAATTAACACTAAAAACTCGTGCGAGCTGATTCGACCAACAGGAAACGCTCCCAGTTCAGAACCAAATAGGTTTGCAATGGCCTCTAACGACTCATCATAGACTTGGTGTCCGTACACTTCAGAAGCATGCATTAGGCTTGGTATCGTCACATAGAAAAAGCTAAATTGGTTTGGAGCAACCTCAACGAAGTTTCTCGCCTTCTCCATGATCGCTTTACGGTTCCACAGCCCTGAGAGGTTATCCCTTTCTACTAAATCTTCGATAAGTTTTGCTTGTTGCTTGTTCTCGCGAACATCCCTTATTGAGAGCATCACTGCATCGCTACCTTGGTACTGAATCGAGCGCACTTCGATATGACAATCAATTTTGTCGCCATTTTTAGTGAGCATTTGCGCCTCAAACTGAGTCTGCCCCTGATGGTACATGCGATACATGCGGTCAATCTGACATTCAGGTTGATCGCTGTCTGGGCACAACAAATCCAGCGGTTGGTGGACGACTTCATCATGTTGATAATCAAGAAGGGACAATGCGGTCTGATTGATGTCTACAATCTCTCGCTCTCTCACCAAAACCATAGCAATGGTTTGGCTTTGATACAGGGCATCAAATTTTTGTTGGGTATCGAGAAGCAGCTCTTGAGCATTGGACGTATTGCTCGCTAGGGTTTTGACCAATTTAATCAAACGATCGAGTTCATCCTTGTTTGGCTGGTTTAACCCTTCCAGTTGATAGGATGAAAACAGCTCATCAATGTCTTTCTCGAGATCGGAAAAGCGAACGGCAACTCGGCGTCGAAACATCAAAAACGTTGCCAATGAGATAACCACAGCAACAATCGCGACAGCCACAAACAAATAGCTAAAAAGCACACTGCCCTTTAAATAGTGAACGCGCTCAACCACCGTCGTGAGGTGTGCGACAGGTTCGCCGGACATCCCCGCGAGATCGATGGTCTGAATTAAGGTTCGCCGCGTTTTTTCGATCTCTGGCACCAATGAACCTTGATGGGAATCAGAAACGCACTCAATTTTATTATCAGCAATCAAGATCGAATTGTAGTTGCCGGGAAAACGTGCCGTTAAGTTTTGACCCCAGATCAGCCAGCCAGAGGATGCAGACGTACCATCACTGTTTCTTACTGGGGAAAGCGTGATAATCCATACTTGGTCATCAACGGTGAGCAAGCCACTAAAACTTTCTCGAAATGAATCCAGTACCTTGTTCATCTTGGAAATGTGCTCCAAGACCGCAGGCTCAGACATGATTTTGGCTGGTAAGGTGATTGGTTCGCTGTCTCCGTCACGACGCTCGATAGAATCGATAACTTGCCCTTGCAGATCAGTAAAAATCATCAGGTCTAAACTCAGCGCGTCAAGGGACTCTTGGACAAGGTTTCTTTCCCGATAGTCACTTAAGCTCGCACCTAACAGCAATTCATGCGTCTCGTCCCAGTATGCCCAATCATAAGAGCGAACCTCTAGCTCTTGAACCATGGTCGTGATTAAGCTTTGCGCCTGTGCACTGGCGCGATTGGATTCCATGGTTTCTAAGCTGTCTAAGCTGAGCAAAAAAAAGTATCGGGTAATGTAAAGACAGCTGAGGGTGATGCCAAGAAGACCAAAGATAAAATAGAGGGCGGTTTTAGTTTCCAGCTTAAGGTTAAACAAGCGCAATCGATTCATATGATTTTGTTATAATTTTACAAGTCATTATCAATATTATAGAAATAACCGCCCGCTCGACTTGATATGCGTCTAATTTAATTGATAGAGATGTGAAACAGATTCACTTAATGCCGAAATTCAGCATTTAAAGTCCTCGCTTGCGCCAAAATTCGCCTTCATCTTTTGCAAACACCTCAAACGTTTTACTTGCAATGACTTCACCTTTTAAGCGAATACTCATCACCCACTTACCAATATTAGAGTCATAGCCATCAATTGGGTCTAGCAGCTGGATGGTATCACCAAGGTAAAAGTCCCAATCATTACTGCCAATGTGAAGCTCCCCAGTAAAGGGCTCCAAAACCTGCCCTTTTTTCCCTTTTACCCCTGGGTGGTCAATACAGTACTCAATCACAGCCCCCTTGGCTTTTTTGATATTGACGATGAAACCAAACTCTATCTCCTCTTGCGCGGGTACCTTGGTCGTAAACTCTTGTATTTTCGGAAGGTGTTTAGATTTTGAGTCCCAATCTTGATAGATGCCATACGACGTGATTTCTACGATGGGTGAACGCTTTGCCATGATTGACTCCGGTAATGATGACAGTTCTTCTGAATATCAGATGTCGCTTTCTGCTGCTGAAACGAATATCCAAGCGCAAGTGTATTAGAAATTGGCACACATTTGCTATCGACATCTCATTCTGATTGCGCTAAGTTTGGATGTATAGACGTCCATAACCATGCTTAGGGAGTAAGCTGTGCCAATTAAGATCCCCGATCAATTACCTGCATCTGACGTACTGCGACAGGAAAACATTTTCATTATGCCTGAGTCTCGCGCTTCGACTCAGGAAATCCGTCCGCTAAAGGTTCTGATCCTCAATCTTATGCCGAAGAAAATCGAGACGGAAACCCAGTTCTTACGTCTACTGTCGAACAGCCCGCTTCAAGTAGACATTGAGCTGCTGCGTATTGATAACCGCCCAAGCAAAAATACACCGACTGAACACCTCGATAACTTCTATCGCCAATTTGAAATGGTCAAAGAACGCAATTTCGACGGACTCATTATCACGGGGGCACCTCTTGGCTTGGTTCAGTTTGAAGACGTAATCTATTGGGACCATTTGAAGACAATCATGGAATGGGCTAAAGAGCATGTCACTTCGACCTTATACGTCTGTTGGGCGGCGCAAGCGGGTCTCAAATTGTTATATGATTTGCCCAAACGAACACGCAAAGAGAAGCTCTCTGGTGTTTATCACCATCAAATTCACCATCCTTACCACCCTATCTTGCGAGGGTTTGACGACAGTTTCTTAGCACCTCATTCTCGCTACGCAGATTTCTCCGCAGAGTATTTAGAGGAACATACCGATCTCGATATCCTCGCTACATCCGATGTCGCAGGTGTTTACCTTGCCGCCACCAAAGATAAGCGAAATGTGTTTGTGACCGGCCACCCTGAATATGACTCCCTCACTTTACATCACGAGTACATTCGCGACCTTGGTGAAGGCATGGAGCCCGCAATTCCAGTTAACTACTACCCGAACAACAATCCAGACAACAAACCTATCGCTAGTTGGCGAAGCCACGGGCATCTGCTGTTTGCCAACTGGTTAAACTACGGCGTTTACCAACAAACGCCGTACGATCTTGACCACTTTAGCGAAGCTAACTTTACCAAAGATGACTAAGGCAAATGAAAGGGTTCGTTTGAACCCTTTCTTCCTTTGATCAGCATATATGCAACTTAGACAGTCAATAGTGCCGTGTCTGTCGCATAGTGAATCTGAGCCCATCAAACTCTTTCGCGCTTTACGTTATACATGCTGTTAAACCCTTAAAAAGACACAGCTTATGCGTTCACTTTCTTTCATTCTTAGCTTAATGCTCGTTGGTTGCGTCACCGTTGACGCCACCAATCAGTCTGATCTCTCCTTCAACCCGACCGAACGTGCTGAAGCCCGTATCGCACTGGGTATTGGTTATCTTGAACAAGGAAACATGGTAAAAGCGCGTGAAAACCTCGAGAAAGCACTCGATCACTCGCCCAATTACTATCGCGCCCAACTTTCAATGGCACACTATTTTGAAAAAGTAGGCGAAACGCAATCTGCCGAACGAATGTACAAAACGGCGCTAAAGCAACATCCAAGAAACGGAAACGTGCTGAATAACTTTGGTACCTTTCTTTGCAAACAAGGTGACTACAGCAGCGCCGACAAATACTTTAATGCAGCCATCGACCAACCTTATTACTATTTGATTTCTGGTAGTTACGAAAACGCTGCGATGTGCGCCTTAAAAGCGGGAAACAGCGAACAAGCCAAATACTACTTTACCCGCACACTCGATCATGACCCGTATCGCGCGAACTCAATTTTGCACCTTGCAAAACTAGAGATTGAAGATGGGGAATATACTCAGGCTCGCATCCGATTGATGAAGTTCCACCAATCTTATGGACTGCAAAAGCCGTCGCTCAAATTACTGATCAATCTTGAAGAGCAGGCAGGAAACCCCTCATTGCAACAACAATATCAGGCTAAATTGGATAAAATGGGTTAACGGGGTTTACGTTTAGTATGATGGGTTTGGCGCCGTTTTCTAACTCGACTTGCACGTTGTATTTTTTGGTACTCGTTGTAAAGAATGTAGACAAAGCCAATCAGACCGAGCAGAAACAGCATAACAAAAAGCCATAGAAAACTGGTGCAGATCCACGCGGGCTCACAGGGCATATAAATTTCAAATTCCATATGCCCTCCTCACGTTAACTGACTATTGAAACCAAGCTTTGCGCTCAGCGTCCGTTTTAAAGGTCCAAGCCATAAAGCGACTAATCTTCTGCCCTTGGCTCATCTCGACAATCCTAACTTCGCTCGCCCCAGCCTTTTCAAGGTTTTTTCGCATCCAACGAACGTTCTCTTTTTTGGAAATCAGCGTTGAAAACCACAGTACTTGATCCGCGAACGCTTTACTCTCAAACGCCATGTTCTTGATAAAGGCCGCTTCACCACCTGGGCACCATAGCTCCGCTTTTTGGCCTCCAAAGTTAAGTATAGGAGAGGGCTTAGATTGAGCGCGATTTACGGCTTGACCACGCTTGGACTTATTGGCCGACAGGTTGTTGATTTTCCTTTCTGTCCCCTGCTGAGCCTCTTGCAATGACTTATGAAAAGGCGGATTACACGTTGTCACGTGATAACGCTCGCCAGGCTTAATGATGCCTTTGAAAAAGTGACGGCTCTCTTTTTGTAACCGACACTCTATCCGATCATTTAGCACGCGATTGCGCTTGGCGATGTTGTTGGCATTCTCAACGGAAACCGGATCGACGTCTGAGCCCACATAATGCCAGCCGTATTGCGTTACCCCAACAATAGGATAAATGCAGTTTGCACCCACACCAATGTCTAAGGCGTTAATTTGCTGCTGTGTAGCATCGCCAGAATCGGTACTTAATAACTCAGCAAGTCGGTGAACATAGTCAGCACGCCCGGGAATTGGTGGACATAGATAGCCTTGAGGAATGTCCCACGACGTGACGTTGTAATGGTAAGCAAGCAGCGCTTTGTTGAGAAGAGTTACCGCCACCGGATCCGAGAAGGCAATACTCTGCTCCCCTTTTGGCGTTTTGATAACGTACTTCTTAAGCTCTGGCAATGCGGCAATAAGCTTGGTGAAGTCATATCGACCATGATGCAGGTTGTTTTTGTGCAATCCGGCTTTGCCTTTCACCTTGACTACTTTCATGTTTGACGCTTTTTCATTGTTGCGTGCAGGCTTACTTTTTGGCTTTGTCATACCGATTACTTTTGTTTTGATGTTTCTTGGTAAATCATAAATAGACGCGCATCGAGTTCCAGTTGATGGTAATCCGGCTCCATATGGCAACAAAGCTGATAAAACGCTTTGTTGTGCTCTTTCTCTTTTAGGTGAGCCAACTCGTGAACCACCAGCATACGCAGTAAGGGTTCGGGGGCGTTTTTAAATACACTCGCAATTCGAATCTCGTTCTTCGACTTAATTTTTCCGCCATGCACTTTTGCAACGTAAGTGTGTAAACCCAATGCATTGTTGATCAAGTGGATCTTGCTGTCGTAAATCACCTTACTCAATGGAGACGTTTTCTTCATATAGCGATTTTTAATCGCCATCGTATAGTCAAATAGCGCCTTTTCACTTTTGATGTCGTGATTGTTTGGGTAACGCTTTTCAAACCAAGCATTGAAGCGCCCAGATTCAAGCATCTGATTTACGGGGTCAAGAATGTGCTGAGGGTAGCCTTGGATGTAACGAATTAAAGGGTTCATAATCAACAATAACAGGTAGTGCGCTGGTGTAGGTCGAACAACAAAGGGGCGACAGTCTACCTTATTCACCCTTGCCATTCACGGCCTTTTCGTTAAACTCAGCGCAAGAAATAATCGTAGGAACAGACCATGAAACGACTTGTACTGTATGTAAAAGATAAATGCCCACACTGCAAAGATGCGCAGCGCTACTTAGATTCTAAGGGTTATAAGTACAGGTTAACCAACGCAAAAATGCAGCGCGGCCGCAAAGAGCTAGACGCCATTGGTGCGCGCTCATTGCCTGTGTTAAAGATTGGTGACCGCTATATGATTGGCTGGAATCCGGGTAATTTCGAACGAATGTACAACAGCAAATAACGAATAAAAGAGTGGCTTGAGCCACTCTTTTTAGTTTATGAGCTGGGCGATAACGCAATAAACGAGAGCTGGCGCCCCTGACACAAGCAGTTTAAGGCAAGTGATACTGTTGGAATCTAGGCGCTTCGTTGGGTTATCGGTCCCCTTTTCCTCTTCAGAACTCTCTGCCTCTTCGCTTGGTTCAGGTTTCGTGTTCAGGGCGGCAACCGTACCCGGCGGGTACATATAAAGCAGCGCCGCACTACCCCATAACAACATCAACACGAAAAATGCGTAATCCGAGACGTATTTAATGCCGAAAAAGTGGGTGCTTGATTCAAGGGCAAACACCACGGAGAAGGCGACGATATTGCCAATGATGGCAAACTTAATGGTACTTCTTAAATCCATACGTACTTTTTTGAATTAGTTGGTCGTCAACTCCGCTTGATAACAGTTGAGTTCGGGGGAGAAGACAAACTCGAGTTCATTTCTAATGCTGGCAAGCTTATCCTTTTGATAGTGAGAAACATAGAGCAGCTGGCTCAAATTTTCTTTTGCGATCAGCTCTAGCGTGTTTTTCACCAACCGGCGCCCTAGGTAATCCAAACCTTGATACGGCTCATCCAAAATTAATAGCGCCGGCTGCTTAACAATGGCTCTTGCAATCAAAAGTAACCGCTGCTGGCCATATTCTAACGATTTGAATGAGGTCTTCGCGTAGTCACTCATATGCAAAATTTCGAGCCATTCCTGTGCCAACTGCACTTCTTTTTTACTCGGCTGATGATAAAGACCAATCGAGTCATAAAAACCCGATAAAATCACGTCCAAAGCACTGCAACTGACTCGGTACTGTAAATGAAGTGCAGACGAGACCATGCCAATGTTCTTTTTGATTTCCCAAATCGATTCGCCACTGCCACGCTGTTTACCAAAAATCTGAATATCGTTTGAATAGCACTGTGGATGGTCACCAAAAATCAAACCAAGCAAGGTGCTTTTTCCGCACCCATTTGGGCCTTTAACTTGCCAATGCTGTCCGTTGTCAATCCGCCAGTTCAATCCTGTAAAAATGGTTTTATCGGTGTATGCCACCTGCCCATTAGTGATTTCGAATACGGGACTGGCAAACACAGCATTGTGCTGATGGCGTCTAATGAGTGCGAGCATCTCGTCGCTTTGCAGCTGCGATTGCGCTTTGATTTGGCTAATCACAGGGTGAGATTCCCACTCATCTCGTCCCATTATGCTTTCGAGCTTACCATGATTAAACAACGCGACTTGATCAATCCAGCTCGGTATATCTTCTTCGCGGTTAAACGTCACTATCATCTGAATCTGACGAGCAAGTTCCGCCAAGTAGTTCGCTAAAGACGCGCGGTGCTCCATATCAAGTCCAGTAAACGGGTTATCCAATACGATCAAATCCGGCTTGGTTGCTAGCGCTCTTGCTAACATAACGCGGCGAGTTTCCCCCGTAGACAAAACGCGAAAGCCACTCTCTTTCAAATGGTACAAATCGAGATCATGGAGTAACTTCTCCGTTAGCACGCCGTCATCACATTGCTCATAAATCAGGGTAAAGACGTTGGTTCCCTTATCGATCTTATCGAGAAAGTCGGTCTCGTCTTTTGCTATTTCTTCTTCCAATAAACGCTGTTGCTCCACCAGTGAAACTTGAGCAATTGATCCCGCGGTCTTGGCCAGGCTTTCAGCGTCGACATCAAACTCGCCGCACAAAAGGCAGCCTAACGCAGAGCCGATGTCGCCTTCGGTGCTAAATACCCCCCAAGACTCACCCGGCTGGATGTGCCAGTGTTCGATTGAAAGATGGCTCGTTTTTGTCTCGAGCTCTAGATTGTTAAACGCAATCTGCATTATTGGATATCCTTTCCTTCACTTCCTGATGTAGAACGTTACTTGATGATTTGAATGGATGCGATAGCGATTCTTGAAAGTGTGAAGCGCAAGACCGAGCCGCGAAGTTAAGCGTACTGCTTCACAAAATCGATAAAGGTGCGATCCGCGATCGAAAGGTAGCCATCTTTTCGCCATGCCAACGCGAGGCTAAGCTTCACGGGCTCATCAAATGGAATGCCGACCACCGAAGGTTCATGTTCAGTGACCAATTTAAGTAACGCGGTAATCGCAAACTCGTGCTGAACAATACTAAGGATCATGGGTAACAAGTTCGTTTCGAAAGAAAAGCGCATTTCCGTTCCATGTTGGGCCGCTTTCTTCTCGATGTACTCTCGGTGAAAGTAACCGGGTTTAAACATGATCAGCTCGTGCTGGAAAAATTGCTCAAATGAGAGACTTTTTTGACCTGCGAGCTCATGCTCTTTACCCACAACGGCGACCATTTCGGTATCAAATAGGTGGTCCACTTCGAGATCGTCCGGGACGTGGTCGTTGTTAATCACCCCAATATCAAGCTCTCCATCAAGGAGCATTTGTCGAATCGATTCAGTTCCGGCATCCACCAAGGTTAATTTTAGGTTGGGATAGCGCAGCTTAAATGCCATCAAGACTTGAGGAAAAAAGTACGAGCCCATCATGCTTGGCGCCCCTAACCTAACTTCCCCTTTCTCGAGGCCTTTTAGCTCATCAATCGCCAGCTGTGCATCGTCTATTTGCTGCTGAACTCGCTTGGCGTGCTCAAGCAAGACTTTACCTTCATCGGTTAACATGACTTGACGATCTTCGCGCCGAAACAAATCCACGCCCAACTGCTGTTCAAACTTCTTGATAGAGATACTCAACGCAGGCTGAGCAATGTGTAGCGCTTTCGCCGCCAACGTAAAGTGTTGATACTCTGCGACGGCCAGAAAGTGCTTAAGCTGCTTCGATTCCATGATATTAAAAATATATTGAGATGATATTTTTAATATATTTTATCAATCTTCATCTCACTGATACTTTGATCACATTAATTACTCTTTAGCAGCCTAAAACCATGATCCAAATCGGCACCAAGCAATATCACCATGTCACCTGGGGCTTAGCACTGGCGTCATTTCTGATTTTTTGCAATCTGTACCTCTTTCAACCCATGCTGCCATTTATGGCTCAGCACTTTTCCGTCAGTGAAACTCAGATCAACTGGGTGTTCGCGGCATCAACGCTGGCACTGTCAATTTGTTTGGTGCCTTGGGCTGTGGCATCGGAGTCCTTTGGCCGCCGTCGTATCATGTTGATCGGCCTTATTGCGATTCCTTTCATCAACGTCGCCATGCTTGTCAGCGAATCATTGATTACCATTGTTGCCCTTCGAGCGTTACTCGGCGTCGCACTCGCTGCTTTTGCGTCGGTGGCGGTTGCCTACATGGTGGAAGAGTTATCAGAAACCGCATTTGCCCGCGCAATTGGTACTTACATTGCTGCAAACTCTTTAGGCGGAATTTTCGGTCGTATTGCAGGGGGCATGCTCACCGAACACCTTGGTTGGCAATATGCTGTGCTCGCGATTGCCCTCTTTACTTTCGCAGGCGCGCTACTTGTGGTTCGTCTACTGCCTGCACAACGTAACTTTACTCCACAGCGCGGCATGCTTCGTTATCACAATAAAGCGCTGATTAAACATGTACAAAACCCAACATTGTGGCTGGCTATGTTGATTGGTGGTATTAACTTTGCTTTGTTCGTTAACCTCTACTCCGTGATGGGATTTAGGCTGGTTGCCGCACCGCATAATTTGCCGATTGGTTTAGCATCCTTGATCTTTCTTTGCTATCTGGCGGGAACGCTTAGCTCGAAACTGACCTCAACTTGGAGCAAGCGCTACTCCCCCATCTCAGGCATCATCGCTAGCTCGATAATCAGTCTTTTGGGCATGTGCATTGCCTATATCGATTCATTGTGGGCCATGATATTGGGCTTAATGTGCATCAGCTTTGGCGCTTTTTTCACTCATACTTTGGCTTATTCATGGGTCAGCCGAAAAGCTACGCAGGCTAAAGCGACGGCAACTGCTTTGTACTTAGTTCACTACTATATCGGTGGCAGCCTGGGCGGCTTCTTCCTAATCTACTGCTGGCAACACGCAGGTTGGTATGGGGTTATGCAAGGCGGAAGCGCACTCTATCTCGGCCTATTTTTCTTGAGCTATCGCCTCGCCAAGCACGACAAACGCTTATCGCAAGACAAGCCGCAAGGAGGGAAATCTGCTATTCTAGCGGCAAATTCAAACTTGGAAGCAAAATGATAACAACACGCTCTAACAACGAAATTGCTCAGCAAGTCGAACAATGGCTCAACGACGTCGTGATCGGGCTCAATTTGTGCCCGTTCGCCGCAAAGCCACAGCGCAATAAGCAGATTAAGATCTTTGTCAGCGAAGCAAACACAGAAGAAACTCTGCTTGAAGATATCTTGACTCAACTGCTTGAGCTTGACGCAACGCCGGCCGAAGAGCTTGAAACTACGCTGGTTGTGGCGCCAAATATGCTGGCCGATTTTTATGACTACAACTTGTTTATTGATTGGGTCGAAGCGCTTATTAAACAGCAAGATTGGGAAGGAGTTTTCCAGTTGGCCACCTTCCACCCTGACTATTGTTTCGGTGGAACTGAGCCTGAAGACGCAGAAAACTTAACCAACCGCTCTCCTTATCCCGTATTTCACTTGATTCGCGAAGAGAGCATGGAAAAAGTCCTCAAACACTATCCCAACCCTGAAGCGATTCCTGACACTAACATCGCCCGTGTCGAATCCCTCACGCCAGAAGAGCGTAAAAAACTGTTCCCGTATTTATTCAGTTAACACGGTCTGCACAATCCCAAAAAGCGCCAAACGGCGCTTTTTCTATGGGTGAGACTAAAGGGATTAGATTGGCTCGCTCAAACATGATCGAACGGTTGTATTCCTTCCTGCATCTTTCGCGCGGTAGAGATTATCGTCAGCAATATGAATAATTTCATCCAAGGTGGCTTTGTTGCACTGCTGGTTCACCAGGCTGGAAAAATCAAACTCACACGCTCCGACAGACACCGTAATCGGCTGACCATCAACCAAAATGCTGTTCACACAGGTGCGCACTTTCTCAATGATGCTTCGTCTCTCTTCGAGTACTCGCTCAGGTAACCAAACCACAAACTCCTCGCCACCAAAACGAGCGATAAAATCGCTCTCAACCAATTGGGCTTGGATGGCTGTGGCGACTTTCTTTAGTACGTCATCGCCGATTTGGTGGCCGTGGTTATCATTGACCAGTTTAAAGTGGTCAATATCCACGATGGCTAATGTCCCTTTTCCGCCTGCGCGTTTCATTCGTTCAATATCCAGATGAACGGTTTTAAACAAACTTCTTCGATTCGCCACGCCTGTTAGTGTGTCGTGGTAGGCTTGGTATTCAAGCCTCGCATTTAGCTGCTGTAGTCGCTCTTCCTGCTTACGGCGAATCAGTTCAACCTCTATCCAAGAAGCCATCAGCTTCAACGCATCGACATCGATCTCTCTGAACTTTCTTGGGTAAGGGATGGCAGACGAGAAGTTCAACGTACCAAATATTTCATCATCAATGAAAATCGGCACACCGATGTACGACTCGAGTCCAAAGGCTTGATAGGCTGGGTGAGTCGCGTATTTATCACTTTCTCCCATGTTTTCAATCATCACCGGTCCAAACGAACCGCAGGTGATTTGGCAATAGGTTTTATCAAACTCAAACGTATCACCGATGTTTAATTCAATCCCTTCAGGTGTTACGCAATGCAGCACGGTGTATTTATCACCCTCAATGTGGGACAAAATACCGATATCCAAATCAAAACGTTCTAAGCCCATCATGATCAGTTGGCTTACTTGGATATCAAACCCTTTTTGATAGTCATTGGTGATTTGATACAAGCGGCGAATCACTTTCTCACTTTCACTCTCTACGACCATACTCTTCCCACCAATTTATAAACTGTATATTAAAGATAGAGTTAGCCAACCAAACAATGCAACGTATTTTTCAAAATGGCGTTCAATTATTTGCCGCTCACTCCATTAATTTTGCTCCCCAGATAGCCGCAGCGAAATGGCTTTGGTAGTATTGGCCAATCTTAAAGACATCCGGGTTAATGGATATGCACCTTTCTAAACTCACCAACGACATTTTTGACCACCTGTACCGCGACATTTCTGAATTTCGAAGCACGTTTGACCTTCCCGTCGCCTCTCCTGAAAGCTTAGACGAGAAAGCAGACACCCTGCATACTTCTCTTGCCATTGAGGAGCTTACCGAGCTAGCGGAAGCAGATTGTAAAACAGAGCAGGCTGATGCGATTGTTGATAGCGTCTATGTCTTGATGGGTCGTTTGGTCCACCTTGGCCATGACAAAATCGAAGACAATCTAGCGATTAACTATTTGATTGACCTGCTTTTGAATGTGGCAGTAAACCGTGGCATTGATTTCGTTCCATGTTGGGATGAAGTGCACTCAAGCAACATGAGTAAAGTGTGCCGCAGTGAGAAAGAGTACGCAGAGACAGAATCTCACTACGCAGAGCAAGGCATCAAGCTGATGGCCGTGCAAAAAGGCGATTACATTATTGCAAAATGTGCTGAAGATTTTGTGTCTGAAGGCAAGACCATTCGTCAAGGCAAGGTGTTAAAATCGGTGTACTACCGTCCGGCAGATTTAGCGCCACTGACCAAATAATAAAAAGCCGCCACCTGAGGTAAAACCTAGGTGGCGGAAGCTGCCATATCGAAAATTACGACTCCATTTCATCTAAGACGAGAAAAACGTTCCCACCCTTTCACATCCCAGTAGAGTCAAACAAGAACGAGAATGTATCACTCTCTCTATTGCGATTGGCATGCCAGTTTTTAAATTTCACACAAGTCATTGATTTTAAACAAAAAGAAGTCAATACTCAGCCTAAGCTAATGAATACCCTGCGCTGCCGTGGTGCAGACTGCACCCAAATATGGTTCATCTGGCTGAGCAAAATTGCTGGGTTAGCGCTTGTCCAACTAATCAAACAGCAACACTGGCTTTTGATTGACAACCGCCTTTGTCACTTGAGTGCTGAATACGTTTGCCAGTTGCTCTTCGGTCAATACCTCTTGTGGCGATCCAAACTGCTGCATCACCCCCTTATCAAATAGCACCACGCGATCAGCGTAGTTCAAAGTCCGATTCAGGTCGTGGTTAGACATAACGACCGACAACCCCATGGAAGCCACTCTGCGGATTAGGCGATACAACATGCTCTCTTGACCAATATCCAAAGGCGCTGCGGGTTCATCCAAAATGAGCAGCTTCGCAGTCGGGTTTAATGTTGGCCAGATTTGCAAGCAAATGGCACACAGGCGAACGCGTTGCCACTCTCCGCCGGAAAGGTGATGAATAGGACGATGAAGCTTGTCGGTAAGCTGTAAAATGTCGGCCAGTTCATTGACTGTCACATCAATGAGCGTTGTCGGGTGAGTTTTGGCACTAGGGATAGACAGCGCAAGATAATGAGCTACAACCAAGTTGAAGGCGGGTCGATCCGATTGTGACAGTAAGGCGCGATCATTGGCTAAACGTTCAAAGGAGTAATGGCGAATCTCAGTCTGGTCATAATATACCTCGCCCTGATATTCAATCATTCCTGCTAACGCATTGAGAAACGTACTTTTCCCGCTGCCATTTGGTCCGACAACGTGTAGAACCTCACCGGATTCGACCTGCAAAGAGAACGGCAGCAAACGCTTACCGACGGATAAATGGCTAACGCGAATCATGATTTTTCACCAACATCCAAATAAACACAGGCGCGCCGATCGTTGTGGTCACCACCCCCAAAGGTAACTCTGCCGAATCAAGGGCCGTTCTTGCGACAATATCCGCGAGCACCAACAAGGTCGCCCCGCTTAGGGCTGACATCGGCAGCAGGTAGCGATTTTCACTGCCCAAAGAGAGCCTAAGTAGATGAGGCACCACTAAACCTACAAAACCAATAATGCCGCCCAACGCAACCGCGCCACCCACTAAGATTGACACCGCCAAAATGAGCTTCCAACGCACCGCGTCTACATCAATGCCCAACTGCTTGGCATGAAGCTCGCCCATCATGAGCTTGTCGAGCAATTGCCCTTTAAAACAAAGCCAAATCATCACAGGAAGTAAAACTAAGCTGAGAATATGATGCCCCCAACTTGCGCCCCCAATGCTACCCATCAACCAGTACATCAGTTGACGCAGGCTCAAGTCATCACTGAAATAAAATGCCCATGTCACCACTGCGCCGCTCAAGATACCTAATGCAACACCAACGAGCAGCAAGCGCGTTGTGGTAAGCCTAGCCATTCGCGCAAAAGCAACAAGTAGTCCAGTAAACAGCAAGGCGCCACACACGGCCGCAGACATAAAACCAATTGGCGTCGCCATTGCGGGCAAAAAGAACAGCACCAACACCATCATCACACTTGCGCCACCTGAGATGCCAATAACACCAGGCTCTGCCAATACATTGCCAAGGAGCACCTGAAGTACAGCGCCAGACAAGGCGAGCGACGCACCAATAACTATCGCAGTTAGCAGACGTGGAAATCGCAGTTGCATGACCAACTGCTCCATCAAAGGGGTAATTTCGGAGAATGGGGAGATCGTAAGCTCACCGACCGCAAGATAAATAGTACTCAAGACAAGGAGTAACGTGGTCATGAAGAAAGCAAACAGATTCCAGCGCCTTTGCTTACGAAAGAGTAATTGACTAAATTCCATGGATGATTAAACGCTGGTGAGGCCGATTCCCTGTGGGTAAAAATAATGGCTTAACGATACCGTTAAGCCATTGAAATAGGAAGTCTGAAGACGAAGTTTACTCATCGAGCGTGTTAATCGTAAACAACCTGCCCTTCTTCATACCTTGTCTTGACCGGACAAACCATAAGCGCAGCTCGTTGCCCAATGGCGACATGACGATTTGGGAATACAATCGCTTCGCCTTCATTTTTCGCCATCAGCGGCTTATCTCCATCATGACCGAACACTTCGCCATGTTTGAATGCCGTGAAGTTTTCCACATTGTCATCAAACATAAAGTCAAAATCATCGTGTAAGCGAACAATGGTTCGGCTCACTCGGTACATCACAGGCGGACGCGGTAAGTGCTCTGGTTTAGACGCGCTCAGCAAATCACGCATTGCTAAATCAAAAGCGACCAGTTTGTCGAGCTCATTTTCACCGATGCGTGCCACTCGACCCAGTTCAATGGTGAGTGCTTGAGCGCCAAAATTCTCGGCACTGAACCAGCTAAATGTACTCGATGGCGCATTGGAGAACATCACCGCTTCCAAATGAGCACTCGAGACAAAATCCATTAAGGCTTTACTGCGCACTGCATGTCGTGTTTTCGGGCTAACGACAAATGAATAGTGTTTAGATAAACGAATCGCACAGTGAAGATCCAGATGCCAACGCTGCTCTTGAGGCGTGTCTTGATAAAAGTCCGTGACGACACGTTTTAGGTTGCTTGCGATATCCAGCTCAATAGATGGCTCATACTCTTTCTCATCAAATAGACGATTTAAGTTCACATCTAAAAAGCGGGTATGAGCGTTGGTCGCTGCCGGATGAGCGATAATAAATAACAAACGTTCAGTAACAGACTGAAATCCCGACTGAATATCGGCCACAATTTTATCAACGATCTCCATGGGCGCTGTTTCGTCACCATGGATTCCACAAGAGAAGATTATATGTTTTGTTTCCTGCGTGACGGTTGCAGGAATAACTTCAAGTACACCACGTTGGTGTAATTTAAAGACCGCTCCACCAGCTACTGTGATCTCTCCAGCTGGCATTTCTTGTTCTAAGTCTAAGCTGTCAAAAAGAAAAGATTGGCGAAAGAGGTTTTTCGTCATGCGCTACTCCTTTATTGCACAGCGAGTATGTTAATGAATTGTTCTGACAAATTATGTAGGAGCGATCCCACTTATCGACACAAATCGTGTGCCGCATCGTAAATTGTCAAATTGCTACACAGGGGTGTAAACGGAAAGCACTCGCAATGCAAAACAGCCGAGCGCTCGCTCGGCTTGATGATCATATCATAAACAAGAATCGGCTATTTTTGATCTAGCAACGATTCGAACTCATCTATTTTAGTTGCAACTCTATCAATACTTTGCTGCCAAAAATCAGCTGTCGTCAGATCCATACCGAGATGCTTGTTAACAACGTCTTCAGCCATCATTGAACCCGTATCTCGCAGCAAGCTGACGTAATCTTGGTAGAATTGTTCACCTTTGCTTTCTCTTTGCGCATACACGCCGATACTAAATAGATAGCCAAACAAATACGGGTAGTTGTAGAAACTCACTTGAGAAATTGAGAAATGCAGTTTGCTCGCCCAAAAATAGCGGTCTGGTTCAGACATAGAATCCCCGTACCACTCCTGCCACGTTTCGCCCATCAAATCACAAAGCTGAGACGCATCAAGCTCACCGCCCTGACGCTGCTCGTAAAACTGTTTTTCGAACTCGTAGCGAACTGGGATATTGACCATCAAGGCATAGCAGCTAGACAGCTCTTCCCACAGCATTTCGAGCTTTTCTTCACGGCTCTCAACTTGTTCAAGCAGATAATCACGTACGATATTTTCGGCAAATATCGAGGCGGTTTCCGCCAACGTCATTGGATAACGGGTTTGGCACAACGGCATATCACGCATCACCCAGTTGTGGAACGCATGACCAATCTCATGGGCAAGTGTCAGCAAGTCAGAGCGACTGCCACCCCAAGTCATAAATACCAACGGCGTACGTGTTGCAGCAAATTTAGTACAGTAGGCGCCTAAGCGTCGATTCTCACTCGGCGCGGCGTCAATCCAACCATTTTTAACCATCAGCGTGACAAACTCAGCCATCTCATTGTCCACAGTGGCAAAAGCCGAACGAATGATTTCTATCGCTTCGTCAAATGGGTAAGTTTTAGGTTCTGCGTCTGTGAGGCTAGGCATTCCTGCCAAGTGATTCCAAGGTGCCATCTGCGCTAAGCCATGAACGCGAGCCATTAGCTTACCCGCCTTCTGCCCAACATGACGATTGGCCTTGGCAGTGCTCATCATGGCATCCAAGGTTTCGGCTTGGATACGGCTATCGTGCAGGCTTGGTTCTAGAAAATGGACATCGCGAACTTTAGAGCGTTTTTGGTATTCGGTTAAACGCCATCCCGCCAAGGCATTTAAGATCGCAGCGAACGACTCTTGATTTTGTCGCATCGCATTCTGGATACCACGCCACGCTGGCTCCTGAGCATTAAACTCGGTGCCATACAAGGTGCTCGCTGCGTGAGAAAAGCCCACTTGAGTCTTGATGCCATCTTCCAAGGTGACTTGCAGTGAACCGGTGATGTTATCGTAAAGGCGGCCCCACGCATCTTTGCCGTCTACTTCCATCGCCGACAGCAATTGCTCTTCAGCAATACTTAGCTTGGTATCAGCCAGTTTGCGCATCGACTCTATTTGGAAGCTTTGTCCTGAAACGTCCGTACTCTCGTGGCTAAGTACCTGTTCAACAAAACTATCCGGTGACGTTACCAAAATATCTTGGAACGGAGTAAACGCTTGGCTCAACTCTGAGCTCAGTTTGGCAACTCGACCAATCAGCGCTTTTGCCTCACTGTTGGTCGCGTCTGTTGATGCGTGACAGTTAGCGAAGGTGTTGATCGTGGCGAGAAGCTTACCTGCCGCTTCGCTGGTTTGAATCGCGTTTTGCACGACAGACACAGAGGTCCTTGAGTCAGCGTGAATAATTAACGTCTGGATACATTGTTGGATTAGTTCAATATCTTGAGTGATTTTGCTGTCGCTTAATCCTTGGTAAGCGATCGACAAATCCCAATTTGGTGTCGTCATTGTTATATTCCTTGCCCTCACGATGATTCGATGGGTGCGCCAATAGAGCACACACGATCATAAATCGCATCGGCTTTAATGATCTGAATGTGACTGATTGTCTGGTGCCCTATTTGTAACGTTGAATACAAGCGGCAGTCTTGCCAATCAAGTGGCAGTAGCGACGCGAGAATCATCCTGATAGTTCCACCATGACAAATGACTAATGTGTCTTGTTCGACATCTGTTACAAGCTGCTCCCAGCTCTTGGTTATTCTTGTATAAAAGTCGCCCAGGTTCTCAGCCCCAGGAAGCGTATTCTCTGCGGGAGAGCGCCAAAATTGTTCTAGCTCTGACCAAAAAGATTTGGCAGCGTCAAATGGTACCCCATCTAGCTCGCCAAAGTGCATTTCTTTTAGCGCAGGCCATATGGCAACGTCAATATTGGCTGGTGACGCGTCAAAGAACTGAGCTAATTGTGCGCAGCGTTTTAGTGGTGACGAAATCACCCGCTCAATGTTCATTGCGCTTGCCTTGATACGCTCGTATATCTGTTGCTGCGTTTGATCGTCTACCGCCACATCGGTATGACCATACAAGGCAGGCGCTCCGACGGTCTTACCATGGCGCAGAAGATAAATATTAACAACCTTATCCATGTGCGCCCTTCAGTTGCATAGGTAAACCTGCGGCGATAAAAGTAACGTTCTCTGCAACTTTCGCCACCGCTTGGTTCATCCACCCTGCGTGATCGACAAACAGCCGAGTGACTTCGCCCATTGGGATAACGCCTAAACCGACCTCGTTGGACACTATCACAAAAGTCGCTGTGGATTTGTTCAACGCATCGACCAACTGTGAAACTTGCGATCGAATTTGCGCTTCACTTGCCGTCTCTCCGTGGTTGTATATGACGTTGTTCATCCACAAGGTCAAACAATCCACCAGCACAATATCGTTATGGGTAAAACGCGCCAACAATGAAGGCAGGTCGTAGGGACATTCGTGTTCTTGCCAGTTATTTCTGCGCCGCTGCCGATGATGAGCGACTCGGCGACTCATTTCTTCATCAAAGACCTGCGCGGTTGCGACATAATGCCGATGTCGGTTGCCTTGTTCGTTGAGAAGAAGCGTCTCAGCATAGCTCGATTTACCCGAGCGAGCGCCTCCAAGAATCAAATGCACAGTCATATCAATGAGCTCCCAACCAACAAAGTACGACCAAATAAGCGAGCAATTCACTGATTTGCTGAGCGGCGCCTAAACAATCACCAGTAAAACCACCGATGCGTTTTATCAACCAACGCTTAAACAGAAAACGAAACAGCAATAACACCAACAACACAGCGAGCATCAAGGGAACGCCTAACCATAGCGCTGGGATAAGTCCAGACAGTATCAAGATGCCCAGTTCAACCTTACTTTGCTTGTTTGCCAACGGCTTGCTCTTACTTGTGTCGGAGTCCGTAACATAGGGCATGTCGTAGATCAGTGACGCAGCGAGCGCGCGGCTCACCACGTAGCCCGCGATCAAGGTTGGGATTAAGACAGCATGTTGAGCCAACTCAGACAAAAACAGGTACTTGCCTAGCAGTGCCATCATCAGAGCCGTTGCTCCGTAGGTGCCGATACGGCTGTCTTTCATGATGGTCAGACGTTTTTGCTGCGTCATCCCTCCACCAATACCATCCGCCATGTCGGTCAATCCATCTTCATGGAAAGCCCCTGTGAGCAACAAACTAAAAGCCATGGTGAGAAAAAGCGACACCTCGGCACTAAACAGAAGATACGAGAGTGTATAAACGCCTGCACACAGCACGCCAAGTAACAACCCAACCAAGGCAAAGTAGCGCCCAGCTTGATTCATCCGCTCTTCGCTGTATGGCGTCTCTTTCGGGATTGGGAGACGGGAGAAAAAGCCCAGCGCTAACAAAAAGAGCTCTGCTTGGTATCTAGCTTTGGCGGTCATTCAACCTCCACTCCTGCTTCTTCAAAGCTCGCCATGTTGTTATAAAACTCGGCCGCAGCTCGAATTAAAGGGACAGCCAACGCTGCACCTGTGCCTTCACCAAGGCGCAATGACAAATCCAAAAGAGGCGTTGCATCAAGCTCTTGCAGTAGATATTGATGCCCAGCTTCATGCGACTTATGCGCAAAAATCATCAATGCTCGACAATCTGGATTGATTTGGTACGCGGCATACGCAGCGGCTGTCGCGATAAAACCATCGACAAGCACGGGCGTTTTTGTCTCGGCACACTCAAGAAACGCGCCGACCATTTGCACAATTTCGAAACCGCCCACATGGGAAAGAATGGTATGAACATCTTGACCAACACAGCGCTCAACACCTTTTGCTATGAGGGTGATTTTCTTCTCTAGCTGCTCTTGGCTAATTCCCGTGCCCAAACCAACACACGTTTCAACAGGACGCTGAGAAATCGCCGCCAGTATCGCAGCCGCACTTGAAGTGTTCCCTATGCCCATTTCACCAAACATAAGCAAATTGCTGCCCTGCTCTGTCAGTTGCTGAACGACTCGGCGCCCGAATGCTATCCCTTCATTGACTTGCGCCATGCTCATCGCGGCTTCGTTGGCAAGGTTGTTGGTGCGTTCGCCCAATCGCTGAATAATAAAGTCTTCGCGTTGCTGATTGACTGGACACAAGATCCCACAATCGACCACTTTGAGTGCAATCTCATTCGCTCGGCAGAAACAGTTGATCGCGGCACCACCCGCTAGAAAGTTCATTACCATTTGCTGGGTCACCACGCTTGGGGCAATGCTGACACCTTCTTCCGCGATCCCGTGATCGCCAGCAAAAACCACCACGGTCGGCGTTTTGATATCAATGTGTTCAGCCGCTTCTGGTTTCGATTGGCTTTGGATAAGAGCAAGTTGGTGCGCTAACGCTTCAAGCTGACCTAACGAGCCCAAAGGTTTGGTTTTGTTATTGATGCGATGCCAGATTGCTTCAGAGTGTTGGGTGTTTAAGCTCATTATTGTGGTCTCGCGACAGAAAAGGTTTTCTCAAGCACAGCGTATTCCGAGCCTCCTAAGCGTGACAAAGGGTTGATACTTAGAGCATCGACCACAACTCGATCACTTCGCTCACCGATGACTGACGGGTCAATATACATGGTCTCGATCTCGGCAAAGATCAGGCTTTGCGGTGTATTGCCGATCTCTTTCACCTCGAATAGTGAGCACCCAAACGCGACTGGACACGCTTTCACTCTCGGCAATGAAAAGCCCTCAAATTCCACCAACTCAATGTCACTCGCTTTAACTTCGGAGACGCCATGCTCTAGTGTTGCCGCGCTCTGTGTCACTTGCTGCGCCAAATCAACGTTGGCGATGTGAATTACCATTTTTCCGGTTTCTAACACATTGCGTGTCGTGTCTTTGATTTCTCCCGAGGGCTTTTTCCCAACGGAGAACATCATTAATGGCGGATTGCTTGAAACTGGGCTGAAATAGGAAAAAGGTGCAAGGTTATAGTTTGCTTCCCCTGAATCTGTGAGTACCCAAGCGATGGGACGCGGAATGATCGTTTGGGTCATCAAATGATAGATTTGAGTCGGCGAAAGGGTACTCATCTCGAGATTCATTGTCTTTCCTTAGTGGCTAAGTCCTTGATTGGATATGAGTGTATCGCGAAATCTTAGCCTAGACATCCACTTTTACTTTTCCTAAACATGAAACCCGTACGTTTGTTAGGGTCTGTTGACCTTTCGCGGTTAAGTTTTGTTCGAGATAAAATCGTTTTAGGCGCGGCAAGGGGTGTGTAGCCTAGTCATTCTAAGTAAATACCCCTTAACAAAGCATAAAACGATTTTAGCCGAACCCTTCGGGCAGCATTTGTGGTTCATTTCTACTGTGTTATCGGCTTTTCATGTAGGCTAGCTACACTTCAAAGCCTCTTCCTTGTATAAATTTCCCACAAACTGCTGCAAAAATCAGCTCGAAAGATCAACAGACCCTAGTAAGACGTTTCATTTTGATAATCAATATGAAAGAAATCCAAAATTGATACTATCCTTATAAGTATTGACGTTCTCCTATGGCTCATAAACCTTACTTAATACAGAGCCTAACACCCCATGGCACCAAAAGTGCAAGGGAGAAATGTTGACGCGTAATGTGCGCTCAAGTTGATAGCAAAGGAGGTAGTTATGTTTGCCAATCAACGTTCCAAAAAACAAAAACCAGTTAAGAATGGCCAAAAAACTCAAAAGCGCGTGCCATTGTCTCTCACTTAACGTTTAATCACTTTCTCTCATAGAAAAAGACCTCGCTAACAGGCGAGGTCTTTGTTGTTTGGGGGGAATTAGTCGGTTTTAAACTTGGTAACTAAGGCGTTAAGCTCATCTGCCGATTGCTGCATCGACTGCGAGTTCAACTGAGCTCGACCCGCTACGTCATCGACTTTTTGTGTGTCCTCGTGCACTTGCTGAATGTTGCGATTGATCTCTTCTGCCACTAAATGCTGCTCTTCCGCTGCAGTCGCGATCTGAGTGTTCATATCGTGAATCGAAGAGACTGACTCGGAAATGCCACTGAAGCTGGTGTTGACTGACTCGGTCATTTCAACCGTTTCGTTTGAGGCATTTAAGCTGACAGACATCTGCTGTGTGACCTCTTTGGTTCGGTTTTGCAAGCGCATGACCAACTCGTTGATCTCTTCGGTGGAGTCTTGGGTACGCTTAGCAAGCGCTCTCACTTCATCAGCCACAACCGCAAAACCGCGCCCTTGATCGCCCGCCCTTGCCGCTTCGATGGCTGCGTTCAATGCTAGCAAGTTGGTTTGTTCTGCTATACCTCGAATCGTATCCAAAATCGCGGTGATGCCTTGGCTGTCTTGCTCTAACTCTGCAATGGTTTCAGAAGATGCCGAGATAAGTTGTGCCAACTCATTCACGCTTGAGACCGCTTGGTTAATGTCCTTTTGTCCCTGAGTAACAAGCGCTTGGCTGCTGTCTGCGGCTTGGGCAGCGGTAGTACACAATGTCGCGACTTCGTTAGCCGTGGCAACCATTTCGTTAAACGCGGTCGACACCATTTCTACCGCTTGGTTTTGACGTTCGGACACCTGCGCAAGATCTTCAGACACGGTCAAAGCACGGGAAGCTGATTCACCCATCGCATGACCCGCTTGTGATATCTGTTGGATC
Source organism: Vibrio sp. MarTm2 (assembly GCF_027587055.1). Lineage (NCBI taxonomy): Bacteria > Pseudomonadati > Pseudomonadota > Gammaproteobacteria > Vibrionales > Vibrionaceae > Vibrio > Vibrio sp. MarTm2. Next base: position 640,001 of record NZ_JAPPTK010000002.1, on the reverse strand, counting down.
AGTTGTCTGATCGCTTTCAGGAACGCATTAAAGTAACCCGCTAACTCACCCGTTTCGTCACTAGATCGAACTTGCAGCTCTTTGGTTAAATCTCCTTCCCCTTCAGAGATTTCCTTTAAGCCTGTAGAAACAAGCGTAAGAGGCTTAGCGATCAAGTTCGCAAGGAAAATGGCTCCCGCAATGAATATCACCACCAAAACAATGACGATGACTGAAATGTAGCTTAGAAGACTCTGGCTATCTTCCATCACCTCGTCATAGGTAATCAAACCCACAAACTTCCACCCCAGTTTCTCTGAGTGATACACGTTCGCCATGTAGTGTTCGCCGTTTAGGGTGACATCTAACACCCCTTCGCGAGTCTGACCGATCTGTTGATATGCTTGACCAAGAGAATTCACGTCCTTGAAATTGTTGTCTGGATTGTTGGCATCGACCAGCACATTGCCTGAGTCCTCAATCATCATCAAATACCCGGTCTCACCCAGTTTTATCTGTTTCACAATATCAGTCAGATTCTTGAGTGATACGTCAATCGCCACCACCCCAGACGCCGAAGTGTCATTGGCGGTGAACGACTTTACTGTGCCAACTATGGTGGCATCGTCTGCTGCCCAATAGTAAGCGGAGGTTCTACCCACACTACCGGGGGAAGACTGGGCAGTTGTAAACCATGGACGACTTCTTGGATCGTAGCCTGCGGTGGTTTTCCCCTTAGGCCATTGAATGTATCCACCCTTTTGAGTTCCCATGTAGACGTAGGAGTAACCAGAATGCGAGTTACCCAATTGAGCCAGCAATTGATAGATCTGCTGCTCAACCGGACTATTTTGGTCTGGTGTCATCTGTACTGAAGGCTTATCTGTGTATGTGGTTATGGACTCATTGGCTGCTTTGATAGCAGGGTGTTCGGACAACATGCGAACATTATCTTCTATGGCGTCAAAGTAGATTCGAATCGCGTTGTCGACCTGACTAATTTCTCCGCGACTTCGTTCGATAAAGTCGGTTACCGCCTCACTTCTGGAGCTTGATATCACGACATATGAAATGATCGCCACTGGCAGCAAAGTTGCAGCAACAAGCCCTAGTAGTAATTTTTGTTTAATTTTCATAACTCAGCGCCTTATGCTTTCGTTGATGACCTTTTTATAAAGTTAGTCGATTCAACTAGAGATGCCATTTATGAAAACAAGCCATTTGACAAGTAAAGCGTTGATCACAGACTTTTTATGGCATTTAAGCGATGCTCTCGTTCAAATCCCGTCAATCACTTAACGTAATTGGTGCTTCCACTTGTACATTACAGACCGACCCATTGTGATCATCGCCGGTAGCTCCGGGCTCATTGGTACCGAACTCATCAAGCAGATGTTAGACGAGCAGCCAATCGAGCATATTTATGCCTTAAGTCGACAAGATCTGCCATTTTTCCATTCAAAACTTGAAGTCATCAAAAATCAGACCTTAGACATCCACGATTGGGATGATGTCAAGCCAGTCCCGCTTTACGGGTTTATCTGCCTTGGCACAACCAAAAAGCAAGCAGGCAGTAACGAAGCGTTAGAGAAAATCGACTATGAATTGGTGTGCAAGGTCGCTCAGCAAATGCAGGTCATTGGTGTTAAACGACTCTGTGTAGTGTCAAGTGTCGGCGCTTCCATTCATTCGTTTTCACACTACTTAAGGTGCAAAGGCAAAATGGAAATGGCCATCGAGCGCCTCGAATTTGAACACGTCACGTTTGTCCGACCAGGGCCGTTGGTTGGCCTGCGTGAACAGCCGCGAACTGATGAGCGGATCGTTCAAGCGATCGCGACGATCTTACGCCCGATAATGATTGGTCCGCTTGCTAAGTTGATTCCAATTAAAGCGGGGCTCGTCGCCCGAGCAATGCAGTACAGTATTTTTGCTCACTCAAATAAAAAAGTTCAGTTCCTTGATAGTGTTTTGATGCGTAAGCTGCTGAAAAAGTATCAATAATCTGAGTTTAATTTCTTCAATAAGGTTGTTTTCGTAGCACCTTCTCACGTAAATAACCTTTCGTTCTAATCCATTCCCAATCGTCACTTTAAAGCAGGCTTTGGAATCATTATCGTTCCTTCGAACCACATTCTGTAACACATTCACTCTTGAAATGTGTCACCTATAAATATAAGGATTTCGATTATGTCAGTTGCCTCTATTGCTTCATTGGCAATATTTGCGGGTATTTTGCTGTTTCTATACAAACAGCAAAGTAATCAGCACACTCTCTCACGACTCGTTCTGCTAGGACTCATATTGGGCAGTGCATTTGGTTTGGCGCTTCAACTGGTTTTTGGTGAAGGAAACGCAGCCATTTCGCAAACGTTAGAATGGGTAAACGTCGTGGGCAAAGGCTACGTTGGTCTATTGAAAATGATCATCATGCCGTTAGTTTTGGTCTCTATGATTGCCGCCGTCGTTAAACTTGAAAAAGGCGGGTCGCTTGGCAAAATTTCTGGTTTGACGATTTCTGTATTGCTCGCAACCACGGCGATATCTGCCATTATCGGCATCATGGTAACTCAAGCATTCGGTTTAACCGCTGAAGGTCTCACTGAAGGTGCGCGAGAGACCGCACGCTTAGCGGCACTAGAGACACGCGCGGATCGTGTCAGCGATCTTACCATTCCTCAAATGCTAGTCAGTTTCATTCCAACCAATCCATTTGCCGATCTGACAGGCTCTCGCTCGACTTCGATTATCGCTGTAGTGATTTTTGGCGTGCTTACGGGCATCGCTGCGCGCAAAGTGATGGCGGAAAAAGAAGAACTCGAGTCACCGATTCGTACTTTTGTTGAAGCTGCTCAATCCATTGTGATGCGCTTAGTAAAAATGATCATGGCGCTAACACCTTATGGCATCGCAGCCTTAATGGCGAAGGTGGTTGCAACCTCTAGCGCATCAGACATTCTTAATTTGCTTGGCTTTATCGTCGCTTCGTACGTTGCTATCGCACTTATGTTTGTTGTTCATGGTTTATTGGTTTCATTCGTTGGCGTGAATCCAAAAGAGTACTTCCAGAAAATCTGGCCAGTACTGACGTTCGCTTTCACCTCACGCAGTTCAGCTGCGACCATTCCTCTCAATGTGGAAGCACAAATTAACAAACTCAATGTCCCACCAGCGATCGCTAACCTTTCCGCATCTTTTGGCGCCACCATTGGTCAAAATGGCTGTGCCGGTATCTACCCTGCAATGCTGGCGGTAATGGTTGCGCCAACGGTGGGTATCAACCCAATGGAAATTAATTTCATTCTGTCGCTCGTTGCGATGATTGTGATCAGCTCATTCGGTATTGCCGGTGTAGGTGGCGGAGCAACATTCGCGGCACTGATTGTTCTTCCTGCAATGGGGCTGCCGGTGACGATCGCGGCTCTGCTTATCTCGATTGAACCATTGATCGACATGGCGCGCACGGCGTTAAACGTTTCGGGTGCAATGACAGCGGGTACCATTACTAGTCGTTTGCTTGGAGACAAATCCAACGAATCGGAGTTAAAGACGCAAAACGTTTAAAAGAGAAAATGGCCGACGATTGTCGGCCATTTTTATTCAGTTCGTAACTAAGATCGAATTATTTGCTACGAATCACGATCACTTCATTCTGATCAAGATTAAAGGTTGCGCGACCGTTCGCTACCACGACTTGGTCGCCCCCAATCACATTGTCATAAGTGCCGTTCGCCAAACCAAGGTTGATCGCGTTGACAGAAGTATTGCCACCGATGTTCATCGCCACGACAACAACATCGTCACCCGCATTACGTTCATACACTAACACGTCATTGCTGACCCAACGTTCGATGTAACTGCCCTGCTGGATTGCGTAACTCTCTTTACGCAACTTACTTAGCTTTTTGATGATTTGGAACGCGGGAGTTGTCGTATCAAAACTTGGCATCATCTCGCGGTTATACGGATCGTTGCCGACTTGACCAAAGCCATTCGTCGTAAAGTTCGCTGCATAGTGCTCTGTGCCGTAATAGATACAAGGAATACCGCGAGACGTCATGATCAGGGCCAAACCGAGCTCTAAACGATCTTGGGCAAATGGAATGCTCTGACGACCGCCCCACTTATCTTTGCCTGGGCCAAAATTGGTCGCATCTGAACGAAGAACCGTCGATAGACGCGGCGCATCGTGGTTATCTAAAAAGACCACCTGCCAATCGCTTGAGGTAAACTCTTGGTCACGCAACTTCATGTAATTATTGATGGCGTACATGCCCGTTCCATGATGGCCAATCAACGCATCTTCGATGATGTTTCTTAAACCAAAATCAAGCAGTGCCGAGCCAGAGGTATTGGCAAAATCGACAGACAAGCCATTGATACCCGTCGCGCCAGCGCCCGCATCCATCCATTCGCCAAAGAAGTAGAAACCCGGTTTGCCCTTTGATTTCGCGTAGCTGTACAACTCTGATGTCCAACGCTGAATAAACGACTTATCCATGTGTTTAATCGCGTCAATGCGAATCGCATCAACACCTAGATCGATCCAAAACTTAGCGCCCTCTGCAAGATATTGATAAGTTTTTTCATTGCTTTGGTCGAAATCAGAAAGGTTAAATAGATTGTGGTTTCGTACCTGATAGTAGTCGTCCCAATTGGTCACGCCGCCATTGTGGTGATACCAGTTTTCTGTATCGCTGTTAAAGTCGGTTTGGAAAACGCCATTTTTGTACAGCGCGCCATATTCGTTTTCATCGTTCGGATTTGAGTGGTTTGGTGCGTAGTCTAAGACTAGCTTCATGCCGTACTCTTCCATTTTGGTACTCAGCGCACGAAACTCTTCAATGGTGCCTAAGTGTTCATCAACTTGGAAAAAGTCTCTTCCCCAGTATCCGTGGTAGCCTGCAGAACCATCTTTGTTAAGCTGATCTACGTTGTTGACTGGTGGCGTAATCCAGATAGCAGTAATGCCCATCTCTTTTAGGTAATCTAACTTGCCTAGTAATCCTTTGATGTCACCACCAAAGTATTTTTTGAAGTCTGACTTATCAGCAGAGTAAGTGCTGGCGTTGTTGCCAATGTTGTTTGATGAGTCACCATCGGCAAAGCGGTCCAAAAAGACGAAGTACATGGTTTCGTCACGCATGTCGAAGCCCAGCTTCTCATGGACAACGACCGTGTTGGTATCGTCATAGAAGTTGATTTCGTAAGACTTGTTCGGATCAACCAAATAGTTGCTGAGTGGGTAGTTCTCCGACCAATCGCCGAACCTATCCACTTTAAAGCTTGGTGGGTTGGTACCATCACCAGTGTTAAATTTCTTAGTAATCTGCCAGTGGTTGGCCCCAACTTTCACCATAGCTTCCGCTTGCCAATCATTGGCGGTTCCACGAAAATACGCTTGGTTCCAATCTGCCATGGCAGGCAGTGAGGCAAGCAATGTCGACAGCAGCACGAGCTTGTGTTTCATTTTTATTTTCCTACTTCACGTTATTGTTATCCCTGAATTCAGGGCGCAAGAGTCCTTTCCGCAGAGCGAAATGACTGTTTTCATTATTAAAAAAGCCACCTTGGTTAAGGCGGCTTGTCTCTTATAGGGTTAGGTTTTGTTCTGTCTCACCATCAAAAATATGACAGAAACCTGAGTCGAAGTTGAAACGAATAGATTTGCCAATGTCCGACGTGGTGATCTCTTGATTGTTAACGCGCGACACGATTTCATTCTCACCCAGTTTAAAGTAGAGGTATCGTTCATTGCCTAGGTTTTCAACCACCGTTAGCTCCCCAGCATGGACGTTAATGGACTCATCATCTTGAGCTAACGAAATATGCTCAGGGCGAATACCTAGCCAAACAGGCTTGTCGATATGGTTGAGCAGTTTTTGCTGCTTTTCTTTGGGGATGATGATTCTGGCTTCTGGCGCAAGCTCCACGTACACATCTTCACCAATTTGACGTAGTGTGGTTTTCACCAAATTCATCGCAGGAGAGCCAATAAACCCTGCCACAAACTTATTAGCTGGATAGTTATATAAGTTCGCTGGCGTATCCACCTGCATGATCTCACCTTTGTTTAACACGCAGATTCGGTCACCGAGAGTCAGTGCCTCAGTTTGATCGTGTGTTACGTAGATCATGGTCGCAGGGTTGCCCTCTTCCTTGAGCGATTGATGCAACTGAGCGATCTTCACTCTCATCGAGACTCGCAGCTTCGCGTCTAGGTTGGACAACGGTTCATCAAACAGAAACACGTCAGGCTTACGTACGATGGCGCGTCCTACGGCGACACGTTGCCTTTGACCACCGGACATCTCTTTTGGCTTACGATATAGAAGATCGGTAATTTCTAGCTTTTCAGCCGCTTCCTCTACGCGTTGTTTGATTTCTTCTTTTGGGCGCTTTTGCATCTTTAGACCAAACGCCATGTTATCAAACACCGTCTTGTGCGGGTAAAGCGCGTAGTTTTGGAACACCATGGCGATGCCACGATCTTTTGGTGGCAGATCATTGACAACTCGGCCGCCAATTTTGATTTCTCCCCCCGTGATCGCCTCTAAGCCTGCAATCATTCGCAATGTGGTTGACTTGGCGCAGCCCGATGGCCCAACAAAGACCATAAATTCGCCTTCGTGAATGTCGAGATCGACGCCGTGTACGGCTTTAAAGCCATTGTCATATTCTTTTTCTACTTTACGTAGGCTTACTGTTGCCATCTCATACTCCGAATATGGACTTTCAACTGGTTAAAACTGTTTGGTTAACCGAACTAACATCGCTCGGCTAATCAAACAGCACTCCAAAATAACGAAGTGCTATTTAAATCACTGACAAGCTTTCACTAGTGCACGGACTGGTTTTTTATCTTCGCCGATTTCAATAGACCATAAGTAGTTACCGTCTTCTGGCAGCTTAACAACCGTGTTCTTGGCAAACCCGCCGCGCTTAAGCACTTTCTCATACCCAACCTGCATTTCCATTCCGGCAGCGGTAAATTGTGGTGTCCAGCTCATGGTTGCAAACTGTAAGCTAACATTGCCCGCTTTTTCAGCGCTTACAACCTGATAAATGCCATTGCCTTTGTAAGACATTTGGCGGTTTTCCGTGTGTAGCCATTGGCCATCTGGGAAGGTGCCAACCACAAACAGTGAAGGTCGAATTGGACCGCGTTCTTCAACGCTGGCCAAGTTACAATCAGCAAAAGGGCCCGTTGCCAACGTCGCTTGTGAACTTGCATCATCAGATGTAGATGCACAGCCCATCAGCGCACTTGAGAGTAATGCCGTAACCAGTAGCGTACGTTTCATGTTTCAATTCCTTGTTATTATGATGAGTTAATTCGTTCAAAGATTTATGCTGCTAGCGTCCAAACAAGCGCGCGAGCCAGCCTTTTTTCTCGGTCGGTTTGTTTTTGTTTTCTTTGGTGAGTTTGTTTAGTACCGCGAGATTTTTGTAATACTCGCGGGCATTCTTAGCGGGATAGCCAAAGATATCGCTGTTGGCCGGAAAGGAGTGACTAACCCCCGATTTTGCTTTCACAACTGAGTTCTTGCCTATGGTCAGATGGCCCGCTGTACCTGCTTGACCGTGAACGATAACGTGATCTTCTAATACGGTGTGCCCAGCAAATCCCGTTTGCGATACCAGCAGACAGTGCTGACCAATCTTGCAGTCGTGACCGATTTGCACCAAGTTATCGATCTTAGTACCGCGACCAATTACCGTATCGCCCAAGGTGCCTCTGTCGATTGTGTTGTTACAACCGATCTCAACATCATCTTCGATAATCACCCGCCCCACACTTTCCACGCGTTCATAACGTGTGCGCGTGCCGGCCATATATTCGAAACTGTAGTTACCAATCGAGTTGTTTGAATCAATCGTGACATTGTCACCAATAATCGTCCCCTCTTTGATCACCGTGTTGGCATGAATGGCAACGTTATTGCCAATCGTTACGCCATTCATGATTTTGACACCGGGCATAAAATGGCAGCCTTCGCCAATCTGACAATGTTTACCAATGTACACACCTTCAATGTCTGAGGTGTTGCCTTGATCAAACAGTTGGTACTTGTGTACTTTGTAAAAGCGCATCACCTGATTGATACGCTCAGCACTGAGTTTATCAATGACGATTTTGACTTTAGCGTTTGATTGGAGAACCGATTTGGGGCCAATAATGACGTCCGCCAAAGTTTCAGAAAGCCCTTTAAAATCAGATTTAGAGAAGACAATCGCAAGACCACCTTTTACATCGCTCTTTACAGGGCGAATCTGAGAGATTTCAAGTGTCTCGTCACCGATGACTTCCCCACCCAATAGTTGGGCAATTTCTGAAACTTTAATCATTACAGGTTATCCATTATTGATTGAAGGATTTAGAAGCGGTATAGCGCTTGAACAAATAGAGTATTTTGCTCAACCACTTTCTCGTCACCACGGTATATGTCAGCGTTTGATGTTTCCGTGTCTTTGGCCCACTCATACTCAGCCTTTACAAGCCAATCCTCGCCAAGCGCTTGCTCATAGCCAATGGTTGCTTTACGGATATCTTTGAAGTAATCATCTTTGCTACCGATACCGTTAGTTTCGTTTTGACCAATTCGAGTACGCACGTACATGGTTCCGGCGTCATCAAAGCTGTACTGCACGATAGGTTCGATATATTTCTCTGTGAAGTCAGCTACTTTACTGCCATTCGCTTCATTTTCTTTAATCTGATAGAACAGCTCTACACCAAACTCCCAGTTAGCAAAACGCTTATATGGTTTGAACAACAAGCTGTAACCCGCTTCACGAGTATCCCCCCACTCACTCTTATCTTCCTTGTTTACTAGGTACTCAAGGTTTGAATAGAAGCCCGCGCTATATTCATTGTTCCAGTATGTAAGATAAGGTCTTAAGCTATGCTCTCCAGACGTTTTTCTCAGACCAGATACACCGGCTGTGCTGTACAACTGACTCCGAGTGTATTCCAGTTCATAAATTAAGCCTGTGCCCCATCCATCACCAAAATGGAATCCCTTATCAATTGAAAATAGGTGTTTATAACCATCTTCCGTCTCACTGTAGCCTTTTTGCTCTTTCTTGCGATCTTCTAATTTAAAGCCATAGAGTGCATTTAAGTTCCACTTAGCGTTTCGATAAAACAGACTCACCACTTCGTGTGTGCGAGTTTTCTCAGTCGCTTTCACTCCTCCCCATTTCTGCCAGTCAGTCGTTGTTTTGTATTCATATTCAACCGATGAGCCGACATGCCCCCCAAACTGTAGAGCGTCATCAAAAAAAGTATCTTCAGGGGCAAAGCCTCGGTCATTAGCAGCAAATGCGGTCGTACTTAAAAGCAGTGTGTTAGCAATGAGTACAGACAATGTTGTTCGTTTCACGGTATTTCCTTAATTGTTCCAGGCAGTGGATATTAGAAAAATTCTGGCCATGAATTTTAGTAGTTCACGTTGAACGCCTAATTATTGTTCTGGAAATATTTTTAGATTTCCTCCTATTGATTATACAAATGAGACTTGCATCACCATTAATGATGGTATTTTTGAATTTGGTCACAAAAACCCTGTTTTTCATAAGCATAAGGCAAAATTAACAAGTGAATTTTACGTTGAGTCCTTATTCAACCTGGTTTCATATAACAAACAGCAACCCCATAACACCGATCGATATTAGTGACAAATATCACATATAGATACCATTTCCATGTTTATTATATTGACTTATTACGACGGCATTTTAACCTAGTAGTATCTTATGGACTACTAACCTAATGAGCGGTGTGGGTATGAAAAAAAACCTAATTACAGCAGGACTGATTGGATCTCTTTTGGTCGCGGCAACGGTCAATGCACAAGCCATCTCCCCAGAAGACAATGCAGAGCTGTTGATCTGGACGGACTCCACAACAGTCGACTACATGGAGTACGCGGCTAAAGCGTTTAACCAAGACTTTAACTACGATGTCGAGTTTTCTTTCCGAGGCCTTGCTCCTATCGATGCAGCTTCAAGACTGATCCAAGATGGCGGCTCAGCTCGCGTCGCGGACGTTGCCGAAATCGAACATGACCTGCTGGGTAGGTTGGTTGTCGCTGGTGGTGCGATGGAAAACTTGGTGTCCGCACCGCGCATCAATGAAACCTTTATGCAAAATGCCATCGACGCCTCTAAGTCAGAAGGTAAGAGCTATGGTTTCCCGGTGAGTTTCGCCACCACGGCACTCTTTTATAACAAGGACTTACTGCCAAAAGCACCCAACACATTTGAAGAGCTCATTGAGTTTTCGAAAACTTTCAACGATAAAAAATCTCACAAGTACGCGCTGCTGTGGGACATTCAGAACTATTACGAGTCGCGTTCGTTTGTCACGTTGTACGGCGCGTATGAGTTTGGTAATCACGGCACCGACGCAAAAGACATCGGTATCAATTCAGAGAAAGCGCAGCAAGGCTTAGAGGCGATGAAGAAGCTGCGCGTTGCAAACAACTCCAACCCAATCGACATGAGAAATGCACAGGTACGTCGAGGCTTGTTTAGCGAAGGTAAAGTCGCGGCAATCATCGATGGTCCTTGGGCCATCAAAGGCTACCAAGATTCTGGTGTCAATTATGGCGTTGTACCTCTACCAAAACTTGAAGGTCAGCAGCCTAGAACGTTTTCAACCGTGCGCCTAGCCGTCGTCTCTTCTTACACGGAATATCCAAGAGCCGCGCAGCTTTTCGCAGATTATCTGTCGAGCGACAAGATGCTGAAAAAACGCTTTGAGATGACCAAGGCCATTCCACCCGTCCAATCGGTGATGGAAGAGATCATTGTTGATGCAGACGAAGCAACATACGCCATCATCACTCAAGGTTTCTATTCCGATGCGATGCCATCCATCCCTGAAATGGGCTTTATTTGGTCACCAATGGCGAGTGCCATTACGGCAATGTGGGTCAATGACAAGTCACCGAAAGAGGTTCTTGACCGTGCTCGATCAATCATCGCAGAACAGATTGAATTACAAGAGTAAAGATGTCTATGTTGTTATCACAAACTCAGCCGGCACCTAAGGTGCCCGCTTCGATCCTGATTATGGGCGCGACTCAGCTACGCTTTGGCCATTGGGTCAAAGGGGCTGTGTTCCTCGCCTTGCAAATCGTCACCTTGTTGTTTCTCGTCGACATCACTATCGCACTAAAAGGATTAGTGACGCTCGGCGATGTGGCTCAAGTGCGTAATGGCTTTGACATCATCCCCGGCGACAACTCTATCTTTATGCTGGTTGAAGGGGTGATCGCGCTGATTTACTGCTTTCTGTTTTTGTGTGTCTACACGATTAACGTGAAAGATGCGCTAAGTGTAACGCCGAGCCATGCGTCACTCTCAGAGCAATTCAAGCAGATCTACGACGAGAAATTCGCCTTTATCATGCTGTCACCAGCCTTTTTGGCCAGCATCGCGTTCATCATTTTGCCAATCGTCATCACCGTGTTGGTCTCGTTTACCAACTATTCGGCGCCGCACCATATCCCGCCGCGTAACCTGGTGGATTGGGTTGGATTTAAAAACTTTATTGCGCTGTTTGAGCTAAAAATCTGGTCCAGCACCTTCTTCGGCGTGGCTTCTTGGACGGTAATTTGGGCGTTCTTTGCGACTGTCTGTACTTGTGGATTTGGTTTTCTGCTTGCTCTGGCGCTGCAAAAGAAAGACATCAAGGCTAAAAAAGCGTGGCGCTTTATCTTCATTTTGCCTTATGCCATTCCCGCTTTCGTTACCTTGCTGATGTTCCGTTTACTGCTTAACGGCGTCGGGCCGGTTAACGCGACGTTAAACGCTTGGGGCTTTGATTCTATTGCGTTTCTCTCTGATCCATTCACGGCAAAAATTACGGTTATCGCTGTCAGTGTGTGGGTCGGCGCACCTTACTTCATGTTGTTGATTGCCGGTGCATTGACCAATATTCCTTCCGATCTGTACGAAGCGAGTGAAGTGGATGGTGCCAGTAAGTTCCAACAGTTTTGGGAAATCACCTTACCTATGGTGTTACACCAAGTTGCGCCATCTTTGGTGATGACGTTTGCCCATAACTTCAACAACTTTGGCGCCATCTTCCTTCTAACTGAAGGCGGACCGATTAACCCTGAGTATCGATTTGCGGGTCACACAGACATCCTGATTACTTGGATCTACAAGCTCACGCTCGACTTCCAGCAGTATCAAATTGCCTCTGTTATCTCGATCATCATTTTCTTGTTCTTGTCTGGCATCGCAATTTGGCAGTTCCGACGCATGAAATCCTTTAAAGACGACGTAGGTATGTAACATGGACAAATTTATCGGAAAAATCGGCACCGCGATCGTCTATCTGTTTCTCACAGCGAATGCGCTATTGGTGCTCGGCCCAGTACTTTGGACGATCTTGGCTTCTTTCAAAGTCGGCACTAACTTGTTCAGCTCATCTTTTACGGAAATTGAGTTCACGTTGGACCATTACCGAGCGCTATTCAACGATACGCCTTACTTTGATTGGTACAAAAACACTTTTCTGTTAGCAACGGCGAATATGTTGATTTCACTGGTTGTGGTGACCCTCTCAGCTTTTGTCTTTTCACGATACCGTTTTAAAGGCAAACGCAACATTATGATGAGCATTCTTGTTCTGCAGATGTTCCCAGCGTTTCTCTCCATGACGGCAATCTACATTTTGCTGTCGAAGATGAACCTTATCGACACCTACGCTGGCTTGTTGTTCGTCTATGTGACGGGGTCACTCCCCTTCATGGTTTGGTTGGTCAAAGGCTATTTTGATGCGATTCCAACCTCGCTCGATGAAGCAGCAAAAATTGATGGTGCCGGTCACATGACCATTTTCCTTGAGATCATTTTGCCGCTCGCCAAGCCGATTCTGGTTTTCGTCGCCCTTGTGTCATTTACAGGACCTTGGATGGACTTCATTTTGCCAACGCTCATCCTGCGCAGCGAAGAGAAAATGACCTTAGCGATTGGCATCTTTAGTTGGATCTCTTCCAACTCCGCAGAGAACTTTACTCTGTTTGCCGCCGGCTCTCTCTTAGTCGCGGTACCTATCACGCTGCTGTTTGTGGTCACGCAAAAACACATCACCACAGGCTTAGTCAGTGGCGCAGTAAAAGAATAACAACGTCAGGATATACACATGATTACAAGAAGCTCCCTTTCACACTCGGCAAAGAGTGCGGACAGTTACGCCTACGATAATGACACGCTGCATATCCGCTTACGCAGCGCCAAAGGTGAAATCGAAAAAGTCGCCCTTTGGATTGGAGACCCTTATCACTGGGCAGAAGGCGGCTTAGATGGTGGTAACCTCGGCGGTAGTGACGCCCATGGTTGGGTCGGTGGTAATGAAGTGGAAATGAGTTTTGAAGGCCAATCAGAGCATCACGATCACTGGTTCGCCGAATTTACCCCTCCCAAAAAGCGCACACGTTACGGCTTTATCCTTTACGGTAAAGGTGGTGAAAAACTGCTGTTTGGTGAAAAGCGCATTGTCGACATCGCTCAGGATACTCAAGCAGAAGTGGAACTGAGTAACTTAAGTAACTTTTTCTGCTTTCCGTTTATTAACCCTCGCGATGTATTAACCACACCTAAGTGGGTTAAAGAGACGATTTGGTACCAGATTTTCCCTGAGCGTTTCGCCAATGGACGTCCAGAGATTTCCCCGAGCAACGTATTACCATGGGGCAGCCAACCCACCAGCGACAGCTTTATGGGCGGTGATTTATGGGGCGTGATCGATAAGCTCGATTACCTTCAAGATCTAGGCGTGAACGGACTCTACCTTTGTCCTATTTTCACCGCTAATGCCAACCACAAATACGACACGGTGGACTACTACAACGTTGACCCGCATTTTGGTGGCAACGAAGCGTTTAAAGCATTGGTTAGCGAAGCACATAAACGCGGAATGAAGGTGATGCTTGATGCGGTGTTTAATCATATTGGCGATCAATCACCGCTATGGCTTGATGTGGTTGAGAAAGGTAAAGACTCTCAATATGCAGATTGGTTTTGGATCAACCAGTTCCCTGTTTACCCAGACACGCCAAGAGAGGAATGGGATTTTTGGAACCTAAACTACGAAACGTTCGCCAACGTTGCAGAGATGCCAAAACTCAATACCGAGAATGAAGAGTGTCGCGCTTATTTACTCGATGTTGCCAAGCATTGGGTTGAAGAATTTGGTATTGATGGATGGCGCTTAGACGTTGCCAACGAAGTCGATCACAGCTTCTGGCGAGAGTTCCGCAAGGTAGTGAAACAAGCCAATCCAGACTGCTACATCCTCGGTGAAATTTGGCATGAAGGGATGCCTTGGCTGCGTGGCGATCAATATGACTCTTTGATGAACTACCCGTTAACCCAGGCAATCACCGATTATTTTGCCATCGCCAGCTTGAATAAGGCAGAGTTTAAGAACACGGTCACGACATCCTACATGGCTTACCCGCGCAATGTGAATGAAGCAATGTTTAATTTGCTCGATAGCCACGACACCACCCGAATCATCTCGTTATGTGGTGGTGACAAACGCAAAGCGAAACTGGCTTACCTCTTTATGTTCACCCAAGTTGGTGCGCCTTGCATCTACTACGGGGGCGAAGTGGGTCTCGATGGGCAACGTGGCATGGGGAGTGAAGATAACCGTAAATGCATGATCTGGGACGAGTCAGAGCAAGATCTTGAATTTAAGCGATTTATTCAGGGCCTCATTTCGCTGCGTAAAAGCTCAGCGGCATTCAATCTACCTTACCTCGACTGGCTTGATGTAGATGACGATCACTGCATCGCCTATCAGCGTGGTGAGTGGCGCTTTATTCTCAATAACAGCGACCAAGTGAAAACCGTCGTATGTAGTGGTAAACCGTACGAGCTTGACGCCTATGGTTATGTCATGGAAAAAGTGTCTCGCTAATGCAAGGCGCCATTCATTTGGGAATCTCTTTGGATTCCCAATCCATTCACACATACACCAGTGACGCTGCAGGCCACGAGCGACTCCGAGCCCGAGAGCCCCTCTCGTCAAACTCAGCTTCGCTTCTCGACACCTTAAAGCGCTTGGTCAATAAAAGCCGAATTCAATTTGGTGAACTCAAAGCGCTGACACTAAGTTGCTCTGAATACTTCACGGCTGCCAATAGCTACCATCAGCCGTCTCCAGAACAACTCGCGAGTGCCCTGAGCCAAACATTCACGATCGAATGCCGGCTTGTCAGCCACTCGCAAGCGGCTGCGATGCATGTGTCTGCACACCACCAGCGTTTGTTAAGCGTTTCGCTCGGCGACAGTTGTGGTTTGGCGTTGTTTGAGAACGGCAAACTACGCCCAAGCCGTCTGTGTGACACGTGGGCACACTCCGAACTTCCTGGTTTTGACTGGCTCGTCGATGGCTTAACGCCGGTATGTCGGTGCAGCAGTGAACACTGTATCGAGCAGTTTTTGTCGGTCGGCGGAATTGAAAGGCAGTATCACCAAATTGTCTTGCAAGACAAACCGCTTGCGGTGATCTTTGCTGGCGTCGCTAACGCGGTCCCAACCGATACAAGGGTGTATCGTACCTTTATCGACCAGCTGGCTCGCAGTTTGGCCAAGCCAATAACCGAGTTAATGCCCGAGACTCTTCTGCTGTCTGGCGACGTGGTTTGCCACGCGCCTATCAATGACGATTTACTCGTGGCACTGAGTCGATACATCGACGTCTCTTTGCTCCCCGACTCGATCACCTTATCCAGTGATGCGTTTGCTTTTGCTCAGGGTGCGGCACTCTTCTCGGAAAAAAATCACAACAATCGTTTTCTCTCCATACGATGACAATGATAATCTAAAGTAGGTAAATAAATTGAACAGCTTCAGAGGACAACCTGTGTCAGATCTAGTGACCAAACTGATGGATTTCGGCTTTTCTAAAACCGATGCGCTTGTGTACATCAACCTACTCAAAAACGGCCGTGCAAGCGGATACAAAATCGCTAAAGACATCTCTTTGTCTCGCTCTTCAGTTTATTCATCGATCGATAACCTCTATACCAACGGCTACATCTTCCTTTCAGACGGTGATACCAAAGAGTATGAAGCGAAATCGCCAGAACTGATCTTCAATCAAATTGAGAAAAAGACCGTCGAGAATATCAATATTCTTAAAACCGAACTGTCGAAGATGATGCTGCAAGAAGAAAAGCAGTTTGTGTACAACGTCACCGGCTATGAAAATGTGCTGCAAAAAGCCAAAGAAGTGATCAACCAAGCCAACTTGGAGATTTACCTCAATACCGACTTTAACTTAAATCTGTTTGCACAAGAGCTTTGTGATGCCATTGAACGTGGCGTGCGTGTGATTGTTTTCTCATTCAATAAAGTAGCGAGTCCTCATGAGAAGATCGAAATGTATTCTCGCTCTGACAACGAAGAAATCGAGTACCCTTCCCACCGCTTTATGTGCGTGGCGGATATGAAGCTAGCACTGATGTTTTCTCACCGTGACGAAACCTTGGGCCTTTATGCCAACAACCGCTTGATGGTGAAAATGATCGCTGAGCACATCCACAGTGACATCTACCTCACGGAATATGAAAAGCTGGAACCTGAGAAGCGCATCCGCGTCAATACCATTCACGAACAACACAACTCGATGGTGATGGACGATCTCGCCAAACACTAACAATCATGAGGGTGACATGCTCACCCTCCTCTTGCTCTGATTAAACCCTCGCCAGAACCGCTCTGATTTCTTCGATACCGTTGCCTTGCTCGCGTCGCAGTGGTCTAATACTCAAGTGATTTTCAACCACTTGGTAAATAGATAATGCAACAAGAGCATCAACCTACGTTTTTCTTTTTCGACTATGAAACGTGGGGAACCAGCCCTGCAAAGGATCGTCCTTGCCAATTTGCAGGTGTGCGTACCGATATGGATTTCAACATCATTGGTGAGCCTCTGGTTATCTATTGCCAACCACCGACAGATTACTTACCCGCACCAGAAGCGGCATTAATCACCGGTATCACTCCTCAAACTGCCGTTGCCAAAGGATTGTCTGAGCCAGAGTTCATCGCCAAGATCCATGAGCAGCTCGCTACTCCAAACACCATTAACCTGGGTTACAACAGCATTCGATTCGACGATGAAGTGACTCGCTATACGTGTTATCGCAACTTCATCGACCCCTACGCTTGGAGCTGGCAAAACGGCAACTCGCGCTGGGACCTGCTCGACGTGATGCGCGCTTGTTATGCACTACGCCCAGAAGGAGTTGAGTGGCCAGAAAATGACGAAGGGTTTATCAGCTTTAAGCTAGAGCATCTTTCTAAAGCCAACGGAATTGAACACGAAAATGCTCACGATGCGATGGCCGACGTAGTTGCTACTATTGAAATGGCAAAGAAGATCAAAGCTGCGCAACCTAAGCTGTTTGATTATTTCCTCAGTATGCGCCACAAACGCAAGCTCAACGATCTGATTGATATTGTTAACATGACGCCATTAATGCATGTCTCGGGCATGTTGGGTCGAGAGTGTAATTACACCAGTTGGATGGTTCCTGTGGCTTGGCATCCAACCAACCAAAATGCGGTGATCATGGTCGATTTGGCCAAAGACCCACAACCCCTGTTCGATTTGGATGTTGAGCAGCTCAATGAGCGCCTGTACACCAAACACTCGGAACTGGCAGACGATGAACTTCCGGTCCCGGTAAAACTGGTCCACCTTAATAAGTGTCCGATACTTGCGCCTGCGAAAACCTTAACCGCAGAAAACGCCGCGAATATTGGTATCAACCGAGAGCAATGCCTTGAGAACTTGGCTCGTCTGCGTCAAACCCCTGAAATACGCGAAAAGCTGATTGGCTTATACAGTATCGACCGGGAGTACGCGAAAGATAACGATGTCGATAGCATGCTTTATGACGGATTCTTTTCTCCGGCGGATAAAGCCTCGATGGACATTATTCGCCAAACCGATCCAAATAATTTAGCGGCGCTTGATATCTCGTTTAATGATGACCGAATTGCGCCGCTACTATTTCGCTACCGAGCACGAAACTTCCCTGCCACTTTAGATGAGTCAGAACAGCAACGCTGGGCAAATCATTGCCGAGACTACTTCGAAAGTCGTATTGAAGACTATATGCTCAATTTGGAAAACTTAGTTCACGAACATGAAAGTGATGAAAAGAAGCTAGCTATTTTAAAATCCGTTTATCAATACGTACAAAAGCTAGTATCTTAGATACCAGAACGCCTGCACCCTAACAGATGCCTCAGCCACATACACAATAATTACCAGTCATGAGGCACTGACACCCAACCAACATGGGTTTACACCGTGTTGGTTTTTTACGTTGCGTTTTTGCAACGCATGATAATTTCGGACGATAACAACTTATGGCAAAAACAGTGCTGAAATACGTTGTGTCAATGGGGCTGATTTTCCTCTGCCTCATCGCGGGCATCAACATTCAACATCTTCTCGACATTTCGATTCCTGGTAGCATCATCGGCATGCTGATTCTCTTTGGATTGCTTGCAAGTGGACTTGTTCCAGTCGACTGGGTACGCCCAAGCGCAAGTTTGTTTATTCGCTATATGGTGCTTCTGTTTGTGCCCATCAGTGTTGGGTTGATGGAGCATTTCGATATGTTACTCGCTAATGCGCTGCCTATTCTCGCCAGCGCGGTAGGTGGGACATTCATTGTTCTTGTATTGCTTGGCCTTATGCTTGATCGAATGCTAAAAGGGGGACAAAAGTAATGTGGCTATTCGTTACCCTTGTTGTCTTTTTCGCTGCTCGCTGGTTGTGTCAAAAAATCAAAAGCCCATTTATGAACCCGCTTTTGATCAGCTTAGCTGTACTCATTCCACTTCTGACGTATTTGAAGGTTCCGTTTGAGACATATTATGCCGACAACCAGTGGATCAACTATCTGCTTCAACCCGCTGTCGTTGCGCTGGCTTATCCTTTGTATGAGCAATTGCCGCAGATCCGAGCAAACTGGCGAATCATCATGCTTGCCTGCGGTGTAGGTAGCGTGATGTCGATGCTCACTGCCAGTATGATTGCCGTCTACATGCAAGCCGACATTACACTGATCGCAAGCCTACTTGGTAAATCTGTCACCACGCCTATCGCGATGGAAGTCTCTAGCCACCTAGGCGGAGAGCCTGCAATTGCCGCGATCTTAGTCCTAATCGTCGGTCTGTTTGGCGCGATTGTGGCGTACCCTGTCTACAACTTGCTTAACATTACTCACCCTATTGCCAAAGGGCTTACCATGGGAACGGTATCCCACGCGCTGGGTACCGCAACCTGCGCTGAAAAAGATGGTCAAGACGCCGCATTTAGCTCTCTCGCCTTAGTGGTTTGTGGTGTGATTACTTCTATTCTTGCCCCTTCTTTCTTCGCATTTGCCGTTTGGCTTGCTGCCTAACTCACTTTTGCGACGTTTGGTCGAGCTGTTCAGTCGCAGCTCGACCGACCTCACTCCTCTCCTTTATGTAATCGATACCATGTGTGACCTCACTCTAATTATGCAAACAATAAATTCGTTACAATGATTAGTGTGATTTAAATCTCAGTAATGTTTTACTCTTCGCATAAAATGAAATACCAGTATCAAGGCATGTCTGTACTGTAAAGACGCCCGTGCCAAAGATATCAATTAACGTATACACAAGGATTCACCATGAGAAGCCGCATTGAAAAAGCGCTATCTGATGCGCCAAGCCAAATCGCAGAATACCTATCACCCATTCTGTTAGCTGATGACTTTGACGCAACGCTTTCCCCTCAGCAATTTTCAGAGCTTCTGTCCATTTCAGGGCTAGAAGATGACGAACTTCGCGTCGCGCTGCTTCCTTTTGCTGCCGCTTATTCCTATGCACCTATCTCAAATTTTTATGTAGGCGCGATCGTACGCGGTTTGTCAGGACGCTTATACTTTGGCGCGAACGTCGAAATCCTCGGCGCACAACTCGGCCAAACCGTTCACGCAGAGCAGTCAGCCATTAGCCACGCATGGATGAAAGGCGAACAAGGTATTTCAGACATTACGATTAACTTTAGCCCTTGTGGCCACTGTCGTCAGTTTATGAATGAATTGACCACCGCAGATAAGTTAGTGGTGCAGCTACCACAGCGTGACGAAATGACCTTGCAAGAGTATCTACCGGAGTCGTTTGGCCCTTCCGATCTTGGTATCGAGTCTGGACTCATGTCTAGCGTTGACCATGGCAAGCATACGAATGAAACCGATGAAATGGTTAACAAAGCCGTCGAGGCACTTAACCGCAGCCACGCCCCTTACACTAAGAACTTAAGTGGCGTGTGTCTTAAACTCGATAGCGGTGAGGTTTACTTAGGTGCATACGCTGAAAATGCGGCGTTTAACCCAAGCTTGCCACCACTGCAAGTGGCGATGATTCAGCTACTTCTAGATGGTAAATCTTTGCAAAATATAGAGTCTGCGGCACTGGCGGAAATGGCCGACGGTACCATCAGTCACCTTGCGGATACACAGGCAACACTGGAAGCAATCAATCCCGATATTCCGGTCGCCTACTTAGCGATATAAAATACAAAAGGCGCTCAATGAGCGCCTTTTGTTTCACTTTGCCACTTACCTAAACGTCAAAGAACGGTGTCGGATCCACTTCTAAGCCGCTTGGGGCAATCGCTCGTTCGATGGTTACTTTACTGTGTTTTACATCAACGTATGACACGTCAACGAAACGCTTGTACTTTCGAGAGTAGAAACACTTGACCTCAGGTTTAACTGGTTCCGCCGCATTGGAAGTCCATACGATGCCGACCCGACCATCACTCAGTTCAACCAAAGCACCGACTGGGTATACACCAATACAATTGATGAATTTATAGACCAAGTCTCGGTCTAGATGAAATGGTGTCAGGCTAAGCAAAATCTTAAACGCCTCTGCGGAGCTCATCCCCTTTTTGTAACAGCGATCCGCGGTTAGAGCGTCATATATATCGACAATACAGCTCATACGCCCATGAGTTGGCATCTGCTCAGCAGTCAAACCTCTTGGGTACCCTGTCCCATCCAATTTCTCGTGGTGCATCAAGCATACGTCACGAGCAATGTCGCTCAGCCCAGTAACAGTACTGATGATTTCACCCGCATAGACCTGATGCAGCTTCATGTGCTCAAACTCTTCTGGCGTTAAGCGTGCGGGTTTATGGAGCACTTTGTCGTCGACTTTAATTTTGCCAACATCATGGATAATGCCACCAATCGCCATCTGTTTTAACGTCTCTTTGGGTAAGTTTAGATGCTTACCAAATGAGACCAATAAGGTCGCAACGTTGACCGAGTGTTCCAGTAAGTACTCATCTTTACTTCTTAACGCAGAAACGCAGTGAAGCGCATCAGAATCGATCAGCACGGACTCAATCAAATCATCCGCCCAGCCATCTAGCTCATCTACATGAATAGACTTGCCTTCAAACGTCTGATTAAGAATTTTTTGCGCTAGACCTTTCGCTTCGCGGATAATCTTTGAGGCTTTTTTCTGTTGGGAAAAGCGGCTCATTTTCTTACGCTTTATCGGTGCGGGGGGCGCGCCTTCTGGCTCCACCTCTGGCTGATCGCTTACTGGTTTAAATACACTGCCCTTTACCGACAGACTTTGATCTACCCAAGCATACTTAACGCCATTTTTCACCAATTGACGAATTGCTTGTTGAGTAGGTACTCGCCCTGCATTAGCAAGGTTGACGCGTTTGCTGTCTTCAATGGCGGTAACAAACATGCCCACCGTCAGCGTATCAATCGGTATCTTGATGGATTGTTTTAGGTCGTACTGCATCTGTTCTTTTTATATCCCGAGCATTTGTTTTTGCCACCTTTACGTCTGGGGAAAACTTGAAACAAGATTTCGACGAAATTTCAGTGATTTGGCGCTCTTTAACTTATAAATTACACGGCTTCCATATTGATATCATTATAATCGCAATCGAAACAATTTCCTCATCTCAATCGACATAAACTACAAGACAATCAATAATATTAGGTAATTATTAGTTACAAATCATACTATTGCGCGGCATTTTAAAACCAATTTACAGTACATGCACCCATTATCTTATGCGCAGCCAACGCAAACGTTTGCTTTTTGGTTCGAGATACGTATGATCGCCTACAATTTCATTCTCCTCTGAATAATAAGGGTTATCTATGTTTGGTACGGCTACACGTCAAAGCGCAACACGCGTTCTACTGCTTGGGTCTGGTGAACTTGGAAAAGAGGTCGCAATCGAGTGCCAACGCCTTGGGCTCGAAGTGATTGCCTGTGATCGCTACGAAAATGCACCAGCAATGCAAGTCGCTCATCGCAGCTACACCTTGGATATGCTTGATGGAGATGCTCTCGAGGCGATCATCGAAAAAGAACAACCGGATTTCGTTGTGCCTGAAATCGAAGCTATCGCAACCGATAAGTTAGTCGAGCTTGAAGCGAAAGGACTTAATGTTGTCCCTACTGCGAACGCGACGAAACTGACCATGAACCGTGAAGGAATCCGCCGTTTAGCCGCAGAGGAACTGGATCTGACAACTTCTCCTTACCGCTTTGCTGACAACTACCAAGACTTTACTGCCGCCATTGAAGCCGTGGGTATTCCATGCGTGTGTAAACCTGTAATGAGCTCATCAGGTAAAGGACAAAGTGTTATTAAGTCTGCTGATGATGTCCAAAAAGCGTGGGATTACGCTCAAGAAGGTGGTCGCACGGGGGCTGGACGCGTAATCGTTGAAGGCTTTATCGATTTCGATTATGAAATTACGCTACTGACTGCGCGCGCGGTTGACGGTGTACACTTCTGTGCTCCGATTGGTCACCGCCAAGAGGATGGTGACTACCGCGAATCGTGGCAGCCACAAGCAATGTCAGATGCAGCTCTGGCCGCCGCTCAAGACGCCGCAGGAAAAGTGGTCAACGCATTGGGCGGCTATGGCATTTTTGGTGTAGAACTTTTCATCAAGGGCGACACCGTTATTTTCAATGAAGTCTCCCCTCGCCCACACGACACAGGTCTAGTCACCTTGATGTCGCAAGACAGCTCTGAATTCGCGCTGCATGTGCGCGCCTTTACAGGTATGCCAATTGCTGGCATTACACAATTTGGCCCAGCAGCATCCGCGGTGGTTCTTGGCCAAGGCACTTCGCAAAACATCCGTTTTGAAGGTTTAGAGCAAGCGCTCGCAGCACCTCAAACCCAAGTTCGCCTTTTTGGTAAGCCAGATATTGATGGACGCCGCCGCTTAGGTGTCGCAATTACTCGTCGTGACTCCATTGAGCAAGCAATCGAAGATGCCGTCACTAGCGCAGCACAAGTAAAAGTGATTTACTAATCGCGATCGAAAGGGCGTTTGGTTTCCCAAACGCTCTTTTCATTTAAGACTCTATCAAATACACCACTTCGGTCATTCGAGCCCCTTCAATTTTTGAAAGTTTCGGTGGCATATCCGCCTCATCATTACGATGCAACTGGGTAATTTTGTAGCCTTCATACAAGCTTCTTACTTCTTGCTCTGGTACCGAAAACGGAGGCCCCGCCATCAGCGATTGATCGTACTCAAGTGTCACCAAGAGCATTCTTCCACCTGGGTTTAACAATGATTTAATGCGCTCAGCATACTCGCCACGCATCTCCTTCGGTAGTGCTACAAGAGAAGCGCGATCATAAACTATATCAACTGGCTGAATCGGCGCCGTGAAAAAATCTCCCACATAGATCGAGAGCTCATCAAACTGAAACAGCTCGTGTTGACCATTAACTGGCATCACCATTGGTGTATAGAAGTGTTCAGCAAAAAAAGCGCGTACCGCAATATTGCTTAGCTCAACACCTTGTACGTCGGCGTGTTTTGTCGCTAGCCAAACAAGATCTTCCGACTTACCACACAAGGGAACAAACACTTTCGAGTCATGCGTTGGGTTTGTATGCTTCCAATACTCGATAAGCAGCGGGTTAACATCTTCTAGGTGGAATCCAATTTGATTGGCCGCCCACTTAGAATGCCAAAATTCTGGGTCTTTCATTGTTATTCTCTGTCACTGACTTCACTTGCGCTTAGCCTAGCGAAAGCCCTATCTATTAACAATCTGATTCTTAAATTTCCGTTCAGATTAGGTTCAGGTGCGCGCTTTATACTTGGTTACATCTTGGTGATGAACTTAATCCAAATTGGTCACTCCAAAGAAATGGGACAGAGTTCAAAGATTGGATAGAGAAGCAAAAATCGCTATTGGAATCGGAGCTTTAGCCCCAAGATATGAAATGTAGAATCGTCAAGCTTAGTGATTGAAACCTTTTTCGACACCTTTTTCCTAAGCAACGACTCTAAGGAGAGTGAATGAGCCTTTTCCTACGTACGACGGCCCTAATGCTTTTAATGCTCAGCCGAGCGCCTGCTTTTGCTGCTGTACCACCAGCACCTGGCAGTGAGGAAAACCGTCCAGCGAATCAAAATGAAGTCTGTTCAAAAGCATTCAAGCATAATTTAAGCGGCCTTTACGGTATTAAACCGATCGCTTCTACACCACTTCAACCCTACTCAGACTTCGATATCCTTTATAGCAAAGCACACCAAGCTCAAGCTGAACTTGAAACTATCTGTAAAAGTACTGCACTACTCACATCCACAGACGCTTATTTCGCAGGCGTAAAATCCGCTGAACGTGCAAAAGAAAAGATCGCCTATGAGCTAGACGGCCAAACTGAACGCATTACCGATTTGGCTCGCGCAACGATCGTTGCAGACGACATTGAAAGCCTGATGTCTGCGTACGAAGTACTTAATCGCGAAACCACCATTGTTAAGGTGAAAAACCGCTTCAAAAATCCAGCGGCATCGGGTTATCGTGATTTAAATCTTCTGGTTCAGCTTCCAAAAACCAAGCTGATTGCGGAAGTTCAGGTCCATTTGAAAGCCATTGCCGATGTGAAAAGCGGTCCAGAGCATGATCTGTATGAGAAAATTCAGAAAATAGAACGTAAAGCAGCATCAGAGCGCCGCGAGTTTAGTGAGTTTGAGGTCGCACAAATCAAATCGATGCGCAGTCAATCTAAAGCGCTTTATCAACATGCTTGGCAACCATACCTCACGACACACCTCAGCGCCGCATAGTCTTTACCAAAAGAGCCCTCAAATGAGGGCTCTTAATGTATTGTTCAGTGCTCAATTAGACTGAGAGCACTCGATTCACCGCCGAGCTGATTTCAGCCTCACTCGCATCTAACGCCAGTGTGAAAGAGACATACTGATCGCCTCTCATGCTGAGTGAGCGGTCGACCTCTGCTAAACAGTGCATGACACGACCATCTAAAATAAACGACAGTTCGATCTCTTTCTTATTGATGAAGCCATTGTTTCGAAACTCAATCTCTTGGTAGCAGCCAGACTTCGAAGAGAAATTACTGCCACGTAAGTGCCCTTTTTCAACATCCGCTTTCACCATCGAAAAGCCCGCTTGTTCAATCAAGCCAATCACTTTCGCTGCCACAGGAAGTGGTTTCACTTCAACAAAATCACGATCTTTCGGGTCAATTGCAAAATCGATATCAAGCGTGGTTTCTACCCAGACGTGACACTGATTCTTTAATGCATTAAGCGCCGTAATTGGCGTCTCATCATCTAATTTCAATTCAAATGGAACTTGCTTGTTTTCACCAGGCTGAATGGTGAAAGGCTGAACGGCTTGCAGCTTGCCGATGATGAAGTCTTGGTAGCTCACACTATCATCACTTTCCACTTTTACTTCCGTACACAGCTTTAAATTGATGGCATCAATTTGCTGCTCAACGTCACCACCTTGTATGTGAACTGTCCCTTTAAGGGTTTCACCTTGAAATACTGACATACTTTCTAAAACGGTATCGACTTTTGCAGCGCCAATACCCAAGGATGCTTTCAACTTACCAAACATCTTCTTTCCTTTTGATTGTCGTTGTTTGCATTGATTTAACGTGTACCGCTACAACTAAGCAAGCCCTTTATCGACTATTTTTCTGAAAACACTCACGCTTTCGCACTTTTTCATGAGGTTTACCATCAAGGCTTTTGCAGCGTGACTTGCAATATCCTTTCAAATGTATAACCATTTGTATAGTCAATAAGTATACTGCGATGTCATCCAATGAGTAACTCCCCGCTTTATCTTCAAATCAAAAAGTACATTAACGACAACATTGAGTCTGGTCATTGGCCAATTGGACATCGAATTACTACTGAAATTGAGCTGACCAAACAATTTAATGTCAGTCGGATGACGGTAAATAAAGCAATTCGGGATCTCGTAGCTGAAGGAAAGTTACAGCGCAGACCTCGCCTAGGTACGTTTGTCTGTAGCAACGAAGATAAAGCGGAATCACCTTTGCTCGATATCCGAAATATTGCAGAAGAAGTCACCCATAGAGGTAAATCCTACTCAAGCAAAGTGGTAACTCAAACCGCGCTCCAAGCTGACGAAACCATCGCGACTAAACTCGGCGTTATGTTAGGGACGGCTGTTTTTTACAGTGAAATCATTCACTTTGAAGATAAATCACCCATTCAATATGAACTACGTTGGGTCAATGCTGCTTACGCTCCAGGGTATCTCGAGCAAGACTTTACCGAAATCACACCCAATCAATACTTATCGCAAAACTGCCCACTCAGTGCTATCGAGCATACCGTTGAAGCAATCGTCGCCGACGACCATGTTCGCTCTGCGTTAAAGTTAGGAGCAAATGAACCCTGCCTTTTGCTTAACCGACGTACGTGGAGTCAAGACAAGCTTGTGAGCTCAGCATTGCTCTACCACCCCGGCACTCGCTACAAATTAAGTTCTAAAGTTCTGCTCTCTTAGAGCATTTCATACTTTTTCATCGATCACATTTTCGCAACATCTCACTTGATCAATTGACTATCCTGAATGAGTATTTGTATATACATTTAATTAATGGAATATGCAGTATGTTCAAACAGCAACGATCTCCGTCATTTGATTTGGTGCTTACTAACGCCAAACTCGTGTCAATGGTGGCCGGTGATTGTGGTTATGAGATTAGCGAGCCAACAAATATTGCTATTCGACAAGGAATCATCGCCGAGATTGGAGACAACGTAGAGACCGCCAAGTCGGAAAGCTATGATTGCCAAGGGCAACTGGTTACTCCCGGCTTTATTGACTGCCACACTCACCTCGTCTACGCAGGTAACCGTGCCAACGAATTCGAGATGCGTTTGAAAGGTTTGCCTTATCAAGAGATTGCTAAACAGGGTGGCGGGATCCTCTCGACAGTACGTGCAACTCGCGAAGCCAGCGAAGAGGCGTTAATTGAACTTGCGTTGCCTCGGCTAGACGGTTTGCTACGCAGCGGTGTGACGTCAGTCGAAGTGAAATCTGGCTACGGATTAACATTGCGTGACGAAGTCAAAATGTTGCGTGCAGCTAAAGCATTGCAAGATCATCGTAAAGTGCGCGTGACCACAACACTCTTAGCCGCTCACGCTCTTCCTCCAGAATTTGCAGGCAAACCAGATGACTATATTGACTTCGTCTGCCAAGAGATCATCCCGCTTGTAGCAGAAGAGCAACTCGCCACCAGCGTTGATGTGTTTTGTGAGTCGATAGGCTTCGATTTAGCGCAAACCGAGCGTGTATTCGTTACCGCTAAAGAGCATGGTCTCCGCGTTAAGGGGCATACCGAACAACTATCTAATCTAGGCGGCAGCGCGTTAACCGCTCAGTACGAGGGCTTATCCGCCGATCATATCGAATACCTCGACCAAGCGGGCGTTGAAGCATTGGCTCAATCAGGCACTGTCGCGACGTTGCTCCCTGGCGCATTCTACTTTTTGAAGGAGACAAAGCTTCCTCCTATCGAGCTACTGAGAAAGCACAAAATACCGATGGCCATCGCGACCGATTTGAATCCTGGTACATCACCGTTCGCAGATTTGACTATGATGATGAATATGGGGTGTACCCTCTTTGGTCTCACACCTGAAGAAGCGCTGCGTGGTGTCACTTGCCATGCAGCAAAAGCATTAGGATATGGGCAAAGTCGTGGCCAGATACAAGTAGGGTTTGATGCGGATTTAGCCATTTGGGACGTGTCCCACCCTGCTGACTTTAGCTATCAACAAGGCGTGTCACGCCTATCGAGTCGCATCGTACAGGGAGAGTTGGATCATGTCTGAACAATCTAGCGATAAAACGCTCACAACAGTTCAAGAATTTCATTGGCAAGGACGTCACGACGCTGAAGATGGTGCGCTCGGGAAACGCGTCCATCATGTCATTAAACAGATTCCAGTTCGCGATCTAGAGCCCTATCACAATGCCGTTAGCTTACTTGGTTTTGCCTGCGATGCCGGCGTTGCTCGCAACAAAGGCCGAATAGGCGCACGTAAAGCCCCCGATCTCATCCGCCGCGCTTTAGCGAATATGGCTTGGCATAAAAAAAGCTCGCTTATCGATTTGGGTAATGTTGTCTGCGAAGATGATCTACTCGAACACTACCAGTCAATTTGTGCTGATGTGATTGCAACCGCATTGCGCTCAACGCCTGTCATCACTTTAGGTGGTGGTCACGAAGTCGCTTGGGCTTCCTTTCAAGGCCTCGCGAGATATTTTGAATACCTTAGCCCGTCACAGCCGCCAAAGATTGGCATTATAAACTTTGATGCGCACTTTGATCTACGGGCCTTTGAAAGTAGCCACGCCGATGTAAAACCAAGCTCAGGTACGCCATTCAATCAAATTTATGATTACTGTAACAAGCATGATTGGCCATTCCATTACGCCTGCCTTGGGGTCAGTCGAGCGAGTAATACTGAAGCACTGTTTAAACGAGCTGAAGAGCTTGGCGTCTGGTACGTGGAAGACAAAGATCTTGCGCATCTCAACCACATGTATCACTTAACTCAATTACAGCACTTTATTGATAACTGTGACTATATCTACCTCACCATCGACCTAGATGTCTTTCCAGCGGCGACAGCGCCTGGCGTGAGTGCCCCGGCTGCGAGAGGCGTGAGTATAGATACCGTCGCACCATTTCTAGACAGAATTTTGCACTATAAGCAGAAGCTAGTGATTGCCGATATCGCCGAGTACAACCCAACCTACGACGTAGACAGTCAGACGGCGAGATTAGCCGCTCGACTTTGTTGGGATATCGCCAACGCATTTTCAGAAAAATAACATTAAACCAAGTAGTGGAACCAAGTCACTTTGGTGGCTTGGAGAGCTTCGTACTACTTGAATAACATGAAACACAAGGAGTCTTACCATGACGGAACGCCAAGTAGAAGATAAGCGTCTCGATACTAGCCGTACAATTCGTGCCCCACATGGCACGCAGTTGAGAGCAAAATCTTGGCTGACGGAAGCCCCACTTCGCATGCTGATGAACAATCTAGACCCAGATGTTGCCGAGCACCCTCACTCACTCGTCGTGTACGGTGGCATTGGTCGAGCTGCACGAAACTGGGAGTGCTACGATAAAATTGTCGAAGTGCTAGAGCGCCTTGAAGACGACCAAACCTTACTCGTTCAATCGGGTAAACCTGTTGGTGTATTCCCAACTCATAAAAATGCACCGCGCGTACTGATCGCTAACTCTAACTTGGTGCCGCACTGGGCTAACTGGGAGCACTTCAACGAACTCGATAAACAGGGTTTGATGATGTACGGACAAATGACTGCGGGAAGCTGGATTTACATCGGCTCACAAGGCATCGTCCAAGGTACCTACGAAACCTTTGTCTCTGTAGCGAAAAAGCACTTCAACGGCGATCCTAAAGGGCGCTGGATCCTAACAGGTGGCTTAGGGGGAATGGGGGGGGCTCAGCCTCTCGCTGGCACTATGGCTGGCTTTTCTATGATTGCTGTCGAGTGCGATGAGTCGCGCATTGACTACCGCTTACGTACTGGCTACGTCGACAAGAAAGCCACGAGCCTAGACGAAGCACTCGCGATTATCTACGAATCAGACACTCCGGTTTCTGTGGGCCTACTTGCCAATGCAGCCGATGTGTTCCCTGAACTTGTAGAGCGTAACATTACTCCAGACGTTGTTACCGACCAAACCTCTGCGCACGACCCATTAAATGGTTACCTGCCACTAGGCTGGTCAATGGAACACGCTGCAGACATGCGCCTCAAAGATGAAGCGGCGGTGGTTAAAGCGGCAAAAGAGTCAATGGCAGTGCAAGTCAAAGCGATGCTTGACCTTCAAGAACGCGGCGCAGCAACACTCGATTACGGCAACAATATCCGTCAGATGGCACTAGAAGAAGGCGTAGAAAACGCATTCGACTTCCCAGGCTTTGTCCCTGCGTACATTCGTCCTCTGTTTTGTGAGGGAATTGGTCCATTCCGCTGGGCGGCGCTATCAGGCGATCCAGAAGACATTTACAAAACTGACCAAAAAGTAAAAGAGCTTATCCCAGACAACCCACACCTCCACAATTGGCTGGACATGGCCCGCGAACGAATCCAGTTCCAAGGCTTACCAGCTCGTATTTGTTGGGTCGGATTGAAAGATCGCGAACGTCTCGGTCAGGCATTCAATGAAATGGTCAAAAACGGCGAGCTAAAAGCGCCAATCGTCATCGGCCGTGATCATCTAGATTCAGGCTCGGTAGCGAGTCCAAACCGAGAAACGGAAGGCATGATGGATGGCTCAGATGCCGTTTCTGACTGGCCATTACTCAATGCTCTGCTGAACACGGCGGGCGGCGCAACATGGGTATCTTTGCATCATGGTGGTGGCGTCGGTATGGGCTTCTCTCAACACTCAGGTATGGTTATCTGTTGTGATGGTAGTGATGACGCGTCTCAACGTATTTCTCGCGTGTTGCATAACGATCCTGCAACGGGCGTAATGCGCCACGCTGATGCAGGCTATGACATCGCGAAAAACTGTGCAGCACAGCAAGGTCTTGATTTACCGATGCTTAACGAAGAACTGAAAAAGCTAAAATAAGCTCAGCTGAATAAAGGAAGATGAAGATGTTAAATTTACAGCTAAAGCCTGGATTTATTAGCTTAAAAGAACTGCGTCAAGTGAGTCGTTCTCCAGTGATTCTTTCATTGGACCCAGAAGCGATTCCGGCCATTGACGAAAGCACGAAAGTTGTCGAGCAAGTGATTGCTGAAGATCGCACGGTTTATGGCATCAACACTGGCTTCGGTTTGCTGGCCAACACTCGTATCGCCCCTGAAGATCTTGAAACACTGCAAAAAAGTATCGTGCTTTCGCATGCTGCGGGTATCGGCGAGCTTATGGCAGATGAAACCGTCCGCATGATGATGGTCTTGAAGATCAATAGCTTGTCTCGCGGCTATTCCGGTATTCGCCTGAAAGTGATTCAAGCCTTGATTGATTTGGTGAACTCTCAGGTTTATCCATGCGTTCCGCAGAAAGGCTCGGTAGGCGCTTCTGGGGACCTAGCGCCTCTTGCTCACATGAGCACGGTTCTACTGGGTGAAGGTGAAGCGCGCCACAACGGAAAGATCATTTCTGGATTAGAGGCACTGAAAATCGCTGGCCTTGAGCCGATCACTTTAGCACCTAAAGAAGGTTTAGCACTACTAAATGGTACCCAAGCTTCAACAGCCTTTGCTCTAGAAGGTTTATTTGCAGCAGAAGATCTGTTCGCTTCAGCCACGGTATGTGGTGCGATGTCGGTAGAAGCCGCATTAGGTAGTAGACGCCCATTCGATCCACGTATTCACCGCGTTCGTGGACACAGAGGTCAAATGGACGCCGCTCTAGCCTACCGCCACATGCTAGATGTCAGCAGCGAGATCGGGGTATCACATACGGGCTGTGAAAAGGTGCAGGATCCTTACTCGCTGCGCTGCCAGCCTCAGGTAATGGGTGCTTGTTTGCAGCAAATTCGAAACGCCGCTGACATCTTGGAAATTGAAGCAAACTCAGTGTCTGATAACCCACTTGTGTTCGCAGAAGATGGCGACATCATCTCCGGTGGTAACTTCCACGCGGAACCTGTTGCTATGGCCGCCGATAACCTAGCACTTGCCATCGCTGAAATCGGCAGCCTCTCAGAAAGACGTATGGCTCTGTTGATTGACAGCGCTTTGAGTAAGCTCCCGCCATTCTTGGTGGACAACGGTGGAGTAAACTCTGGCTTTATGATTGCTCAGGTAACGTCTGCGGCACTCGCAAGTGAAAACAAGACCCTAGCTCACCCAGCTTCGGTCGACAGCTTGCCAACGTCAGCCAACCAAGAAGATCACGTTTCGATGGCGACATTTGCTGGTCGCAGACTACGTGATATGGCGGAAAACACTCGAGGCATTTTGGCTGTAGAGTACTTATCTGCAGCGCAGGGCATCGACTTTAGAGCACCATTAAAATCATCGCCAAGAGTTGAAGAAGCGAAACAAATCCTACGTGAGAAAGTCAGCTTCTATGATAAAGATCGCTACTTTGCACCGGATATTGAGCAAGCAAACTCGCTGCTTAAACTGGCGGTTCACAACCACCTTATGCCAGAAGCGATATTACCGAGTTTTTAACAGATAAAATTAAGCCCCTCATTTAGGGGCTTATTAGCTCATCATTTGTCGTAACGTTTATATCCAACGCCTAACTCTCTGCTTGTAATCTAAATATTCCGCACCAAACAGTTTCTCTAATGCTCTCTCTTCTGGCTTTATTTGAAATCGATTCATATAGTAGATATAAGAAAAAGCAAAAATGATAGACAGTATATTTTGGTGCCAATATGAAAACCCGATTAATAATAACAACAAAGCCAGATACATAGGGTTTCGGCTGTAAGCAAATATTCCAGTGTCGACTACTGTTGAAGCACTCTCGACTTTTATCGGATTCACTGTTGTTTTTGAGCGCCGAAATTCCACTACGCCTGCAATGCCGATAATTCCAGACGCTATGAAGCATAATAAAAACACTACACCAGGTGCTGGTAGCGAAATCGTCAAGTCAGTAAAACCATGAGCCAAACGATTAACAATAACCATAAGAACGATAACGACGGCGACAGGCGGAACTTTTAACTCGAGCTTATCCATAAACATAACGTAATACCTTGCGTTAACAATTAAAAAATAGCCCAACTTAACGCTGGGCTATTTATTATTAGAGAATCGAAAGCAGTACTTGTACTGGGTGTTTTACTTTCATGCCTTCAAACCGTTTGACTTGGCTTCGGCAAGAATAGCCCGTAATTAGGCAGCGCTCTTTCGGTAACTGCTCTAAGTTTGGTTTCCAACTCAAACCATAGATGTCTTTTGACATTTGCAGCTTATCGACTTCATGGCCGAACGTGCCTGCCATTCCACAGCAGCCAACAGGTACCGTATTTAATACTGCACCGAAATGCTTAAAGATGCTGCCCCACTCTTTTTCTGCATTAGGCATCTTTGTTTTTTCAGTACAGTGAGCGAGTAAGTACCAAGGCTCTTGTACCCCTTCTTTAACCCCTTCGAATTCACTCAGGCGAGGCTCTAGCCACTCATGTGCCGTCAGTACGTTGAAGTCGCCACGCTTGTCTCCAAGCACTTCCGTGTACTCATCGCGGTAGCAAAGCACTAACGCCGGATCGACGCCCACTAAGGGGATATCGATATCCGCAACTTGTTGTAAGAACGCTGCGGTATTTGCGGCATTGCTGGCAAAGCGCTTAAGGAACCCTTTTACGTGTTGCGCTTTTCCATTTGGTTTAAACGGGAGCAGTACCGGTGTTTTGCCAAGTTTCACAATCAGGTTTGCAAAGTCTTCGACCACTTCTGCATCGTAATAGCTCGTGAACGGGTCTTGAACGATAACGACGTGATTTGCTTTGTCTTCTTTTGACAACGCTGCTAGCGCCTGCAAATCAAATGGCTTCAACCCTGACAAACGCTTCTCTAGTGTCGGAACCGACATTAACGGCGCATCCACATAGCCAACCGTTGATGCCGTCAGGTCTTGCACCCACTTCTGTTTCAGAGCGGTATTCACCACCTTTGGTGCTTTCGCCATCAACGGCAGCATGGTTTCAATATTAGCGACGAGGTAATCCTTCGCAGGACGTTGATAACGTGAGTAGTAGATATTGAGGAAGCGCGAGCGGAAACTCGGTACATCAACTTTAATCGGGCACTGGCTGGCACACGCTTTACATGCCAAACATCCATTCATAGCCTCATGAACTTCATGCGAAAAATCGTACTCATGGCGCTT
This sequence comes from Vibrio sp. MarTm2, assembly GCF_027587055.1. Classification (NCBI taxonomy): domain Bacteria; kingdom Pseudomonadati; phylum Pseudomonadota; class Gammaproteobacteria; order Vibrionales; family Vibrionaceae; genus Vibrio; species Vibrio sp. MarTm2. Next base: position 605,764 of record NZ_JAPPTK010000002.1, on the reverse strand, counting down.
ATTAAAACTGTTGCGAACCCGATCAAGCATGGTTTTTATCGATGCCGTTTGTTCTAGGGTTTGCTTTTCCAAATCGAGAATATCGATGCCATGCTCGGTTAACTGTCGCAGCCACTCTCGAACCAAACCAGCGCGACCTTTCGGCGAATGACGACGATCTGCGGTAACTTTCATCGATGGACACATTGGCGATGACGTATCGTAGTTAAAACACAATCCGTTGCCATTACACTCCATCGCCTGCTTAAAGCTATCACGCACCTGCACATCGATTTGTCGGTCATAGAAGCCACGCTTGGTATCGGTCACTTTGACCAGTTCAGCATTGCTTTCAAGCGGTGTACAAATCTTCCCCGGATTCATCTTGTTGTGAGGGTCAAAGGCACCTTTAACTCGCCTCAGCTCAGTAAATAGCTCTTGCCCAAAGAACTCAGGGCCATATTCAGAACGATAACCTTTGCCGTGCTCACCCCACATTAAGCCACCGTATTTGGCGACCAGCTTCACCACTTCATCAGAGATCTGGTGCATTAGCGCCTCTTGCTTCGGATCGCAAAGATCTAAAGCGGGCCTTACGTGAAGAACGCCAGCATCAACGTGACCAAACATGCCGTAGTTGAGTTGTTTTGCATCTAGCAGCTCGCGGAACTCTGCAATAAAATCCGCCAAGTTCTCAGGAGGTACACAAGTATCTTCAGCAAACGCGACAGGTTTTGCTCGACCTTTAGCTGCACCGAGTAAGCCGACCGCTTTTTTACGCATATTGTAAATACGACCAATGCTTGCGACATCATCACACACTTGATAGCCGATGATGCCCGCCTCGCCATTTTCTAGCATCTGGTCAATGCGCGCAGTTAACGCTGCGACTTGAGACTCGACTTCATCCACATCTTGGCCAGCAAACTCCACCATGTTGATCCCTTGCATATCTTTGCCCGGGACGTCCGTCAGAAGATCGCTCACGGTGTGCCAAACAATATCTTGCTTGGCCAAATTGAGCACTCGAGAGTCGACGGTTTCAACCGATAGCGCATTGGCTTCGACCATAAAGGGGGCGTTGCGCAATGCTGAATCAAACGAGTCGTACTTCACATTAACCAAAGTTCTGGCTTTAGGAATCGGTGTTAAATTGAGTTTCGCTTCAGTGATAAACGCCAATGACCCCTCAGCGCCACATAGAACGCGAGTCAAGTCGAACTCATTGGTCTCATCATCGAGCGCGTTTTTCAGATCATAACCTGTCAAAAAACGGTTCAGCGGCGGAAACTTTTTGTTGATTTGCTCTCTCTTTTCTCGACAAACCTTCTCGGTCACTTTAAGTGCTTGATAGGCGAACTCACCTTCTTTGGGCAGGCCATGAGAAAGGTCTGATTCTAAAACCGATCCATCAGCGAATACCGCTTGAAGCGATAGCACGTGATCTGACGTTTTACCGTACTTTAAGGAGCCTTGACCAGACGCATCGGTATTGATCATGCCACCCAAGGTGGCGCGATTACTGGTCGAAAGGTCAGGAGAGAAAAAGTACCCGTAAGGTCGGACGGCATCATTTAGCTGATCTTTAACCACACCAGTTTGAACTCGGACCCAACCTTCCTGCTCATTGATTTCAAGTACCTTATTCATATGGCGAGACAGATCGACCACGATACCCGAAGTCAGGGATTGGCCATTGGTCCCGGTACCGCCTCCACGAGGTGAAAACGTGATGCGTTCAAAATCGGAATGTGCGCTTAACTTACCAATAAGAGTGACATCTTGAGTGTTTTTTGGATGAACAACAGCTTGTGGGAGTTGTTGATAAACACTGTTGTCTGTGGCGACCGCTAAACGGCTAGAATATTGGCTTTCGATGTCCCCGCTAAAGCCAGATTGGCGCAATTTGTCGAGAAAACTGATGACGACGGGATCCACATCAGATTGAGAGTGTAATCTTGGTAACATTTGCTTCCTGCCCCTACTACGCTGATCCAATCAGCATTGGGTTCTTTATATAAAGTTATAATCTTTGAGTTGTGTCACTTTACAACATTTAAAAGGGTGATCAAAACAGAAATGCAGTGTCAAATTGGAACTTATCGCAATTCTTTCCCACACTTAGAAATCATGGACTTGATTTAAAGTGTCTTTATGAGCGAATCATCAATGAAGAAAAATAAAATTATCACAACAGAAGATATTCTTTTAAAACTTTGCCAATCAGTATCCGGGGTACTGACTTCAGCAACTAGCTCGCCTGTCACCTATTCAGCGATGGTGCAAAAAATCACCAAAACCAGCCTAAAGCCAGACTTTGGCTGCTTTGTTCTATTCGATGGTGGTTTTTCAGGGCTCGTCGTCATCAACTTCACGGCCAAGGCGGCATTGGAAGTGTACACAAACTACATGCGCAATATGGGCATGCCTGAAGATGAGTTGGCTGTACTGCACACTTCAGATGAAGTGGCGGATGTACTGGGCGAACTAATGAACCAACTGGTCGGTGACTTTACCAACCAAGTGCGTAAAGACTTGCAAACTCACATCACACAAAACCAACCTAAGATGCTAACGCTGAATAAGCAGGTAATTTTGTCGGTAGATACTAACCTTGATCGACCGCAAGCTCGCCGAGTTACTTTCTCAACAGAGAAAGGCAACATTTTCTACCTTGAGCTAGCGATGGATAAGACAGAGTTTATCCAGCTTGAAGAGTTTGAGACAGCGGAAGACGAGTGCCCTGATGAGATTTTAGAGAAAGCTCGTCAAAATATGGCAAGCAAGTCTGAACCAAAGCAAGAAAGCGCATCTGCAGCTGACGACCTTTTCGATGAACTAGGTATTTAATCACTCAGTTCTTCAAAAATAGAACGCCACTGATTAAGCAGTGGCGTTTTGCCCACCACTGCCTTTTAAACCACGCCCTATTATTCTTCGTGACCAGAGCCCTACCGACATTTCCGTTTTTCCTCAGAACACGTTAAAATAGCCGACTTTGCAAAATTAGGTACCTCTTAGTTGTCGATGAATAAACAGAAAGCCCTGAAGAAAATTGCTAAATGTCTTGAACTTGGTAACTCTGCGAATGTGAATGAAGCAGCAAACGCCATCAAGATGGCTCATAGCTTGATGCTCAAATATGGTCTCGACAAAGACGATATTGAGTTCATCAAAATGGGCAAAACCCAATCGACACATCTCCTTCCTGCTAACATTGGCTCTCAGCTGCTACGTATCATTCGTGGTATTAACACCAAGTTTGGCGTAGAAGCGGTACTTCTAAATCATAAAGGACTCAAGCGCGCTGAATTCATCGGTGAAGCCGACCGCGCTATTTTTGCTGCCTTTGCTTTCGACATTATTTACCGAGAAATGAACGAGCAAACGGGCCGTTTTAGAAACAGTTTTGCCGGCACGGGCACTCCATCTAGCGAAGTTACGCGCCGCGTAAACTCATTTTTATCGGGCTGGGTGGAAGGCGCACTAGAAAAATTGCCTATTATTACTCCAGATGAAGAATCCGCAAAAAAGATTGACGACTACATCGATAAAGAGTTCCAAAACATAGACCGAGAGACCTTTAAGCAACAGCTTCGAGAGGCGATGAAAAATCTCACTGAAGATTACGAGGTCGGCTTGAAAAAAGGGCGGAAAGTATCGGTCAACCGCCCAATTGACGGCGCTCAAGCCCCTAAAATGCTGCGTTAGGCGCTTGTTCAGGTTCGGTTAAGGTTTGGTAAAATACACTGTTCAGAATTGACATAGAGGCGTCGATGGGGTTTATTCCTCGGCAAATCAAAACTCCAGAGCAATGAATCTGGATACACGGAGATGTTTATTGTGAAGAAAATTACCTTAGCCCTTGCTGTCGCAATCGCACTGTCTGGTTGTCAGGCGACTCAGCGCCAAAACGCGACAACCGGTGAATCAGAGACAAATTCGGCAACTTCCGGCGCAATCATTGGTGCTATCGCAGGTGCAGCAATTGGCGTTGCAACTGGTGATGACGCGAAAGATCGCCGTAAGCGTGCTCTTATCGGCGCAGCGGGTGGTGCTGCGGTAGGTGGTGGCGTAGGCTACTACTTTGACCAACAAGAAGCCGCTTTGCGTCAAGAGCTGCTAAATTCTGGTGTTCAGGTCGAACGTGTTGGCGAAAACCAACTTCTTCTACGCTTAGAAAATGGCATCGGGTTCAGCTCTAGCTCGTATCAACTCGATAGCAGCATCCACAATACCCTACGCGGAGTCGCTCGTATTCTGGTTGAATACCCAGACACAAGTTTGGTTATTGAAGGCCATACAGACAGCACAGGCAGCGATACGACCAACCAAATCCTATCAGAGCGTCGTGCTGAATCGGTCCGTTCTTACCTAGTGTCACAAGGCGTTGCGGCTGGTCGTGCTATTGCTCGTGGCAATGGTGAACGTTACCCACTTTGCACCAACAGCACAGCAGAAGGCCGTGCGTGTAACCGCCGTGTTGAGATTCAAATTCTTCCGTTGAAGTAACTGAGAATACGTTTTAATAAAAGATAAGTGGCTTCCTTGAAGCCACTTTTTTTATTTGTCTCGCAAATGATTTAAACTATAGGACTAACGCCAAATTCGCTGTAAGGGATTGCCTTGAAACTGATTGCTTTCATTCTGCTCATCTTTTGTCCATTGAGCTATGCCGCTTCGATCGAAGCATTAACCGAGCAAGCTCAAAATCAGAATGTCGATGCGCAATTGCAACTCGGTCAGAAGTACCTTAGCGGAGACGGTGTTGAAGCCTCTCGAGACGAAGCCATCTATTGGCTCGAACAAGCCGCTGATTCTGGCAGCCAGCAAGCGGCGATTGATCTCGCTAACGTCTACTTAGCCAATCAAAGTCATCAAACTGATGTTGCAAAAGCCATCTACTGGCTAACTCGACTTGCTCTTAGCGATAACTACCAAGCTCAGTTCAATTTAGGCAAAGTGTACGAAGGGTTGAGTCAACCACCATCCAACCTTGCCTTGGCGGAAGTTTGGTATCAAATTGCCGCCCCAAACTTGCCAGAGGCAGAAGACGCGTATGCGAAGGTGCTTGAGATGCAGTTTAACGCCCAGCGAGCCAAACAGGTGTCATCGATCGATCAGTTAGAAGTGGCCTTTGACGATAGCGGTATTGAGTTAAGCCCTGTGGCCCAATCGAAATACGAGAGCACAGCAAACAACGATTTTATTTACTTATCCATCGCGCTGAGTATTGCACTCATTGCTTTGCTCTTTTGGCACCTAAAGGCAACTCGCTCTCTAAATAAAAGTAGCCAACATTCTTTGTCAGAGAATAAGCAGGAGCAGCGCCAGCTACAGAACAAAATCAAACAACACGAAGCGACGATCAAAACACAAAAGCGCCAGTTGGAGACGCTTTACCGCCAGTTTAAAAAACAGCAAGCGACCCAGCAAAGACCTCAACCTTCTCAGCCGACTAAAACGGCGAGCGAGAACAAGCTATCCTTGGCATGTGCACTGTTTGGCTATAAGCCAGATACCATTCCAGATACAAAGCAAATAAAAACACGCTATAAGCAGCTGTGTAAAATTTACCATCCTGATTTGAAAGGCAGTGAAGAAGATATGAAACGTTTGAATGCGGCGTTGAAAATCATACTAAGCTGCGTTAATAAATAGTTACAAATCATAGTAAGCCGAGAGCAAAATATTCGACAGGCTTTAAGTTACGGGCTCGCGCAATCGATCACTCTCCCATTAACCATAACAAATGATTAACCTATTGATAGGTGTCATGTCATAATACGCCGCGAAGATAACACCTAGTATATAAAGGTGGGGAGAACACTATGTTTACTATCGAAGGCATATGCGATTGGTGCAAAAAACCAAGCCTACTAACGTCGCATGATTACATTGACGGTCTGCGCCATCACTCTTGCCAAGAGTGTAATGAGCTGGCCACATTGGATGTCCGTCAATTCAACATTGCTGAACTTGCACAGCGTGAAAAACAGCAGGCGATGCGTTAAGCATTAGATTTCTCCAGGGATGAGCAGGCCACCAAATCGGTGGCCTTTTTGTTTTCGAATCTTGCCAAATCACAACCACTCATTCATTCACGCACAATCATTCTGCGTCAGGCTGATTTTCTGGAGCGGCATCAGCAAAAGCGCTCAACGCCCTAAGTGACGACGTCACTTTTTCGATATGTGGATAGCGCGTGATATCGATGTTGAATCGCTCGGCGTTGTACACTTGTGGCACCAGGCATACATCAACCAAACTAACATCATCTCCGACACAGTATCGACCACTTGTTTGAGCCAACTTCTTTTCCAAACCCGAAAAGCCAACATCAATCCAATGCGCGTACCACGCCTGCTTACTCATGTCATCAATACCCATTGGGCCAGCAAGGTACTGTAATACGCGCAAGTTGTTGAGTGGATGAATATCTATTGCGATATCTTGCGCCATCGCTTTCACCAGATAGCGCTTCTCTTTATCTGCTGGAGTAAGCAAAACATCCGGGTATTGCTCATCAAGGTAATCGATGATGGCTAACGACTGATTAAGCCGCACGTCACCATCGACCAATACGGGTACAAGTTCACTGGGATTGAGCATCTGGAAATCGGCAGAGTGCTGCTCTCCGCCATTTCTGACTAAGTGGACGGACGCCTGTTTGTAGGGCAATTGCTTCAAGTTCAGGGCGATCCGAACTCGATAGGCCGCTGACGAGCGCCAATATCCATAAAGTGTGATGTCTGACATTAGTATTTCACCACGTACTGATCAATCGAGCCAAAGATAGAGTGACCTTGCTTATCCAGCATCTCGATCTTTATATGGTCACCAAACTTCATAAAAGAAGTGGTAGGTTTACCATCACGGATCGTCTCAATCATTCTGACTTCAGCAATACACGAATAACCGACGCCACCCTCAACGATTGAGGTTCCATGGTCAGTGCCCTGCTTGTTAGAAACCGTACCAGACCCGATGATCGCCCCAGCACAAAGCGGACGGGTTTTCGCCGCGTGGGCGATAAGCTCTGGAAACTCAAATGTCATATCGACGCCCGCATTCGGTTTACCAAACAATTCATGATTGTAGTAAGACATAAGCGGCAGGTTTAGTTTGCCACCATCCCAATCATCACCGAGCTCATCTGGCGTCACCGCTACTGGGGAAAAGACCGACGACGGTTTCGATTGGAAAAAGCCGAACCCTTTACCCAATTCATTGGGGATCAGACCGCGTAGCGACACGTCATTGACCAACATCACCAATTTGATGCTCTTTGCGGCTTGCTCCGGTGTGACGCCCATTGGCACATCGCCTGTTACCACCGCGACTTCACCTTCGAAATCGATGCCCCAATCTTCGCTTCCTAGTGGAATATCATCACGAGGACCAATAAACGCATCGGAACCTCCTTGGTACATTAACGGGTCAGTCCAAAAGCTTGGGGGCATTTCTGCGCCACGCGCCTTACGAACCAGCTCTACGTGATTGACGTACGCACTGCCATCCGCCCACTGGTAAGCCCTAGGTAGCGGCGATTCGCATCGACTTTGATCAAACGGCAGCTCCTGCACTAGCTCACCTTCATTCAGCGCGAGATAGACTTCATGGAGTTGAGGCTCAACGCGATCCCAATCATCTAAGGCTTGCTGCATGGTCTCTGCGATTTCAGAAACCGCAACACACTTGGTTAATGCTCTATTGACGACCACCAGCAAACCATCTCGGCGGCCATTTTTTAAGGTTGCTAACTTCATACTCAATCCCTTAATTCTTATCCTTTCCAGCTGTAGACGTATTCTTTATTTTCAACCGCGGTGGCCTCTTCGCCAAACGAGAGAGCGTGGCGGGTATCAATCATCACAGCGACTTCATCGGTAAACTTCTTCTTGTACTCTTGGCCAGCCTGAAACGCTTTTGGGTGCGGCCCATGAGTAAATCCAGCTGGATGGAAAGTGACCATCCCCGCTTCGATATTGTCTCGGCTAAAGAAGTCCCCTGCGTGGTAGAAAAGCACTTCGTCGTAATCATCATTGTTGTGGTAAAACGGCACTTTCAATGCGCCTGGGTCACTTTCGATGGGTCTTGGAACAAAGGTACAAATCACAAAACCCGCGCCCACAAAGGTCGTGTGCGCCGACGGCGGCAGATGGTAGCGATGTGACATCAGTGGTCTTATGTCACGCCAGTTTACTTTGACAACCGCCAAATCACCGTGCCAACCAATCGCGTCCAATGGGTTAAACGGATAAGTGACCGTGCTGATTTGCTCATGGCGTTTTACCTGCACTTGGGTTGACTGCTCAGAATATTGCGCCTTAAATTTTTCATTGATCGCTGGCACTTCCAGAACGGCCGGATCAAACACAGCGTGGTTGCCGACCATGCCTTTGTCGGGCAAGGTGTACGCGGCGTCGGTGTTTTCAACCATGAGAATAAACATGGGCTCAGACGGTTCGAGTCGCCAATTGGTTGAACGAGGAATCACCACATAGTCACCTTCCCCTACCTCTAAATGCCCATAGTCACTGTAAAAATCGGCCTTCCCTTGGTGGATAAACAGCAGTTCGTCACCGTCTGCATTCCTAACCAGAAATTCCATTTTTTCATCCATGCGCCAAACGCGAATTTTGCAATCTGCATTGTGAAGCAGATGGGGCACCGCCCAAGGAGAGAGTTGGCTCGCTTTCTCGACAAGATTGAAGTTGAATGCTCTCGGGCGTAGCTCTCCCTCCCACTCACTCCATCCTGTAGGTGCGTGTTGATGATGAAAGTGTGCAGCGGGGCCAAAGAAGCCGCTTCTTCCCGCCTCTCTCTCGTAAATTGCCTCTTCCGGGAAGTCTGCGTGCGCTTGTTTGGAGCACACCCCCTCCCGGTGAGGGAATGTGATCCATTTATGCATCGTTTAGTACTCCACGGCGAATTTGGTCTTCTTCGATCGACTCAAATAGAGCTTTGAAATTACCTTCTCCAAATCCTTCATTGCCTTTACGTTGAATGATTTCAAAGAACACAGGACCAATGACTGTCTGAGTAAAGATTTGCAGCAAGATGCCATCTTTCATTGGCGCGCCATCAATCAAGATTTCGAGCTCACGAAGACGGTTTACATCCTCTGAGTGCCCCTCTACGCGGCTATCCACCTTCTCGTAGTAAGTACCCGGTGTTGGCATAAAGTCCATTCCGCGATCTCGTAGAGTTTGTACGGTTTGGTAGATGTCATCTGTCGTCAAGGCAATATGCTGAATCCCTTCGCCGTTGTATTCACGAATGAACTCTTCGATCTGCGACTTATCGTCAGACGACTCATTGATTGGAATGCGGATTTTGCCACACGGTGCGGTCATCGCTCGGCTCACAAGCCCCGTCAGTTTGCCCTCAATATCGAAGTATCGAATCTCACGGAAGTTACCGATTCGCTCATAGAAACCCGACCAGACATCCATGTTGCCCTGTTTGACGTTGTGCGTCAGGTGGTCAATTTCATACATACCAACGTCCATTTTCGCCAAGCGTTCCTCTGCATCAGGGTAAAATACAAAGTCCACATCGTAGATGCTCTGCTTGCCGTATCGGTCAACGAAATAGAGCAGGCTTTCACCAATGCCATAAATCGCCGGAATGCTCAGCTCCATCGGTCCGATTTCTGTTTTGTACTCTTCCCCACCATTCTCAAGAGCATGAGCGTGTGCAACAGCGGCATCTTTCACTCTAAATGCCATGCCACAAACCGAAGGACCATGAACTTTGGCGAAGGCTTCAGCTTGGCTGTGAGGCTGCGCATTGACGATGAAGTTGATGTCACCCTGGCGATACAGCCACGCATTTTTGGAACGGTGCTTAGCCACTTCTGCAAAGCCCAGCGAGCTAAACAGCGATTTTAGGTCTTGAATGCCTTTTTCATCCGCTGCCGTGTACTCCACAAATTCAAATCCGTCAGTGCCTAGTGGATTAAACGCTTGATTCATTGTCGTTCCCTCTTTTTTAGTTTCAGCGTGTCTTAGCTAAGATTTGCCGATCTCACTTATAAAAGGAACCAACGGAGGACATTTTACACTCGCACAAACTTGCAACATAACCTGTAAAACATCGCCTACGATGAATACTAAAACCAATAAAAACAATGAATTAAACAAAATAAATTGGTAACAAATATTTTACATCAAAGAAAAATTTGCTTTACACAACGAGAGTACGTTTTACTCCGTTACCCGTTAGTTAGTCAGAAACAGGTAAAGTTGTTGGTTAGATTGATTTACCTCAGATTTATTCACTGCCAGTAAGGCTAAGGTGGTCGCCTCTGTTCTCTACCTAGGTATAAAAATGACACATATTAATCGCGACCGTCTTGTTGACCATTTTATCCAACTCGTTCAGATCGACAGTGAATCACGAAACGAGAAAGCCATCGCGCAAGCACTTTCAGAGCAATTAGGCGAATTGGGCTTCACGGTTCACAAGCTACCTGTGCCTGAAGAGGTCTCTAATGGCTTCAACGTTTATGCTCGACTCGAAGGCAGTATTGAAGACAGCATTGTTTTGAGCTGTCACATGGATACCGTGACTCCAGGTATTGGTATTGAGCCCATCATCGAAGGCGGCATCATCCGCTCCAAAGGCAACACCATTCTCGGTGGTGACGACAAATCAGGCATTGCGGCGATCATGGAAGCCGTTCGCTGCATTCAATCAGAAAACCTCGACCATAAAACCATTGAACTGGCATTCACTGTTCACGAAGAAGGCGGATTGTTTGGCTCAGAGCATTTTGACATGTCTTTCATCACATCGGAGAAGGCCATCGTACTCGATACAGGTGGTCCAATTGGTACGATAGTCAACGCGGCGCCTGGACAGCAAAAAATCGTCGCTAACATCAAAGGTCGCCCAGCCCACGCAGGCTTAGCGCCGGAAGAAGGCATCAGTGCGATCCAAGTCGCGGCTGACGCCATTACACAGATGAAATTGCTTCGTATTGATGAAGAAACCACCGCAAACATTGGTATTGTCGAAGGCGGCAACGCAACTAACATCGTCATGCCAGAACTTAAGATCGTCGCGGAAGCACGCTCACTAAACGGTGATAAACTCGATGCGCAGGTCAACCACATGATCGAGACTTTCCAATCAGTTTCCAAGCAGCACGGCGCCGAAGTGGACATTGAATCAACACGTGCCTACAACGCCTTTGTTATCGCTGATGATCATCCTCATATTCAGTCGGTAAAAGCGTCGTTTGAAGCGATTGGTGCAAGCCCTTACACCAAGGGCACAGGTGGCGGCAGTGACGCGAACAACTTTAATGCCAAAGGACTCACCACCGTCAATGTGTCTACGGGCATGGCGAAAGTTCATACCACCGAAGAGTTCATCGCAATTGATGACATGGTTAAGATTACTGAGTTTGTGAAACACTATTTAACTCATTAACACCAAGCTAAGCCGCAGCGCATGTTGCGGCTTTTATGCGGAGCTCGCTTCAATACGCTCTTGTAGAATCATCGAAGAGAACTCTTGATAAGAGAGCGGTTGTGAAAAGAGGTAACCCTGATATTGGTCGCAGCCAAGTTCTTCAAGCACCGCCAACTGCTCTTCATGTTCAACACCTTCTGCAATCACCTTAATGCCCAGACTGTGCCCCATTTGAACAATGGTATTCACCAGCACTCGATCCGAATGGCTGACTGAGCATTCATCAACGAAACACTTGTCAATTTTCAGTACATCGATAGGCAGTTGCTTGAGGTATTTGAGGCACGAATACTCAACACCAAAGTCATCTATCGCAATGGTGACGCCAATCGCACGAAGTTGTCGGCAAATATCAGTGATATGTTCAGGATCACTCATCAGTGTGGATTCCGTGATCTCTACTTGCAGAAGATGAGAAGGGAGTTTGGTTTGCTTAAGCGCTTTGCACAGCACGTCAAACAGATCCGCGTGAGCAAATTGCACCGTTGATACATTGATGGCAATGCACACATCGAGACCTTGATCGTTAAGCTGCTTCGCCTGCGCACACGCTTGGTAGATGATCCACTGTCCAAGCGGAACAATCTGAGTGGTTTTTTCCGCAACTGGAATGAACTCAGCAGGCGAAATAGGACCAAGCTCTGGATGCAGCCAACGAATTAGCGCTTCTGCACCAACAATCCTTGACTCTTTAATCGACACTTTGGGTTGGTACTGTAAGACAAATTGGTTGTTGGCCAACGCATCTTTGATCTCTGTTTCGATTTGGTGCTGACGAATAGTCTCGCTCAATAGTTCGTTATCGAACCAACAAACAGACCCAGCCCCTTCGGTGCGCGCTTTATACAACGCAAAATCGGCATTTTTTGCCCAAAGCTCCATGTTCCCCTTCGCATCGGTTGCGTATGCGACACCGATACAGTAAGTAATCCGGTGCGAGGTATTTTCGATGCTGAACATCATTTTATGGTGCTTCAATAACTCATCGATCAGCTCATGAAGCGTCTCTTCAATGTGCTTGCTTTCAACAAGGATGACAAATTCATCCCCACCAAACCGGAATATTTCGCCTTTAGACTCAACCAAGTCCTTAAGATGATGTGCAAATGCAATTAGCAGCGCATCACCGTGTCGATAACCTAGGCGATCATTGACGTTCTTAAAGCCTTCCATCCCGATATGAATCAAACCAAAGCGTCCCAAGTTTGACTTATCGACTCTTTGTAAAGATTCGTTGTAAGCGTTCGCATTCGGTAATTTTGTCAGATAGTCGGTGACGCTATCGCGATGAAATTGCTCTGCTTGCTTACGCGTTTGCACGTAAAAGTAGACAAGTAGCGTCGAGAACAGCGTGATTGCCGTGAGTTGAATAGAGAAATCCACAAACGCATCAAAATCTGACACGGAAAGTTGGTACAAGTAACTATTGATTAATGCGGCACCGACCGCGATGGGCCACAACGTTCCGGGAAAAAGGACGATATAACAAAGTGGCAGCAGTATTAAGCAGAGCTGAATATCGTCGAGGTTAAAAGGATCAATCAGCCCACCAACGACAAACAGGGCCAATGACGAAAACGCAAACAAATGCTTAAGAGACGCTTCTTTCACAAAGAGTGCGATCATCATCATCAGTGGGAATAGATAGTAAACATAATTCCAAGTGTGCGGAATCATGGTCAGGGTATAAGTCATCCATCCAACGGCAGAAAGGTAAGCCAAGTAACCCAAAACCTGAAAGCCGTCTGTTAGTTGATTCTGGCGCATAGTGATCCCTACTAATGAGTTATCGTGTGTTGTCTTTCAACACCAGAGGCGTCACATTCACCGAATCGCCCTTTAGCTCAACGATGCAACGCTTACACACTCTGTGATAACGAGCCGCTCATATGTAAACAGTCTCTATAAACACTAGTTCAAATCACACTATTTCGCGATTTTGACGCGTACTCCAGTCAGTCGGAGTCGCTTCGATAGCCATCAATTAAACCCACAAAGTCATAAGCAGGCAACGGCCGAGAGAAAAAGTACCCTTGGTACTCCTGACACCCTTCTTTTTCGAGAAGCGCCAGTTGGTCTTCAGTTTCTACCCCTTCGGCAATCACGCGTTTATTGAGGTTGTGGCCCATTTGGATGATCGTCCTAACCAACATGTGGTCGGTGTGTAGCCTGACACAATCGTCAACAAACGACTTGTCGATCTTAAGTACATCAATAGGAAGCTTTTTGAGATAATTCAGAGATGAGTACTCAACACCAAAATCATCAATCGCAATAGAGACGCCTAGCTCTTGCAACTTCTCGCACGCGGCAATCACAAATTCAGGCTGCTGCATTAACGTCGATTCCGTAATTTCAATTTGCAGAAGATTTGCGGGCAACTGATGTTCATCAAGAGCATCACTGATAAATTTAAACACATCATCGTGGGCAAACTGAACGTTGGAAACGTTGATTGAGACAACGATAGCGTGGCCTTTGTCAAACCAACTTTTTGCTTCTCGACAGGCTTCTCTCGCTACCCAACGCCCAAGCGGTACAATTTTCCCTGTCCGCTCCGCTACCGGAATAAACTCGGCTGGGGAAACCATTCCTAAATTGGGGTGCATCCAACGGATTAGAGCTTCGGCGCCAACCAGTTCACTCGTCTCAATAGACACCTTAGGTTGGTAGTGCAAGACAAAGTGCTGCTCATCAAGCGCCCGTTGTAGCTCCGCCTCAATTTGGTGCTGCCTTACGGTCTCATCTAACAACACATCATCATACCAACACACCGCGCCTGCGCCCTCTTCCCTCGCTTTGAACAAAGCTAAGTCGGCGTTCTTTCCCCACACCAGCACGTTACCTAACGCATCTTTGGCAAACGCGACGCCAAGGCTAAATGAAAGCCGGTGTGACATATCACTGACCACATACAAGTCAGAGTGATAGTTGTGCAAGACTTCAACCAACTGATGAATTTGCTCCTTCAGTTGCTCCTTCTCCGCTTCAACCATAAAGACAAACTCATCCCCACCCAAGCGATAAAATTTGGCAAAGGACGGGACTTTTGCATTCAATTGTTGAGAAAACGTTTGTAGCAGTTCATCGCCATTTCGATACCCCAACCTATCGTTGACGCTCTTAAAGTTATTTAAACCGATTTGAATAACGGCGTAACGATCCGCATTGTCGGGCGTCACCTCGCCGATATCCTCATAAAACGCGTTTAAGTTGGGTAGCTTTGTTAGCACATCTGTATAAGTGCTTTTGCGATAGCGCAATGCTTGGCGAGAAGCCTTCTCGTAGTAATACGTCATGATGGTGGCGAACACCGTAATCGCTAGGACTTCGATGGCATCTTCAACAAACTCTTCGAACTCCTCAGCTGGGAGGTTGTAGAGATAGCTAGCAACGAGCGCGAGAGCCACCCCGATAGGGAAGAATGAACCAGGAAACAAAACCAGATAACAAAGAGGAAGTAGGATAAAACTCTCTTCAATCGCATCGAGCTCTAGGGGCTCAAACAGACCACCGACAAAAATGACAGCAATGGACAAACCACTCAACAGGACTTTTAGGCGTGGTTTAGTGACAAAAAATGCCCCCAACATGCCAAGTGGGAACAACAAATAGGCTTCCTTCCAAACCTCATGCTCTGTCACAAGCGTGTGGGTAATCAAAGCAACAGACGCAAAAAAAAGCGCTGTTACTATAATATTCAATGATCTAGGTACTGTATCTTCTAGCACATCCAACCTTAGGCATGACTCGCGTAGCTCCCACACGGGCGCAATAAAAAAGCTCTATTGAAAGAACGAATTAACATTCTTAACTATAGAGCTTATTTCAGTACTACCGATACTAATGTGATAAGAATATTAGGAATCGAAGATCATAGTTTGAATCACGCCACAAAAATGCCTGTACGTGACAGAAAAATCGCTATAAACCTAGTTGCTCCGCCAACTCTTTCATTTGTTGCAGATCCATCTGATGCACTTTAATCATCTGATTAATCTGACTTAAACGTGAGTTTGCTTCGTCTTGTTTATCACACGAATCAGACTTCGCATCCCAAGAGGTTCCTTCAAGATAGGCGTCGCAATCCGCTTTCAACGCATCTATTTTAGGCAATAATTGTTCGCGCTCTTTTTCTAGAGCTTCAAGCTCCATTTTCACTTTGAGTTCTTGTTGAAACAGCTCTCGAGAGCGCTCAAACAAGGTCGCTTGGATATCCGCTTGACGGTTAAGTTGCGCATTTTGTTGGGATGCCTGCGTCAAACTCTGTTTCTGACTGGCAACTTGCTCTTCAAGCGATAGATTCACCTTTTCAAGCTCCGCAATTTGAGACTGTAATGCGGTTAGTGCCGCTTCATGCTCTTGGGCCTGATCTTTGATAGCTTGCTTAAGTTTGTCTTCGACTTCCGAATCCACATTGGCGACGCGCACTTCCACCTGCTCAACCAATTTCTGCTTATCGCTCATCATGGTATGGTACTTTTGTTCCATCTCCTGATAGGCGCTCTCCCATTTACCGGCTGTGAGCGACGACCCAGCAAGACCACCAATAGCAAGTCCGAGCACACCAGCAATCGCAATGTAAAGATAACTGCGACGATCTCGCTCTTCTATAACAACAACGTCTTCATTCTCTTCAATATCTGTCTGTTTGCTCACTTAACTCGCTCCTAACCACTAGCGGATTAACTCTGTCACCATCAATGTGGCAGTGTAAAATAAAAAGCCGGAAATCAATGTCACCACGACGTATTTTTGTAGTTTTTCGCTGGTACGATATCGAATTAAAACAAACGCTAGCGCGATGAGAAACGCGATTGCGATCAAACGAGTCATACACTCTCCTTAGCTTCACTGCACATCGGGGATTGAATAGTTTAACTACTTCATTTATACCACTAAACAAGAAAAAATGGTCAGCATTCGGTAGTTTTCTGCTTTCAAAAACGAATTATCCTAGAGCAATACCACCTTGTATCTGCATGATGCGCAGATTATCGCCAATTCGCTGGCTTTCCACAGAATAAAGTTTGGTGCTTTAATAGAAACAAGGTATAAAAGAATGACAAAATCCAACGAGGCTACCTAATGAAACCTTACAAACTAGACAACAAAAAACGCCGCATTCTTAAAAAGCTCTATCTGGGCGAGTTTGCTATGCTTGGCTTTGAAATCAGCTGTGAAACCACTATCACAGACTTTGATAGCTACGATGCGTTCGTTGATGACTTCATCGACTACATCGACAGTCTAGGCCTTTGCTTCGGCGGCGGTGGTCTTGAGCACTTTGAAGGCTTCTTATGTGCTCAAAAGCGTTACATCGACGCAACGGAAGAGCAAAAAGCGCAGGTTATCGCTTGGCTTAAAGCTCGCGGTGAAGTGAAAGCAGTAGAAAGCAGTGAGCTGCTTGACGCAAACTACTTCTAACCTCAATTAAATAAAGCAATAGCGCCTATCACGGCGCTATTTTTTTGTCTGGGACGTTATCGTACCTCTAGGCCAAGCTGGTATTGTGCGAGGCAACGGGCGACGTAGCTGATTTTAAGAAAAGCCGCAATTACGATGGTACTAATGTGCGCAGCAATCTGAACTGGCAAACTGAAGTATTCTGCATAAGGGTATGAAATCAAGACACTTAAGAGCATCGCTAACGTTGTCACGAGCAAAACCACATTTGAGACATTAAGTAATAATTTGAAATTGTCTGTTTTTTGTTGAGCAAACATAAGAACCTCACTAGAACTGCTTTTATTTTCAGTCTTGTTTTTGCACAACCTGTGCCACCTAGAACTCACCAAAAATTTCAACAACTTACTACCAAAACCCTGCACAAAAAAGTCAAATAGACACACATGGAATAGAGTCATTATGACTCTTGAATGTCAATTTAAATATTAAATAAAAATTGAAAACAGATGTTGAACTAGCAATTTTTTATGATAGAGTTCACACGTCAATAAAACAGAGTTATTGACCATCTTTTGCTCATTTTAATGAGTAATTGTTCCGATGAAGACTGCAGGAGAGTGGTTGTTATCTAAATGTTAACATTTAGACAGAATAACTCGCCGAAGAATTAACTATTTCAGGAGCTACTTAGGTAGCGGGGACTGTAGTTGGAGGAACCTCTGGAGAGAACCGTTAAATCGGTCGCCGAAGGAGCAAGCTAAAACGAGTTCGTTTTAGTGAAACTCTCAGGCAAAAGGACAGAGGAGTGGAAAGTACCAACCAGCTATAGACTTCCTGTCTTTTATTAGCTTATTTGAGATCCTTGATCTCTGCTTTTCTCTCTTCTCCTTAGTAATGCTTTATCAATTAAGGGGAAATCATGGATAACCTATACACTTTACTGAAAACCATAGATAGCTTCGTCTGGGGACCACCACTGCTCATTTTGCTTGTTGGTACCGGTGTTTACTTCACTTTTAGCCTCGGCTTAATCCAATTTCGACACCTCCCTACCGCGCTAAAAATGGTCTTTAGTAAAGAAGATTCTAACAAGCAAGGTGACGTATCGAGCTTTGCTGCGCTGTGTACGGCGCTGTCAGCCACCATTGGTACAGGTAACATTGTTGGTGTTGCCACCGCAATCAAACTAGGTGGACCGGGCGCTTTATTCTGGATGTGGCTTGCTGCGCTCTTTGGCATGGCAACTAAATACGCGGAATGTCTATTGGCAGTAAAATATCGCAAGGTTGACGATAACGGCCAGATGGTCGGTGGGCCGATGTACTACCTTCAATATGGCGTGGGTTCGAAGGCATTGGCGGTCCTTTTTGCTGTGTTTGCTTTAGGTGTAGCCTGCTTCGGTATCGGTACCTTCCCGCAAGTGAATGCGATTTTAGATGCGTCTGAAATTTCATTTGGCGTTTCTCGCGAGATTTCAGCGAGCATCCTGACCTTGCTTGTCGCGTTTGTCACTCTTGGTGGTATTCAATCCATCGCCAAAGTTGCTGGTAAAGTTGTTCCAACTATGGCGCTATTTTACGTACTGGCTTGTCTGAGTGTAATCATCATGAACGCCGACAAACTGCTCGACGCTGTCGAACTGGTTCTTGTCTCAGCGTTCACTTCGACCGCCGCTACTGGAGGATTCTTGGGCGCGAGTATTATGCTTGCGATTCAATCGGGTATCGCTCGTGGGGTATTCTCAAACGAGTCTGGCCTTGGCAGTGCGCCGATGGCCGCCGCCGCCGCCAAAACCGACTCTTGTGTAAAGCAAGGTCTCATCTCGATGACAGGCACCTTCTTCGACACCATCATCATCTGTACTATGACAGGCCTTGCGCTGATTCTGACAGGTGCGTGGCAAAGTGATTTTGCTGGGGCTGCAATGACAACGCATGCCTTTGCAGTTGGCTTAAACGCAGACACCTTTGGTCCAATGCTCGTGTCGATTGGTTTGATGTTCTTTGCCTTCACCACCATTCTTGGTTGGAACTACTATGGTGAGCGTTGCGTGGTGTTCTTGTTTGGAACCAAGGCGGTGCTGCCATACAAATTTATCTTCGTGGCTTTGGTGGCGTCGGGCGCCTTCTTGCATCTAGACATGATTTGGATTATCGCCGATATCGTAAATGGCTTGATGGCGATACCTAATCTGATTGGCTTGATTCTCCTACGTAATGTAGTGTTAGAAGAAACCAAACAATACTTTGCAGCGCAGTTCGCTTCGATGAAATCTGCTCAAGCATAAACCAAAAAAACAGCGACTTAGGTCGCTGTTTTTTTTATTGCTCTTCCAGTATCAGTTTAACGCCCAGCCCAACTAACACCATTCCCGTTGTGGCTTCCATCCAGTGCATAAAACGCGCGCTCTGTAACAACGCTTTGGCTTTGGTTAATGCACCAGCCAAGCCACATTGCCAAACCATCGCTATCACAAAGTGAATGCTCGCCATCAAGGTCGATTGCAAAAACGCAGATCCTTCAGGGTTAATAAACTGAGGTAGAAACGCAAGATAGAAGACCGCAGTCTTAGGATTCAAAACATTAGACAAGAAACCTTCACGCAATGACTTCCATAGGCTGAGGCTTTGCGGTTTTGCTGAGATACTCGCTGACTGCGGATCGCCCTTTGCCAAAAACAAGGTTTTTAAACTGCTCAGACCCAGATAGATTAGATAGCCCGCACCGAGCATCTTAACCACATTAAACAGCTCAGCTGATTGCGCCAATAACGCTGAGATTCCAATCGCAGAAAATGTCGCGTGAACAAACAACCCCAAGCAGATCCCAAGGCTAGTCATCGCTCCATCATTAAACCCACCTCGCGAGGAATTGCGTATCACAAGCGCAGTATCAAGCCCCGGAGTTAATGTCAGTATGGTTATCGCAAGTAAAAATGCTTCAAAGTTTGCTATCAAGGTCGCCCCCATTCCGTGGCCCAAATATGCTTCATCTCTGTTATAGCGAGGTTTGCTGGTCTATTTCAACCAATAAATGACCCATGCCAACATTTAGCTCTCACTGACTCAATAGACTTAGCAAATAATAATGTGTTCAATTACTTGGACAGTCGATGGTTGATTGATAGACTTTCGTTTTTATTAGTCACGGAAGGCGAATCATGAGCGCATTCAAAAAACTCACCGATCATTCACTGAAAATCTCTCGCTTTGCGCACTTAGGCGCAATCTGCGGATGGGATCAAGCATCCGTTATGCCAAGTGGCGGTAACCAAGCTCGTTCCGAAGCGATGGCAGAGCTCTCTGTTCACATGCATAACTTACAAACTCAACCACAGCTCAGTGATTGGTTTGCGCAAGCCGAACAAGAAGATCTTTCAACTCAAGAAAAAGCCACACTTCGAGAACTTAAACGTAACTGGCAACAAGCCAACGTACTCCCAGAAGCGCTAGTTGAAGCGAAATCTTTAGCTGGTTCGAAGTGTGAACACGCATGGCGCACCCAACGTGGTGAAAATGATTGGCGAGGTTTTGAGAAGAACTGGGCCGAAGTGGTCAAGTTGTCTCAAGAAGAAGCACAAATTCGTGCGCAAGCAACCGGATTATCGCCATACGATGCGATGCTAGACATATACGAGCCTGGCACCCATTCCGAATCTCTCGACGCCTTGTTTAGTGACGTCAAAACCTGGCTTCCTGCTCTTATCGACGACGTTATCGAAAAACAGTCCTCAGAGCGCTTTATCGAACCTAAAGGACAGTTTGCTACTGAGCAGCAAAAAGCCATGGGATTAGATGTGATGAAGCTGCTGCAGTTTGACTTTAATCACGGTCGCTTGGATGAAAGTGTTCACCCGTTTTGCGGCGGCGTTCCTACCGATGTTCGTATCACCACTCGCTACGACGAAAATGAGTTCGTCCAATCGCTGATGGGGATCGTGCACGAAACTGGCCATGCGCGTTACGAACAAGGGTTGCCTAAATCTCTAGCGGGACTGCCTTCAGGTGAAGCTCGCTCTATGGGTATTCACGAATCTCAGTCACTCTTTTTTGAGATGCAAGTTGGCCGCAGTGACGCGTTTATCGCTCATCTATCACGCCTTGCAGGTCAGCATTTTGCTGCTCACGATCAAGCACTCTTCTCTCAAGATAACTTCCAAAAACTCTACACTCGCGTAAAGAAAGATTTTATCCGTGTTGATGCCGATGAACTAACTTACCCTGCCCACGTTATTTTGCGCTACGAGATCGAGCGAGACTTAATTAACGGTAAGATTAAGCATACTGATGTCCCTGAACTTTGGAATCAGAAGATGCAGCAATATCTGGGTTTGTCGACAGAAGGCAACTTTAAAAATGGTTGTATGCAAGACATTCACTGGACTGATGGCGCGTTCGGATATTTCCCTTCCTACACTCTAGGCGCGATGTACGCGGCGCAATTTATGGCATCGATGAAGAAAACCGTTGACGTCGAAGGCGCCATTGAAAGCGGCGATTTGTCACCTATCTTTACATGGCTATCGGAGAACATCTGGAGGCAAGCTAGCCTTCTTTCCACTGATGAGCTGGTAACACAAGCAACAGGCGACACACTCAACGCTCTGCACTTTAAGAAGCATTTGCAAAATCGTTACTTGTAATCATAAAAAGCAGCCTATCGGCTGCTTTTTTTGAACCATCCAGTCGATACCCTAGCCCATCGTTCAAGAGCCACTAAAAAATAAAACCGCTCAACTAACCACCAACTTAAATATTAAAACAATCAATAGGAATAATAAAAAATAAGAATCCACTCGCAATATCGATGTAAAACACTGAAGTAAATCAGAATACTTATCTCATTATCAATAAACTACATCATTAGTTGATAATCTAAGTCTAATTTAGGGTTATGTGTCTTTACACAACCTAGCGACATCGCCTTTTACCCCGCTTGGCGCTATTCAGGAAAGTAACATGGATATTGAAGGCTTCACTGATTTAGTTGAAATCTACAACGGACATCAGAGCAAAATTTATAAAGGGTTTAAGAAAGGCTGTGACATAGCCGTCACCCTTAAGATTCCCGCAAACGAGTTCCCAGAACAAAAGCATTTATCTGCGCTTGGTAGAGAACATCGAATTCTTAATGCACTTAGTGGGAAAGGTATTCCCACTCCACATGGTTTCCTCGAACTCAAGAATTCGGCTGTACTGGTCAGAGAATGGATTGAAGGCCAATCTCTACGTGCATACCAACAGCAGCGTGACCTAACACTCGAGCAAGCACTTGAAATAGGAGCCGAGATATCTCGTATTCTATCACTCGTCCACAGACAGAACTTCTGTCATCGCGATATTTCGCCTAGCAACGTGATTATTGGCCACGGTGGAGAAGTGTCATTAATCGATTTCTGTTCATCAATTGAGTTTCCAGACCGAGCAAGAAATATCGTAAAACCCCTTTCCGTTGAAGGGTCACGACCTTATATGTCTCCAGAACAAACTGGGCGAATGAACTGCGGTTTGGATTACCGAACCGATTTCTATTCGCTTGGCGTACTGTTATACGAACTGTTTACGGGACACCTCCCTTTCAGTACTAAAGACACCAATGAGCTCATCTATAGCCACATCGCACTTGACCCAGAGCCGCTGTTTAACATTAAGCCAAGTCTTCCCAGTGTTGTCTCAGACATCGTTATTAAGCTAATGAGCAAATCACCTAACGATCGCTATCAAAGCGCAGAAGGCATTCAGGCTGACCTTAGTTATTGTTTAGCATCAATTAGAAAAAGCGGCACCGTCGAACCCTTCGAATTAGGCGCTAATGATCTCAATGATCGCCTAATTATCCCTGATAAAATCTATGGGCGTGACAACGAGGTAAACAAGCTTCTAGAATCCTTTCATTGTGCAGCAGACGGAGAAGGACAACTCGTATTCGTTTCAGGACATTCTGGCATTGGCAAAACGTCACTCATCCGTGAATTATACAAACCACTAACGTCAAAAGGTGGATACATTACGAATGGTAAATACGACCAACTACTTCGCCACCAGCCATATTCAGCGTTTACTCAAGCGATCACCAGATTAATTCGGCAAATCATGTCTGAAGGAGAAGACAGTATTCAGCCTTGGAAGAAACTTATCGTCGAGAGCTTGGGTGCCAATGGCCAAGTACTGATTGATATTCTTCCTGATTTGGAACTGCTCATTGGCCCACAACCCAATGTTCCAGCTCTTTCAACTGAAGCAGCCTCTACCCGATTTAACACGACATTTTTCAATCTCGTCAGCGCATTAGGCAAAGCCGACAAACCCTTGGTGCTGTTCATTGACGATTTACAGTGGATCGATCCTCCAAGTTTATCTCTACTAGAAACGCTCGCTCCTAGCTTGAACCGTTCAAACTTGATGGTTATCGGCGCTTATCGGGACAACGAAGTGCTCGAACATCACCCATTGATGATATCCATGCCTTCACTAAAGCACGATTGTAAAAACGTCATAGACATCCAGTTGAAAGAATTAGCTGGGCCTGTGATTGGTGAACTTTTACGCGACACCATAGAGCTTACAACAGAGTATAATCAACAACTTAACCAAGTTTTATGTGACAGAACAGGCGGTAATCCACTTATCTATAAAACCATGCTGAGTATGCTCTATTCGAAAGGCAGTATTTTTTTCAATTATGTGAGTAAGCATTGGGATTTTCACTGGGATGAGATTCATGCGACCCCTCCAGCAGAAAACTCTATCGCAATGTTACAAAGCAACATGGTAAATCTTGCAGTAGAGACGTTGGATTTACTCAAATCGGCGGCTTGCGTTGGTAATACTTTCAACTTGGAGCTGCTATCCGGCTTATCTCAACAACCTAAATCAAGCGTCGCAGTGCATCTGATTCCCGCTGTATCTCAAGGCTATATCCAACCTTTAGATGACCATTTTGAATTGAATACAGCAAGTGGCGCTGAGCGATTACCCGATATCCAATTCGCTTTTTCTCACGACAGAATCCAGCAAGCTGCATATAGCTTACTTTCTGACGAGCAGTGTGAAGAAATGCATTGGGTAATTGGTCGATATCTTCTGAACCATAGTGATCAGTCGGGTGACCATTTGTTTGACCTAGTAGAACACTTAAATCAAGGTTGCCAATACGCGACAGCGAATGAAAAAACAGAATTGGTTGAGTTGAATTTAAAAGCGGCTAAATCGGCAAAAAAATCCGCCGCCTTCACCATTGCTCATTCCTGTCTAGTTCATGCCAAAGACCTTCTCACTGAACTAGGAGACAATCCAAGGTCACAACTGTCGACTACCGTTGATCTTGAGCTTGCTCAAGCCTGCTATCTTGTCGGCGAATTTGATAATGCAGAACAACTCTATACAAAGCTGAGAGACTCATTAACAAGTGAGCAAGATAAACTCCAATTGTACAATATCCAAGCAAAGCAATACCATCATCAAGGCCTATACCAAAAGTCGGTTGAATTCGAGTATGAAGCACTGCGTTTACTAGGAATAAGCTTGCCTGATGATGACCAATCGCTGCTAGAACTCTTTGGCAAAGAGAAAACGTCCATCGAGGCCCTGCTTGATAACCTAAGTATCGAGGATATTTTTCATCAAAGTGATAACGAAGACCCGAAGTTTAGCTTAACTCATGAGCTATTATTCGATGCTTTTACTGATGGCTACTTATTAGGCAAAGGCCCATTACTTGCTGCAGTTGCGGCAATTAGTACTCGCCTATCTTTACAGCAGGGTAACTGCAATGTCACTTCCGCAGGCCTGATAAACTACGCAACCGTTTTGTGCTCAAGCGGTGAGTACCGCCTAGGCCACAGAATAGGCCAATTAGCTATCAGATTGGCGGACAAATATCAGAGCCCGGTATTTAAAAATTATACCTATCACGTATTCTCATTAGGAATAAACCATTGGCTCGAGCCGCTAAAAAGCAGTTATTACTATTGGTATGATGCTTCAAAGCTGTCGCTTGAATCCGGTTCTCCCTATGCTGGCTGGGTGTTTTTGCAAATGCCTCACGTACTGTTAGCTTCTGGCGATCTTTTGGACAACGTTGCAGAGCAATCAGCCGCGAGTTTGGACTACCTAACGTCAAATCACCTGACGGATGTGGCGCAACTGCTGAAGATCATCGTTTTGCAGCCTCTCAAGCATCTAAGAGGAGAAACGCCCTCCTTTTCCTCTCTTGATGACGACAACTTTTCGACTGCTCAGCTAATGGAAGAGTACCAGAACGCCCCATTCTTCCTCGGTCACACTGTTTACTCTGTGTTGAGAGCGTCATTATTGGCAAAAGAAACCATACCAACCAGTACGCTCAAAGAATGGTTGCCTTTAATCGAAAACACTGTCCAAGCTCAGATCATACAAGTCGACAGCTACCTTTACACTGGTCTGCATTTAGCAACGAACATAGGTCAACTCGCTAAGGATGAGCGCGATGAACAATTAGCTTGGTTAGATGAGATTATTGCTAAGTTCGAAGCATGGGCAGAGCTTTGTCCTTACAACTTTAAGCATAAGTATCTGTTGCTTAAAGCCGAACGTTTCAGACTGAGCAAAGATGTACTTTCCGCATTTGACCACTATGAACTCGCAAGAGAATGCGCCCTGGAGTCTCGCTTTCTATTTGATGCAGCACTGACCGATGAGTGCGCTGGACTGTTTTGGCAAGACGCAGGCAAGCCATATCAGGCTCAATCATACCTTACTCGCGCCTTGGAAGGTTACGAGCAGTGGGGGGCAAAAGGTAAAGTACAATGGCTGCGTGAGCGTTATCCTAGCCTAATAAATCAGAAAACTCTCTCTTCAACGGCTTTCAACGTCACTCTAGATTCAACTCTGGGTACTGAAGATTTTTCGTCAATACTCGATATGGGTTCTGTTCTTAAGGCTTCTCAAGCGGTCTCTCAGCACATTAATATGGACACCTTAGCTGAGGAATTACTTAACCTAGCCGTAGAAAACGCCGGAGCAACAAGAGGCTTGCTGCTACTTGAAACCGGCGGAGAGTTCATCGTGACGCAAAAAGTGACCGTTGACGATTCCAGTGACGATAAGCGTGGTTTGAACACTCCGTACTCCAAGTCCCATTGCTTATCTCGCTCGATTGTTCGTTACGTTATCAATGCCAAAACCCACGTACTCTATACGCCAAACGAAGACGGTAATCAGTTTGAACGCTGCCCATACCTAGAGAACAAGGATTCCCTATCCGTTCTCTGTGTCCCTATTATTCGTCAAAACAAGTTATCTGGCGTGCTCTATTTAGAAAACAACCACACCGCTCAAGCCTTTCAAGCTGATCGAGTACAGACGCTCAACATTATCGCTTCGCAAGCCGCGATCTCACTTGAAAATGCGAGAATGTTTTCCGATCTTGAGCAGATGAATAACAACCTAGAGGGGCTAGTTCAAGAGCGAACGAAAGAACTCTACCAGGCGAATGAACAGCTGCGTGAAACCAATAAAGCGCTCTACCAATTGTCGACCACAGATCAATTAACTGGGCTCTATAACCGCCGGTATGCTGAAGAAACCTTGACGCATGCTTTAACGCAATTGAGTGAACATAACGAGCCTCTGTCTCTTCTTATGCTAGATGTCGATAACTTTAAAAGTATTAATGACCAGTTTGGTCATAGCTCAGGCGATCACATTCTGACAAATGTCTCTCATTCTATTAAACACTCTATATCCTCCGAAGATACCCCCGCACGCTGGGGAGGCGAGGAATTTCTTATCGTATGCAAAACAAACATTGAAGCCGCAAATATCAGCGCAGAGAAAATTGGTCGGGTCATTGCCGAGCAAGACAATAGCCCAGCGCACTCTGTCACCGTCAGCATTGGCGTTACGCCCGCTCTATATTCCGACACTATCGATTCACTTCTGAGTCGCGTGGATAAAGCGCTATATGAAGCGAAAAACAATGGCAGAAACCAAGTGGTCATTCGATTGAAGTAAAAGGAGTTTGGAGTACCTCATGACTGCCTTTGAATACCTGAAAGAGCAACCAGGCGTAGAGATCGTCAGATACCCTGATGGACGAATCGATAATGAAGTGGAAGGGCCACCGATAGTCCTATCACCATTCCCAATGTCATTCTTTTACTGGCGCGACCAATATGGCGTGCTATGGGAAATGGAATGTGGGCAAGCAAAAGGTTACTTAAGGGGTATCTAGAGTCTAAATGGTGCAAGGGTATAGGTTAATATTCCATGCCCTTTTATTTGTTTGTCAAAAAAGGACTAATGAAAAATGCAATATGGAAAACGTGCCTTTTCAATCGGTTTAATTCTACTTACCCTACTCTTACCGCTTAAAGCCCTAGCTTCTGACGTATTGCATGTTCAGTTATTTTTCGGTTTATCTATTCCAAACGGTGGAAACGTTAGCCAAACCGAGTGGAACGATTTTGTCTCAGACCACATCGCCTCTCGCTTCGATGGCTTTAATATTGTTGATTCGACAGGCTACTGGAAAGGCAAAGCAGAAACATCCAAGATTGTCACTATCATCCTTAAACAGGAAGAGCTCGGTAAAGCAGAATCAATAGCCCATGCCTACGCAACGCTCTATCACCAAGACTCAGTCATGCTGGTTCAAAGCCCAGTTACTCAGTGGGAGTTTGTCGAGCAAAAATAACCGCACGCATTGTGATCGTTGTTAGGCTCTTCCCGATATCAGATCTACCCCGTCGCAATTAAAGAAACGATTCATTGAACAAGAGCAAATCGATAAAGATTTGGTTACACTGAAGTCGACAGGTTCTAAAACGGAATAGACTTTGCTGACTGACTACACACTGACATTCGCTACTGCCAACCTCTTCAATTTTGTAGAGCCGCCATCGGCATTCTATGATTTTGACAACATCTATGAGAAAGAGGCGTGGGAGGGAAAATGTCGTTGGACGAAAAATCGCTTAATGAGCTTTGATGCTGACATTATCGGTCTGCAGGAAGTTTTCAGCATTGAGGCGGCTAGACGTTTATGCGCCGCAATGGGTTTCCCCCACTTTGCAACCGTTGAAACCCCACATGTGGAAGACGACTATATTTATTCAAAACCCGTTGTCGCTATTGCCTCAAAGTTTCCGATCAAGCAGGTAATGCCTGTCACCCCATTGACGGAATTGTTTAGCGGCTACCCTGTCCTTTTACCAGAGTTCAGTCGACACCCCATCTTTGCTATTGTTGAGGTACCTGAACTAGGAGACATCGCTGTATATGTTTGTCATTTGAAGTCACAGCGTCCCACGGAAAATGACGACAACGGTGAAGAGCAACCTCTCGTAGGTCATTGGCTCTCTTTTCAGCAACGAGGTTGGGAAGCGGTCATGCTGCGTTTGTTTATGGAACATGAATATCAGCGTAGCCCCTGTCCAACGTTGCTTATGGGAGATATGAATCAGTCATTAGACAGTGATTCAACAGGCTTACTGGTGAAAGATACGGGCATTGAGCGTGGGTTGAGACTAGTAGACAGTTGGCAGCTGTATAACGCTGAAGGGAAATTCCAGCGCACACCCACTCACTACCACTTTGCGAATGGAAATGTTCTTGACTATATCTTGGTCTCACAAGAGTTCCAGGCAAACTCTCAAGTATCGCTCGCTGATATTATTGACTATCAAGTCGCTGATACCCATCTTATTAACCCAAGCTATGAGCAAGACAAATATGCAAGCGATCACGCGTTTGTGTCCATAACCACGCGTTTCGTATTGTAATCTAGGGGAGGTACTGAGCATGACACAAATCGAGCAACCACTTGTGACACCAAACACATGGCATACTGTCGAAAATGGAAAACTCTTTTGGTCGCCTAATTTCATCCCTTCTGGCGAAGCAAGCCGATTGTTCGAGCAACTCAATCAACAAATCCGTTGGCGAGAAGATGAGATCACGCTTTTTGGCAAACGCATGCCGATCCCTCGACTTCAATGTTGGTACGGGGACTCACCCTATCGCTATTCCAATTTAACCATGCCCCCTGAACCGTGGTTGCCGACCTTACTTGACCTTAAACGCCGCTGTGAATCTGCCGCCGATGCACCGTTTAACTCGGTTCTCGCCAACCTCTACCGCAACGGTCAAGACTCCAATGGATGGCACAGTGACAACGAACCAGAGTTAGGGATAAACCCAATAATCGCCTCTTTGAGCTTTGGCGAGACAAGAAGGTTTCACCTAAAGCACAAACAATCAAAACAGAAGATGACCTTTGACCTCACATCGGGGAGCTTATTGATCATGGCTGGGGAAATGCAGCACCACTGGCTCCATACGTTAGCCAAAACCAAACAACAGCGAGCCGCAAGAATTAACCTTACTTTTCGTTATCTTGTCGAATAGTTGGCTGGAGAAAAATAAGGTTCACTTAGTTTTCAGATCATATAGATAATACCGTTTACCCCCACGATAAAACCTCCAACTTTTTCTACAACTTTCTCAAATCATATCAACCTAGTTTACCACTTGCAGATGAGACTCTCGGCGTACACTTCATAATAGTTAATGACTATTGTGTTGGAAATAACAATGAGCTTGATTGCAAATAATTACACACAAATTTTCATTGTATTTACCTGTCTATTAGCTGGTTTTAATTTGCACGCCCAATCTTTGACCATGGATATCGAAGGTCACATTAGCAATCGATGTGAAATTTCTTTTAATCAAGGAAATGAAATAAACCTCTCGCATAAAAGGTTAGAGACACTACCTTTCGAGTTGTATTGCAACCAACCATTCCTAATTGAGGTTTCTTCACACAACGGAGGACTAAAACTAGTGAGTGAAAACACTAATATTGTTGAAGATTATATTTTTGAAGTACAAATCGACAAAACAAAAACTCGCTTTAAGTCGGAAAGTAAAGACTTAACTAATGTAAATAGAATTAGCAGCTTTGGCGTTATTCCATTCTCATCAACTGGAGAATTGAGAGTGACGTTAGAACGTGGCCTTCTCTACGCAGGCCATTATCGAGATACTGTTGAAATAGACATCATCCCCTCTATTCTCAGTACAGTGAAGTAGAAACTCAGCCTATTTAGGTAGGCTCCATAGCTCGTCGGAAACGGGCTAAACATAATGTTTCAATTTGAGTTAAAGGAATTTTCTTATGAAAAAACTAACTTTTTGTGCCGCTGCGGTCACCGCTGTTTTGACAACACCTATTCACGCTGCGCCAGGCGATGTACAACTCGTCGGTTACGTCGCACCAGTGTGTGAAGTGTCAGGTCTTGCAACACAACTTGTTGATCTGGGTTTGGTTACTAGTACTCAGTCTGTTTCTATTCCCCTAGCAATTCAATGTAACGACATTGATGGCGCGACCGTAAAACTCACCAGTGCGGAAGGTGGTCTAGAGTCTGACGATAGAGAAGACTACGCTCTGACATATACAGCAACCTTCACTCCTGCAGGTTTGGCCGCGCTTGTTTTAAACGCGCCTGGTGGTCCGGGGCCAAATGACGTATCCAACGAGATTTCATACCCAGGCTCATCAACTCTTGCGACTGGTGTAGCTGCAACACTGGACGTTGCAACAACAGAAACTGCTGCGTGGGCAGGTGGTTACTCAGACACGTTGACCGTAAACATTACTTCGAACTAATGCCACTCGTTAGGAGGCTGTGTTTACGCAGTCTCCTTTTTATTCAACTTTTAATCGGAGCCAAACATGTTGCGCTGGATGAGTTTTATTGGATTATTGATTGTTTCTTTAACGGCGCATGCCTACCGTGTCGAGCCCATGATTGCCGAAATGGAGCCTATCGGAAAACGTGCCCAAATGACAATGCGCATTGACAACACGTCATCCAAGCCACTTACCGTCGAACTTTACCCACTCTCCATGACTATGGACCAATATGGTAATGAGACCATTTCTCCCGCTGATGATGACCTCTTAGTTATCCCGGTTACAGCAATTGTTAAACCAGGTCGTTCTCAATCTGTCATGGTTCGATACTTGGGTGATCCTTCAATCTCTCAATCTAAGTCGTACCGAGTCGCGGTTAAACAGGTAAAAGTAGAAAACTCTAAAGAAGAGAGCGGGCAAATGGGCTTGCTACTACAGTTCAATACGCTGGTAAACATTCGTCCCAAGAACACCAATCCAAAGCTAAGCATCCGAAGCGTTACACAAAAAGACGCGAAATGGCTTGTCGAAGTTGAAAATAACGGCGACAGCTATGGGCGACTCTCCAGAACGAACTGGACATTGGATGACGGAAATAATTCTCTATATTTAAAAGGCGTTGAGATCAGTAAATTAATTGCGGGAACTCTAGTGCTTCCATATTCTACCCGCTTCTTTGAGATGACACCAATTGATAACTTTAATGTACGAAAATTAAAAATAGATATTGCCGAGGAAGAGTAATATGCACAGAATTGCTATAGGGCTACTATTTACTTTATTTGCTTTCAACTCCTATGGCATTGTTCTGTCACCAACAACCCTGGAATATAATATTTCTAAAAATCAATCAGGAAAGATAGTTCTAACCAACAACTCCACTGAACGTGTAGCCATTGAAGCGAATGTATTTAAACTTAAGTTCAACGACAAGGGCCAACTTTATGAACGGCAGCCCGACGACAGTTCATTACTTATATTTCCTATGGCCGTCATTTTAAAACCAGATGAAAGCCAACTCTTTCGATTGCAGTGGTTGGACAGTAAGTACCTTGACCAATCTGAGAGTTATTTTGTTAGATTCAGTCAAATAAATCTCAAGACACCTAATGAAGATAACCAAGGTGTAGTACCAAGCGTCAACTTTCAAATTCACTACAATACGTTGGTTCATGTCTATTCAGATAATAATAAACCCAATGTGATATTACGTGTTAGTAACCGAGGTCTAGCAAAATTGGAAAACAATGGTAATCGTTTTATATATTCCAGCCAACTGTCTTTTCAATTTCCTTCTGGCGCTATGAATCATTTAGAGGATAGTTTTGGCGAGTATTTTATCCCTCCATATTCCTATGTCGAGTTGAGTGAGCCAGTCGATATTCCAATGGGAAATTACTATGGCCAAGAAAATAACTAATGTTGTCCGACACATCCTCCTTACTTCCTTGTGCCTATGGTTGTTAGGGATATCCAAGCCATACGCTAGCCAAACTGAGGTCGTGTTAAATCCCACGGGTCGTTATTTGGAGCTTTCTTCCCTACTCAAAGTCAGCGATACCGTTCTTGGCGAGGCGCTGAT
Organism: Vibrio sp. MarTm2; assembly: GCF_027587055.1. NCBI lineage: Bacteria > Pseudomonadati > Pseudomonadota > Gammaproteobacteria > Vibrionales > Vibrionaceae > Vibrio > Vibrio sp. MarTm2. The sequence continues at coordinate 573,630 of NZ_JAPPTK010000002.1, read as the reverse complement.
CACCATTACCGCTGATAACGAGATCGAGCTACCTAAACAAAGCACTATAACCCTGCTTTCCAGCTTGGTTTCTGAGGAGACAATTAGAAAGCTCGAGCAAGCGCAGAATCCAAACCGTCTCACCAAAGATGACTTCCAACGTGCTGGGCTAGATATGACATTCGACCTCTCTACGCTTGAGTGCATCATTACCGTGCCATCCGATGCAGGGCTCACAAGAAATATTTCACTGGAGAAGGATAATAGTGGTTTCGAGTACCTCTCACCACAGTTTGTCTCTGGATACCTCAACGTTAGTGTCAATGCGAATACTAGCCAATCCATCGACGTTGACAGAGAGCGCATCGACTCGTATAGCTCTCGATTTGACGCGGGCTTCACTCTAGGCAAGCTAAACCTAGAATATGAATCTGCGTTTGAAAACAGCACCAACAGTGATTCTATTTATGTACGTGAAGGAACACGGTTGAATTTCGATATCCCAAGCCAAGGAACTCGAGTCGTTGTAGGCGATATGTTCAACACAGGAAAACTATTGCAAGATGCAACCGATGTATTCGGGCTAGGCATAACAAGAGACTTTACACTCATACCAACACGCAATGTAAGACCAAAAGCCAATCAGTCCTTTACGTTACAAAGAACATCCAGTGTTGACGTTGTGGTCGATGGCGTCGTCGTACAACGCCTCACTCTTGGCGCGGGTAGTTATAACCTCAACGATATTCCATTAGCGCAGGGAAACAATGACGTAGAACTGCTCATTACCGACCCAAGTGGCGCTCAGGAGCTTATAGAGTTTTCCGTTGCTACTGGTAACGATCTTCTTAACTCTGGGGAATTTGAATACAGCGTAATGTACGGAGTACCCAGCCAACGCAAAGAAAGACAAATTGAGTACCTAACGGACCAAAAGGTTTTTCATGGCTACTTGGATATCGGCTTTACACCTTGGATGACCGGGGGAATAAACGCCCAAACCAGAGACGATCTGTACCAATATGGTGGAACGGTTCTGCTTGCCTCGCCGTTGGGTGTAACCGAGTTTTCTCCCTCTTTTAGTCACCATCCGACATTGGGTTCTGGGCGTGCTTACCGTCTCGCTTTCGACGCGGAGTTTGATGATGATAATCGCCTAAGACCGCAATTAAGCTTCATTTATGAGTATCAATCCGAGCATTATGCGGGCGTAAATAGCCACGACGTGACTGACTCCCCTATAAATCCGACTACCCATTATGCGTCACTGTTTGGTTCGATGTATCTGGTAGACAACATACGATCCGCTCTTTCAGTTGGTTATAGTTCTGGAGTCGACCGAGACAAAGACTATGTCACCGTAAGTCCCAGTTTGTCTGGTTCCTTCTTTGCGACACCGGCGACTTGGAGCACAAAACTCAACTATCGATACAATAAAATCGAGGATGACGACTGGAGCGCCTCCATCACGCTAAGTTGGCCGTTTGGTAAAACAACTCGACTGGTTGGGCGCTACAACAGCGACACTGACCAAGCCTCACTTGACTACACGTACCAAAATAACATTGGGAACACTGGTGGTGTGTCGAGTTTCGCCTCAATCACACGCAACCGAGATGTCGATACAAGTGTTGACATGGGAGTCAACTACACTGGGAATCAATTCATCGCTAACGCGGATCATACTACACGTGTTGATAGTTACAGTGAGCAGACTCGAAGCCACAACACCCGTGTGGAACTCAGCAGTGCCATCGCCTTTGCCGGAACTAAACTTGCTGTTGGTCGCCCAGTCCGGGATGCCTTTGCTATCGTCACTAAGCACTCGAGTCTCAGAGAAAACCGCCTCACCATAGAACCCAGCAATGGTGGTGAACACGCACGTGTGCACAGTGATGGTGAGAGTAGCGCACTTGTCCCTGATTTAGTTGCATACAACACAAGACTACTCACCTACGACGTTGAAGACCTGCCCCCTGGGTATGACTTAGGTGACGGTGCTTTTTGGCTAAACCCAGGATATAAACAAGGCTACTTACTTCAAGTGGGCTCTGATGCCGTTCTAACGGTAATCGGTACCCTCATTGACCCAAATACAAATGCGCCAATTTCGCTAATTGCAGGCAAAGCATATCGCACTGACGAAACACAAGACCCAATTGAATTCTTCACTAACCGAAACGGTTTGTTCGCAATATCTGGCCTAAAAGCGGGCGCATACACACTGATTTTAAGCAACAAACGTCAGCAATCAGTCACCATAACGCTTAGCCCAAACAGTGAGGTTCTCATTCGCTTAGGAGATTTATATGTTGAATAAAATCCATGCACAAACTTTGGCACTTTCGCTTATGCTCTGTTCAACATTCGCCTTTGGTCAATGTGAACTCAGAGGGTTAGCCCTAGAAACTCTGTCCGAGCAGACAAACTACAACGTACTTTCCTCCTCTCAGTTCTCAGTATCAAACAACTACAGAGTTGCCGCTGAATTTATCGGACAAGATTGCGTTGCAACCATCACAGTCGAACTTGAAGACGGAAACAAAAGCCTTCTCAACGGAGCGAACGAAGCGTTAATTTTTGAGTGGTTTGGCCAAGGGCATTTAAGCGGTAACCAATGGAAAGTTGAACTGACAAGCCAACAACCTACAACCACATTTCAACTGCGCTACCCTTCACTCCAATGGATTGAGGCCGGAAACTATCAGGGCAAACTAGAAGTAAGCCTTCTCAACCAGCCATCAACAAGTTCATCGTTAACGTTCACCAAAACACTGCCTATTTCAATGACTGTACTACCAATTGCAAAAATTCAGTTTTATGGTTTGGCTCAGAATTATTACCAATTGGATATGGGTGAACTGAGTTCGCATAAAATCATTACTTCCGCACCTAAACTTTGGGTCCAAACCAACTCCGGTTATTCAATATCGGTAAGCTCAGACAACCAAGGAAAGCTCCGGCATGAGAGCGACGACAATAACTGGGATATCGACTACTCAATGAGTATCGAACAACGGCGACTAGACCTAAGACAAACCATCGCCCAACTCACTCGTAACCAGCCCACTTCTGGCTCACCAATGGACATTCAATTTGAGGTGGGTGACACAAACAATAGGCCTGGAGGCAAATACAGAGACACGATACAGATCTCGATTGAGCCGAATTTGACTCTCCAACCCTGAGAATTCTCATGCGTGAGACAAATATGACCTAGCTGCTGACATTTCCGTGGTCTATGTTGACAGGGACAAATATCATCACGAGGTTGGTCATGGTAAAGAACAAGAACAATGGAGAAATTTTGGATGTGGTGCTGGTTGGTTTTAACTGTATACAGAATCAGTTTATTCGACGAGAAATTGAAAAGAAAAACAAATTCCGCTTTACGAGGAAGTTACCACAATACTTTTGTGACGATAGTGTTCAAACAATAAACCAAAGAACTATTACTCTTGTTTCATACAACGTGTTAAGCAATGCAACAAGCGAATTGATTGATTTTTTCTCTCAGGAAACCTCTACCCTGATTGTTTATGATGTCCCTGAGACAGGTGTCGACATAGAGTTGTGTCGCTACCGGGGACTCAAAGGCATTCTCTACCAAGAGGCACCGATTGATCATTTATTTCGCTGTTTAGATGCCGTTAGCAACAATGACATGTGGCTTCCGCGTAAACTGATGGTAAAGATGCTCAATGAGTTTCGACCCTATGCCATCAACTATCAAGAGTTGAACACAACCTTAACTAAACGGGAGCAGCAAACATTGGAGCGCATTATTCAAGGGCAATCCAACTTGGAAATTGCTGAAGCGCTTTTTGTGGCGGAGAGTACCGTGAAAACTCACGTGTATAAGCTCTACAAAAAGCTCAATGTCAGTTGTCGAAAAGAGGTCATCAATAAAGTATCGAATCAGTTTTTTGAACACAGCAACTGATTGGGTGTATGGCTGATGGTGCTGCCATCAGTCATTTCCCTCCCCTAATCTCGGATTAATTCCGCCCAACCATACTCAACTGCGTTTGATTTTGTTACTGTTTACTTATTGAGAACGACAACAGTACCCATTGATTATGCGATTAATTCCTCTTTTCATAGCTTTCTTTCTCACCTTCGCTTCCCTTAGCCATGCCGAATCCACCAAGTACTCAGAGAGTGATCTGCTCGATCGCCCATTGATGGAGCGCTACATCATCGATGAGCTCAAATCGTTGCGTCAGGATCAGCAAGATTTAGAAAGACGCCTTACTATCCAAATGACAGACCGAGAACTTGCGGTCGCAGATAAGTCTCTTAACTATGCCAACGTCACGGTCACCTACTTCTTCTATATTATTGCTGGTGTCGCTTCTCTTATCGCGTTTGTGGGATGGCAGTCCCTTCGCGAATTTAAAAACAACACCAAAGAGATGGCCGATAAGCGTCTTGACGCAATCGCAGGTGAGTACGAGAAAAAGTTCAGCGCTCTAGAACGTGACTTGAAACGTAAAACCCGCATCATCAGCGAAAACAACAAAGAAATTGAACGCATTAACGAGATCCATAACCTCTGGCTTCGCGCGCAAAGTATGCCGACTGCCGAACAACGTATCGATGTCTATGACGAGATCTTAAACATTCGTCCAGGTGACCTCGAAGCACTGACCTATAAAGCCGACGCAGCAATGGAAATCAAAGAGTACAACTGGGCACTAAGCCTGTGTAACCGTGTTCTTGAGCTGGACACCACAAACGGCCCTGCTTTATATCAACGCGCATGTGCATTCTCGCGATTGGGTGTTGAGGAGCAAGCCATTGAAGACCTAGAACATGCAATAGAGGTGACCCCTTCGATCAGAGACTTGATCAACACCGAGCCAGACCTTGAAGGGCTACATGGCAACCCTCACTTTGATGCCCTACTTCCTGTACTTGATGATTGATGTTTAGGAGCCAGTGAACTCGCTGGCTCCTAAACATCAAGCCCCCGCCCGTAGCCCTCCTTTGGCTATTGTTATGGTTTGGCTAATAAACTCACTAAAACTTGTAAATGATCTCACTCAGTTCTGACGAGCGCTCAGTGTCATAACTTACCATTGCTGCACTTCCCCAATAGATAGGATAGTCAGATGAAAAAAGTAATTTTAATGGTGGGTCTTAGCGTCGCAGCAATCGCACTGGCGGGCTGCCAAGATGAGCAGACAAACGAGACATCAGCTTCAATGGACAATGTCGTTGCGGAAGCAGAAGCCGCAACCCCAACTCAGGAGTCAACCGAGACTGATTTTGAGGTGATTGACCAACACACCGCGAACAACGCGTTAGATTGGAACGGCACCTACTTCGGGGTTTTACCTTGTGCAGATTGCGAAGGCATTGAAACACAAATCACTCTCAACCATGACGGCAGTTACAGCGTAAATCAAACCTATTTAGGTAAAGAGGATGGCTTCTTTGAATCTCATGGCCAACTGAGTTGGAATGATGAGGGCAACATCATCACGCTTGAAAATGAAACTGGCGCAAATCAATTCTTCGTCGGCGAAAACATCTTGTTCATGCTCGATAAAAACGGTCAACGCGTTAAAGGTGATCTCGCAGAGCACTATCAACTGCAGAAACAGTAAGCTCACGGTCAAAGAGCATTTCATTTTTGCGAGGAGCACTCTATGATGAGAAGTAATCTATCGACTCATTAGCTGTACGGAATGATGAAATGCTCACCATCTTAGATGGAGGAATGGGACGCGAGCTTAAACGCGTAGGCGCCCCATTTTCCCAACCACTCTGGAGCGCTCAAGCTCTACTAGAATCACCGCAACACGTCACCCAAGTGCACCAAAGCTTCGTCGAAGCCGGGGCAGAGATCATAATTACCAACGCTTACGCTTGTGTGCCTTTTCACCTTGGTGATGAGCGCTTCCAGCAACAAGGCGCTGCGCTCGCCCGAAGTGCTGCAAACATAGCGCGAAAAGTGGCTGACAACCATAAAGGAGTGTTGGTCGCGGGCTGCTTGCCACCCGCTATGGGCAGTTATCGTCCGGATCTTTTCGATGTAGCCAAAGCGACGCCAATTCTTGAGACACTTATCCAAGCTCAAGCGCCATACATTGATCTTTGGATGGTCGAAACGCTGGCCTCAATTAAAGAGTTTGAGACCAATCATGGGTTACTGTCAAACTCTGATAAGCCCTGTCATTACGCATTTACCTTGATGGATGAACCGCTGGGGGAAAACGCCCAGTTGCGCTCTGGTGAAACGGTGACAGACGCTGCTCTAAAAGTCGCAGAGAGCGGTGCGTCAGGCATGCTATTTAACTGCTCAATCCCCGAAGTACTTGAACAAGCCGTCATCGATGCCAAAACCATATTTGACCAAAAGGGTGCCAAAATCACTATCGGAGCATACGCGAATAATTTCGACATCATTACTCCTGATCATCAAGCCAACGGTAGCTTGCAAAGCATTCGTGCTCTCACCCCAGAAGACTATCTAGAGTTTGCTAAAACCTGGCAACAAGCTGGGGCTGAAATCATTGGAGGGTGCTGTGGTATCGGACCTGAGTACATACAAGTACTGGCGGAATGGAAAACAAAAGGAGCCATCTAGGCTCCTTTTGTTTTTAAGAATTTTTACTGCGAATCATTCGGCGTAAACGAGAGCGTCGCTCTGCTGCCCCTTGGTTTGAATCACTTGGGTTGTTTTGACGCGTTCTGCGGTTCTTAAACGCGGGCTTAGTGTGCATACGTTCTAGTAGCGCGTCTCGGTTTTTCGGCTCGTACCCTTCTAGCTCTTTACGATAGATACGCTGGCCGATTAGGGTCTCAACCTGTTGCAGCGTCAGCTCTTCTTCTCGGTTTACAAAAGATACCGCGTTTCCTCGCTGACCCGCACGTCCAGTACGGCCAATACGGTGCACATAATCTTCCGCTAAGAATGGCATATCAAAGTTCACCACGTGTGGCAGATTTTGAATGTCGAGACCACGAGCGGCCACGTCTGTTGCAATCATCACGCGCGCTTTGCCCGATTTAAACTCATCTAAAGCACGACGGCGTGCACTCTGCGCTTTATCGCCGTGGCAAAGTACCGCTTTAATACCGTCTAACTTTAGCTCTTTCACAAGCTCGTTCGCTGTCTCTTTGTAGTTTACAAACACCAACACTTGCTGCCAGTTTTTACGACCAATCAGTTCAGAAAGCAGTTCACGTTTACGCTCTTGCTCTACTGGGTAAACCACGTGCGCAATCGTATCGGCAGTCACGTTTTCACGCGCGACGGAAACACGTTTTGGTTGGCGAAGAATTTTGCCCGCCAAGGTATTCATCTGAGCTGAGAATGTGGCGGAGAAAAGCATCGTTTGTGGCTTAGTATTAACGCCCGCCATAATGCTCTCAATCGCAGAGATAAAGCCCATATCCAACATGCGATCAGCTTCATCAAAAACTAAGAACTCAAGGTTCGCTAGCGACACATTGTTCATATCCATGTGCTCAATCAAACGACCAGGAGTCGCGACTAACACATCAACGCCAGCTTCCAACGCTTTCTGTTGAGATGACATTTTCGCGCCGCCGTAAATGGCCACGGTCTTCACGTCTGTGTACTTGGTGTAATCTTGGATGTTTGATGCGATTTGCGCCGCAAGCTCGCGAGTTGGTGCCAGAATGACCGCACGAGTTTGGTGACGCTGGCGCGGCTTTTCATTATCCAGAATGTTCTGAACAATAGGCAGAGCAAACGCTGCAGTTTTACCTGTGCCAGTTTGCGCATTAGCTAGAATGTCATGCCCTTTACGAGCAAAAGGGATCGCCTTTTGTTGGACTGGAGTCAGTTTCTCATAGCCACACTCTGTAAGTGCTTTCACGATTTCTGGAGAAAAGTTTTGTGATGCAAATGACATATGTTGTTCCTAAAGCTAACGGCTAATTCAAAGCATAACCAAAATAACGGTCGCAGATTATAGAGCAATATTCGAATCATTGGGGAGTTATTTTAAATTTAGTCAACATAACGGTGAAAATCGCAGCGAACTTGTCGAAATTTGCCAGCAACATAAACGAAAAGAGCCCAATGAAGGGCTCTAGAACGCTAGATGTTAGGTCTTGCAGTCTCGTCAGCGGAAGGCGGCAAGTGTGGCAACGTAATACTCGGCTGCTCACCGGTTAACGATTTGAGGAACTCAGTAATCTTACCGGATTCATCTTTAGTCAGCTTTTTGCCCAGCTGCAAATCCGCCATCATCGAAACGGCTTCTTCCAGCTGCCAAACAGAACCATCATGGAAGTAGGGATAAGTAAGTTCAACGTTTCGTAAGGTTGGAACCTTAAAGACAAACTTATCAAACTCGTTTCCAGTAATGGCTTTGCGCCCAATATCTGGGTTATCGGTCGCGAACGGTTTCACGAGTCCCATTTTCTGGTACATCTGACCACCAGCAAGCGGGCCACTGTGACACGCGGTACACCCTTTCTCTTTGAAGAGCTGATAACCTTCAATTTGAGCGGTAGTCAGCGCGCTGTCATCCCCTTTAAGCCATTGATCAAAGGGCGAGTTGGGTGTGCGAAGTGTTTGCTCGAAAGTGGCAATCGCGTCGGTGACTTCAGTAATTGTAATCGTGTCGACGCCATAAGCCGCTTTAAACCAAGCCTGATATTGGGGAATAGACTGTAACGTATCAACCGCTAAATCATGGCTGAACGCCATTTCCAATGGATTTTCAATGGGACCCGCCGCCTGCTCGCGCAAATCTTTCGCCCTGCCGTTCCAAAATTGAACGAAGTTAAGATCGGAGTTCAAGACAGTTGGAGAGTTAATAGGACCTATCGCCCACTTGTGACCAATGGAACTTGGGAGGTTGTCTACCCCACCTTTCGCTAGGTTATGGCAAGAGTTACAAGAGATGGTGTTCGAGGCCGATAAACGTGGCTCAAACCAAAGTGTTTTACCCAAGTCGACTTTGCTCTGGTCCAAGCCAACAACAGGCTCTATGACTTGGATTGGCTCGCTCGATTGCCGCTCGGCAAAGGCAGAAAACGACAACGCAGTTAAGAGACTGGCAGCTATCACTGTTTTCATAGCATGGCTTCCTTTTCAAGTGATGGTATATCTCACTAGAGTGGCGCAATTTCTTATTGATGCGCTCTGGAAACCACGGTAATAGAATTGATTTGAGCAATGAAATGCAAAAAATCGATAGTTTTTATGGTAAAAAACGATGTTAAAACTGATTGATTTTTGAACACTACGGCAGATGTAGCGCGCAGACTTTTATTAACACTTATGAAACAAATTTATTAACAAAACAATCAGTGATAAGATTGACCTACATCAATTAACGATCTTCCATTGAAAACCAACCAAATAACGTCATGTAAATCATAAGTTTAAGAACAGTATAAACTCGTTAGCTAATCTGACCTTCTTAATTCAACCAATCTAATGACGTTGCAAAGCCGAACAGCTGCTCGGCTTTGCTTGGTTTCCACTACTGGAAATAGACGACCATCTCAACATCGTCGCCTTGTCCATCGGCAACCAGTGAAAAGTGCACATACCCCGCCTCCGTTACCGGAACCTCTAGGTATTCATTACTGCCCCAATAGTTGGATGCGTACTCGTGCTGCCCCTTGGTTGGCCAATAGGTTTGGCTGGCGTATAAATCAACGTTGCCGCGTCTTGACTTGTCCGTCAGCCATACTCGTACTTGTTGCACGCCTTGCGGTACATAAACCGCAGCGTAGCGTTGTTGGTGCACAGTTAAGGTTTGCGCTTGGCCAGATTCCAATACCACTGGGGTTAAGTCATCTTGCTCTTGTGATGGTGGCGCTGGAATTTCTGTTTCCAATGATGCTTTTAACGTTACGTCATTAAAGTCCGAACGTCCCGCAATGCTTATGTAGTAACGACCCGGTTTGATGTAACCCGATTGCTCCGGCTCAAATGTGACTATCTCGTTGCTGCCATCGCCATATTGGCTGTATTCGAAGTCATAGTAATGGGCTTCTTTTTCAAAGCTGATGTACAAATCTGCGTCACCTTGGCTATCACCATGAATTGCCACATCAAAATGAGTGGTGTTCTCTGGCACATCCACATAGAACAGTTGCTCGCTGTATGCTGCGCCGCTGAGCACCACACTCTGATTTGCTGCAAGATGCGTTAATTGATCAGAAGGCTCTGTCGGCTCACCCGGATTTGGGTCTGGGTTCGGTTCAGGCTGCTGTGGTTCACTAGAGACAGAATCTAACCAACGGTCAAACTCATCATTGTACTGCTCACCTAATAACTGTACCTGCTCAGCCCACTCAGCAAACTGACCAGTTCGAGAAAGCGCCAGTAAGCTATCTACCTCTTGCGGATGCTCTTCCAACATAAAGCGTACCGCTAAGTAGCCCCAGCGATAAATACGATTGGTATCGTGAGAATAAGTGGTCTCGAATACATCCGATAGGCTCATCTTGCCACCAGCAATTAAGCCAATCGCCGCATCGTAGCCTTGTTTGTAATGCATGTATTCAGCAAAGCCTTCTAGCCACCAAACAACGTAGCCATGCGCCAAATTGTCACTGAACGATCCATACTGATTAAAGCGAGCATCGAGATAATGAACATATTCATGCTCTAGATTGAGAATAGAGAGCGCCTCACCGTTGTCATAGCGGTAAGCGACAAAGCGCGCCACGTTGCCTGCTTGTGCCGGATTACCTTCCAAATACTGACCGCCGTTGTCTGTCGTGTTGCCAAACAAGAAAGAGGAGTAATCCACATAGCTGCTATTGTTGGCAAACACGGCGACTTCAACTCGCTCATTGTTGTCATCTGCGACAGGTTGATAGCCCGTATTCGCCACTAGATGGAAGTCAGCCTCTTTTTCAGCCAACACGTCACAGGCACGAATTGCTTGATCTTGCGAGAGATCTTGAGAACGAATGATCGCAGGTCCTTGGCAATCATGACGATTAGGCAGTACGCGAGCCGCCAAATCACGTTTCGCCTGCTCGATATCCAAACCATTCAACCCCTCTGGCGCGTAAAAGCTCATCATCTCGACGGCGGCCAGCCATAACTTGTCGTGTTCACTACCAAGCGGGTTTTGCTCCATCACTTGCTGCATAGCACGCAGAGCTTTCTCTTTAGTGGCTTGGTTTGGGCTCGCTAGTAAACGTCCGGTTTCGCGAACGGCGTTGTAAACCAAGAAGCTCGAATCGGTATCCAATGCCCAAGTATTATCACGAGCAAACGCTGCTAACGTATCAATGTGTTGTACATGGCTCGCCATGTATTGGTAAAAATCATCTCGCGAGGCATGACCAGCCATCGCACGGAAAAGATTATTCAGCCCATCAACCCATTGTGTGTCTTGCGCCGTCTCACGATTGAAGTGACGAAGCGCCGCAAGTTGTGCATCCATCGTGAGAGGCAGTTGCTTCACATTGTCGACCATCAACGTCAAGCTTTTCATCGCCCCCACTTGTTCGCGCCCTTGGTCTAATGCGTGTGGATTGGCTAAGAACGCATTAATCGACTGAGCAAAACGTTGCCCTAGTGCCTGAGAAAAGTCCGGCTGTTGCGCGTTGTAACGAACGTAATAAGCCGCGCGGACAAACTCACCAAGGTTTTCGAGTTTGCGCGCTTGTTCTGCTTCACCGCGATAGCTTGCGATGGCTTGATTTAACGCGATTTGAATACGGCTTAAGCTCGCTTCACTGTAGATATCGTCGAGTGAATCAGCGGGGGCAGAAAACCAATCACTGTAACAATGATGAGTGGCTTCAGACACAGCAGACGCAAGATCAGAAGCTCGTTGAAGATCGGTAACATCACACTGCTCTTGAGCGAATGAGAAACTGGAAGCACCAGCAAGCATGCAAGCGAGCGCCAAGCGATGACGTGGGAATAGACGGGTATGAGACATAACAACACTCATTGATTAGTTATATATTTGAGCGCGTTGTTATATTCACTACAGCATCCAAAATGAATTGAGTTGCATGAAATTTATGAAACCGGTTCATAAAATAGATATTTAACTCTAATTTATAAAGGTTTTTCCGGCTATATACCTGGAAGGTGTTGCACAACTGATTGAAATATCAAAGATAAAGTCACCAGACTAGAAAGAGAAAAGCCAGACTTGAGCCTGGCTTTGGTTAGTAATTTTTACCGTCAATGAGTCTTAGCGGGATATCTTTCAAGACTTCCTCTTCTGCCATTCGCATATTGATCGCTACAACATCAGCATCGCACGTCTCTGTCGTAACATAGTGTGTTAAACACCCACACAGATTGCAGCGATGAAACTCTACTTCTTTGTCTCCCCAGATGTAAAAGACAGAAGGCTCTTTCACATAACGAACCGTTACTTGCTCTGGTGAGTAGTACGCCCAATATGCTGCGTATCGGCGGCAGATAGAGCAATTACATGATGCTATCTCTTTCGGTAAATCCGCTTTAACAACGATGTTTCCGCAATGGCAGGAGATTTCCATATCCACTCTTATCTCTAACTATATCGATACAATAACTAACCACAAATCCCTTAATTTAATCCGAATAAAGATCACAACTCGTGAACTCTTTCTGGTGAATCGTCACTTGTCATCCATATTTAACGTGCCAGTCATATTAATAAATAAGAATGATTGCTCTAACACAAACTATGGAAAAACAAGATGAAATTGACGCAGTGGACTCTTTTGCTAGGCGCTTTGGTTACGCTACCTAGCTTAGCAGATACGGATGTATACCTGACGAATAACTCAGCTCAGCCGCTAACGATTCAAGTGAAACACGAAGGCAGTGATTTACTGAAATACGGTGAAGAATGGCAACAGCATGTGCAAGTGCTCGGCCCTTGGGAAACCAAATCAATATTGAGCTTTAACCGCTGGGAGGGCGTGAAGTCTGGCCAGCACTATCGCTTCGACACCGTGGTTTCTAACCCGCGAGGTGAAAGCGTCACTTTGAATCAAGTAATGCAAGGTCATTGGTACAACTCAAGCATTAAATACGGCGTCTCTGCGGCGGATGTGGATCTCGCGCTAAAAGACGATCGCAGTATTCACCGCTCTAGTACCGATGCATTCGGTGACCGCACGTCAGAACTGGCGTTTAAGTCTGCCAGCACAGCTCGCTATGATGATTTGTACTACACCATCACGCCTAACAAGGTAGATGAAGTCGTCGACAACGATGAGCAAAACCTCAAGCTGATGACTTACAACGTCTGGGCACTTCCGGCGATTGCTTCTCACATTGGCGATCGTTACGAACTGATTCCTGACTACGTCAAAGGCTACGATGTCATAGCGCTGCAAGAGGTCTTTGCCAGTGGTCGTGATGCCTTCTTGCGCGAGCTCGCAAAAGACTACCCTTACCAAACAAAGATGCTGGACAAAGATGGCTTTAACATCCATGACGGCGGCGTGATCATCGTGAGCCGCTACCCTATCGTCAATCAGGCTCAATACGTCTTCCCAGATTGTTCGGGTACGGATTGCTTTGCCGATAAAGGCGTGAACTATGCGGAGATCATTAAAGGCGGTCAGGCTTACCACGTGTTCGCAACGCATACCGCCTCTTTTGATACCGACACCGCACGTGAGTATCGTCAGCGTCAGTTCAAGCAGATGCGTGCTATGGCGAAGTCTCTGAACATCCCAAGCGGTGAAACTGTGGTTTACAGTGGTGACTTCAACGTCAACAAACTGAAGTTCCCTGGTGACTACCAGCAGATGATTGCCAACTTGAGTGCAATCGAGCCCCAGTATTCTGGTTATACGGCTTCGACCTTCGATCCTCGCATCAACAACTTTGCCGGTGAGGCTCTATCCGGTGGCGAGAATGTGGAGTACCTCGACTACGTGATGGTGAGTAATGAATATGGCGTGAAGTCATTTAACGATAACCGTGTCGACGTACCGCGCTCTACAGCTGAGAGTTTGTGGAAACACTACAATCTGTCGGATCATTTCCCTGTTAGCGCCGTGATCAAGCCATGAAGCGTATTCTACTAATCTCTGTGCCCGCCATTTTGGCGGGCATAGTTTGGGTTTCTGTGGCTGGGGATGAGAATCAAGAAGCGCCATTACCGATAGCCCTCTCTTCAAATAAGGCAGAAAATCCATCGCCCAACGACGTTTTTGCAAGTTCAGTTCAAAGCGCAGACGAACAACCAGAGTCAAAAAGAAAACACTCAACATCCCCAACCAATGGGCTTGCTGAAGTGTTAAATGGCACAAAGGGGCGAGCATTGAAAGGTGAAATCGAATCCTTTTGGCATCGATGCACAACTCGCAACGACTGCGAATCTCAACTTACCGAATTGGAAAGCCGTTTATCGAACGAGCGGTTTGCTTTGATCGCGAACTACCATCGGCTCAATAATGAATGGCAGCAAAGTGTCGGCAATTTGTTGTTTGATGATCAGCAACCGCTCGCCTCTCGCATTGCCCTTCTCAAAGCGGAAGCAAGAAAGATATGGGGTGAATTGGCCGAAGTGATTTTTGCCGATGAGTTTACGCTGTACGACTTCAGTTTACAGGCAGAACAGTTAGAACAGTTAGGCGCTGCGCCCGCGCAAGACTACGTGCAAGCCTTTGACGATTTAGTGAAAAATTGGCAAGGCAGTGAGGAAGCTCTGGGATTAGCCAGTGAGCAAGCAAAATACGAACGAGCCGTCACGCTAATTCCGAACCATATTAGCCATAGCGAACGCGAGGCGTTAGTTCAGGCTCTTGCGCAAACATACTTGACGCAACAACAGAGTGACGACATTCAAGCTCGCAAGCAGCAAATCGTCGATCAGCAACAGCAAGTTCGTGACTATCAATACGAGTTAGAACAGCTGAAATCTACCCTAGAAGCCCAGCGTTCAAGCAGCCATGCCCACATGTCAGAGTCGAAATGGCAGAGCTATTACCAACAGCAGATCGCGAGCTTTCGTCGTGATTTCTTTGCAAGCTAAAGCCGAAATCAATGGATAAAAAACACGTAGAAAGAAGGCATATCGCTCACCAGAATGTAAGCGACAGCCACTAATTCGAATTCATGATTACAATACGCGCAAGCACTCTTCTGGCGGCAAGCTCAACAGCGTGTTGGCGAAGTTTATCTTCTCATCTCGCCATCTTGCCGCAGCTTCGCGGCTATCTTGTGATTGGCGATCGGCTTCAAAATAGGTTTGACGAGGCAAACCATTCGCTGGTGTCATCACCATCGATTGCTCGTTGGCTCGAATGGTAAACAAGAACTGTCCACGTTGACCAGATTGGGCGGCAGGGTGATTCAATGTCGTATCGCAGCAGTAGCGACGATCTCGCAGCGCTCGGCAGGTATATTCAAAAGCGTCTTGGACACCGCGGCCAGGAAACGCCGTATAGATGCTAATGCCGTCACGCTGCAGCGGGAAGTCTCCAGCGGACAGTTGCACCGCATATTGCATCATCCGAAAGCCGAGCACGACCCCACCAATACTATTTAAACCACTAAACTGAATGGCTCCTTCCAAGCTTAATTTCAGTCGGTCTTCACCTTCATACAAATAGAGATCTGGATATACCCAGTCGCTTTTTGGAATCAGAAGTTGTGTGATGTCGGAATGTCCCATTTTAGTCTCCAAGATTGAAGTTTATCGCGAGACATTAAAGATATAGTAATGATAATTATTATCAATTAATTTATTTAATATTCAGCGCATGTGCACGACTGGCTCCTTCGCTAACCTCTTTTACCAAAAAAGCACAATTGAAGGAGCCGAATGGGGACTAGGTCGACACGGGCGTCATCGCCACCTTATTACTCAAGGTTTCAACCGAATATTGATGCAAATTGATGACCTTATCGCATAGCTTTCGCAACGCCTCCTCGTCGTGGCCAATGATGATCACGCTACATTGTCGCTCAGTCGCCAGAGAAGTGAGCAACTGCAAGGTTTCTGCCGCTGTTATGGGGTCAAGCCTTGAAGTGGGTTCATCTGCAATCAATAGCTTAGGTTTCATTAACAACGCACGTAAAATAGCGAAACGCTGTAATTCTCCTCCTGAAATCTGCCTAGGTGTTCGTTGTAGCAACCCCAAGTCTAATTTCAGTAATCGCATCAAGGGCGCTATCTCGGCCTCATCAAAAGAGTGAATTTGCTGTAAATCACTCAGTAGTTGATTGAGCGTAACGTGTGTAGCAAATGCACTTGGCGGGTCTTGATAGAGCTTTAGCTTTTGCCCAACACCGACCGTTTGGTGAAACACAATCTCTCCAGAACTTGGCGTGAGTAGCCCAAGCACCGCATCCGCCAAACTCGTTTTACCACAACCACTTTGACCATAGATTCCAACCACTTCGCCCTCATCGACGCGAAGAGAAACCTTGTCAAACAGAGTGGTTTGATTTCGACGCAGTGATAGGTTTTCTATACTCACCAAAGGCTGACCTGAGCTTGCAGAGCTTCGCTTTGACCAATGTTTCGGGCTCGATTCGATAAGCGCTTTGGCGTAGTCAGATTTCGGATTGGCTAAGATCTCATGTGCGATTCCGGATTCCACCACTTCACCCTGTTTCATCACAATCATGTCTCCCCCTAGCCTTTGCGCCAGCTCGATATCATGAGTGATGGTAATCAATGCGCCCTGTTTTGCGTGCTCTGCGAGCATGTCACCAACAATGTCGCAATGGTCTCGATCTAGCCCTTTGGTGGGCTCGTCCGCTAACAGCAATTCTCCGCCAGCCTGAGTCGCACATAAATAAGCGACTCGCTGCGCCATTCCACCTGAAAGCTGGAAAGGATATTTTTGTTTCGCGTGGCTAAGATTCATGCTTTCAAGCGCTGATTGAGCTCGTTTTTTGGCCGTCGACGCAGGAGCCTGATTAACGAGAGTATGAACCTCTTCAATCTGTTGGTGTGCAGGCATAATAGGGTCTAGCGCGAGCCATGGTTCTTGAGGAAGCAACGCGATTTTTCGCCCCCACATCTGCTGCAACTCACTTTCACTTACCGCTCGGTCATGGAGGTAAATCTGGCCCTTGGCAACCAACTCTTTTGGCAGGGTTCCAGTTAGCGCAGCCGCAATCAAACTTTTTCCCGCCCCTGTTTCGCCAAGAATCGTAAGCGGCGTTCCCTTAGCGAGGGTAAAACTGACCGGGTCAACTAAGACTTGCTGCGCCGTTTTTACTGACAATGATTCGACACGAAGAAAACAACTCATGACTTTTCCCCACTCGCGAGTAAATGGAACCCGAGTACTAAAACAAACAAGGTGATCAGTGGCTGAGCTAACACCCAAGGGGCAACTTGGTAGTAACGAAACAGCTCTACCATCATGAGTCCTAACTCCGCCTCTGGTGGCTTAAGGCCTACATGCAAGAAGCCGAGCGAGGCAAGCGCGAGTATGGTGTTTCCAGCCCCAAAGCAGCAGAGGGTGAACACATCTTGACGGCAGTGAGGCCAAATATGACGTTTAAATACATACCAAGACCCAAATCCATACAGCACAGAAGCTTCAACTTCCGGAGAATGAATCAGAGATAGCGTTCTATTACGCACCACTCGGTAGAACTCAACCCACAAAATAAGGGCGATTGCGACGTACAAAATCGTAAAGGATCCCGGTACTAGTGCGGCAAATAACAGCACTAAAATCAGCCCCGGCATTGCGAGGATAATATTCATCACAAAAGAGAAACTTCTCTCCCACCACCCTTTGCGCCACCCTGCGAGTACGCCTGCAACAATCCCTAACGCAGCAGAGGTCAATACACTTAACCAAGCCAATGTTAACGAGGTAACAATCGCATCACTTAAACGAGCAAAGTTACTACGACCAAAATGATCGCGCCCCAGTGGCTCGGAGAAATCAGGCAAAGAAAACGCCAATGAGAGTTGCTGTGCGGCAGGGTCACTATTGAAGAGCAGTTTTTGCGTCAACACGAGCAGCAGTGCTGCGCCGATAATCGCAATGCCCCAGATTTGTTTAGCAAGCAGTTTCATTGCGTCGCCTCCTGCTGCTGTCTTGGATCAAGTTGGTAGGTCACGAGGTCAATAAAGGTGTTGATCGCAACAAACAACAACCCCATCACCAATGCTGTTCCTTGGATCATTGGGATATCTCGAGCAAAAATCGCGTGCGCCAACGCGTGGCCGATACCTGGCCAAGAGAAAAGTGACTCGATCATGATGATGCCTTCCATCAAGCCTATGGTTTGAATCGCTAAGAAAGTGACAATCGGAATCGCAATATGGCGCTGTGCGTGATGCTGGAATGCTTGCTCAAAGGTTAATCCTTTTAGTCTGGCAAACTTAAAGTATGGCGCTGTAATGGCACTGCGCGTCGCGTTACGAATAAGCCGATTTGACATCGCCGCCAGTGATAGCGCTAACGTCACTCCCGGCAAAAAGAGATGCGCTGCACTGCCAAACCCCGCCACAGGAAACAGCCCTAAGTGCAATGCAAATAGAATCGTCATCACTAAGCCAATCACAAAGACTGGCTGAGCGCGGATAAACACCGAAGTAATCAAACTCCACTTGTCAGCCGCCGAGTTGGCATGTTTTCCACAATAGACACCAATAGGTATCGCGATGAGGGCAGACAGTAACAAGGCAACCAATGCGAGCAGCAATGAGTGACCAAGCTGATGCGTTATCTCTTCAATGACGGGGGCGCCGCTAATCAGGGAATGACCGAGGTCAAACTGGAGCAGATCCCACAACCATTGAAAATAAAGTTCAAACCCAGATCGGTCTAAGCCAAGCTCCGCACTGACTGCTTGCGCCGCCTCTGCGTCCACATAGTCGTAACCATATCGACCCGCTGCGATACGAAACGCAAAATCCCCCGGAAGCAGGCGCATCAAAATGAATGTCAACGTGCCGATACTCCAAGCCACCAACGTGGCTTGGAACACTCTTCTAAGAAGGATGTTAATCATTCAGCGTCATCTCTGAAATTCGGTAGTTGATCTCAAACGGGTCAAAGCTAAAGTTGCCGACTTTCTTATTCACCGCCACAAGTTGGGTGTAGAAAGTGATAGGAATCAGTGGCATCTCTTGCGCAAGAATTTGAGACGCTTGCTGCGCTTGCTGTTGGTAATCAGCGCGATCTTTAGTGGCGCTCAAGCGGCTTAGCAGTGCGCTAAACTCTTCCGATGACCAGTTCGTTGGTCCCCAATCGCTACCTTTATGCTCAGCAAAATCTTTAAGAAGCAGCGCAAGGGGATCGACCGTCGCACCAAAGTTACGCGCCACGAGTGCCAACTCAATTGTGCCATCTTGATGCTTCGCTGGAATCGCGCTGGAGTTGTCAATAGAGATATCAACTTGAATGCCGACTTCCTTCAATTGCGCTTGAATAGCGGTAGCGACCACGGGCAGTTCTGGACGATCTGAATAGGTAGTCAGATTGACAACAAACGGCTTGCCTTCTCGCTCTAGCATGCCCTGATCGTTTTGCTGCCATCCTTGAGAAGCAAGCAACGATTTCGCTTTAGCAATATCACGAGACGTCTGCGCGAACGCTTCAATGTGCCAAGCCCCTAACGAAGGCGCAAAAAGCTGGTAGGCTTCAGAGCCCGGCATGCGAATGATCTGCTTGGAAATCCCGGTACGATCGAGCGCTAAGCTCAGCGCTTGGCGTGTTTGGTACGAGTTAAGATACGGATGCTCGTTATTCAGTTTGAGCAAAATTGTCCGAGGAATAGATTCGCTCACGACATCAACATTCTCTGTTTGCTGCAATGGCGCGATGCTTGCCGGATCGAGGGTATACACGATATCAGCCTGACCTGTTTGGGCGAGCAGAGCACGACTTTCAGCACGATGACCAGCAAGATATTCGACGTTTTCAATCTTGGCTTTGCTGCCCCAGTAACCCTCGTTACGGGTCACATGAATTTTATGTGGCGGGACAAGTTCAGCAATTTTGTAAGGACCAGTACCAGCCAGTGACGTAGAGGTTCCTTCTTCGTTGTAACTACTCGGAGAAGCGATCGCTACCGTGTAATGAGCCAGAACCGACAACATAGGGTTGTAAGGTTTAGACAGGCGAAGTGTCAGCTGATTCCCGTTCGCCACTATCTCTGAAATAGGCGCACGCTTAATCACGCCCGGCTTCGCCATCGCATTTTCAAGCGCCAATTTAACCGCTGCCGCATCCAGTTTTTCGCCATCGTGAAACGTTACCCCCTCTCGGATATCGAACGTCCACTCGAGGTCATCAGGACTCACGGTCCACGCAACAGCGAGTTGCGGCTCCACTTGGCCCTTTTTATTGATCGCGACCAAAGATTCAACAACCTGCATTCGGGTGAACATATAACCATCTTTCGAGAGATCTTGGCTTGAGTATTCAAACGGACCAGAGATTTTTAATGCTTGGCTTGACGTGGGTTGAGTGAATTGCGACACAGTGACCGCCGCAATAGCAACGACTGCGGCGATACCCGCTATCCTAAATTTCATTATTCATGTCCTTAAAAACAAATTCAGCGCAATGTTATAACATAACAATATTATCAATCAATATGAGAATGGATATCAATAAGAAACCGTAACGTGTCAGCTCGTCTCCGACATGAAATATTGCCAAACCTCTAAAATCTGGAATATTTCTTACTTCCCCAACCGACGCACTCTGATAAGGTATTGAGAAGGGATGATTTTTTGTGTGATGAGTCGAATGGATTTACTCAGCCAGTTGCAATTTTCTGTATCAATCACAGGGCCAATTTGTTTGATGTTGGTGCTGGGTATCGTATTCAAACGTATTGGTTTGATAAACGATAACTTCATTGAGGTCGCCTCGAAACTGGTGTTTCAGGTGACACTCCCTACCATGCTGTTTCTGAGCATCGTAGTTTCAGAACATGATATCTCTGCCGCGAGTCACTTTATCTTGTACGGCGTGCTGTCTAGTGTGGCGTTTTTCGTGTTTACATCAGTTTGCGTAAAGGCGCTCTTTCCAACCTCTCCAGACCAAGGCGTGATCATACAGGGCGGGTTTCGCGCAAATACTGGCATTATCGGCATCGCTTATGTTGCCAACGCCTACGGTGAGCAAGGTGTCGCTTTAGGCGCGATATTTGTCGCCGCAACCACTTTGGTTTACAACGTGTTGGCGGTGATTTGCCTCACTCCTAAGCATCAAGAATCGGGGGTAAAGGTGGGCAAAATGATGGCAGCTACGTTGACCAAAAATCCCCTCATTATCTCGATTTTACTCGGTATCGCCTTTTACGTTCTTAGTATTCCTGTACCAACCATTGCGATTGATGCAGGTAACTACCTTGCCAAAATGACATTGCCTCTCGCCCTTCTATGTATTGGCGGCTCACTCAATTTAAGCTCTCTCAAAAAAGAACAAGCGCCCTCTTGGACAGCAAGTGGATTTAAGTTGGTGGCCGCACCCATACTTATTACAGGATGCGCCTATTGGTTTGGGTTTGAGGGGATGGAGCTTGGAATCATCTTCTTTATGAATGCTGCGCCAGTGGCGTCTGCGAGCTACATTATGGCAAGGGCGATGAACGGAAACGCTGTGCTCGCGGCCAATATTATTGCGCTAACCACGACAATGTCTACCGTGACCTGTACGTTAGGTTTGCTGCTTTTGAGCGTGTTTAGTTTGATATAAAAAGCGAAGCATTAAGTCGCTTCGCTAATTTACAGCCCGACGCTTTAACACTTACTCACGACATTCGATTTG
Source organism: Vibrio sp. MarTm2 (assembly GCF_027587055.1). Lineage (NCBI taxonomy): Bacteria > Pseudomonadati > Pseudomonadota > Gammaproteobacteria > Vibrionales > Vibrionaceae > Vibrio > Vibrio sp. MarTm2. The sequence goes on along the minus strand of NZ_JAPPTK010000002.1, from coordinate 551,970 downwards.
CTCGGAACTTGTCACCAGAATCACACCTTTGCTCGCTAACTCCTCAGCCACCTGCTCAGCATTCTCCGGAAACACCGCTCGCGTCGAGGCTAGATTCAGAATCACTCGAAAACCCGCGTCCACCAGCTGTTCTACCGATTTCTTAACACAAAAATCTAACGCCAAGCCCCCGACAATCACGGTATCTATGTCTTTGGATTGCAGAAACTCGATCCCGCCTGTCGACAGCGTATCTGCTTGGTCATGGAAGAAAGCGCCATAAGGGTGCGCGTCTGGGTCAATGCCTTTATTCATTTGGAAGTCGTAATCGCGAATCGCTGGCAAGCCGGGCAACAACTCAACGCCCGAGGTACCGACCACACAATGCGGGTTCCACTTAATGTCCACTTCTGGCAGACCAACAGGTTCCAGCATGTTCGCTGGAGTTTCCGCTTCCCACGCTGCGCCTGGAGGGTGCATATCTCGCGACACGAGCTTAATACTCCCTTTACTGTGGTTGGCAATCAATTCGTCGACGATTTCCAGCGCCCCCGCTACAGGCAGTTCGTTCGGGCAAAGCTCGCTAAAGCCTTTTTGCGGGTCAACATCGACGGCCGCTGTTTTCGATTTCTCAATCTGTACCGTTTTCAAAGACATGGGTTATTCCTTATGCTGTTCAACGCAGGCACGTTTGAAAATATGTCACGCTTTTTTCGCTCAAACTGTAAACCTGAGCAGGCTTGCCGCCTTTTCCTTTGTTGGTAGACGCCATCTTGTTGGCACTCACAATCACGCCTGTTTCTATCAGGCGTCGTTTGACCGTCATTCGGTTAATTTCAACGCCAAACTCAGCGTACGCGGCAATAATGTCTGAAACTAAAAACTCTTTATCGAGAGCGAATAACGCCACCGATGTGTACTCAACGGCTGCACGCAACTTACGCCACGCCAGTTTAATGAGCTCCGCGTGATCAAACGCGAGGTCTAACGCATCTTGAAGCACGTCTTCTAACGCAAACCAGCGAAGCTGCTCTTGGCATAAACCACAGTTTTCGATTTGCTCGACATTGGCTTGATTGAGCAGCGCGTAGTGCGCAATTGTCACACTCCACCCTTCAGGGTCACGTTTGGGATTACCATCTACCATGGGTTCGCTGATGTAATTGGGGTACGTGTGAATCTTTTGCCGACAAATGCGTCGCCTCGCGGCATCAAAATCTTGGTCGGCGGGTTGCCCACCTCGCTCCGTCCAATCTTGTTCAAACACGAATCCACCCGGAATCGACCACATACCATGTTGCGGTCGCTTTGGGTTATTGCGCTTGATTAACAACACTTCCAACCCTTGGCTGCCTAGCCTAAGACATATCATGTCAATGGTGACAATCATTTACGTTTCCTACATCCTTCTCTAGTGCGTACATTATCACCGTCCAACACAATTTCAACCAGAAAGTAACCTTTTGTGATTAACTAATATTCTTTTCTAATTCAAGGTAGCCTGCGTTTAAATTGATAGTAACTTCACCTAATTATTAAGAGCATGGAACTTAGTTTGATGGTAATACTAGTTAGTAACACAATTTGACAAACCCATTTGGGTTGATTAGAGTTCGAGCAAGTAATTAAGCTGAGTAATAGATAGGATGGCATCATGACCACCTCGCTTTTCAATCAAAGCATTATTCAAAGTGCACTCGATCTCGACGTGTACAAAATTAATATGATGCACGCCGCTTACAAGCTGTATCCCAGCACCCAAGTGCGATATGAACTTATTGTTCGTTCGGATGAAGACTTGTCCGATCTTAAACATGACGTCGAACATGAGATTCTTCGCCTCGCCGAGGTCAACTTCAGCAATGAAGAGCGCCGCTACCTGACTGAACAAGCGCCTTACCTTGATAGCACGTTTATTGACTACCTTGCAGAGTTTCGTTTTCGTCCAGAGTCTCAGGTAGAAGTTCGTCTTTTACCGACAAAAGGTAAAGACCAATTACGCGTCGCTATTCGAGGTCTTTGGCATGAGACGATCTTGTATGAAACTCTGGTGATGAGCATCATTTCCGAAGTGCGAAATCGCCGCCGTTGGTCCTCTATTCCCTACGCACAATTTCAGAAAACGTTAGTCGATAAAGTGGATTGGTTGCGTCGCGAACTCAAGCGCCGAAACATCACCAACTTCCAGTTTTCAGAAATGGGCAGCCGACGCCGATTTAGCGCGCAGGTTCAACATGACGTGGTGGATTATTTACGCCAACACGCCTCAGATCTGATGTCGGGCACGAGTAACTATCACTTAGCTAAACAGTTTGGTCTCACACCCATTGGGACTGTCGCCCACGAATGGTTTATGGCGCATCAGCAATTAACAGAGCCCGCAAAGTCTCAACAGGTTGCACTTGATCAATGGCATACCACCTTTGGTGGTCAACTCGGTATTGCACTCACCGACACCATTGGGATTGACGCCTTTCTCGCCGACTTCAGCCTTGAACGCGCAAACGCATATGCTGGCGTGCGCCATGATTCCGGTTGCCCCTACGCGTGGGGTGACAAAATGATCGCGCACTACGAAGCATTGGGAATTGACCCGAAATCCAAAGTACTGATCTTTACCGATGGACTCAATTTTGAACGCACATTAGACATTTGCGACTACTTCAAAGATCGCGCTAATGTCAGTTTTGGTATCGGCACCTTTTTAGCCAATGACATGGGCGACTGGCGTGATGATCAGATTCCGTACCAGCCCCTCTCTATGGTGGTCAAACTGGCAGAATGTAATGGACAGGCGGTCGCCAAAATCAGTGACGAGCCTGAAAAAGCGATGTGCGAAGATGAGGTATTTCTGACGGAGTTAAAGCAGAGCTTTGGTCTTATCTCTACGCTAGATAAAGCAAGTTAGATTCCTTAACCAAAAACGGAGCCAGTGGCTCCGTTTTTCGTTGGGTGAATTATAAACTCATAATCTTTTTGAACTCTTCTTCGGAATACTTCTTCTCTGTACTCTTGGTCAAATCGGTCATCATTTTATAGCGAATGTCTGTCGCCATATTGAGTGTCCGTTTAAGCTGACCATAAGAATAATCCGCTGCCATATCGAGAGCCGCCTGCTTATCTTGCTTGTACATGTCACTGAGCGTCGCATCGAGGTGTTGCACCTGTTTATACAAACGCGTTTCTTCTTTGTCCCACGTCTGTTTTAGCATGGGCAAATATTTGTCTGGGTTCGCTGATGCAAGGGCGGTCAAGCTTCTAAACTGCCAATAAGCTGAGTCGTCGCTGTAGGTGTCATCCCCCACTTGGTAAGCCTTAGGGTAATCCTGTAACGTTGAGTAGAGCGGAACCAGAACGGACTCTGGCAATACGCCAAAGCTTTGCCAAATCACACCTTGTAGCTCTTTGGGCATCTCCGCACGGAGCTGAATAATGTGAGATTCTAACTGGCGTTCAACGCGGATTGGACGTTTCGCTTTGCCTTCGAGAGCGGTACCATCATAAGTTGCACTCAACACTTCAGCCACATCTTCAACACTGATTTTGTCATCAGGCTGCATAAACAGCGGATATTGTGCTAATCGGCTTTGCTGGTACTTCGATGGCGTCAACATTTTTTGCCCGAGCCATTCACGGTCAATGTTATATTCATCCCCCACCACACCAAACGCTTTAGCAAAGTTGAATGATTGGCGATCAACCTTGTCGAGCAAGTTGTGCTCTTCGACAAACTCGAGCATGCCTTGCGAATGCAGAACGTCCTCGCTGGCAAGGTCGACGCCATGAATGCGCAGTCCATTGGCAATCATCGCGTAGCTGTTATCGGGTACTTTAACCGCAATCCAGTGATGACCGGAGCCAATTTCAAACAACCAAGCTTCGTTGACGTCGGCGATATAGAGGCTATTCCCTTCCCCCGCCCCATATTTTTCGATGTAGTCTCCAAGCAGTTCCACGCCTTGCTTGGCGCTCTTCGCTTGCGGGAGAATCAAAGTGGGAATAATCGCTTCAATAACGCCTGGTTTCACCAAAGGATCCACTTTGGCAACTTTGTCATTCACTTCAGCACTGGTGGTAGCCGACACGGCGACGTTGTACTCGTTAATGCCGCGTTCTTCGTAGTATTTGCCGTCACTGTCAACGGTGATGGCGTCCCAATCGGGAATAGAAGAGTAAGCCAAGAAGTGCTCAGGCATTGGCACCACCAAGCCATTACCGAGTGTCCAATCTCCCGGCTCGTTATCTTGTGCAGAGCGATACTCAAGGTACTTGTTCCAGTTGTTGATGCCAAAGTCTTCGTTGCGAGCGATCATAATGCTGCCATCAGACGATGCCCCTTTACCAACAATCAACCCCGTACACGCAATTGCATTACCACTGAGCGCCACAGCAATGGCGCTCGCGGCGAATGTCACAGACCATGTTTTCATCTCTTCTATCTCCATTTTGGATCAAATTAGGCGAATTCAGCTTCAATCTGTGTTTGCAAATTATTATTGTTTGGAAAGCTGTTGTTGGCAGTCTAGCGAGGTATTGGCGAGATTAATGATCAATGGATCACAGAATACAGACAACAAGATGCTGAATAAATATCTGAAAAATATGCAGTTTATGAATATTTTAGCGACCCCACTCAACGTGTTCACACTGCCAACCAAACTGTTCACAAAGCGATTGCAACTCTTGCACTTCTGCTTTGGTTTGCTCGGTCAGCCATTCAAGGATCTCATTGGCGATTGGAGTATGGTTTTTCTGATAACAAAGGTAGTGCCAATCACTGTGCTGCAGCGCGATGTTTTCAGGACACTTGAGGAACCTTCTTTTGAGTTCAGGTAATACCAATAACAGATCAGTCACCGTCACTCCTTGACCAGACAAGCATGCACTTAACGCTAAATCTAAACTAAAAAAGACCGTATCCCTGCCGCGCTTTTTCCCCTTCAAATTCGCGTTAGCAAGCCACAGTTTCCAATCTTGATGATCGAGCGTCGCGTGGAGGTGAGGCAACTCAAGCACATCTTCAATTTGAATGGTTTGTTCAGACATCAACTCTGCATAAACCGGAGCCATGTATTCTGCTCGTAAAAAGCGAATCCCCGGCAGACCCAAGTAGCGATCTCTATGGCGAGTGTTTAAGATCAGTAGATCGCAGTCTTCGTGCTCCAGTACCGGATCTTCCTCAATCGACGGGATGATAACAATCTCGTGTTCGGGGTATTTCTCATTGAGCAACGCGACGTTAGGCATCAAAACACGCGTCGCATAACTGAGGGCGCTCTTAATCACAATCCGCTTTTTAACTGGCGCTTTCCACTGAGCAATCAATGCATCTAGGTTATGGTAGTTTTGACGCAAAATTTGGTAGAGATCTTTGCCATGTTCAGTCAGTTCAATAGAGCGGTGCTTGCGGATAGCAAGACTGACACCAAGTTCGGTTTCAAGTTGCTTGATCTGGCGACTCACGGCGCTTTGCGTCACATTGAGTTCATCTGCCGCGGCGGTAAAACTCATCAAACGCGCGACAGCTTCAAACACTTTGAAGGCATTGTGAGAGTATGGAAGATTGGAGTAAGGTCGCATCGTCTTTCCCATGAGTTTAAGTTATGCCAGATTGGCATAAATGTCATTTGAACGCCAGCAAGATTATTCGTACCTTTGTGTGATACTGATCACGAGGCGCCCAATGAAAAAAATTCTCTCACTTGCTATCCCACTCATTATTTCGCAAATGATCTCCATGGCATTGGTGTTAACTGATGTTTGGATGATGTCGCGCTTGAGTGTTTCTGCGATCGCAGCAGGTGGTTTAGGGGCGTCGGTCTACTCTTTTGTGTTTATCATTGCAGGCAGCACCGTTGGCTGCGTAGCGAATTTAATTGCCATCGCTTATGGGCAGCGAATCGCTCGCCCTGAGTATGGCAATCAACAAATTCGTTTAGCCGTGAAAGGCGCGGTCCTTCTGTCTTTGGTGCTTTCTGTTGTACTCACAATTAGCTTTGCATTTGTTCCTCAACTGCTTGCATTGGCAAACCAACCCACAGAGCTCGCACAGCCGGCGATGGCGTATGTCGACACCTTAAAATGGGCGATGTTGCCTTCCCTACTGTTGCTCGTATTGCGTGGTTTAACCAGCGCCTTTGGCAACGTGCGCTCAATTATGGTGATGTCACTGCTTACCGTATTGCTCAATGTGCCAATCAGTTATGTACTCGCCTTCTCGTTGGGTTTTGGGTTAGCTGGATTAGGCGCGGGAACGGCACTTGCAGCGACAATCGTCATGGTTGGCTATGGCATCTGGGTATTTAAGCGCCCTGAGTACATGGCATTTGCCCCATGGTTGAATCGAGATGAGTATTCTTGGTCATTGCTAAAACCGTTGCTCGCCATGGGATTGCCCATTGCCCTTGCTGCGCTGCTTGAGCATGGTCTGATTTATGGCGGAACGTTAATGGCAGGGACAATCAGTATCGCTGCGTTAGCTTTACACCAAATTTTGCTGCAATGTTTGAGTTTCACTTGGAACATCAACTTTGGTTTCTCGCAAGCCGCAGCCATTCTTGTTGGGCAAGACTTCGGCGCCGAAAACTACGACGGTATCAAACGTACCGCCCTGCGCAGTTTTGGCATTACCACCGCGTTAAGTGTGGTGTTAGCGGGCGGATTTATGCTGTGGCCCGAGTTTATAGCTAGCCTGTTCAATCTTGATGCTGAGCTCAGTACTCTTTTAACCATGGTGTTATGGGTGGTAGCACTGTCGTTTGTGGTAGACGCTTGGCAACTGTTAGCAATCAACCTATTACGCGGAATGAAGATCGTGATGGGACCGACCATTATGACCGCCATTGGCTACTGGGCATTTGGCTTACCGGCTGCGTGGATTTTGATGCCGCAATTTGAATTAGCAGGCATTTGGGGTGGTATTGGCATTGGTTTGGGCGTAACTGGGGTACTGTTACTGGCGCAGTTACTGTTTGCCATAAAGAAAACCCGTCGTCATCAACCCCTTGCTGTCGCGGCTGGCTAGCCGTTACTATGTCGCCGAAATTAAGGCGAGGCGGTGCATGACTGATTTAGAACTGGAATTTGAACACATCTACTTGGAAGTTCGCAGCCAAAGATGGCAGCACATCGAACGATTCTTGTTGAGTTACTTCTGCTATCGGGAGGGGTTTGTCTCAAGCAAAGGCAAACCCGATTGGGAACTTGCTCGCGCCTCTTGCCCGCGTTCTTCTAACGTTCACTCGTTAAAGCACTCCACACTTGAACCAGTCGTACCGCTTGATGTGGTCATTGGCGAGATCAAACGTTACTGGCGCGATGGCGAGCTGACACCAAGTAGCCTCAGACGAATTTTGGATAGTTTGCTGCGCTTCATCACCATCGACAAACAAGAAAAATCCGCCCTCAAAAACGCAGGACTAGAAAAGGCAATGCCCGCTTGCTGGTATCAATCGGAGCAAAGAGACCCGATGGTACGCTTTACTCACGTTAACATTCATTTGTTAGCTGATACCTGACGACGATAATGAATTTTGGCAGGAATACTGACCTGTTCTGGCGCTTTGCTTGGGTGCTCTAACACGGATTGTCCGGCATTGAAGAGGGCTTGAGCAATGGATTCGCAATCTTGCTCTACCGAATCAATTTTCAGCGGTAAGCAATCAAGAATGTCATAGTTGTCAAACGTTGCGATCTGAATATCGTCCGACAGCATGTCGTGCTCTGTCAGATAGCGCAATACCCCTTCAAGTAAGGAGTAAGAGGCGGTAAACAACGCTTTAGGTGCACAGCCACGAATAGAAACTGCATTCGCCATCAAGTCGTAACCTGATGAGGGCTGATAATCTTTGTTGAGGACGTGTTCTTGTCTAAAGTCGATACCCGCTTGCAGCAAAGCCGCTTGGTAACCGATAAATCTATCTCGGCTGGGCGACAAATCCATTTGCCCACCGATGTACCAGCACTCGTCTAATCCCTCAACCAGTTTGCTCACCACCTCTTGAGTTGCACTCGCAGCGTCCGTTTTAATGGTTGTAAACGCACTATCCTCAAACACTCGGTCAAACAAGATGATCGGGGTTGTTTGCTTAACTTGTTGTAAGTACTGCTCATTGGTGAAAGAGGTCGCGACAAACAGCACATCGACTTGTCTATCCACCAAACTTTGGATGACTTGCTTTTCCATCTCAGGGTTGTCATCGGACGACGCAATCAACAGCTGATAACCGTGATTTCGGCATAAAACCTCAAGCCGCTTGGCAATAGAGGCAAAGCCCATGTTGGCAAGATCCGGAATCACTAAACCTGCGGTATATGTCTGTTTAGACTTTAACGCTCGCGCATAAATACTAGGGGAATAATTGTGGGCTGCGGCAATTGCCTCAACTTTCTTAACCGTCTCTTCGTTGATTCGGTGTTTTTTCGCGTGCCCGTTGAGCACAAAGCTTACCGTCGATTTTGAGACACCCGCTAACTGAGCAATATCAGCCAGTTTTAATTTTTTAGTGGTCATTTTTTCCCTGAGCATTTGACACTTTGCCTGTCTATTCTACTGTCATTGAGAAAGATTTCTAATGCTTTCCGAGTGGAATGACGATCGCTTTGCATAGCCGCTCAAAAGATCGTTTTAGATCACAAATTACACTCGCTCTTGGCTGTTTTGGCGGATTCGAATAGCAAGCTAAACCGTTTTAGCCATATAATTAGTACATCAACTATGAACGACTGAGGTAACAATCATGAACAGAGTTTGGGTAACGGGAGACGCGGTTGTCGACTTGATTCCAGATACACCATTTACCTACCTAAAGTGTCCAGGTGGCGCGCCTGCTAATGTCGCGGTCGCAATCGCTCGATTAGGGGGCAACAGCGCTTTCTTTGGTCGCGTTGGTCAAGACCCACTCGGTCGTTTTATGAAACAAACACTCTCAGATGAGCATGTCGATACAGAGTTTATGCGGCTTGATGAAGCTCAGCGTACTTCCACCGTGATCGTTGATCTTGATGATTCTGGCGAACGTAGCTTTACCTTTATGGTGAAGCCGAGCGCTGATCAGTTTCTCGAACTTGGCGATATCCCAACTTTTCACGCGGGTGAGTGGCTGCACGTGTGCTCTATTGCCCTCGCGAACGAACCAAGCCGCAGCACCACTTTAGAAGCCATGCGTCAAATTAAGGCGGCAGGTGGTTTTGTCAGTTTTGATCCCAATTTGCGTGAAGAAGTTTGGGCAAATCCAGAGGAGCTAAAACCAGTGGTTAACCAAGCGATTGAGTTAGCCGATGTGGTGAAGTTTTCTGATGATGAGTTGATGTTGCTGACAGATTCAGATTCGTTAGAGACCGGATTACAGGCCATTGAGAAATACAACAACACGCTGGTACTGATCACTCAAGGCGCCAAAGGCGCACTGGTTGTGTTTAACCAGCAACAACGCTTGCTATCTGGTCAAGCGGTCAAACCGGTGGATACCACAGGTGCAGGGGACGCGTTCGTTGGCGGATTGCTTGCCAAACTGTCACAACATAATGACTGGGTCAATACGGACACAATCGAAGCCGCAGTGCAATGGGCAAACGGTTGTGGCGCACTGGCCACCACTCAAAAAGGCGCGATGACGGCTTTGCCTAGCGAGCAAGCACTGCTCGATTACATTCAATAGTTCATTCCATAAACCCAAGCAGCAAAAAGCCCCAACGTTTAGAGTTGGGGCTTTTGAGTTATTGATGACTTATTCTGCAAATGGCGCTCGACTTGGATTTAGGCGCTTCACTCGTGCCAAGCTCGGCGTACCCGTGAGTGAGATTCCCGTGGCGTGCGGCTCGGTAAACACTCGAGATGTCATTACCGCGTCGCCATCATTGATGAAAACTTCAACCGAGGAACTATCGGCTAAAATGCGCAAGCGAATCTTGTCACCAGTTAGCGGCAATTCGCGTATCGTATCCTGAGCGCGATTAAGAGTTTGAGAGCGATCCATCACTAAGGCTCGGCGCGATTGATCAGCGATCAGCATCAACTTACTTCCCTCACCCTCAAATAGGTTTAGCTGGCTGCCCCACTCTAACTCAATGCTCAAATCGAAACTTTTGGTCTCGAGATTGTAGCCTTGATCACTGAGCATTATCGATTGCTCCGGCTGAGCCAAGGCATCTAGCTCAGCGATGGGCCACTGCACCAATCGACCATCTTTGACCGACAACTCTCTCATCAACGTTAATTGATGAAGCCAGCCATTTTCGACCGAAGGTTGGTCAATTTCATCAGGTAACCCCATCCAGCCGCACATCACACGTCGCCCATCAGGTGTCAGCATGGTTTGCGGTGCGTAAAAATCAAAACCATAGTCTAGGTGCTCAAAGTCCGACAGCTCAATGCCCTTGTCTGAATTGAACCTTGCCCGAGCGATGCCATTGTGATGCGGAATGGTGTTGTGCTCTGAAAACGACTCAATGCCTTGCGGGCCAATGACCGCGAACGTTTCGTCCCCAATGCTGAATAAATCAGGACACTCCCACATGTAGCCAAAATCCCCGAACTCTTGGCCATGTAAACCGTCAAACTGCCAAGTGTGCAAATCCTCGGATCGGTATATGGCGAGTCGCCCTTTGAGATCCGACGTTTGAGCACCAAGCAACATCAACCAAGAATCATTGTGGCGCACAATTTTAGGGTCACGAATATGGGGAGTCACCCCTTCAGGCAATTGACCGATAATAGGGCCATGCTTGGTGAAGTGAATACCATCTTGTGAAGTGGCTAAACACTGGGTGGTATGGCGGTCACGCTGTTCACCAATCCGTGTATTGCCAGTGTAAAACAACATAAGTTGATTCTGATGGCTTAAGGCATGACCGGAGAAAACACCGTGTGCGTCAAACCAATCCGAGGGCGTAAGCGCTACAGGTTGCCACTGCCAATTGACCAAATCAGGACTGGTTAGATGCGCCCAGTATTTGTCTTTATGCACGCACGCATGTGGGTACCACTGATAAAACAGGTGGTACTCGCCATTGTGGAAAATGAAGCCATTTGGATCGTTGAGCAAGCCTTGTGGCGGTGAAATGTGCCAACTTGGTCGATGGGGGCATTGGGCTGGCTTGGTAGCGTTCACTAGTGCTGACTGCTGTTGCTCTGAAATCATTCGACCTATTTTAAGCAGCGCTTCTTCATCAAAACAGCGAGTGCGCTTAAAGGCGACTTGATGCTCTCCAAGTACCTCTCTAATTGCAACGATTAAGGCGCTATCAGCCACTTTGCTGACATCCTCTACCGCAATTATTAGCTCGTCATCGGGGGCCAAAACCCGAGTTATATTGTTTTTTCCACCACAGAGTGAGAGATAGTGCTCAACGGACATTGGACCTTACCTAAAAAATTGGGAACGTTTGCAAAATACATCATCAATCTGGAAACTACAAGCTACTCACAGCTGTTCATACTGGAACGCCGTGATCTCACGCACAAAAAAAACCTGACGAATCAGGCTTGGTAAAAGAAACAATTAAATCGCTTTTAGCAGGTTTCTCGCTCTACATTTTGGAAAGTCAAAACCAGTTTGCTCATGACTTGAGGCTTGCCTTCAATCAGCTCTAGCAGCATCTTTGCACCATTTTCTCCTGCTTTATCAAAAGCATAGTTAAACGTCGATAACGTAGGAGAACTAATACAACCGAGCTCATCATTACCCACGCCCAATACTTTAACCTGCTTACCTACTTCTATTCCCGCCTCTTGCAATGCCTTAATCGCCCCTACGGCAATTCGGTCGGTCGCGCAGAAGATGCCATCAACATTTGGGTAGTCTTGCAGAATCTGTTTTGTGTTGGCGTAGCCTGAATCTATGGTGAACTCTCCGTGACAGTGGAAAAGTAGCTTCTTTCCTTCAGACATTGCCAAGGCTTGCACCAAACCATCAGAGCGCAGTTTATCTACCGCCAAGTCGGAATCCGCCACACCCAAAAATCCAATCTGCTCACACCCTGCTGCAATGAGTCGGTTCCCAGCTTCGAACCCGACCCTCAAATCATCATGCACAACGCTCGGAATGTTGAACAGCGAACCATCTTGACCCACCAGCACTACAGGCGCTTGTGATTGAGAGATCGCTTTGACCAAGTCCGAATCAATGTGAGTGGCGTAGAGCACAATTCCCTCGACTCGTTTCTGATTAAATAACTGAATATATTCAATTTCTTTTTCATTTGATTGCTGCGTGCTGGCCAGCAAAACCTGTTTTCCTGCCCACTCAAATATTCGGCTTAAGCCATCCATCCCTTGCGCCGTCGCGTGGGATGAAACACGCGGAACGATAACACCCACTAAGTTTGTTTTTTGCGATTTGAGGTCTTTGGCAACTTGGTTGACCACATAACCAACCTCTTCCACCGCCTTCATCACTTTGGCTTTGGTCGCCTCTTTGACGCCGTATTCGTTATTGATGACTCGAGAAACGGTCGACTTTGAGACACCAGCCAGTTCCGCGACATCGTGTAAACTTGCCATTGCGAGATCTCTAATTAAGTTATTGGGATTGTTTGCAAAAACTACCAGATCTGGAAACAAAATCCACTTTGCACAATCGGTTTAGCAAAATATTTTAGCAGATCCATCTCACATAAAAACCCAATATGTTTTGACTGAATTGAATAGATCACCAAAAATCGACTTTGCAAACGTTCCCGAAAAGAGTTTAACCACCTTTTCCAAAGATTCATTAAATAGCAAAAACAACAACTGGGGTTTGGAATGAACTATCCGATTATTGCAAAAGAGCTGCTGGAGCTTCTTGGAGGCAAAGACAACCTTCAAGCGCTCGCCCACTGTGCGACACGCCTACGTTTAGCACTGAAAGATGATTCAATTATTGATGAAGACGCTATCTCGAACCTAGAAGGTGTCAAAGGCCAATTTAAAGTTGCTGGGCAGTACCAGATCATTTTTGGATCTGGCATCGTTAACCAAGTCCATGCGGAAATGGCGAAGCTGACTGGCATGAGTGATATGTCGACTAACGACGTCGCAAGTGCGGGTGCAGAAAAGCAAAACATTGTACAGCGCGCGGTGAAAGGTCTTTCAGATATTTTCGTCCCGATCATCCCTGCCATTGTTGCTGGTGGTCTGTTAATGGGTATTTTCAACCTGCTGACCGCTCAGGGATTGTTTATTGAAGGTCAGTCACTGATCGAAGCGAACCCAGGCCTTGCGGATCTCGCAAGCATGATCAATACCTTCGCCAATGCACCATTTGTCTATTTGCCTGTTCTTCTTGCATTCTCTGCCAGCAAAAAATTTGGCGGTAATCCATTTTTAGGTGCGGCACTTGGTATGTTGATGGTTCACCCGGACCTGTTAAATGGCTGGGGATTTGGTGGCGCTAGCGTTGCAGGCACCATCCCAACTTGGAACATCTTTGGTTTCGAGATCCAGAAAGTCGGTTACCAAGGCTCTGTATTACCGGTATTAGTCTCTGCCTTCATTCTTGCGAAAGTGGAAAACGGTTTACGCAAGTTCATCCCGTCGGTACTGGATAATCTGCTCACTCCGATGCTGGCGATTTTCATCACGGGTTTCCTAACCTTCACACTGGTTGGTCCTATCACTCGTGACATCGGTTTCCTACTCGGTGATGGTTTGAACTGGTTGTACGACTCAGCTGGCTTCATCGGTGGTGCGCTATTTGGCTTCATTTATGCGCCTTTTGTTATCACAGGTATGCACCACAGTTTTATCGCCATTGAGACTCAGTTACTTGCCGATATTGCGGTCACGGGCGGGACGTTTATTTTCCCAATCGCGGCAATGTCTAACGTTGCGCAAGGCGCAGCAGCATTAGCGGTAGGCTTTAAGACCAAAGACATCAAACTGAAAGGGATTGCGATGCCATCAGGTGTTACAGCACTACTTGGTATCACTGAACCAGCGATGTTTGGTGTTAACTTGAAGCTTCGCTACCCATTCATTGCTGCGGTTATTGGCGCAGCGACAGCAAGTGCGTTTATCACACTATTTAATGTCAAAGCGCAAGCATTAGGTGCAGCAGGCTTGCCGGGTATCATCTCAATCGTACCAAGCCAAATCGGATATTACGTTGCTGGTATGGCAATATCGTTTGCTGTCGCTTTCGGTCTCACTCTAGTATTGGGTGCCCGTGAAAGCGTAAAAGCAGGAAAAGCGGCAACCGCTTAATCCTTGCTGGACTAGGAAGGTCCCCGTAGTCAAAACATGTTTTTGACGCCAGCCCCACCCATGGTGGGGCATTCTTGCTATTTGAATGATCAATAAATAAAAACGGGATTGCGCTAGGCAATCCCGTTTTTTGTTTCTGTTTGGGAGAAATACTTCCCCCTAAACGTGGTTGCTATTCTTCAGGGAATACTTGCTCAATCATGTAAACATGACTCCATAGATCCCCTTCATCGTCCTCACCGATACCAGGCCAGCCCGTTTCGTTCGCTTTGGAGAGAGCTTTCACTGAAAGCAGTTTTCCATCCGTTCCGACAATGGCGAGGTAATCAATCGCCGTTAACTCTCCAGCGGTTATCGTAACTACCAAGAGTTTGTTTTCAGAATCGACAGTCCACGTAAAGTTGTAGTCAACCGATGGCTCTTCACCTAAATCGGTGTAGAAGCCACTGCCATCACTATTGAACGTATACTTCTCATCTGCATCCATTCCTGTCTGGGAAATGACAATCTGGCGATCCTCTCTATCGAAGAACTCGTTGCTGAACCACACTTCTTCCGCAAGGTCAGACTTACACTCATCAATAGCCTCTAGATACTCTTCAAATGTCGCGGTGGTGAGAGGAACATCATTAACCTCATCCCACTCAGTGTTACCTGTTTGACATTCTTGAACATTCTCCATTGAACTATCAATGTATTCATCCGCCCAATATGCGCCTTCCTCTGGCTCGAATACCACCATTTGGTAACTGTCTTCACCACGTTGAGCAATCACATATTGTTCATAGACCATGCTGGTATCATTAGGGTCAGTGACTTGGATTTTCTGACCATCGACAACCGTCCAAGCGAAATCTCCAGTGTACACACCATTACGGTATGAAGACCCTGAGCCATCACCATTGTACATGTTGGCCCTCATTTCACCGCGACTATTGGTTCGTAGTATCGTTTTACCCGAAACATCGTCATTGGAAGCCATGAGTGTGCTACCAGTACAAGTTTGATACGCCGTGATTGCATTATCGAAATCTTGCTCGGTGGCACTCGACTCCATTTCCCCAAATGGACACACGGCTTTGTCAACAAGTTCGTAGGTTTCGGACCAAATCTCACTGACAGATACGCCTGCATCATCAGTGTAGGTTTCAAAGTGTTTTACCGACCAAACCTTGTCAACTTCACTTTCTTCAGCAATAGCAAATTTGGTGATTGATGCAGAGACAGAATCGCTGCTTGGCCCAGTTTCTTTACCAACAAGTGCCCACTTCCATACGCTGCCATCATCGTACGTTACGACTAAGTATCCCGTAGTTTCTTCAATTGCCCATTGAGCATCGAACGAGTAGACACCATCTTTACCAACATGAACAGTGCCACCCTCAACAAAGGTGTACTGGCGAGAGCTGTCATCGCCTCTGAATCGTTCAAACGTATTCCCAACGACCATCTCTGATGTGATCTTACTTTCCAGACCACCACATCCTGCAATCGCAAGCAAGAAGTCAGATTCAGTCGCGCCGGACTCAGCATTATTGGCGTAACATTCGCCCAATGGCAGATCGAGAACGCTAACGATGTCTTCTTTCGCGACTTCACTGACAAAGAGAACCTCATCGTCTTCGAGAGCTTCACCCGCCTTCTCTACACGACCTTGACGAACAACACCATCGTACTCAGAGAAGATGAATGTAGTGTTATCTTCATCCCAAATACTGCCCCATGCGGTAATGGCTGTATCAGGTACAGTGAATTCAATCAATTCCA
Source organism: Vibrio sp. MarTm2 (assembly GCF_027587055.1). Lineage (NCBI taxonomy): Bacteria > Pseudomonadati > Pseudomonadota > Gammaproteobacteria > Vibrionales > Vibrionaceae > Vibrio > Vibrio sp. MarTm2. Next base: position 536,039 of record NZ_JAPPTK010000002.1, on the reverse strand, counting down.
CCCCAACCACTGGGCTGCCTGACCATGTGCCGGTCGCAACTTGCGTCGCGCTCATCTCTGGGTCTTCAGCCATCCAATTCATCAGGTAGTAGTTTGCGACATTGGTATCCAACAACTCCACAGCGGCGGCCATGTCACCATTACCTGACAAGTAAACACCGATAAAGTCGCCAGTGTTGGCTGGAGTCCCGACCGAAGTGCTCGTGATCAACTCATCAAGATCAGTTACTTTGCCATCGGTCGCGCCACCATCACCTTGGAACACATACGCTTCGCTCTCTTCCCACAGTTGATAGATATCATCTTCAGGTGTCAGCGTGGCTTCGACTTCTTTGGCATCTTTGCTAAACAGCTTAGTGGTGTCGGTAAATTCGTCCCAAATCTCATCCTCATTCGCATAGTCTGAAACATTGCTGCCTTCAAGATCAGTCAGAAGTGCCGATACGGTATAGCTAACGGTTGATTTAAAGTTGGTCGCATACGCATAAATATCGTCGCCTTCAGAGAAATCGATGGTGTAAAGGCCATCCAACTGCTGCCAACCTGTTGCTGTCAGTACGATGCTGCTGTCTTCATCTAGATCGAAACTAAACTCACCAAAGCTGTTTAACGTCGCGATGCCTGTTAGGTTTGCCATACCATTAGCAACATCGAGCGTTTCAATGTCGATGTATCCATCTTCAATGTCGCCGTCAAAAATAAACGCGTGGTCAAGGGTTGAGAAGAAGCTTGCCGCGATTGCGTTGTTGCTCTCTTTGGAATCTCCGTCTAACGGTTTGGTATCAAACTCATCAAGGACACCGTCACCATCATCGTCATCATCTGCGTTATTACCGATGCCGTCACTATCCGTGTCGACGGATTCACTCGCATCGCCCGGGAACGCATCTTGTAGACCGTCGACGCCATCGCCATCTGCGTCACCCGCTTTGGTGTTGTCATCCGGGAACTCGTCATCTAAGTCATCAACGCCGTCACCATCGCTGTCCCCTGCTCTGGTAGGATCCCCAGGGTATTCGTCTTGCGCACTATCAACGCCATCTCCGTCTGAATCGCCGACACGTTCTGGATCATCTGGGAATTCATCGTAAAGATCATCGGTGCCGTCACCGTCTGAGTCGCCCGCCCGCGTTTTATCATTCGGGTAGTCATCATCGATATCATTGATGCCGTCGTTATCGTCGTCTAAATCGGCATTGTCACCAATTTTATCTTTATCAAAATCGGCGGTTTCACTAGCGTTAGTTGGGAAGGCATCGACATCGTTGTTTACGCCATCTCCATCTTTATCCAAATCAGAGTTGTCACCTGTGCCATCTCCGTCAAGATCGTACTGTTCGTTTGGATCATCATCGAATGCATCAAGTAAATCGGGAACACCATCACCATCCGTATCTGTGTCTAAGTCGATAGTATCGTAATCTTCTGGGTCGGTATCGTTAACCGTTTTGATGGAGGAAGAAACGGTGTTGGCTGATTCAAGTAGTGTGTCATCGGTACCTTCTGCCGCATCACCCAAATCTTCTTCATCATCGGGGAGCACATTTTGTTCCACTAGCGTTTCTGCGGCGAAGGCAGCGTCATCAAGGTCTTCTTCGATAAAGTCGCCAAGTACATCATCAGGATCAATACCCAAATCTGCCGCAATTTTATCGACAGCATCTTGTTTCGCTTGCTCAATCTCTTCTTCAGTCGCATCGTCGTCTGTCGTCTGCTCTAGAGTGACATGAACAAGTGTAGAAAGAGGAGTGACATTGGTTTCGCCTGCAGGAGCAGACATCACATAACCCGTTGAAACTGGGCCGTTATCTTCATCAATAGTTTGGCCAGGAATCGCTTTGACGACCACTGAGTATTGCCCCGGATTGGAAACGTTCGACACGTCTAAGTTGGCAACGCCGCCATCGCCAGACGTCGCTGAAGGTTCGTTATCGTCCAATACGAAGTCACCGTCAATATCAAGCCATACCAAGGCCCCTTTTAGGTAACCATCGATCGCTTTCACGCTGTATGTACTACTTCCGGAGGAGTCTGAGGAGGATGAGCTACCGCCACCACAGCCCGATAAAACAACAGCACTAGCCAAGCCAAGAGCTAAGGAAATTTTGTTTAGTTTCATACCTATATCCATTAGTTAACTAACCAACACATATAAGCTAGTGTGAAATGACCATATCCGCCAATTTGCGAGCCATGCCAAACTATTAAGTTAGAATAGTTGTTGATGTACCAAATTCATCAATATTTCAAAAAGATAGAATAGTAGTTCGATAAAGAGCATCAAACCCAAATCATTCATTAAATGAATAATTAACCTTGCTAATTAAGTAGTTACTTAACTTTCAAATTTTTTTTTAACACTCCGCGAATTTTGTGAATTAATGCAGTAGTTGCACTAGCCAGAATCCGTTTCGGTGACTTCCTACTCCCATTTTTGTCAAAAACAGTACCACCTTAAAGTGAGACTCCATTGATATGCCCTGCTACTGAAGAGCAGTAACAGGGTTTTGGTATGACTTTAGTTGTAGTTAGTCGCGAAGAGACGCGCCGACCTTCTCAGATACGTGAGCGGCGATAGCGTCAACCACACCTGCGATATCTGCATCTTAATGCTCGCAGGCTGACTCTACGACCAATGTCTAACTCACTGAGACTATTTGTTTTTTTGAGTTTGGTTTAAGGTACTAGCGACTTGAATGATTACGTCAGTTATAGGGTAATTTTTTCTTTGTCTTTATCCGTGAACCTCAAGCTTTTACAACAATACCAATGATATTCAAGCTTGTTTCCGACCCTATTCTTAGTCAGTCACCTTCATTTTTTAACAATAACTCAAGTGACACCGAATACTGACTAATCCGCTACCTCTTAATACCGAGAGTAAATTACGTTTGTTGGAACAACACACCTCAGAGTGTGAACGAAAGGAATCAAAATGAGCAGCACTTTAGAGTCCGTAAACATAAGAACAGATAAGCCTCAAGCCAATGAGGATGAACTCAGTTATGAGCAACAACACAAACCAAGCTCTGAATTTGAGTCCCGAGAACAGTATCTAGAGCACGAATTGCAAATCATGTCGCCTAAACGCTGGCGCCCAAACTTGCCGTTTAAAGATTATCGATTTGAGATTGAAGACACCATCCCAGCAATGGCGGCGACCATTGGTAAAGTGGTTATGGTCGGAGCTATTGCAGCAACCTTTGCCGGAGCTCTAGGGCTAAATGAAGGCTTTATTCTAGAAAATGTTCGTTATGAATTACTGATCGCTTCCGTTTTCATTATTCTCTTCTCCGGTTTCTTATTACCGACAGCAAACCTCGCAGGTACACACGGGCCACTTATCCCGTTAATTCCTATTGTTGTTGCCGCTGGAGGTCATCCAATGGCCTTTGGCTTGCTGATAGGCGCTTTTGGCTTACTGTTGGCCATCAGTAAAGGTGGCAGCATGTTGGCAAATCTCACCAGCAAAGGCGTGTGTGGCGGCTTATTGCTCTACCTAGGTTTTGTTGGGACCGTTTCTCAAGTTAAAAAGCTATTTGCTTGGGCAGAAGGAATTGGTATGAGTCACATCGCTTTCGTCGTGATCTTTTGTACCATTGTTTTGTATGCGCTGTTAGAGCATTTCCGTAAGCGTTGGCTAGCCGTACCTCTGAGTTGCTTGCTGGGTGGCACGTTAGCTTTTGCTATGGGCGCACCGTTTTCTTTCCAAACCGAGCCTGGTTTGCCTCATCTGAACCCTATGTATTGGTGGGGAGAAGATACCGGTTGGATGTTAGGCTTACCGACAATTGAACACTTCATGGTGGTATTGCCGTTCGCTATTTTAGCCGTAGCGATGTGGTCACCAGATTTTTTAGGGCATCAAGTGTTTCAAAAAATCAGCTACCCAGAACGTACCGAAAAAGTACACATGAACATCGACGATACCATGACCACAGCATCTATTCGTCAGACATTTGGTTCTTTGCTCGGTGGTACTAACTTTACCTCTTCGTGGGGGACTTATATCGTGCCAGCGGCTATAGCTAAACGCCCTATTCCTGCGGGTGCTTTGCTGACAGCTCTTTTCTGTATCATCGCCGCTATTTGGGGCTACCCGATGGATTTAGCTATCTGGCAACCGGTACTTTGTGTAGCACTAATCGTTGGCGTTTTCGTCCCATTGCTAGAAGCTGGCATGGAAATGACGCGCGAAGGGAAAACCACTCAATCTGCCGCGATTGTTGTATTTTCATCAGCGCTAGTAAACCCTGCATTTGGTTGGTCACTCACCATGCTGTTAGACAACTTAGGCTTAATCGGTTGTAAAGAGCGTAGCGGTGAACTGAGCAAAATGAGCCGCTGGGTGTTGCCTGGTATTATGTTTGTAGTGCTAACCAGTGTGATGGCGTTGGTTGGGCTTCTACCAGGGATTCCAGCGATTATCTCAAGCTTTCGCTAACCGTTAGACGCGAGTGGAAGCCAATGGGTATTTAACCTCTCGACTATATCTGTAAAAACTAAGGCCTCGCAATTGCGAGGCCTTTGGTTTCTGAGGAGATGACCAGCTAACTCATTTTTGCCCCGAAATGAGTTACACTTCGAAGTTCGTACAAGGATGGTCAGATAACTTTGACATAAAAAAGTAACGCTCGGCAAAGGCTTGACCCTGTTATTTTCCTACTTTGGAATTTCAAATATTAACAATATCTCCCCGTCACTCATGGTGATGGCTATCTTTTGAAAGAGAATATTTCTATGCGTTGGATACAAGGCAGAAGTAACGGTATTCATGTTGATACCAACTTTCGACATCATCGAATAGGCTGGATACTCGTTTAAATAGAAAAAGTACGAGCGAAGTCGAATGGAATGTATCATTTTTTACGTTCCAATCTTATTACTAGATTAGGTCTTATGATTTTAATCTAGAACAGGATTTACTTTTATTTAATTAATTAAAAATTATTAGAAACTCTTAACTTGGTAATCATAGGTTACAAATTAATGCATAATGCAGATACTAAAATCGTCACCTAAAATACTTTAAGTTCCTAGAATACTTTGCGAAAGATGTTTGCTTTATCGACGTAGCTAAATAAAATGGAGATACACTAACAGGATACTGAGCGATCTCCATACATAAGCCACATTTATAATGGATGGCTTTAGTTATTTTTCCCACCACTCATTTTGGATCTGAGCAAGAGTATAACTTTTTCGATGTTGCATTCTTAAGTAGTAACTTGATATTTCTGGAAACTGATCCTTATCTAACCACTTGCTATAACCTAACAAGTCAAGTCTTGATAGCACTACAGTCCAAATTACGTCAGCTAGTGTATAAACATTGCCTAAAAGAAAGTGATTACCTTCAAGTTGCTTTTCAGCAAATGAAATAGATTCCAATGCATATTGTTCAACCTTTTCTATATGCTTGCTATTAACCCTAAATACTTTGCTATTTTCTGAGCGCTTTGCACAAACAATATAGTTATCTTTAAGCTCAGGATATTGATCGGCCATTAAGAGTGCCTTGGTGATACGGGCATCCAATATCTTTTCAGATTTTTCCATTGATGGATGACGCGCATAACTAAGGATCTGAAGATCAATATCATCAGCTAAATTAATTAACTTATCCATTAATCGACAATCACTCTCACCTGATGGTATCAAGTTGTTACCTTCTGATAAAGAAGCGATGGATCGAATAATATGAGCAGAATCAGTCAATACTTTTGTTGTGCCATTTCGAATCTCTACAGTAGGAATTACTCCTTGTGGATTTAGTTTCAAATACCATGGGTCTAACTGTTCTTGTTTTCGCATAATATCAATAATATGGCCAGACCAAGCAAGCCCCTTTTCTTCAAGTGCGAGTCTTACTTTCATCGAACAAACGGATAGTGGGTGGTGATAAAGCATTAATGATGTCATAGTGTTAGGAACCTATCCTCTAAGCTTTGAGCAGACGAATTAAATCGCTTTATATTCGCGGTTTAACTGGCAGCATACGTGGTAATACATCAGCCTCAGGCTTATCTAAAAAACGATGTTTAAGTACACCTGAAATATGAGCAAATAATGCAGCCATGAATATATATACTAGTGAAACGTGCGCTTGCTTGGCAATTAATCCCATTTCTGTATTTTTTTTAAATAACAAAGGTAAATCTACCAATCCGAATATACTAACAGGATGACCAAATAAATTCGTCATGATGTAACCGCTAAATGGGATTGCCAACATTAAGAAATATAATAAGAATGTAATTGTTTTTGATAATAACTTCTCCCACCTTGCTAGTACATTTGGCAATTGTGGATAGCTATTAATACTACTCCATATTATTCGGAGAATAACGAGTTGCATAAAGATAACACCAAACGATTTATGCATACCCGTGAGTTGCATTTTACTTGGTTCCGTTTTATCTAAGCCTGTCATGTAGGTGCCTATAGCAATTAGTACTAATATTATAATCGCCATCCCCCAATGAAAAATTTTAGCGACAGATCCATACTTTTTTTCATCTTCATGAATAGTACCCATGGTTAGCCTCTTAATTGATTTTTAGAGAAATTAATGTCCAATATAAGTACTGGCTATAAGAGAAACCTAGTAGCCAGTATGTAGCATTTCCACCTGAAGCATTGGTAAGAAAAACTCTTCACTTTAGCGTTAAATTAATACTGTTTTAACCAAAGCACGCCAGCAGGTGTCAATTGATATGACGCTATTTTCTTTTTAGCTAAAGGTAATTCATCTAATATGTTTTGTGCTTCATTTTCAGTTTTCGCTTTGATAAAGAAAATCACTTTACCAACATCACCTTTACGCACAATCACTTCCGATTTTTTGTTGTCTAGGTAGACATTCTCTATCGTGCCACTAACCCATAGTTCTAGTACTTTATCCATCTGCTCTTTCAGAGTGGTTTTGAATAAGTTGGCATCATTCACTTCAAGCGTCCACGTAACCATATATGTGTTGCGCATGTCAGCATCACTCGCGTGTACTGGTGAAATTGAAGTAAAACTCAATAAAATGAGTGATATAGTAAGTAGTAGTTTTTTCATAATATTCATCCTAGATAAAGTCTCATTGTGTTGTCGTATTTAAAGGTCAAACTCTAATGATAACCACTTACGTAAAAGGTAATCATTACCCACACGTTGTTCATTTTGTGTTATCGAATCGCTTTCAAACTGTTAACTTCAATTTTATTGTATTTATAGGGTGAGATATATATGCTTAAAGTAAACTCATTGTTTACTCACGAGTGCTAATGTGAATATTTTAACTCTTATGGAAACTTTTTCTGTTGTTGTAGATACCGGAAGTTTTACGGCGGCAGCGGAGAAACTCGGGTTCTCTAAATCATTTATCAGCAAACAGATCTCCACCTTGGAAGATGATTTAGGAACTCGCCTACTATATCGTACGACTCGTAAATTGAGCTTGTCTGATGAAGGCGGACAGTTCTATAAGCACTGTAAGATAATTATGGCAGAAGCTGAGAATGCTCGTGCTGAGGTCATGGATAGCCAAGGCGCACCAAAGGGAAAAATACGCCTAACATTACCTCAAAGTCTTCTCATTTCAGGTTTTGGTCAATTATTAATAGAATTTCAACTCCAGTATCCAGAAATTGAGCTTGAGGTAATAGCCAGTGGGCGTACTGAAGACTTAGTGGAAGAAGGTATAGATATTGCGCTAAGAGTAGGACAATTAGAAGACTCCAGTCTAATCTCTCGTCGGTTAGCAGACTGCACGTTTCAAGTCGTCGCTTCTCCCCAATATATAAGGAAATCGGGAGTACCTTACCAACCAGCAGATCTAATGGAACATAATTGCTTAATTTATAGTGACTCCAAGATTAATCGGGGTTGGCCGTTTCTCTCTCCTAGTGGTGAATCAATTACTGTAAAAGCAAAAGGTAGTTTAACGAGTAATGATGGTGGTTTAATAGTTGAGAGTATTCTTAGTGGGGTAGGCATAGGATTTGGGCCTAGTTTTTTATTCAAAAATGATATTGAAGAGGGCCGCTTGCAATTACTACTTAGCGATTACTACCAACCAGCCACGACAATTTCAGCCTTATATCCACTAAATCGAAATCTATCAAGACGAGTCAGAATGTTGGTTGATTATCTATCTGAGCGACTATCGGTTTAGTAGCATTTATAGAGTTCCACAAAATTGTCTAGTTTAAAACCAAAGGAAGCCTTTTTGGTTAAAGCAGACAGAAGATACAATAATCGGTGCTATGCATACATTTAATCAAGTTTTCCCATATTTTAGCTAATTCGTGTTTTGCTAATTTAAGTAGAAGTTCTAAGTAACTTTTGTCCACTAATGAGCTAACACCGCCCCAAACAAAAAGGCCTCGCGATTGCGAGGCCTTTGGTTTTCTATCTAATCAGAAGTGATTAGTCGCGTAGAGACGCACCAAACTTCTCAGATACGTGAGCTACGATAGCGTCAACCGCACCAGCGATGTCTGCATCTTCAAGCGTACGCTCTACAGATTGTAGTGTTAGCGCGATTGCTAAGCTCTTCTTACCTTCTTCAACACCTTTACCAACGTAAACGTCGAATAGTTTAGCGTCTTTCAGGAACTCGCCACCTTGCTCTAGACACGCTGCAACGATGTCGCCAGAAGCGACTGCTTCGTCAACAACGACCGCGATGTCACGACGGTTTGATGGGAACTTAGAAAGCGCTACTGCTTCAGGAATCACTTTAGTGTTGATTGCAGACCATTCTACTTCAAATACGATAGTACGGCCGTTTAGACCAAACTTACGCTCAAGCTCTGGGTGAACGGTACCAATCACACCAACTTGCTTGCCATCAACGATGATAGCTGCAGATTGGCCTGGGTGAAGCGCTGGGTTCGCTGCTTTGTCTTCTGCAGAAAGCGCTGCGAAAGAGTAAGCCGCTTCATTAGCTGTTAGCTCAAGAACCGCTTCTAGATCGCCTTTCAGGTCAAAGAAATCAACCGTGTTGGTTTCGATGTCCCAGTGCTCTTCGCTGCGAGTACCTGCGATAACACCAGCAAGCATAGGCTCTTGGCGCATACCGTTTTCAGCAGACTCACATGGGATGAAACGTAGGCCGTATTCGAATAGACGAACACGTGGCTGTTGACGCTTCTGGTTGTGAACCACAGTGTTTAGTAGACCTTGGATTAGGCCTAGGCGCATAGCTGACATGTCCGCAGAGATTGGGAATGGCAGGATTAGCGGCTCAACACCTGGAACAACAAGCTTTTGCTGCTCTGGCTCAACGAAGCTGTAAGTGATTGCTTCTTGGTAACCACGGTCAACAAGTAGGTTACGAACGCGTTTTAGCGGAATGTTCGCTTCAACGTGGTCGTGCATCTTAAGTGCTGCCGCTGGGTTTTGGTTAGGGATGTTATCGTAACCGTAGATACGACCTACTTCTTCAATTAGGTCTTGCTCGATTGCGATATCAAAACGCCATGTTGGTGCAGTTGCTTTCCAACCTGCGTCTGTTGTTTCAACAGTTAGGCCAAGACGCTCTAGGATTTCAACAACATCGCTATCAGCAATGTGGTGACCTAGTAGGCTGTCTAGCTTAGTGCGACGTAGTGATACTGTGTTTGCTTTTGGTAGGTCAGCTTCTGACTCTACAGCAACAACAGGTGCTACTTCACCGCCACAGATCTCAACAAGAAGTTCTGTTGCACGCTCCATTGCGCTTGTTTGTAGTGCGAAATCGACACCACGCTCAAAACGCATTGAAGAATCCGTGTGTAGACCGTAGCTACGCGCGCGGCCACGGATGTGGTCTGGTGCGAAGAATGCACACTCAAGAAGAACGTCTTTAGTCTCAGCCGTTACACCAGACTCTTCACCACCAAAGATACCTGCGATAGCCAGTGCTTTGTTGTGGTCTGCTACTACTAGAGTATCAGCGTTTAGCTCAGCTTCGTTGCCATCTAGAAGAGTGAGCTTTTCGCCCTGCTCTGCCATACGAACGACGATGCCGCCTTCAATCATAGCTAGATCGAATGCGTGCATTGGCTGGCCTTGCTCTAGAAGAACAAAGTTAGTGATATCAACAACAGGGTCGATAGAGCGGATACCACAACGGCGCAGCTTCTCTTGCATCCATAGTGGTGTTTCAGCTTGAACGTTTACGTTCTTAACCACACGGCCAAGGTAACGTGGACATGCAGCTGTCGCTTTCACTTCGATAGAAACTGTGTCGTCAATAGCTGGTGCTACTGCGTTTACCGCAGGCTCAGTTACGTCAGCACGGTTTAGTACGCCAACTTCACGAGCTAGACCACGGATGCTGAAACAGTCAGCGCGGTTTGCTGTTAGGTCTACGTCTACTGTTACGTCGTCTAGACCTAGGAATTCACGGAAATCAGTACCGATAACTGCGTCTTCTGCTAGCTCCATGATGCCATCAGATTCAACGTCGATGCCTAGCTCAGAGAATGAACACAGCATGCCGTGTGATGGTTGACCACGTAGTTTTGCTTTTTTGATTTTGAAATCGCCTGGTAGCACAGCACCAACAGTTGCAACCGCAACTTTGATACCTAGGCGGCAGTTGGATGCGCCACAAACGATATCTAGAAGTTCTTCAGCGCCAACATCTACTTTAGTTACACGTAGTTTGTCAGCGTCTGGGTGTTGACCACACTCAACCACTTTACCTACTTTAACGCCAGTGAAAGAACCAGCGACAGGTAGTACGTCGTCTACTTCTAGACCCGCCATTGTGATTTGGTGTGTAAGTTCGTCAGTCGATACCGCAGGGTTTACCCACTCACGAAGCCATGATTCGCTAAATTTCATAGTGATGGTTCCCCTGGATTACTTGAACTGTTTTAGGAAACGAAGGTCGTTCTCGAAGAACGCACGAAGATCGTTTACGCCGTAACGAAGCATAGTTAGACGCTCAACGCCCATACCAAATGCGAAACCAGAGTATTTCTCAGGGTCGATGCCAACGCTGCGAAGTACGTTCGGGTGAACCATGCCACAACCTAGAACTTCAAGCCATTTGCCGTTCTTACCTTTCACGTCTACTTCAGCTGAAGGCTCAGTGAATGGGAAGTAAGAAGGACGGAAACGAACTTCAACTTCTTCTTCAAAGAAGTTACATAGGAAGTCGTGCAGGATACCTTTAAGCTGTGCGAAGTTTACGTTCTCGTCGACTAGCATGCCTTCCACTTGGTGGAACATTGGCGTATGCGTTTGGTCGTAGTCGTTACGGTAAACACGGCCCGGTGCGATGAAGCGAAATGGTGGTTTGCCATTTTCCATCGTACGGATCTGAACGCCAGACGTGTGAGTACGTAGCATTAGATCTGGGTTAAAGAAGAACGTGTCGTGGTCAGTACGCGCTGGGTGGTCTTCTGCGATGTTTAGTGCATCAAAGTTATGGAATGCATCTTCAATCTCAGGACCAGACTCAGTATTAAAGCCTAGCTCACCAAAGAACTGTTCAATACGCTCAACAGTACGAGTCACAGGGTGAAGACCACCGTTCTCGATACGACGACCTGGTAGAGTCACGTCGATTGTTTCTGCGGCTAGCTTCGCTTCTAGCTCTGCACGTTGTAGTGCATCTTTACGAGCTGCGATCGCTTGTTGAACAACGCCTTTCGCTTTGTTGATCTCTTGACCAGCTTCACGGCGCTCTTCTGGTGGTAGTTTACCTAGGCTTTGAAGCTGAGCTGTTAGCTCACCTTTCTTACCTAGATACTGAACACGCACTTCATCAAGTGCAACTAACGAATCTGCTGCTTCAATAGCGGCGTTCGCGTTAGCAATGATCTCTTCTAGATGTTGCATCGTTTCCTCATCTACCTACACCTACATGCAATAGGCATAAGTGGTAGTGTCCATTCTGGGCTACTCGCAAAGTGCGATTACCCGACAGGGATTTTGGGTCTATAAATAGCTCTACATAGTAACGAATGACAAGGTCAAATCCAAATTGAAATCTTGCTATTTACCGCCTTTGGGTAAAAATTCGCCTCAATGCTTGATAAAACAGGCTTTCAGACCAATCTATAAAGCATTGACGGAATCCTAAGGAAGAGAAATGGCAATGTTAATTGAACCGATTAAGGCACATCAAGATGATCAGATCTGCAAGATAATCAAAGCGGTTGGTGCCGAATTTGGTGCCATCGGCGAAGGGTTTGGTCCATCGGACCCAGAGGTTCTTGCCATGAGCCAGTACTACACCGCACAAAACCGAAGCTTATATCTTGTAGCAAGCCTAAATGGAAAAATTGTTGGCGGGTGCGGCATCGCGCCTTTTCAAGGTTCGAACACAGTTTGCGAGCTAAAAAAGCTGTTCTTATTGGAAGAAAGTCGCGGTCATGGCATAGGCCAAGCGCTCAGCGAGCAGTGCTTAACCTATGCGAAAGAACAAGGATTTCGTGAGTGTTATCTGGATACACTCACTTCTATGAAATCCGCGATTCGATTGTATGAAAAACTGGGGTTTGCACACCTAGATCAGCCTTTAGATGGAACCGAACACAGTGGCTGTGATGTCTGGATGCTGAAGTCACTCGATTGAACCGTGGCAACTTGATTTCGCCCCGACGACTTCGCTAAGTACACCGCATTGTCGGCCACTTTAATCAAGTCATTATAATCGTTCATATTTGGCGTGCGTACACCAACCCCGACACTGATGCTACCTCGCCAAACGCTTTCTCCCACCGGAACCAACATTTGGCTTACTCTGTCTCGTGTAATTTCGGCGATGTGCAAGCCACCTTCAAGATCGGTGTTTGGACAAATGACAAAGAACTCATCTCCGCCTAAGCGACACACCAAGTCATCACTTCTAAACGAATGGGCAAGATTTTGCGACAACTCGATTAGCAGTCTATCCCCTGCATCATGACCTGCCGTGTCGTTCACTTGTTTAAAGTAATCTGCGTCAATCATGATGCAAACCAAAGGCTCGTTGTTTTGCACTGATTCTTGCCAGTAGACCTTGAGTTTTCGGATGGCGCAGCGTCGGTTTGGTAAATTAGTCAAGGAGTCCGTCAACGACAGTTCTTCTAACTGCTTGTTTGCTTCAGATAGCGCTTTGGTTCGCTGCTCTACCTTGTCTTCCAAGCATTGGTTTAACTCAAGCAGTTCTTTGTTGCGCTCTGAAACTTGTTCAAACAAACCGTTGAGTGCTTTAAGCAGTGGCTCCGTTGAGCTGTCTTGTTTTCTCTCTTCATTGAGCCAAGCGGTCTTTGGGTCTACCCCTGCTTCTATCTGTTTGACTTGGCGAGACATATTCTGATCGATGCCGAGAATATGGTAGGCAAGCCAATGAATCAAAAAGTTAAGCAAGTGTTCCGACGCCTTTTTGTTCTCGTCGCTGATAAAGGCTTGCATGCCAATGATGTCAGCCATAAACGCACGATGAACCTTCACATGCTCTTCAATATGTTCCGAGTAAACCCCAGCACTGCGCATGAGGTTTTCTTCTTCTTTGAAATGAAATTCTGCATAACGAGAAAGTTCAAATAGCGCCATTCGAATATCTTGGATTGAGATACTGTTTTTAGCGATTAACTCTCCATACCGATTGATGATCTCAACGAGATACTGATGCTGTTCATCTACTTCATCAATACCTGTCGTGTAGCATTTGTCCCATTTAAATGACTGCATCGACCGTTCGCCCTTGTCTATAATTTACTGGGTTTAATTTAATAGATTTATAATAACCATACCTCGTATATGGAATTCTACATAGATTTTCTTCATTTCACCGACTGAAACACGAAAAAAGGGAGCTAGATCAGCTCCCTATGGTTTGGAATCCATATCACTTATTTAAATAGTGATTCGGATCTCTTTAGAAGTAATACTCTAATGAAATTTCAACGAAATCGTCTTTTCGAGCAAAGTACAGCAGATCGTCTGGCGTATCGTTTTCAAACAACCAGCCATTCACAGTCCAAGACAAATGATTCGTTAAGCGACTAGATGCCTCAAGTTTGGCGCTGTATACATCTCGATTATCTAAGTCTTGAGTAATACCAAACAATATCTCCGTACTGTCCTCATCATTGAGCGCAATTCTGGTACCCGCAAATACGTCGTTTTGTCCGATCGATTGGGCATTGTTTCCTCGGCTGTCATACAAATACTCAGCGATCAAGCCAATGTCCCAAACTGTACCAAACGCCCCCACAATGGTGTATTCAAACCCACCGACCATACCTATGTGGTGGTCATCACTGTCTCGGTAGATGCTTTCAAGTTTCCACAACCAATCACCCACAATCCCTTGTAGATCGAACCCTACTTGCTTTGCTTGAGCATAATAAGGCTGAAGCTCTCGACCATCGAAGCGATAATAGGGATCTCGGTTTGTCCCCTGAAAATAGCTGACACCTAAATCCCAATCCCCCAGCATTTGTGAATAACGAAACGCCACATCGACATGCTTCTCTTCTCGGCTTGATTCATAAACAGCGTGGCTTGAGACAGGCACTGTTGGCCTTAAACGCCCATCTTCCCCTGCGAACGTTCGTTCCCGAAAGCATGGCAGTATCATGGCATCAAGCGTTCCCCAATCTTGAATCGACGTAAAGTGAACCATTGGTTGGCCTAGCTTATCTTCTCCATCCAGTGACTCAATTGCATCAGTTTGATTGACAACATCAACAAGGTGCGCAGACTCCGTGACTCCCCAAAACACTTTACCGACGCCAACTCGAACTTCGAAGTCGTCCCAATATTTCAGATAGAGCGCCTCACGGATATCACCATGTGTTCGCTCTTCGTCCAAGCTGTCGACACGATAAAAAGGCACAAATGTAAAATCAGAGCTGTCATCAATTTTCCAATACAGCTCGGGCTCTAAAATAAGCGAACTTTGCCCTTTATCCTGACCTTGTATTCCTTCAGAGAAAAATTGACGATGCTCGACGGTGGACTTCCCCGCCAACTCAAAAGCGTGACAATGTAACGCAAACAGAGTCAGAATTGAGCTCGCTGTCAGTCGCCAAGCGCATGCATTAACACTTTGCTTCATGGTTTATTTCACCCTTTTGAGTATGTTTTTCTCGAAATCTTTTTCGCTGAGACCTGTTTGGAAATCTAATTGACTGGTGGTCAGTAACGTACTTTTACCTGTTTGATGATTCACCATTACCATGGTGTGAGCTCGCCAGTATTGATTGAGATACTGTTTATAATCTTCAAATTGCAATGTTTTATGCAGTGCACCTTTGCGATCATAAAACTCGACTTTAATTGGTCGATAGTGTTGCTGATCTAGCCAAACCAGTTGCTTGGTGTAACCTGAGTTTTTGTCCGTCGGTACTTGCTCCAACACGTAGCTTTCGACGCCTTCTATCGCCTCGTTGCGTAGATAGTTAAAGGAGTACTTTTCGAGTTCAAATGAGCTCAGATCCTCGTAAGCGAATTCACTGCCCATAAAAGGGCCTGACTTGTTGCGTGAGGAGATTCTTTTCACTCGCTTCAATGCAGGCAAGTAAAGCCACTGGTCGTCCGCATCCAAGGTGTGGGAGTGATTTAGAAAAGCCGTCCCTTTCACATCTCTCGGTTGGTCAAATATCGTAAGCCCTTTGTCGCCATCGCCATCGACCTCAAATGACTTCAGCCTCATTGCACGCGTGCTGCTCTCGCCTTGTGCGTTTTTCAAAACCATTTCCATGGTTGCGATGGAGTCTTTCCAGCCTTCATCTCTTGCTTTGCGCTCCTTGGCGATCTCCAGACCACGTTCTGGAGATGCGATCACTGGTCCAGTAAACGCAAACAAAACCGCCAATGCCATCGTATTAATCAGTGTCTTTCTCAATGTGTTCATCGTTATATCCTTATTAACCTTGGGTTGGAGCTACAGCCGTGGTAGACAATGTTTGTTCTTCTTGTTTTTCGGTATAACTCGCCGTATCAAACTTCATTAACAATGCAGGAAGGAAAATAAAATCCACAACCAGTGCAATGAAAATAACAAGTGCGCTTAGCTGGCCCATGTCAGCGTTCAGCCTAAAACTCGACATCGCGAGTACGGAAAAACCAGCAACCAGAACAACCGTAGTTATCCATAACGCGCGCCCTACCGTGTGAAATGCGTATCGTACTGCCTGCTCCGCAGATTGACCTTGCAGGCGGGCGCGTTGGTATTTCGATAGAAAATGCACGGAATCATCGACGACAATTCCCAGCGTCAGCGTCACGACTACAGAGAGCCCCAAATTGATCTCTCCAGATAGAAGGGCCCACAAACCAAAGCCAATTATCGCTGGGGCCATGTTAGGCACGACGCTGATTAAGCCCAAACGTAGCGAGCGAAGCGCAAAAATCATCAGTGCAGAGATTAGAATGAGTGTCACTGGAAGGGTGGACAGCATGCTTGCCATGTTTGTTTCTCCGATGTGGGCAAACATCAATGATGGACTTGAAGCGACCACCTCATATTGAGGAGCATGATGTGCAAACCACGCGTAGATTCGGTTTTCCAGATCGACCAACTCAACGCTACCTAGGTTATCGACTGTAACCACCATTTTAATCGAGGACTTATCGACATTAACTTGGTTGTTTAAGTCCAACCCATAAGGAAGAGACATCTCGTAAAGAAGCAAGTATTGAGCGGCTAACTCTCGATCCAACGGAAGTGTGTAGTAGCTTTGATCATCAGCATGCATATTTTTGTTGAGACGCTTATACACATCAGAAAGCGTCGCGACGTGATCCGCTTCTGGTTGATCTCTTAACCATTGAGAGAAATCACCAATCGCTTTTAGGAACACAGGATCCGCTATGCCTTGGGATTCATTGGTCTTAACCGCAATACTGATATTCGTCATACCGCTGATTCGCGCTTCCATGAAGTCTGCCGCTTGTCGAAACTCACTTCGTGAATCGAAGTACTTCACCGACTCGTCATTCACCTTGTTCAAAGGCACGAGCGCTGCAGACATAGCAATCACAATCGCAGACACCGGTAGCAAGGCTTTGCGGTTCCAGACAACCCAATCACCCAACTTGTCCATAAAATCAGGAGAGCCTTGTTGCGTCTTGTCCACCTGTTTGACTTTGATTGGTAACACCCGCAGTAACGCAGGAAGCAACGAAACAGAAAGAAAACACGCGATCATCACGCCCAGTGCAGCCAGGTTGCCAAAGTCTCTCAGAACCGGTGAGTCAGACATGTTCATCATCAAAAAGCCAATTGCCGTGGTGACCGACGTCATCAGAATTGGCATAAAGTTAATCGCAACACTTTGATCAATGGCAAACGGCTTTGAGTGCCCTTTTTTCATGTTTTGACGCATAGTGGCAATTACATGGACGCAGTCTGCGACTGCTAGGGTCATTACCAAGGTGGGGATATTAACCGTTGCTGTGCTAAGGAACATGCCAGCCCAACCTGATAACCCCATTGTTGCCATCACCGACGCGACAATGACCACGAGAGTAGCAATTACGCTAAGAAAAGAGCGCAACATGATGGTGAGAAACAGCAAAATTACCAATAGCATAGTCGGAACGAGTGTCGCGCTATCATCTTGCGCGGCGACCATAAAGGCATGGTTCATCGCAACAATGCCCGCTTTATAAAACTCAACGTTTGGGTATTGTTGCTGATACTTCGCAATCAACGCATTTGCACTGTCGATCACTTCAATCGCTTCTGCCGTTTCATCTACTTGTGGTAACTGGACGGTAATGTTCACGACCGTGACATCCCCTTTCCCGGAAATAAGCGAGTGTTTTACAACAGGCTCCGACAACGCAATACGTTTTATCTTATCGATTCGTGCATCTGTTAGCTCGTATTCTTCTAACAACAGGTCTTCGACAATCAAGTCATCTTCTAGCGCTTCGGTATGCTGATAACTGGCAAGTGAATCGACGCGACTCGAATAAGGGATTTGCCACGCATCTTTGGTCAGTTGCTGAATAAGAGACAAGGTTTCACCTTCAAAAACCTCGCCGCTTTTCGGTGCAATCACGATAGACAAGTTGTCTGATTTCGCGAATGTCGTTTGGATTTCGTCGTACGCTCTTAACTGAGCATTCTGCCCATCAAAAAATATGTTGTAGTCCCCTCTGAAGTAGAGGTTTTTCCCGCCAATGGTTGCCACAACAACAAGCAACATTGTTGCTAACAACATCCACCAGCTAAAACGGGTGGGCATGGTTAGCCAATAGGGAGGCTGTTTTGGGATCGGTTGTTCGGTATTCATCACACTCTCCGTTTGTGACGTTTCGTCAAAAATATACATTTAAAAACCAGACTAAGCTGGTTTCTACACATCGTTAATGGTCATAGACCACTATCATTTTGCTTTTGTGTCTTTTTTTTGACGATTCGTCATCCATTGGCAATTTAAAAGCCCGCTAGGGCTTCTAAAATAAAGTGTTACCTTCCCACCGATTCCAAATACTCAATCTCTTGGGAGAACATTTCTTGTTCCACGCGCTGCCAGGTTTTCCGGTAATCCCACTCGCTTGAAAGTGGCTTCCAGTTCAACCCATCCAACAACATATTCGCGTTATGCAATGCAGAGAATGGATCTTGAATACGCTTGATACAATGACTGTTTGAGGCATTTTGGTTTAAAGCATTGGAGCCAAAAGCAATGGACCAGTTCGCATAAACAATGGCATCAGAGCCTATGCCGGGAGAAAACTTCAAGTCGCCCTGCTCTACCGCGGTATTCACAAGCAAATCGGCGTGGCCAATGACTTGTTCCTCCAGCTCGTTGAGCTCTTTGACTCGCTCAGGTGACGCTTTCTCAAGCACCCACGGGCTCTTGGCCATAATGGCACACGTAGAAAGAACTGGCTCCATGCGGGCGTAAATTCGGTAACCTACGTGCATCGCCATCACTTTTTCACGTGTTGTCCCCTCAAAAGCTGCGGCTCTAGCAAACAAAATGGCTTCACTCTTGAGCGAATGAATACACAGTGCGATCACTGCATCTTCTTTGCTCGAGAAATGGTTGTAAATCGTTCCTTTCGAATAAGCACTCGCCGCGGTCAACTTGTCCATTGTCAAGTTACTCCAACCTTGCTCTTGCACTATCGACTTAGCGAGAAGCGTTAACTCAACCTCTCTGTCAGCGATTGCCTGTTGCTTCTTCGAAAGAGCACCACCACCACCAGAACGTTCACTTTTGTCATTTTTACTACAGCTAAAGCC
The DNA here is from genome assembly GCF_027587055.1 of Vibrio sp. MarTm2. NCBI lineage: Bacteria > Pseudomonadati > Pseudomonadota > Gammaproteobacteria > Vibrionales > Vibrionaceae > Vibrio > Vibrio sp. MarTm2. Next base: position 516,856 of record NZ_JAPPTK010000002.1, on the reverse strand, counting down.
AAACATGATGTATCAATCCGTACTAATCCGTTACTCCTTAACCTAGTCATTGTAACACGATTACCATAAACGTGATAAACAGCGATTTATGACGATTCGTCATTTTTGACACATCGTCATAATAGTGTATTTATTGATCATTTCAAGTACATTTATAAGAATGATTGATGACAACCCATTTAACGTATACAACTTAGATAGTCATTAAACCCAAGTGAGAGGTGCGGCAGACGATGAAGATACACACATATTTGGCTCTTGGCGCAATTGGAGCAGTGCTCTCAACTTCCGTATACGCTTGGCAAGCCGAGCTTGTTGCGTCTGGTCTCAAGGTACCTTGGGGGATGAGCTCGATTGACGACAACCAATTGCTTGTCACACAACGCCATGGCGAAGTAGGTGTAGTCAACCTTGATGATGGCACCTATCGTACTGTCGCTAAGCCGACACAGGTGAGCGCTGTTGGTCAGGGAGGCTTGCTTGATGTTGCCAAGTCTCCTTTTGAAGACAATACGTTCTATTTCACCTATTCAAAGCAAGTGGAAGATGCATACGAAACGGTATTAGCTTCCGCTCAATATCAACAAGGTAAACTGATTGGATGGAAAGAGCTTCTCGTGACTCAGTCTGGATCTGATACGGGCAGGCATTTTGGTAGCCGAATCACCTTTGACGAACGCTACGTGTATATGTCTGTCGGCGATAGAGGCGTTCGAGACAACGGGCAAAATCAGACGACACACGCCGGCTCGATCCTGCGCCTATTACCAAACGGGCTAGCCCCAGAAGACAACCCGTTTACCAAAGTAAACTCAGCGTTAAACGAGATATGGAGTTATGGTCACCGCAATCCTCAAGGACTGTTTTATGACCGCAGTACTCAACAGCTATGGTCTATCGAGCATGGTCCGCGAGGCGGAGATGAGATCAACTTGATTCTCAAAGGAGAAAACTATGGCTGGCCTGTAACCTCCCACGGCAAAGAGTATTGGGGGCCAATCTCAGTCGGTGAAGCCAAAACCCTACCGGGTATTCAAACACCGAAGAAAGTGTACGTGCCTTCTATCGCACCTAGCTCTCTCATCCTTTACAGAGGGGATAAGTACCCATCCCTAAATGGCAAACTGGTATCTGGCGCATTGAAACTCACACACCTCAATGTCGTCACACTCGATGAGAAAGCAAATATCGTTGCTGAAGAGCGGCTACTAGAATCCTTAGGAGAGCGAATACGAGATCTGGAAGTAACACCAGCAGGAGAGATTCTGTTTAGCACTGACAGCGGGAATCTCTACCGTCTCGTGGAGTAAGTAACAAACGAGTTATGCGTCAATACTCTTCCAGTTGACGCAGTTTCGTCCCTGCTCTTTGCTCAAGTACAGTGATTTATCGGCAGCGTTAAACAGTTGATCTTGCAATGCTTCGTAATCCGTTTCCGATGTCGGTTTGAAAGCCCGAACTCGAGCTCCTCCCGCAGACACCGTAATAACTCGGTGCGGATCATTGCCTCCATGTAGAATGGCTAAACCTTCAATTTCTAGCCTTAGCCGTTCTGTAAAGTAGTCCAGCTGAGACCCGGACGGGCGTGCGCAAAGAATCACAAATTCCTCTCCACCATAACGAAAAGCAAGATCGGTATCGCGCACTAACTCAGCAATTTTGCTTCCTACTTTCGCTAATGCATTGTCACCTTCTGTGTGCCCATACAAATCATTAAACGCTTTGAAGTTATCCACATCACAGACAATCATTCCAACGTAATAGTCTTTACTAAGGTAGCGTTTGATAAACGGTTGCACCATGCGAGTGTATTTATTCCGAGATCCTAAGCCAGTAAGCGGGTCAGTGTCGGATTTCGTACGCAATATATTCAGCTGGTTTTCAATTTTAACCAACAACCCTTTATACGCTCTGGCAAGTTGGCCAATTTCATCCGACCGCTTGAGCTCCACCAGAGAATCAATCTCTTGATAGGCATTTTCCGAGTCCATGCTGCGAGCCAGATTTTTCATCGGTGACACAATCCAGTGTGTTACCCAACCTATCAACAGTAAAGAGATCAGTAACGCAACGCTGGCTTCCAGAACAAGTTCTTTGATCAAGTGAGTTCTGATTTTCGTCAAATTGCTCGCGTCGATAACCGCCCAAATGTAGCCACCATTTGCGTTAGTGAGCGGCACTTCGATGTGCAAAGCACACCGTTCTTGATCAAGATAATATCGTAATCCTTGATACTTTGGCTTATCCCAAGCGAGCCTGATGGTTTCACTCAACTCCTTACTGCGGAGCAGTGAATCATATTCAGTCTTATTTCTTTTCAACAGGTAATTGAGCTTCTTTACTGTCACCGGACTGCTGTTTGCTGAGTCCGCTAACCTCTGCTCAAGTATCTCTATTCGCCTGGCTGCCGTTATCAGTTCTTGAGCTTCAACATCATTTCGCCAAAGCAAATCACGTTCCGCTAAATACCGGACATGGACATTTCGCTTAGAGTAGTCTGAGACGCCTTTAACTTCGAAAAACAGAATGTCCTCGATAGAACTTATCACCTGTTTGGTCGATGACATCGTGAGATTGGCATAGTTTACGCCAGCAACAGAACCAGAGAAGAAGTTTACCTGCGTATCAAGCGAATGTTTTGCAAGCAACGCCGAATATCTGACTTGACGATCCCATTCACTGGAATAGCGTGCGTAGCTCATGCCTAGCACAATCATCACCACCAATACCAAGTGAGAGACTATCAGCATTTGTTTAATGGTCATTTTAAGCAGCGGGGCACTAAATCTCATAAACAGCGTCACTCTGTATCAAGAGAAGTTGACGAAGCGCATGTCCCGTTGCGACAAATATCTTTGTAAGTTGTATGACAGCTTTGACAGTAACTTGGCTGGAGTGAAGGATGAGTGTGGCTAATATCCTCACCTTTTCGGTTGTAACTGCCATAAATGGCTTCTCCGCCTATGTGCTCGGTGACCCAAACAATGCCTTGAACTTCTGAAACAGCGACAGCGGTTGGCCCATCAGTGTAAGGACCATGATTCTGATATTGTTCGATTTTTTCAGGATTGACTCGAATCGTCAGGGGGGAGCCTTGCCCATTATTGATCCAGCTGTATGCTTTTACAGATTCTTGTAAAAAGAGCGAAGCGTCGTCAGGAAGGACGGTATCTGCTGGAAGGTTCATCGACTCTTTGACTACAGGCCATTGAGACCAATTTTGAGGGTAACTCGCTAATGATTGGGATAACACGCAGGAGGACACCAAAGACAGTATTGCCGACAGGCTCAACAGCAAAACTTTTTTCATACGCAATCCAACACCCTTTCGCGTAGCAAGAACAACCTTATAAACTGTGGCGTATTTTATGGGATTTACGAGTGAATTAACACTTATTTGAGTATTTTATCATCAAAGGAAATATGAAGGCACAAAAAAACCAGCCGAATGGCTGGTTTTTTATAATTTGGAGCGACACACGAGGTTCGAACTCGTGACCTCAACCTTGGCAAGGTTGCGCTCTACCAACTGAGCTAGTGTCGCAATAATTTGTGTTAGATGGTGCCCCGGGCCGGACTTGAACCGGCACAGCGCGAACGCCGAGGGATTTTAAATCCCTTGTGTCTACCAATTCCACCACCAGGGCACACAAATCTAAATTTGTGAGGCCTTTACTGAAGTAAGTAAAACACCATCTAGATATCGAAGCTTGTTTCGCTATCCAATAATTTGGAGCGACACACGAGGTTCGAACTCGTGACCTCAACCTTGGCAAGGTTGCGCTCTACCAACTGAGCTAGTGTCGCAAATGGAGGCGCGTCCCGGAGTCGAACCGAGGTCCACGGATTTGCAATCCGCTGCATAGCCACTCTGCCAACACGCCTTCGATACTCCAATCAGCTCGCTTAATTGCTGCGTTCCTCTTGGGTACGGGATGCATTCTACGGATTCGAACTAATGAGTCAACACTATTTTTAATTTTTTGAATCGTTTGTCTAATTAACGCTCAAAAAGCGCCAAATTGCTCAATTTACTCGCGTTAATTCTTTGAATAACGGTAAGTTTCCTAGGATAAACGCTAACACAGATACAAAAAAACGGGCCAGAGCCCGTTTATTTAAATCAGTGATGCTCTTCATTGAGCAAGTCATCTTTGGCGGCAAGTAAATACTGCCCCATCGACCAATAAGTGAGGATGGTCGCGATGTAAAGCGCAGCAAAGCCGACCCATATCATCCAATCATCGTAGCGCCAAATTAACACCCACAAAGCAAACATCTGGCTGACGGTTTTTACCTTACCTACCCAAGAGACAGCAACACTCGCGCGTTTACCAATTTCAGCCATCCATTCTCGGAGCGCCGAAATAATAATTTCTCGAGCAATCATGGTGACGGCAGGAATGGTGACCCAAATCGAATGATAATGTTCCGTAATCAAGATAAGAGCGGTAGCGACAAGCACTTTATCAGCAACTGGGTCGATAAATGCACCGAATCGAGAGGTTTGCCCTAATTTTCTTGCTAGCATACCGTCTAACCAGTCGGTGAAACCTGCTACCCAAAAAACCATAGCAGCCGCAAACGGAGCCCAGCTATAAGGAAGATAAAAGACTACGACGAAGACTGGAATCAGAAAAAGTCGAAGCAAAGATAGAATATTAGGGATGTTTAAACGCATATTTATTAATGGCTCTTATCGTGTTGCGCTGTTTACTGCTTGAAAACAGGCCCTTATGGTGCGGGATTTTTCTTATTGTTTCAATGCTTGATAAATGTTTTCTGCCAAAGAGTGACTAATGCCAGGCACTTTGGCGATTTCTTCAACGCTTGCACGTTTAAGCTCTTGCAATCCGCCCATGTACTTCAAAAGCGACTGACGACGCTTAGGACCCACACCCTCTATACCTTCCAAGGCACTGGTTCTTCTCGCTTTACCGCGTTTCGCGCGATGGCCAGCAATGGCATGATTGTGGCTCTCATCGCGAATGTGTTGCATCAAATGCAAAGCAGGCGCGTCACTTGGCAAGTTAAACTCATCACCATCCGTCGTAATCAAAGTTTCCAAACCTGGTTTGCGAGTCACACCTTTCGCGATACCAATAAGTTTTGGTTGCTTCGGCCAATCAGACCAATATTGAGAAATGATGTCGTGGGCACGATTTAGTTGCCCTTTACCACCATCGATAAAAACAATATCCGGAATTTTCTCAACATCGAGTTGCTTGGAGTAGCGACGTTCTAACGCCTGCCCCATCGCCGCGTAGTCATCCCCACCAGTAATACCACTAATATTGTAGCGACGATATTCTTGCTTGAGCGGCCCCTCATGATTGAACACCACACAAGAAGCTATGGTGTTTTCCCCCATTGTGTGTGAGATATCGAAACACTCCATTCGCGAGATACCCTCCATCCCCAAAACTTCTCTCAACTCTTTAAAACGTTGGGAAATGGTCATCTTATGGTTGATTTTGGTGGTAATCGCCGTCAACGCGTTCGTATTCGACAATTTGAGATATCGACCTCGCGTACCACTTGGGTTGACATGAAAACGTACTTTTCGTCCTGCAATACTGGTCAACGCCTGCTGCAACGGTTCTGAGTCATCAAGAAGTCCACTGTTGAGTAGAATACGAGTTGGGATCGTTCTCGCTTCATTGTGGCTCAAATAATATTGGCTCAAAAAGCTATAGAACACTTCTTCGCGATTGGTGTCGTTTGGAATTTTGGGGAAATGGCTTCGACTACCAAGAATTTTACCTTGGCGAATCATCAATATATGAACACAGGCAATGCCATTTTCTTGGGCGAACCCAAGTACATCCATATCATCCATCGAGTCTTCAGAAACAAACTGTTGCTCTTGAACGCGTCGGATAGCTTGGATTTGATCACGAAATTTCGCCGCATCTTCAAAACGAAGGGTCTTGCTCGCCTGCTCCATTTTCTCAATCAAGGTTTCAAGCACCTGTTGATCTTTGCCCTGCAAAAACAGTCGTACGAGCTCAACAAGCTCAGCGTACTGTTCATCACTGATGACTGAGCTGACACAAGGTGCGGCACAGCGACCAATTTGGTACATCAAACAAGGTCGGGTTCGATTGCTGTACACGGTGTCTTCGCATTGACGAACGGGGAAAATCTTTTGAATGAGGTGGAGTGTTTCTCTCACCGCACCCGAATCTGGGTAGGGACCAAAGTATTCACCTTTGCGCTTCTTAGCCCCACGGTGCATGGATATTCTTGGGTGCCTATGACCACTAATGAATATGTAGGGGTAAGATTTATCGTCACGCAGCAATACATTGTATTTAGGCAAATACTGCTTGATGTAGTTGTGCTCAAGGATGAGCGCTTCGGTCTCAGTGTGGGTGACCGTGACATCAATCTTGTTAATATTGGCGACTAAAGCACGTGTTTTTTCACTGTCGACTTTTTTACGGAAATAACTAGAAAGGCGTTTTTTGAGGTCTTTCGCTTTGCCCACGTAAATAACGACAGCGTCGGCGTTATACATACGATAAACGCCGGGCTGATTCGTTACTGTTTTGAGGAACGAAACCGAGTCAAATGAAGAGGTCACTACAATGTCTCGGTGTCTAACATTCCATGACGGATGGCAAGATGGGTTAACTCTACATCACCGGAGATATCGAGCTTGTTAAACAGTCTGTAACGATAGCTGTTTACCGTTTTAGGGCTTAAATTCAGTTGCTCAGAAATGTCTGTCACTTTCTGCCCTTTGGTAATCATCATCATGATTTGCAATTCACGCTCAGATAGGTCGGCAAAAGGATTTTCCGATGCTGGAGAAAATTGACTAAGAGCCATCTGTTGCGCGATTTCTGGTGAAATGTAGCGTTGGCCACTGTTCACCACACGAATTGCATTGACCATTTCATCTGGCCCTGCGCCTTTTGTCAGGTATCCGGCAGCGCCGGCCTGCATCACTTTAGTTGGAAACGGATTTTCCGTATGAACAGTTAAAACGATGATTTTGACATCTGGATTGAATCGCAGGATTTTTTTGGTTGCTTCTAAACCTCCAATACCCGGCATATTCATGTCCATTAAAATGACATCTGCATGATTGCTACGACACCATTTTACCGCATCTTCACCGCTCTCAGCTTCCCCTGCTACGTTCATTCCACGGACGTCTTCAATAATACGTCGTATCCCTGTGCGAACCAGCTCGTGATCATCTACAAGGAAAACACTTATCAAACTTGTATCTCCACACTTTTTGTTCAGCTCTGCTACTTCTCACTATGAGAAAAGCAGGATGGTTGCATTCTAGCGCAAATTCGAGAATTTACGTATTCTGAATATGTGCCGAAACGCAAACTTTAGCAAGTACTTATTCTCATATCTGATGACTAAATCTTTATTTAGCTATTAATCAATAACTTGGCACTCAACTATGCCAAGTGTCTCAGCTGTTGGAACAATGCATGGTTATGCAATAATTCACATTGCTTATATGTCAACTTTCCACTATTTTTTCTTAGCTAAACTCATTGAGTTGCATAAAAACGAATTACTTCATTAGTGAACGATAACTTCATAAGGATATACTATGAAAAAGCTATTCGCAGTGGCAGCTTTGGCAACAACGCTTCCTCTTTCAAACATCGCAATGGCTGACTCAGACATCGGTTGTGGTCTAGGTACAATGATCTTTGACGGTCAATCAGGCAAAGTTTTTAAAGTCCTTGGTGCGACAACAAACGGCACCTCGGGTAACCAAACTTTTGGTATCACATTCGGTACACTAGGCTGTGACGGCTCTGGCACCATCAGTTCATCGCAAAAATTAGCGCTATTCATTGATGGCAATATGGACAACCTAGCGCGTGACATCGCGAAAGGCGAAGGTGAAACCCTAGCGACACTTTCTGAAGTGTGGGGCATTCAAGAGTCTGACAAAGCAGCATTCAACGAACTTGCACAAGAAAACTTTGCGTCAATCTTCCAATCTGAAAACGTAACGTCAGAAGAGGTTTTCGTAAACCTTAATGCGCTTGTTGCTAACAACGGTACACTTGCAACTTACGCGATTTAATCTAGCTCGATAAGTGTCTCCTATTAGGGTGCTCCTTTGTGAGCACCTTTCTTTCCTATTGTATTATTCCCTATTGTTCAATACGTTATAGAAACCACTCTCGTTTGGAAACTGTCTACAGGTAAGCAGTCGTCATGAAGTTAATCCATCTTAAGCACTCCTTCCTTATAGGAATTGGCGCACTAACCTCGTTTGTCAGTTTTGCGAACCCAGTTCCTGGCATAGTCGATCTAGCTAACGACCCATACTGGTTGAAACTAGGACACTATTTACCCAACACGCTGACTGGACATACAAGCACAGTTGACTCAGAGGCATTCTTCTTTGCGAAAGACGGTAAGACATCCCCAACCAATGAACTGCAAGCAACCTATGAGGCATTCTATAGACAGTCCAATGATGCAGCTAAGGTTGCGCAATGTCGTTTTCCCGCTCGTTATACCTGGCTCGAAGCTAAGCTTGGGCGTGAGGCTAAGTTAAACTGTGAGGAGTTAAATCGATGGCGTGATGTGTTGGACCCAGAAGGTCTAACATTGGTATTCCCCACTGCATTTATGAACAACCCTTCTTCTATGTTTGGGCACACGCTACTTCGTGTGGACGCCAAAGACCAAACCCGACATAAAGAGCTTGTTGCTTTTGCGATCAATTTTGCTGCCGAGCCAGACAGTGATGACAACGCTGCACTCTATGCCCTTAAAGGTCTAGTCGGCAGTTACCCAGGTAGGTACACAGTGATGCCCTACTACCGAAAGGTTCGCGAGTACAATGACATAGAATCAAGGGACATTTGGGAATACAAACTCAAATTATCCCCACAGGAAGTCGAGAGGGTGTTGCTGCACCTTTGGGAAATGCAAGACGCCGAGTTTGACTACTATTTTCTTGACGAAAACTGCTCGTATCAGTTGCTGGCACTGTTAGAGCTTGCGCGAGATGATTTGTATTTGGTCAAAGATTTTCCTTTCAAGGCAATTCCCTCGGATACCGTAGAGGCACTGGCGAATAGCAACCTGCTAGAAGAGCCGAACTATCGCGAGGCATTCGGTACGCGGTTACTCCATCAAGCCAACGAGATCGATCAGCAACTGTTTGATGCGGCTGAAAGAGCGAAACAAGGAGAGTTCCCGTCAAAAGATAAATACACTGACGCTGAGCGAGCTGCCATCCTCGAGTTTGCCTATGAGTGGCTGAACTTTGAGTTGTATGACTTGGGACTTGAAAGAGACCCGACCGCAAAACAGCTTACCGCGCTCCTTTACCAAAGAAGCCTCATAAAAGTTGATTCACCGTTCACGCCTGTACCAAAACCAAACGTTAGCCCAGAGAAAGGCCATGCCTCCGCTCGAATTGGTCTCAGTTATCAATACAGCGATTCTTACCTCAATCAAGGCTTGATTGAATGGCGGGCCGCTTATCATGATCTTCTCGATTCACCTGCGGGCTTTATCCCAGGAGCACAAATTAGCTTCCTTGACCTTCAAGCAAGCATCGACGGTCATTCACGCACTCAGATTGATAAGCTTTACATACTCGACGCAATGTCTCTCGCGCCAAGTAATCGTGTCTTCGACAGTTGGGCTTGGAACATCCGCACAGGTTATGATCGTAAACCCCACCTAAATGACTCGTTGGGACGTTGGTTTGGGCAAGCTGGATTTGGCAAAGCTTGGGGAAATTCAGATAAACTCCACGTTTATAGCTTACTCTCGGGGGAACTGAGCGGCGGAGAACTCACTGACTATCAATCAACACTGGGAGTCGGTGTCGAGAGTGGTATCCTTTATCAACTGAACGACCAGCACAGACTTGGTCTAGAAGGGCAATACCTTTCTTTGTTTAACTCCAAAGCGAAGCAAAATGCCAACGCAACCGCGACTTGGCACTGGTCACTGAATCGTCACTTTGCGCTTCGTGGTCAGGTGAACTACCAACATTGGACAAACGAAGAGCTCACCACTCGGTTGACTGGCTACTTCTATTACTGAGGTCTGTGCTAATATGCAAGTTTCGAAACATCACAACGGTGTTTCGATTTCACTATGTAGCAGCACAAGAATGACAGTTGAACAAGGTTTCCTTCTCACTCGACAAGCAAGAGATGTATCAGGCACAACTCAAATTGAACTTTGGGTAACCACTGATAACGGGCCAGCCCAGCTTATAATCACAGATGAGCAACCCGTGTTCTTCATCCCTCAAGCTGAATGTAACAAAGCGCAGCAAGTCGCAGACTCTCTTAACCTGTCGATCACGTTCAAATCGTTAGCACTCAAAGACTTTGATCAGACTGACCTGTCGGCATGTTACTGCAATACCATCAAAGACTCTAAAGCTCTGAGCCAACGACTAAAAGATCACGACGTTTTAGTGCTTGAGGACGACATCCGCCTCGCAGATCGCTACCTCATGGAGCGGTTCGTAAAAGGGAGCCTTGAGTTTACTGGCTCAATTGCTCAGAAACCCGGCTACAAACGCATCGCTCATAGCAAACTTCGCCAAGGAAATTACCTTCCCCAATTGAAGGTTGTCTCTTTGGATATTGAATGTTCTGAGAAAGGAATTCTTTACTCTGTCGGTTTAGATAGCCCGATGGATAGCCGAGTAATAATGGTTGGTGCACCACAACCTTGCGACACGCCCGTCGAATGGGTCAACGATGAACGCGCGCTACTGCTCGCTTTGGTAAGTTGGTTTGAACGCTTTGATCCAGATGTCATTATCGGTTGGAACGTTATCGACTTCGACTTCCGCTTACTGCATAAACGAGCTGAGTGGAACCAAGTCAAACTAACGCTAGGTCGAGCAAAACAATCCAGTTTTTTCCGCTCGTCAAATACCACTCAACAAGGCTTTATTTCGATTCCAGGCCGGGTGGTATTAGATGGTATTGACACTCTCAAGACAGCAACCTACCACTTTCGAAGTTGGTCTTTAGAATCGGTTTCCCAAGAGCTGCTCGGTGAAGGGAAAGAGATTCATAACGTCCATGACCGTATGGATGAAATTAACCAGATGTTTCGCAACGACAAACCGTCACTGGCAAAATACAACCTGCAAGATTGCGTTCTGGTTAATAAAATCTTCGCTCATACACATCTGCTTGAGTTTGCCATAGAGCGCTCAAGGTTAACCGGTGTTGAGCTCGATCGTGTTGGTGGCTCGGTTGCGGCATTCACCAATCTCTATCTTCCTCAGATACACCGAGCGGGCTATGTCGCGCCCAATCTTCATTCAGAAAACTGGATCGCAAGCCCTGGTGGTTATGTGATGGACTCGATTCCAAATCTCTATGATTCAGTACTGGTATTGGACTTTAAAAGCCTCTACCCGTCGATCATTCGGTCATTTCTCATCGACCCTATGGGTTTGATTGAAGGCCTTCGATTAGAGATCGGCAATCAAATGGATCAAGCTGTCCCGGGTTTTCGCGGCGGTCAGTTCCACAGGAGCAAACACTTTTTACCTAAGATGATCGAAGACTTGTGGGCAGCACGCGATATTGCCAAGCAGAACAACGAAAAGGCGTTCTCTCAAGCGATAAAAATCATCATGAACTCCTTCTATGGCGTGCTTGGTTCGTCGGGGTGCCGTTTCTTTGATACCCGTTTAGCCTCAAGCATTACCATGCGAGGTCACGAGATCATGAAGCAGACCAAAAAGTTGATTGAAGAGCAAGGCTATCAGGTTATTTATGGCGACACCGACTCTACGTTTGTGTCTCTTAACGGCGCCTATTCGCAGCAAGACGCCGACCAAATTGGCCTAGCATTGGTGGATCACATCAACAGGTGGTGGACTGAACATTTAAAAGAGCAATACAACTTAACGTCTATTCTTGAACTGGAGTATGAAACCCACTATCGACGCTTTTTGATGCCAACCATTCGAGGCCAAGAAACAGGCTCCAAAAAACGCTATGCGGGTTTGATTGGCGCGGGTGATAACGAACGCATCGTATTCAAAGGTCTCGAAAGTGCTCGTACTGACTGGACCCCTCTCGCACAGAGGTTTCAGTCAACGCTCTACTCAATGGTGTTCCATGGAGAAAACCCAAGCGAATACGTGCGTGATATGGTCGAGAAGACCATGGCTGGTGATTTTGATGCGGAGCTAATCTATCAAAAGCGTCTACGCCGTAAACTGCATGAATATCAAAAGAATGTGCCCCCTCAAGTAAGGGCAGCAAGAATGGCTGACGAGATCAATACTCAACTCGGTAGGCCGCTACAGTACCAAAACAAGGGGAGAATCGAATATCTGATCACACTGTCAGGCCCCGAACCCAAGGAGTATGTCAAAAGTGCGATTGACTACCAGCACTACATCGATAAACAGCTAAAACCTGTCGCGGATGCGATCTTGCCGTTTATTGGGCTGGACTTTACATCGCTAAGTGAACCTCAAATGGGACTATTTTAAGACGAACTCAATGAGCTTCTCGAGCGACAGGGATTTTGCATAATACCAGCCTTGAATAGACGTCCCTTTCTGTTTGGGAATATGGGAAAGTTGCTCGTCGGTCTCTACGCCTTCAACAATCACATCCAAGTCAAGCAATTGCGCGGTAGACATAATACTAGAAAATACTTTCTGCCCTTTGTCACTGCTCAATGCTAAGACAAAAGAACGATCAACTTTGAGTACATCCACTTCAAACTTGTTTAAGTAGCTCAGCGAAGAATACCCAGTACCAAAGTCATCAATATGAATTTTAGTTCCCAGTATATGTAGCCGATTAAAGGCAAGCGCCAATACCTGCTCATCTGCCAGCAAGGTCTCTTCGGTAATTTCAATGTGAATGAAACGCGCATAAGGCTCTATCGTTTTCTCTAACTCAGTCAGATATTCTTCATCAGTGAGTACATCAGCTGTCACGTTGACACTTACCGCGATGTATAGTCCTTTCGCTTGCATATCGGCAAGATCACGCACCACTTGTTTACATACCCATAAATCGACATCCTTCATGAGATTGGCTTTTTCTAGCCATGGTAAAAAGGTGTTCGGATACTGCATATGCCCTTTCGTATCCACAGAACGAATCAAGGCTTCGCAACCAATCACTTTTCCAGTCAATGAACAAACTTGCGGTTGATACTCTAAGCAAAAGTCTCTTTGACTTATTTGCTCTAGTGCTTGTTCCACTTGTATGGTGGCCTTTTCACGGTTTACCGCCTGTGCAATTGGGTCATCCATCAGGGTTTTGGCCTCTTCTTGTCTGCGCGTATACGAAGTATCAAATGCGGACAGGCGAATACTTGCTCTCTCCTGATGACTGCTCAACGAGTTGACTGCAGGGAAGTAAATGAGCACGCCAAGCGCGATGTTGACCAACTGAAGCATCACTGCGCTAAAGTCACCGTCAGTTGCCATCCATGCGTTGAGCAAGATGGGACTATTGAACGGCACCGACACGGAGGGCGAATCCACCAAGCCAAATGAGACTGCGACCATTCCCGTCATGACATTCACGATGGGCGCGATCAAGAAAGGTAAAAATAGTCTCGGATTAAAGATGATAGGCAGGCCAAAGAGTAGAATTTCGTTGATATTCAGTATTCCTATCGGGATGCTAGCAAGCGCGATCAGCCTTAAACTTCGCTGCTTGGCAAATAACAGAAGTGCTATTACCAGAGAAAAGGTTGCGCCACTACCGCCGATAAAAACGAACGCACCCATGAAGGACAGGTTCATATGATACTGGGCAGCACCACCCGCTAACGTTGTGGAATAGTTTAAGTTGCTGGCTTCTTGTAATAGTTCCACCAGCGGTAATAGTGCGTAGTACCCATGTACGCCCATAAACCAGAGTGTTGAGTTCAATGCAGCGAATGTCACGCCAAATAACGTGGGTTCATTGGAATAGTCGACGGAAAGCAAAGACAAAAACTCAACATTCACCAACGCGGTAACAACACCATAGTTAACCGCCAATACAATAAAAGCCGTAATCAATGCAGGAAGCACAAAATTCAGCGACTCTTTGACTATTTGTCCTGCGGAGTCGGTTTTAGTCAACTTCAACGCGTCAAATTTGAGTAGATAGGCAAGCAAGGGAATAGCATACAAAGGCATCGTAATCGCCATGATGATATGGAATGTCAGCACCGTATTCTCGGCTGGCAAAAGGTTACTGACCGTCACTAGAAACGTCATCATCAACAACGCGATGGGAGGGCGAGGCAATTTCCACTGCATCGCTAGAACATAGGAAATAGTAGAGGTCATCAAATAAGGGAAAAAGGTCGCAATGGCGGAATGAGCTTGATAAAAAAGCTCGATCCAAGGGTATCTATGCCCCGCAATAAACTCACCAATACTGGCAAAGAATAGAGCAAACGAGGAGATCATAAGGCATGGAATCAGCCACAACATCCCCTCTCGTATCGCTTGTAAGGAAGGGACAATATAACGTCGAATGTGGCTTGAAGTGTTCACCTTAGAAAGTTGATGATTTTTCGCATGGTCCTGCACTGGTATCTAACCTCTCGGTGGAACCCTCTCCTTTAATAAAGCTAGCACAATTAGTAACAGACATATCAAAAAATGAGTGTATTCGGAGGTTTAACCAATTTTAAATTCGGTTTTTTTATACTGTTTCACCAGCCAATCACCGAAGCTATCCAAGATCCCAATAACAGAGCGTTTGGCAATGAGGCGGCCTGACAGCAAGATACCAAGACGCTCAATTTCTACCTGTTTTTCGGGGAAGTAACGTAAAAATTGTTGGCCACATTCTAACGGATCATCAAACCATTTTTTATCACGATACATCACCACTGAGTAACTCGCACGAAGCAGTTTTTTGGCGATAATTTTTTGTGATTTTATCAAGTCTTCCGTTTTATCTGCTCGTGCTATTCGATTGCGATAAACCGCTACCCAATCTTCCACGTCCATATTCCAATGCTTGGCGATTTCCCAGCTTGGCTCGTAATCACCAAAACACTCCGCTAGGTTCTCACCGTGAACGCAAACAGCGCAATGTCGCAACTGAAAGCCCCAAGAGAAAATACTGTCTAAGCTGACTACGTCACTAACCAATGCGGTTTTAAAACTCACCTCAGTGATAAATGGATAACTCTTCTGAAAACGCCACTTGATGGTATTAAACAGAGCCGCCTTAGAGTCATTAAATGATTTGTGAGTCACCACAATCACATCGAGATTAGACGAGCCGGGGTTCGCAGTGCGCCTAGCAACACTGCCATACAAATAAATGCTATGCAGATTGTCTTCCAACCCGCTTGTCAAAAAGCCAATCAGTTCTTTAACCGCCGGTCGGTATGGCGTTTGTAATGGTTGGTCGGAATCGATAGTTGACAGATACATAACGTAAAGGAGCTTATTCTTGGTAATCCTACAATGTTCGCTTAGAGAAGGTTGTGAATCAAGATATTCCTTCTACCTCTTGCTAAGTATATAATGCTCGAATTCAACACCATACAAAGGAAAACGTTCATGCCTAAGGCAAGTGAGCTTAAAAAAGGTTTTGCTATTGAATCTAATGGTAAAACGCTGTTAATCAAAGATATCGAAGTAACAACGCCTGGTGGTCGCGGCGGCGCAAAAATCTACAAGCTGCGTTGCACAGACCTAAACACAGGAGCTCGCGTTGATGAGCGCTTCAAGTCTGATGACGTTGTTGAAACGGTAGATATGTTTAAGCGTGCGGCAGCATTCTCTTACGTTGATGGCGACGAGTACATCTTCATGGATAACGAGGATTACACTCAGTTCACATTCAAAAAAGACGAAATTGAAGACGAACTGCTGTTCATCACTGAAGAGATCCAAGGTTTGCATATCATTTTGGTAAACGGAAATGCGGTAGGTATTGAACTTCCAGCAACCGTTGAGCTAACCATCGAAGAGACAGACCCATCGATCAAAGGTGCTTCAGCGTCTGCACGCACTAAACCAGCGCGTCTTCCTACTGGTCTAACAGTACAAGTACCAGAGTACATCGCGACAGGTGATCGCATCATCGTGAACACTGCTGAACGTAAATACATGAGCCGCGCGTAGTGATGACCGATTTGATCTCTTACGATGATGCCATCGACACGGCCTACGACATCTTCTTGGAAATGGCACCCGACAACCTAGAGGCAGCAGACGTCATTATCTTCACTGCGCAATTTGAAGAGCGCGGCGCTGCTGAACTGGTTGAGACAGGTGATGATTGGTCTGGCCATGTTGGCTTTGATGTGGACAAAGAGGTCTATGCAGAAGTCAGGGTTGGACTGGTTAACGAGGAAAACGACGTCCTTGATGACGTATTTGCTCGACTGCTTGTAAGCCGAGACCCAGACCACAAGTTTTGCCACATTCTGTGGAAAAGAGACTAGCTAAATAGAAAAACACCCAAGTAAATAGACTTGGGTGTTTTATCTGCCATTGTCTGCTTTAGAGAATGGCGAATGAGTCAATGCTTAGCCAATTTAGCTGTCATTACTCATCAATTGAAATGTTTTCTACACGTGCTTTTAGCTTTTGACCCGGACGGAAGGTAACTACGCGTCTAGCACTGATAGGAATGTCTTCCCCTGTTTTAGGGTTTCGACCTGGACGTTCATTTTTATCTCGAAGATCGAAGTTGCCAAAACCAGATAGTTTAACCTGCTCGCCACCTTCTAGTGCCTTACGCACCTCTTCGAAAAACGCCTCAACCGTTTCCTTGGCATCCCGTTTACTGAATCCATGCTTCTCAAACAGGTTCTCAGCCAAATCGGCCTTTGTGAGCGCCATAAAACTTTCCTCAAAGCTGTGTTAAACCTCGTCACCCAAGGGCGACACCATCACTTTCGTCAAGCCAATCAACAACATATCGGCCTCACTTTGGAAAGTGTATGCCAAGCTTATGATTTTCGCCAACTTTTTTATGAAATGTTGATCATTTGAGACAAAAAACGCTTCAAAGTCGCCAACTTAGCGCAAACCAAAACAGAGGTTAATGCCAAAAAGCACCATAAAAACACAAAATAGCAAGACAACAAACCAAATTGACACAACTATTAATATAAAACGCTAAAAATCAAAGAAATGCTGTCACATGCTATTTTATTGATTGTTAAATCAATACGTTAACTCATCTTGTCGTGCATTTCAGTGTCATCGCCACCCGAAAGAAAAAGTTCACTTAAACCACAACAATCGCTCGACACGTTAGATAAGCAATGACATCTCCCGTTGAAAACGCAAACTCGCTACAACTTTCGTTGCAAGATACTGATAGATGTATTTATTTGCTATAAAATAATTTGCGTATCATTCACAACAAATCAATAATGATGTCAAATTATAACAACAGAACCAAACTTCGTGATGGCTAGTTACGATCATACAAATTCGGTTTGTCTCTCAGCGTCTGAAACCTACTCCGATGTCTTTTATCTCATCCAAAGTCAATTTGGCGATTCCGCGAATCAGCTGTTTTATCAATGCCTCAAATCCCGGCTCAAACAGTTTCACGAGCGATTCCCCGAAAAGCGCGACGATAATATTTCAAGCAAAATAAATTCTTCTGAGTTCAACGTTAGCTCGCGCACGCCCCTAACCTTTTGGCCTTCAGATTGGTGTTACTATGAATCCTTACTGCTCGCGCACTTTTCGAACTGGGCTGAAGCATGGACGCAATTTCAAATTTGGTCGCTAGAGCAAAAATACACAGAGTTACAAACTCGACGTATAAATCTAAACCATTGGCAAGCACTGCCAGAAAACGAAGCAGAGTATGACGATGGCCTTGTCGACGATATCGACCAAAACCGGAAATTGTTTTTCACGCTTCATTCTCCTTTCGCTATGGTCCTAAAAGATGCAGTGGCGATGATCAATCTGTCGACTTTGGTTTTAGAGCTTCAATGGTATGAGCTGCTCGAACATATCGAACTGTCTAAGTCTGGCACACACTTCTTACTCACTTATTCAGATCCACAGCTTGAGCATCCACTGATCGTCTCAACCGCAAGAGTGAACTTTGCCGTCGGGATGCAAGACTGGCTCTACTTCTCCTCTTTTTTCCAAAGCAAACATTGGAGAAGCATCAGTCACACACAGCAACTTACAACACTTATACAAAAGGGGCTGCTATCTGCGGAAGCATTGCTTCAAGAGCCACGGAGTCAACAAGAGTTTGATAAATTAGTCTGGGAGCACCTAGTTTGCCCTGAAAGATCTTGTGAAGTGATTCGGCTAACCGTGAGCGGAACCAAATTACAAAAAATGTATTACTTGTATCTTTCGCAAAAGCGTTTGATGAAACAGTTGTACGAACAACAAATGATGCTGTCGTTCGTGGTAGTCGAACAACCTTTGATGATCAAGTACTATGAAAGCTTATCTTTGGGATCTTATTGCCAATTTGGAGCATGCACGTTAGTGGGGTCGGATAATCCAACGTATAAAGGGGCTTGGGTTGTTCCTCAAATGCACCTCGCTTTAACATCCTCAGATTATCGCCGCTACAAACAACAAACTTTACAACAAATAAAAAAGACACGTCACAATGAGCTCAACCATGCTTAGTACTTTTGCTGCGAACACTTTTTACCCCAAAGCCATCGTTCTGATTCTTACCGCAGTACTCGTTTTTGTATGGGCCGGCTACTTCTGTTTATCTTTACACAAGCGTTTTGGTGGCAAGAGTGTTAAATCATACAGCTACTACATAAGCTACACGCTAGGACTGTCAATTTGGATATTGAGTAACGCCTACTTCCATACCGGGTACTTGGTCGATTTTGGTGAAAGCACTGCCGTATGGATGGCAATAGTGGCAAACTTATCTGCTTTGGTCGCATTTGCATCCGCTTATCAGTTCACCGTAAAGCTCAAACATCATTACACTCGCAGTAAGCCTTGGGATATTCAACGAGCGCTCGCACTCATCACATTTGTCTTATGCCTATCTTGGAACCTCATCCCAGATCTAACCATTCGCGGCGTCACTATCGTCGCACCTAGTCAATTTATCATTGATTTTGGTGACTACACCAAGCCCTTCTTTCTAGGCTTAACAACCTTGGTAGTACTCACGTTTATTAATCTATTCTCGATTCGCGGTAGTGCGAAGAGAATACGTCGAACCAGAATCAACTATATGTTGCTGGGGATGACTATTTTCATGTGTTCTACCGCCATCATTCAGCTAGGGTTCACCTATTTTTTCCAAGATTTCTCGTTAACTTGGCTACCACCAGCTCTATCTGTTAGTGAGATGCTCTTTATGGGTTACGCCATCTTGGCGTCTCGCTTTTACAGCTTCCGTCATATTTGTACTGTCTCGATTGCTGCCATCCTTGCAGGTCTTATCTATACCTTGACACTGTTGTTGGTTAGTAACTCAATTGAACTTACTCCCACATCTCTTCTATTGAGCACGATTGTCATCGGGGCTACTTGGCCATATCTTTACACAAGAACCAAGATCATTGCCAATTTATTGATGTATGGCACGACACTTTCACCCGCTGACAAAATCGTGCGTCTCGAAGATATGTTTCAGCAGTCTCCTTCTCAAGCCGTTTCACACCTCGCGCGATATCTAGGTGTCCCGAATGACAAGCTAAAACTGCTCGATGACTACCAAGGGGCAAACACCTACAGGCAATACTTTGAAAGCCACACCGATCCTTTGGTTATTGATGAACTCGAAGATGAACTGGAGCAAACCAAAACGAAAGAGTTGTCTGAACTTCATAGCCAAATGAACGAGACTGATTATGCTCTAGTCCTACCGCTATACGAGTCGAAAAACAAGCTTTCTCATGTGCTCGTCTCAAGCCATAAACCAGATGGACACAACTTCTCTTATGAGGAGTTAGTCGCGTTGTCTCGCGTATTGAAAAAAGCCCAAGTCCATATCAACTACGATCAGCGTTTGCGACAAGCCCAAGCATTAGCTAACTCAATCGCTCACGAGATGAGAAACCCTTTGGCTCAAGTGCAGTTAGAGTTTGAATGTTTGAATGAAAAGTTGTTGGCTCATGCAACCACTAAAGAGCTGTACCATCACGTGGAACAAGGTCGCTCAGCAATCGCGCGTGGCCGCCAGTTAATCGACATCATTTTAAGAGAGGTGAACAACTCGTCACTTGACCAAGAGCCTGTCGAACCTACATCCATTCGCACAGCAATCAACAACGCAGTTTCACTGTATGGGTTCGATAGCAGCGAGGACGCAAAAAAAGTAAAGATAACCGCCGAACATGACTTTATTGCCAAGATAAATGAAACCTTGTTTAACTTTGTAATGTTCAACATATTAAGAAATGCGGTTTACTATTTTGACTCCTACCCTTCAAGCTGTATCGAGATCCGAACTGACGTCAATGACTATGAAAACAACATCATAATTAAAGACTTAGGCCCTGGCATCCCCGAAGATCTGCTCAGTCGAATCTTTGATGATTTTTTCAGTCACAACAAGAGCGGTGGTAGCGGGCTTGGTTTAGGCTATTGTCAACGTGTAATGAAGTCGTTTGGAGGTTCTATTCGGTGCCGTTCCGAGTACGGGCATTATACGGAGTTTACGCTGTCATTTCCGATCAGTAACATCTCAATCGCACCGGAAGAAACACCACTTCCTTCGCAAGTTACGGCGTCCGCCACGATTCAAACGAAGCCTATTAGTGTTGCCAGTAAGCCTCAATTAATCCTTGTGGTTGACGATAAAGAAGTCCAACGAGCGTTGGTAAAACTTTATCTGGAACAACTTGGCTACCGTGTGGTACTCGCTAACAATGGAAAAGTCGCGATAGAAATCATCCACAATAATCCAATTGACCTGATCTTTATGGATATACAGATGCCGGTAATGGATGGATTCGAAGCGGCGGGCATCATCAAACAATCCTACCCTGCTATACCGATTATTGCTCTCTCGGGTGAATCAGGTGAACAAGACATATTGCGCATGAGTCAACTCATGGATGGTCGTCTCTCTAAACCGACAACAAAAAATGCCCTGGAACGAATTTTAATCGGAACGTTTGAGACGAAAGAACCTGCATAGTAACGCCACACACTGATTTTCTCATTTTGAAACGTCAATTCTCAGAATGACTCACCGCTACGATTTTTGAGGCAACATCCCCCTATTTTTGACGTTCTTTGTGGCACCAATCATGCATCTTTCCACTACATCACTCAAAGCGGCAAAGTCTCGACTTTGCTGGTAGCTGTAAGGGGCTGGTTATGGAAGTTCATCGTCACACATATTACCGACTTATACATCATGGGATTAAAAGTCTTCTAGTCGACCGATTGGGTCACTTTACAGAAATGGAATATCACGAATATCTAAACCTGATGACGGGCAAATCTAGTTGCTTTGCGATGAGCGACGAAGAGTTAGAATCAACCGTCGATAACTTACGTAATGAAGGTTATCTAGAAGACTGGAAGCGCCAAATTCACACTTAACCATTTACAAAGCGTTCGCTTTATCGATTCTTAGATATACACATCGCGAGATTATTTCGCTCATAGGTGTGGTTCTGGCGACAACGCGGCAAGTTTTGTTACAATCCAACTCATTCTCCTTGTAAAGGATTTCCAGCGGCTCACTAGCCGCTGTTTTGTTTGTTGTGGATGTTAATTATGAATTCAGAAAATTGCGCCCCAAGAGGCCAACTTTTATTGCGCACTTTAGCCATGCCTGCCGATACCAACGCTAATGGGGATATTTTTGGCGGATGGATTATGTCTCAACTTGACTTGGCTGGCGGTATCTTAGCGAAAGAGATCTCAGCAGGTCGTATCGTTACCGTATCCGTCTCGAGTATCACGTTTAAAAAACCGGTAAAAGTAGGCGATGTGGTATGTTGCTACGGTGAATGTACCAAAATTGGCCGGACGTCAATGTCAATCAATTTGGAAGTATGGGTAAAACCCGTAACTGAAGATGGCATACAATCTCGCTATCAAGTTTGTGAAGCCACCTTTAATTACGTGGCAATTGATGGTAACGGTAAACCACGTCCTATTGTCACCGCTTAATGTTTGATTTCACAAAAATATTGTCGTAACTACTTTTAAATGAATCGAATTTAAGTAAAGTGTTAGCCTATCTGCCCAATACCAAATAAGGATATCTCGTCATGTGGTACGTTATATTTTCTCAAGACGTGGAAAACTCTCTAGAAAAACGACTCAGCGTTCGCCCAGCTCATCTAGAAAGACTCCAAGCATTACAAGACCAAGGTCGTTTATTGACAGCTGGGCCAATGCCTGCTGTTGACTCAGAAAACCCAGCGGAAGCAGGTTTTACTGGTTCAACTGTTATCGCAGAGTTTGGCTCTCTCGCCGAGGCTCAATCTTGGGCAGATGCCGACCCGTATGTTGCAGCTGGAGTTTATGAGAACGTCATCGTCAAACCCTTTAAGAAAGTGTTCTAATCATGACGAATCACATCAAAAACACTCTATTGCTCGCTGTTTTGGCCGCGATGTTTGGATGTTCATCTAATGCGCAACAACAACGAAATTTGGAGTTGTTGGCAGACAACCGTGCTCAACTTCTTTCTTCTGAGCTACCACTTGAAGTTGGCCCTCTCTCTGTAATGCGCGCGTCAGCAAGTGGTACAACGATTGAATTGATGATGGTATACAACCAAGATCAAGTTGGTGCAAAACCAACTTCAGCGGTTTTAAAACATAGCATCAATACTTATTGCACCAATCCATCGATTCGAGGAAACCTCAACGCTGGATTAACCTACCGGATAAAAATACGCAATACCCGCGGTCAGCTGATGGCTGACGAGTTAGTGTCTGCACAAACCTGTGAAAGCAACTAATTCAATTCAAAGCTCTGCATTCGTGGAGCTTTGAACAACTAGAACAAAGCATCTTGCCTAAAATACCCCAAGACTTTTCGTCATTAGCCCCTTTTGTTAATTTTTTGTGAATGCTTGAGTTGCGTATTTAGTGAATTATTCGAAATTTTAACCACTTAACAATCTCAAGTAATTCTTAGCTCCAACCTATCGCTTTTGATAAAGAGAATAATGCTAAAAAACAGTGTTCCTGCGTTGACGGGATCGATTTGAGCTTCTAACTTTTCATATTAGTGTCACAACCACGGAGGATCACAAAATGAAACGTGCAAGCAACTCATATCGACTTCAACTGATTAAAGAGGTCGCAACTCGGAGAGAGCGGCTTAGTTGCGGTGATCCAATGGCCAATTATATCCAATCCCTTATCGATGCTCGTCCAGAAGTTGACAATACCATCGAAAAAAACCACCGTTTTTCTGGTAATCACTTTGACGAAACAGCTGGTGGTTGGGTAAGCGATCGCTGGGGTATGAAATAACCGTGAATAACATTAAGTGAAGAGGCGTGAAACGACTTTTAATGCGTCTCTTTTATTGATTTAAGAACGATGCGAAGGCATCTGGTGTGACATTTAAACGTTTGTAACTTTCTTTACCTCACCACGAGAGTTAAAAAAGTTCTTGTTGAGGGCTAGTAGTAGAAGAAATGTCTTCTGGATTGCTCTTTCCTTGCCTTATTTTCCGCAAGTATCGCTGACGGCACAACTTAATGACATGCAGCTGCTGGGCGGGAGTCATTGACAACCAATTAAAACGCTCTTCTCGCTTTCGCATGCATCCTTTGCAGTAGCCCCGCTCATCGACGGTGCATACTCCGATACAAGGACTTGGAACGTTAAAAAATTCTAGTTGCTCCATCCAGCCTCCTTTAATCACCTGATTCTAATTTACGATAAGCGTAACCGAATGTTTATCAATAACTTCCACAATGTGATTTGCAACAAACTATGACGCAAAGCTGACAAAAACAGCGTTTTATTAACTATACTGGCACCCATATTTGTCGTCGTAATTCCGACGAGTCTATCCGTATATTGGAGTCGATTATTATGAAGTTTAGTCCAAAAACATTCCTTGCTGCAGTATCGCTGCCTTTTCTGATGACGGCTTGCGCAAGCAACAGTGACGATATAAAGCAGATCTCCGCAAACGATCTACTACACCATAATTGGGTACTGGTCAGTGTCGACGGAAACGAAGTGAAAACTGAAGGACGCCAGCAATCACCAAACCTAGAGATCGGCGAAAAAATGATGGCAAACGGCAATGCTGGCTGTAACAACTTCTTTGGCCAAGCGGAGCTAAAAGACAATCAGTTTCGTGTCGAGAAAATGGGAATGACCATGAAGATGTGTGTTGGAGATATCATGGATATTGAGCAAGCATTTTCTCAAACCCTTTCTGATTGGAGCACAATTTCTCTAACTAAAGAGAATTTAACGCTAAAGAATGATGTGCACACTCTTACATTCAAGCTCAGTGACTGGAAAAAGTAACTGACTCTCAATGCAAATAAGCAGCCCAACGTGGCTGCTTTTTTTGTTCCTAACTCATTGATACATTTAACCAGCAAATACATAAAAAAATTAGTATTTTTCCGTCATAATGAAAGAATGTGGGCCGGTGCTCGGTCTCTACATGGAAATAGACCATTTTAACCATACTCAGGGAATGTTATGACAAGGCTTATTAGTTTACTTATCACCACATTACTTTCCACTGCTGCTTATGCCAGCAATACTTGGCAAGATATTACCGAACAAGCAAAAGGCCAAACCGTGTATTTTCACGCTTGGGGAGGCAGCCAAGAAATCAATAACTACATTCGTTGGGCCGGCGAGCAACTGAATCAACAATATGGCGTAACGTTAAAGCACGTAAAAGTCTCAGATATAGCCGAAACAACAACACGGCTGATTGCTGAAAAAGCCGCGGGTAAAAACCAAGGCGGCAGCGTTGATATGGTTTGGATCAACGGTGAAAACTTCAAGTCTATGAAATCCAATCAATTGCTGTTCGGTCCGTTTGTGGAGCAATTACCAAATTGGGAATATGTTGATAAAACTTTACCTGTCGATAGTGACTTCTCCGAACCAACTGAAGGATTAGAAGCGCCTTGGGGAGTTGGCCAGTTGGTTTTTATTCACGATACTCAAACGCTGAACAATCCACCTATGTCTTTTACTGAGCTATTGAGCTATGCAAAAGCCTACCCAAATAAAGTGACGTATCCTCAGCCACCTGAGTTTCATGGCACCAGCTTTTTAAAAGCGCTTCTCATCGAGCTTACGGCAAACGATCCATCGCTGAGTCAACCTGTAAACGCTAATAATTTCGAACAGGTGACAGCGCCGTTATGGCAATACCTAGAGGAGTTTCACAAAGTAGCTTGGCGCAAAGGCGAGCAGTTTCCCGGAGGTAGCGCAGAAACGTTCCAACTGTTGGATGACGGCCAGTTGGATCTAGCTATTACCTTTAACCCGAACGCAGTGTTTTCTTCTCAAGCGAATGGCACGCTAGCAGAAACGACTAAGGCGTATGCAATGGAATCAGGGGCGCTATCTAACATTCACTTTCTCGCCATTCCTTGGAATGCAAATGCTTCTGAAGGTGCGCGAGTAGCGATCAACTTCCTCCTAAGCCCAGAGGCTCAATCGCGTAAAGGCGATTTAACCGTATGGGGTGATCCATCTGTGCTTAAAAACGAATTTGTTAGCGGTTCAGCTAAAAACACAAAACTGTTCAAGTCAGTCGCGGAGCCTCATCCTAGTTGGCAAACTGCGATTGAGACCGAATGGCAGAAGCGTTACGGAAATTAAATTGAGTGTTACAACGAGAGCCTGATGTTTAGAGCTGCGTATTTATTATTGATTTTCATCGTGATCCTACCCACTATTCCTGGGATATTAGGCGTCATGCTCTCGTCTGTAGGTTACTTGCCACCCATTGGTTCATTCGAACTATCACTCTCAGGCTATCGCCAAGCCTTGGCGTGGCCTGGGTTTACGACTTCAAGCTTATTGACGATATTCTCTGCATTAGTCAGTACCTACTTATCATTAGCTTTGTGCTTTATGGTGTTGCAAAGCCTTTGGAATAGTAGACGTTGGAGATACGTCGAAAACTTGTTATCCCCACTTCTAGCTGTGCCTCACGTCGCCTTTGCTATCGGATTCGCTTTTTTGTTTACTTCGACCGGCTTATCCAATCGAGTGTTAAATACACTCCCTTGGTTTCAAGGTGACCATTCGGCGGCATCTTGGCTGGTGCACGATCCGTTTGCTATCGGGTTGACGTTAGCCCTTGCCTTGAAAGAGTTACCTTTCTTGCTTTTAATGAGTATCCCAATCTTGCATCAAATTAACGTCGACAACTTGGCTAAAGTCTCGACGTCTTTGGGATATTCTCCTCACCAATTTTGGTGGAAAGTCGTTTTACCCCAATGGCTAAATAAAATGCGCTTCCCTCTGTTTGCCGTCATCGCTTACGGAGCTTCTGTCGTTGATTTCGCACTGGTGCTAGGCCCAACTACGCCACCAACACTTGCCGTATTGGTATGGCAGTGGTTTGCAGAGCCAGATTTATCCCTCTTGCCCAGAGCCGCTGCGGGGGCGATGTTACTCTTTGTCATTTGCGCGTGCCTGTTATTGACGGTCTACATAGTGGAACGATATCTGGTTAACAAGAAAAGCTGGCAATACTCTGGCCGTTTTGGGCTTCGTTTACCAGGCACATTTGTTGTCCTGAGTATTGCGTTTATTAATGTGTTACTCATGCCAATCATGGCCATATGGTCTGTGGCCCATAGGTGGCGGTTTCCTGACCTGCTTCCTTCAAACTTTAGCTTTCGATTTTGGGCAAACGAATCGGGCTCTTTTTTACCGATACTGGGCGAAAGTATCAACCTCGCACTCATTAGCGCTTTAATCGCCCTCGGTTTGGCGATATTGGCACATGAGTACCGACTCAAGCATCGGCTTCACTTACCAAGCTATGTCATCGCATTACCCATGTTGATGCCACAGCTTTCACTGTTATTTGGTTTGCAGGTTTCAACGCTCTATGTATCCAATGATAGCTATTACGTTTGGGTGATTTGGTCGCATGTCTTTTTCGCTTTTCCATTTGTCTACCTAGCGTTGGATGGCTCTTGGAAAAGTTACAACAATCAATACTCTCAGGTTGCGCTGAGCCTCGGTAAAACCCCTTGGCAAGTATTTGTTCAGATAAAGGCAAAAATATTACTTCAACCCATTTTTTATGCGTGGGCAATTGGGGCGAGCGTCAGTTTGGCGCAATACTTACCGACATTGATGCTGGGCGCGGGTCGCATCGCTACCATTACTACGGAAGCTGTCGCACTCTCAAGTGGCTACGATCGTCGTGTGACCGCGATTTACGCATTGTGGCAAGCGCTTCTTCCTTTCGCATTTTTCTCTTTGGCGATACTCCTACCTCGGTTCTACTTAAGTAGGAAGAAAGCACCTCAAATCATACATAAGGAATCACGAATCAATGACGCTACGGCTCGAAAACATCGTCATCCATGATAAGCACAAGCAACCTCTGTTTTCTCCCTTAACGTTAGATATTGAAGCAGGCACGGTAGCAGTAATTATGGGGCCAAGTGGCTGTGGAAAATCGACACTGCTCAACCTAGTAGCAGGTCATCTCAGCGACGACTTTCACCCTCAAGGCGATGTGATACTTAATGGTAAGAGCTTATTAGACATTCCCCCCCACAAAAGAGGCGTAGGGATACTGTTTCAAGACGATTTGCTCTTTCCTCATCTAAACGTTTGGCAAAATTTGGCGTTTGCTCTCCCAGAGTCGGTCAAACCAAATGTTAGAGAGGTTCACGCTTTACGCGCATTGGGCCATATAGGGTTGGAGAAAATAGCACATTCGTATCCAGAACAAATATCCGGAGGGCAGCGCGCTCGAGTCAGCTTAGCTCGCATGTTGCTCACTAAACCTTCGGCAGTGTTGCTCGATGAGCCATTTAGCAAGCTAGACAAACAGTTACGTATACAGTTCAGAGACTGGGTATTTGACCAACTCAGAAAAGCGAGTATTCCCACTCTGCTCGTGACGCATGACCAAAGCGACATACCTAAAGATGGCAACTTAATATTACCCAGCTGGAACATAGACCATGCTTGATCGTTACAGTATAAAACTCATTCGAAACCCACTCTCCTCGACAGCAAAACGTCTTGATACCTTTGGCATTAGGGCAAATCAAATCACTGTGGGAGGTTTTATTGTTGGCTGTTTTGCTCTACCTGCGCTGTATTATCAACAATTTGAATTAGCGCTTATCTTTATTTTGCTCAATCGAATAGCTGATGGGCTTGATGGTGCACTGGCGCGGATACAAGGCATTACTGATGCGGGAGGTTTTCTGGATATCAGTTTAGACTTCCTGTTCTACTCATTAATTCCATTTGGTTTCGCGCTTGCTAACCCTGAACAAAATGCATTAGCGAGTGCCTTTTTGATCTTTGCATTTATTGGCACCGGCAGCAGTTTCCTCGCGTTTGCAGTAATGGCAAACAAAAGAGGCATAGAAAATCCAATTTACAAAAACAAGTCGTTGTACTACATGAGTGGTTTAACCGAGGGAACAGAAACCATCGGATGTTTCGTGCTGTTCTGTCTAATGCCTGCGCATTATTCCATCATTGCATATGCATTTGGTTTTGCCTGTTGGTTTACAACCTTTACCCGAATCTACTCAGGCTATCAGACTCTCAAGTGATAATTTTCACTGCTAAATAATTGGATATAAGGTTTTATTACTAAATATCTGGCTTTTTGACGACGACAATTGAATGACGATTAAACATACAATAAAATCCTGCGTTTGCTGTCAATAACTAGATGCATATCAAATGCGCACATACAGGCTTTGATTTAGTGAAACCTATTTTAAACATTGTTGCCCTACTAGCGATATTCTCATCACTAGTTTTCACTCAGAGTGCTTTGGCAAAATCTCAGTCGCTTGGTTTAAAGCCAATCGTTATTTATAAATCAAAGCCAAATCCACAAAGCTTTCTTGGATTGATAGAAAAAGGGCTTGATAAAACGGACAAGCTGTTAGGGATTGAAACGACACGCAAGATCATCACAAAAAAAGAGAGTTATACAGCGTCGATAATTAGCGCGGTAAAAGCTGGATACGACCCAATCATATCCGTTTATGCGACGAGTACACCTCAACTAAGTAACGTGATGAAAGCCTATCCAGGCACGCGATTCGTCCTTTACGATATCAGTTTCGATATCGCTAATAGCCTGGGAATATTATTTGACAGCAGTCATGCTGCATACATTTTAGGCTACCTTGCCGGTTCGAAAACCGAATCAGGAAAAGTGGGCTTTATTGGCGGCATAGACAACCCAGCAGTTGAGAACTTTCGGTGTGGTTTTGAGCTTGGGTTACACGACGCAAACCCAAATGCGGCGCTCAATAGCGAATATGTCGGGACAACATCTGATGCGTGGCTAAACAGCACTAAAGCTGAGGAAATCGCAGAGGGCTTAATTGAGCAAGGGATAGATGTTCTATTTCCAGTAGCAGGTTTTGCAAGCCAAGGTGTGTATAAAGCAGCAAGTGAGAACAGCATCACCACCTTTGGTGTAGACACCAACCAAAATGATGCTTATTCGCACGTTGTTATGGCATCTATGCTCAAGCACGTTGACGATGCGACATTTGCGGTGATGAAACAGCTTTACCTTGGGATATGGAATAGCAATCACAAACACTTTGGAACCTCTCAAAATATGGTTGAGATTATTCTAAATCCAGAGCACCAAGCCGTTCGTGAAGAGGACAAAGTGTTGTTAGAACAACTGAGCAATAAGATGAAAATGACCTCGAGTGGGCCTTTAAAAGCGCTTAACCGGAACTGTAGCAGACACTTCTAATGAAACGACTAACACACAAGATTATTTTCTACTACACGATCTTTACCTTACTCCCTCTTACTGTTCTTGGAACGATTGGTTTTGTTTTCTACTACCAAACCAACCTAAAGTCTCTTAACCACCAGTTTTATGAGGTTATCGAGTCACAAACTTTAAATGCAGTGCACGCCGCTACTGAGCTCGATACTGAAATGGCGCAACAAGTCGCGATACACATTTCCCATGTAGAACATGTCACCAAAGTGACGTTAACTTCTTCCGTATATGACCTGGTTCTGTCCGAGGTGGTCTCCACTACCGACTCAGCAGAGACGGAACAGTTCAAATTCCCTCTGTATGATCATCTTCACAATAAAGTCGGATCTATTTTGGTTGAAAAAAACACCGATGCGATCGGAAAAAGCGAAGTTGCCGCCATTCTTCCTTTCGCCATGTTGTTTGTTCTTTCATTTTTAATTCTTGGCTTTTTGTTTAGTCGCAAAGTTTTAGCTCTACTCAGCAAACCATTTTATGACGCACAGCGATACGGCTATCTGATGGCAAAAGGGGAAATAAACGTTGCACCACCAGAGCACCAATATGTGGAGTTCAGTGCCCTATTCGCTTCAATAGATAACCTTAGAGAACGACTGCTCGATAATATAAACGAACTCAAAAAAAGTGAGCAGCGATTAAACACAAGCTATAACCTCACTCAGGTCTGCCAGTTTGTCGTAGACACAAAGAACAAAACTATCGTCCGTTCTAACAACGAGTTCAAACGGCATTTTGGCAGTACGTCTGACGACGTGAATGACCTGCAACTTAGCCTAATTATGCGCATTGCAAATGACCAGATTCGAAACGGAAAGTACTTCCAAGTCAGTACATTGCAAGGCGAACGGTCATTTCACTTTAATACAACTGACAGTGATGATTTTATCGTTGAGTGCTCAGCCCTTGATGTAACCTCTCTTATTGCAACCAAACGTGAGCTAGAGACGCAGCTTATCACTGACTCACTGACGAAGATTGGCAATCGCGTAGGATTTAATCGACACATCGAAAAGCTAGAAAGGGCTCCAAACCAAGCGGTCTACTTTGTAATGGTAGACTTAAATGGGTTTAAACCTATTAATGACACCTATGGGCACAGTGCTGGGGACTTTTTGTTAAAAGAGATTGCGTCTCGGCTTCATGAGCAAGCAAACTCAAATACAAAAGTTTATCGCCTAGGAGGGGATGAATTTGTTCTTATTTGTGAACAGGCGTTTAACTCAGATGACGCTACTAAACTTGCAAAAAGCCTTGTTGCAACAATAAGCTCACCGATTGAATATAGGGGTTCGTTACTTCATGTGTCTGCCAGCATTGGTATTGCGTCTAAGCCTAAAAATTATAAGGATATATCCGCAATCATTCACAACGCCGATCTAGCCATGTATGAAGCGAAAGAAAAGCAAACTGGTTGGGAAATAAGTCGTCATGATTTAGCTAGTGAATCTTAATTAACGGTTTGTATTCTCAGATTCGCATCGATAACTTCATAGCTCATGAGGTAATTATTCTCATCTCTAAATATACTGTTATCCATATTTAGACCATCTACCTCAATATTTGTCCAATCGGCAAACGTCGCACTGAAATCCCGCATATTATAAGGCCGTCGAATAATCTTTGTCATATCCTTTCTTTTTTTACTGTCAAATAAGAAAAAGGGAATCTCAACGGATGAAGTTGATATCCTCCCGTTAGTATCATGAATATAGTAAGGGGGGGCATCGATAGATCTCAAACCGTGATCAGAGAAATATATCATCTGGTAGGCGAGATTACTTTGGTCAAGAATAAACCTTAGTTCCAACAAAAAGTCAAAACTAGCCTTGATTGAATTGTCGTAACAATCTAACTGTTTCGGTCTATTCGTTTCTATCGGTTTGGCTATTGAGTCGAATCTAGAACAAAAATCACTATGAGAACCCATGGTGTTAATGAATACAACTCTGTTTTTCTCACTAGGCTTTGACACAATGCGTTCAAATATTGGCAGCAAGACAGAATCTGGCCGCGAAGACAAATAATCTAAGCTTGTGTATATAACATGATTCGCTTCTGATGCTAGTTTAGATACTTGCGTATCAAAAATACCGTACTTCGCCTGATTTGACAGCCAATACGTTTCTAGGCCAGCCTGATTGGCAAGAGCGATAATGTTCTTACCCGGTTGATATATCGCTGCACTCTCATTCTTTGATAACATTCTAGGAACAGAAAGACGGGTAACCACCGAGGGGGCAATCACACCATCATATACCGTTAATCCACTAACATCCTTCATAGTCGGCAGTTTGTACCCGTATATACTAAAATGCGATTTTAGTGCCGACTCACCAATGACAACCACATAAATCTCATTGTTATTAGAAGCGTTGGCATAGTTAATTCGATTCCAACTCTCACCGTTGTTAGAATTATGGTAGTTGAGAATATTGTAGAAAACATATAAAGAAGAAAGCGGTTGAGAAAATGGATTAGTATCTAGTAATCTGATTATCATCAAATCATTTTCTCCTAAGCCATATTCTGAAAACGTATACTTCAAGTCAGAATCAATATTTTTTGCAAAGTGCGCTACATAAACAATTGAGACAAGGAAGGTTAATAGCATTACCACATAGTGTTTTTTTCTTACTGCTACAAAATTTGCACTGTAAACAGAAAAAACTAACACAACGAAAAAGAAACAAATTAAGTTAACAGTTCCTAAAGAGCTTATAAACTCGATACTTTCCTGATAGTTACTTTCGTATAATGCACCGATAACTCCGACTGTGAAGCCGCCATAATATAGCTTCGCAAAAACTAACAGTCCCACATAGAAAAACAGTAGTGCAGACATCAATAACGGAAGCTTGGTTTTCCGCCCCAAATATAAGATCGTTAAAACAGTAAAATAGAATGAAAAAAGTGATATCAGTAGATGTTCATTACTCCAGCAGAGGATTACCCCAATAAATAAAAGGATAATATTCAACGAAAGCAGAGCAAGCAAAGATAGCAAACGAAAGACCTGTTAGATTGAGGTAGGAAAATACTTAATGTTTAGATACTTGAGAAAATGCCCAGTAAACATCTCTCCGGGCATGGTCCATTGGCAGTTTCTACCACTGGTATAGTGGTCACAACTAAAGTGTGGAAATTTCAACACGTCGATTGAGCTTTCTATTCTCATCACTCATATTGTCGACGAATGGTTTCGTTTCACCATAACTGGTTGTAGTCACGCGTTTTGGATCCACTCCTTGGCCTATCAAATAGTCTTCTACCGACTTAGACCTTTTTAGACCCAGTGAAAAGTTATAGCCAGCATCCCCAACGTTATCCGTGTGACCAGCCAACTCAAGGTTAGAGGGGCTTGATTCAACCATTCTGATAACCCGCGTCAGTACATATTCCGACTGCTGTGTCAGTGTTGATTGATCGAAGTTAAAATAGACTCTGGCGATCACTTCCGGATCATTAGAAAGTCGGACTTCGGAGTTAGTTAGAAGGTATTCTGTACAGTTTAGGGAAAGACCAATTGCTTTTAATTCTTCTTTCAACCAAGCCATCTCGGGAGCTACTTCTCCTTGCCTGACAATTTGTTGAAAACCACCTTGGTGAGTCATCACTTGTATACTTTGCCCAACTTTCATAGAGTGCTCAAACTCCAACCCGTCTTGATTACAATATAATGCAAGAGGGTCATGGTTTTCCTGGGCAAAACCATGAAAAGAAACAAGGCAAAGAGATGTTGCAATAACAGTTCGCATAGTAATCATTTTAATTCGCTTAATATCATTTTAAGTGACCAATTTCTTCTGTAATAAGCTCAAGAATCTTATTGAGTATATCGTCTCGATTTTGTGCTTTATAGACATTTTCTGCGCCAACACAATCTCTAAGAGCACGGTTATCATTTACATCATAGTCAAACCCTACAACTGCCAAGCGCGCTTTGATACTCGCCCCGCTAGCGGTAGTGCCCTGGTTTAACCCACGCCGAATCTCATCACACATACCATACGCGACAAGGTTCGAGTGATAAGTTCTATGTTCTCTCCAATCATCCCCATCAGAAAGTACGATTAGCAGTCGCCGCGGATTTTTGCCTTTTCTGAGCATTTGTGCACCACGCATAATGCCTTGGTATGAAGCGGTGCCGTGATTTGGGCGAAAATCGCGTACATTTAAATTCAAGTTACTATAATTGGTCGTCAAGGGAATATCTCTAAACGAAGCGCCTCCCGACTCACCGACGCAATGTGAACTACCTTTTTCTACCCATAAGTTGGAGACTGTTCTTGCGTAGTTGATGCCTCCCCATAAGTTCCCGTACAGTTGGCTCATCCAACAACGGCTTCCGTTACCGTTTCGTTTCGTTCTGGTGTAAAAGTTAAACGCCGTGATTCCGACCGTATTGTCGTCCGTATTATTAAGATCGTTAAATTTCTGCAACTCGTCAGTTACCAATTTAATAATATTTCTAAGATCAACATATTTGGCATTACTCCCGCCACGCCAAGGGTCTTTCATCGATCCCGAATAATCAGCAACAAAAACGATATCAACAGCCTCGCTTTGATACTTGCGAGCAACAGCTGCGCCTTTTGCAGAGAAAGTATCTCCGAACCCTTCTATCGAATCGTTTCCTGGGAACCAGGTATCCTGAACGCTAGAAACTTCAATCTCGTATTGGAAGAAACGAGGTTCACCGCGTGCCAAGCCCGCTCTACATTCAGCGATTTGGTCACAATTGTATTTTTTAACTTTTAAACCTGTGAGCTGTGTAGAATCACGCAAATAAGCGTTTAAATAATCGGTGGCAATCTGGCGATTAACCCGGCTTCCTGAGCCTGCTCCCTGTGAGTCCACGTTGTCATCGTTGTGAGCTGCAATGGCAAGCACTGCGATTTCCGAGGCATCTTCAATACGCGCCTTAGTTTGCAACGCACGTGCTCCATCAGTCGCGAGTGTAAATATCCCAAAGAGCCCTGGTATGATCATAGCAAATAGCAGAGCAGCATGACCGGATTGCTTTTTGATCTTTCTCATATTGCTACCTACCTATAATGACCGCATCTGAAGAGACTAACTTAAAGTCTTTACCCAAAATGTCGCCTATCCAATTATCAGTCTCATAACACAAGGTCACACGATAAAGGGTGGCTTGGCGATCCCAAGATGTAATGACAGATAGATGGCGTAAATCACTCAACCTATTGCTTAACGTGCATACATTTGGACCAAACGAAAAAGTGGTAGATGGATTTGGCGAACCATTCGATGCAAATGTCAGCTCCTCAACTACGACTCGATACTTAGTGTTGTCAAATGAGGATCCTCCCATTCGTTCAAGAGAGCCTTGAGAAATCACATAGAGTTGACGCGCTTCGCTGCTGTTAATTCGATACTCTTCATCATAAAGTTGGGTACGCTCTTTAAGAATATTAACCATCGAATACGAAAGGCGGTCAAGCTTGCCTTTCAAAGACAGTTTCATCACCAGATCTCCACTGAAGACGAGTAGAATGCTAAAGAACAAGCCAACGATGGCGAACTCAACACTAAAAGTGCCCCGTTGTTTACGAGGCGATGATTTAGAAGGCATCCCGTTCGTACTCCTGCACTACAATCACCTCACGGCTTACCAGATTCGAGGTATCTATGAAAAAGGTGAAGATAGAGTTGAAATCGTAGTCAACACGATAAATAGCCATCGCACTATTCGCTGCTATCCCGCACTCAGCAAAAGTATCGCCATCGGGCACTTCGCACGGATTCACATTGGTTAGATCGGCAACCTTGCGTATATAGTTTACCGACATACGAAAATTCGATTCATCGACAACCCCAGACCAAAGGGCGTTGCTATCGTCAATGACACTAGAAAAAGACTGTTTATAGTTTCCTTTCGAGACTTTCGCCGAACGTGCTGCTTCAGAAATGGCTAAGTCAGATATAGCGCTAACATAAGAGAGGTAACTCATTTCTACCCACGCCATACACATAAGCCAAAAAGCCATAAACCCAAGAGCAAACTCTATACTCGCAATGCCTCTTTGATAAAACGATCGCACTTTTTTTATCATTGCAGTGTCTTCTCTTCGTTTTGTTTTAAGAGCTCAGGGTTCACTTGGCTAGTAGGCTCACTGTTTCTTAGTGCTGCAAAATGGTTAAATGCCTCTTCTTCCGTTACTTCAGGACCAAGCATAGTTTTCACGTAATCAAAATTCCCCAACTTTGCCAACGCTAACATCAGGTTTGCTTGAACTTGAGCATCTGCTTTATCATTAGTGTAAATAGGCATCAAACGCTGTACCGCATCTAGATAGTGGCCTTCAATTATATCCAATACAGCTAGGTTGTTTTTGACCGTTATATCATCATAGAAATTACTACGTGCGTGATTAAACATCATTCTCGCACGGTTATAATCTCCGTTTGCCGAGTACAATAAACCCGCCATATTTTGAATTTCAGCGTTTTTGGGGTCTATTTCTTTTGCCTTTTCGATGTCTCGAAGACCTTGTTCAAATTCTCCCAGTTCGTATAAGCTGTTGGCATTTAACAACAATGCCTCAGCAGATATCTTTTTTTGTGCCATCAGAGGTTTCAGGATAAATAGTGCAGAATCCGCATCTTTAATTTTAAGGTAGCTTCTTGCTAACTTGATTCGTACTTCTTCTGTATCTCTGACACTGAGTTGAGATTTATAGTAACCAACGAGCTCATTGTAGTTCTGAGCCTGTAAAAGCAACGCCTCTTTATTCAGAGAGCGATCATCAGAGTTTGTGGTCGCGCATCCGACTAAAAAAACAACGAGTAAAAAACAACTTAATTTAGACATTGGACATCATCCTCAGAATACCCGGTGCTGCAATGAGAATAACAATTGGCATCATTATAAATAGGATCAAAGGTACCGACATTTTCGCGGCCAACTTACCGATTTTTTCTTCTAAAGTAAGCATCTGTACGTCACGTATGTCGCCAGCAAGCGTAGTAAGCACACCATAAATGGAAGACCCGTATTGGAGGCTTTGTTTCAAGGTCATAACAAAGCTACGCATTTCACTGGAAGGAATGTCTTCGTAGAGCTCGTCCAAAGCTTTTTGCATACCAACCAATCGAGCGCGATCATTCGTTTTTTTGAGCAGCCCAGCTAATTCCTTGTCGAAACCAACCATCTCCTTTGACAAATAGTTCATCGCTGACTCAATCGTCATACCTGTTTGTACACATACAGCCAACAGGTCGAGCAGGTAAGGTAACTGACCAGATACTCGAGATACCCTTGCCTTACCTCTGCCATCCAGAAGTGCATCAGGGACCACAATACAAATAATTAACCATGTGGCCATAAACGCGATTAATGTCGGTGTAGAAATTGCGCTTTTAATCGAATAGATATATATCGCAGCACAGCCTAACATCAACGCCCCATATTTTAGGGGCATATAAAGGGCAACCCATTTACTTTTCGATGATATGCCAGCACGCTTAAACTTGTCGTTTATTTCCTGGTTGCTGTGTTCTACTGCTGGTTTCGCCACCTTCTCAGACATAAACTCGACAAAGCCAGCCATCCGATTCGAGTCAGATTTTAAAGAAAGCTGGTTTAAAAACATCTTTCGCTTAGTCAGACGAAAAATAACAAGTGCGATTAACAAAACACCTAAAAAAACCGCGCATAACTGAAGGAAGACATAAAGTTGCGGTGAGATATCCATTAGCGAACCCCTCTCATGAGTCCCCAAACGATGCTGATTCCTATCGCTTCACTGATCAGCATATAATACAAAATCGGCTGACCTTTAGGGTGGTTCATCACAAAGTCATAGTTCTCTGGGCTCAGGTACTGCAACATAAATAGAAAGAAAAAAGGGATAGCGGCAACAATTTTTGCTGACGTTCGAGCTTCCGATGTTAACGCGTATTTCTTCTTCTCGATGGCTCTTGCGTCAAACATTAGCCTGTTGAGTCTTGTAATCACGTCTTTCAACTGGCCACCACGTTGCATATTTGCTCTCAGGGTGATGACGAAAAATTGGAAAGATCGATAAGGGAAACGGTTACAAGATTTCCTAAATACCGTATCTGGCGACTCCCCCATTTGTAGCCTTTCACCCATGCGTTTGAACTCTTCGCCTACACTGCCTTCTAACGACTTGCCGACAAAGATAATTGAGTGCATCAAACTTTCACCAGAACTAACAGCACTGGCAAGCATGTTAAGAGCGTCTGGAAAGGCCATTTCAAACTCTTTTTGCTGACGACTCTCGAGTATCGTCAAACCAGAAAATATACCGACCATCTGCCCTATCACTAGTGCATACAGAGGATTGACTCTGATGAAGGTGTTGTTCGCATAGAAACTAACCAGAGCGACGACCAGACAATAAGCCAATACTTTAAGTAGCGCAAACGCCCCTAGTTGCATTTTGATATTGCGTACTCTACGTTGGATTTTCTGGCGGAAGGTTTCACCTGTCAGACTATTGAGGTTGACGGCTTTGTGGTCTTCATCCATGGAGTTGACGTACATCGTTCTATTTAGCTGTTCGAGGTACTCATTCTCTTTGCGCTTTGAGGGCCAAAACGCAATGATGAATAAAACACCTCCGAGAATGAGAGCAAGCCAGAAGATCATATCGCTTCTCTAGCAGCAAATAGCTGACTCAATTGTGCATCTAAGCCGAAAAATTTCGCTTTCTCAACGAGTACAGAGCGCTGCATTAAGCCAGCAGTCATAAAGTTTCCGCGCACTTTACCATCATCCCCTTGCATCTGATTCGGAACAAAGCGGAATATCTCTTCAAGTACAACACTTTGTCCTTCTAGACCAACAACTTCGGATATACTCATCACTTTACGAGAGCCATCATGCAGGCGGCTAATCTGAATGACCAAGTCAACCGCACTAACAATGTTCCGACGGATTGCCTCAAGCGGTAGGTTGTTGGTGGCCATCATAACCATCGCTTCAACACGTGCTAACGCATCACGGGGCGTGTTGGCGTGGAGGGTCGACATTGAGCCATCGTGACCAGTGTTCATTGCTTGAAGCATTTCAAACGCTTCTCCACCACGACACTCACCGACAATGATTCTGTCTGGTCGCATACGAAGTGAGTTGATCACAAGATCACGCTGGTCAATCGCACCAGTTCCTTCAATACCGGAGGTACGCGTCTCTAATCGTACAACATGTGGTTGTTGTAGCTTAAGTTCGGCGGCATCTTCGATCGTTACGATACGTTCTTTTTCGGAAATAAACTGGGAAAGGGCATTCAGCATGGTTGTTTTACCCGAGCCCGTCCCCCCTGAGATAAGTATATTTAAGCGACAACGTGCAGCAATCATAAGTAACTTGGCCATTTCCGGGCTCATCGCACCGAACTCAACCAGTGCATCGAAGCTCAAGCTGCCCTTTTTAAACTTACGAATTGAAATCGAAGTGCCATCAATCGCAATAGGTGGGATAACAATGTTTACACGGCTGCCATCTGGCAAACGCGCATCACAAGTTGGTGAAGAATCGTCGACACGACGTCCAACACGTGCGGCGATACGTTTCGCTATCTGAATCAACTGATCTTCGTCGATAAAGGTAACTTCTGACTTCTCAACCAAGCCATTTCGTTCGACGAAAACGTTATCACACCCGTTAATCATGATGTCACTGATGGACTCGTCTTCCATAAGTGACTGCATCGGACCTAAACCATGGATTTCGTTGACGAGGCTTTGAACATAATCGGCTTTCACAATAGATGGCACTGACCACCCTTGTCGTTCAATCAAAAGCTCGACAGCTTCAGCTAACTGTTTACTCAACTGCTCTTTAGATAAAACGGTGACCGCTTCGCTATCTAAAGCCTCAAAAATTTGGCTGCGAATAGCAATGAAAATTGACTTAGAGTGATCCATTATTTACGGCTCCTCTTAAACAACTTACTCAACACACCAACTTTTCCGATCTCATGTTTTTCGCCCAATAGTGCTGCAGTAATCTGTTTTATGCTTTTACTAATTGGTAGCTTTAGTTCATGAAGGTGTTTTCCTTCAAGAAGCGCTTTGCTCATTTGTCCATCATAAGGACACATTACATCGATAGGCCTGCGAAGATACTTCTCGATCTCTTCTTCTGTCACCGTCGCGTGCTTTTCGGGACTCGTGTGGTTAATTACCACTATGATTCGAGCTCTAGTTTCTAACTCTTTTAATTGGGAGACTATCCGGCTGGCGTCGCGAAGGCATGCAACTGTCGGCTTCAATACCAATACAATCGCATCGCACTCTTTTGCACTGTACTCTAAATCTTGCTTACAGTTTACTGAGCACGAGAGATCTTCAATCAAAAAATTAGTTTGCTCTGAAAGTTCATCAGACAAAGTTCTTACGTATTCCTTCATCTGAATTTCGTTGAGATCTTTTGACTGAACAGAGAGTATAGACAGCATTGGCGTGATCTTTTGCGTCATGTTAAGCGCATACGAGGTGTCCAAGTTGGCAGTTAAAGCTCCTGGTGGTATGTCTTTTTTCTCGAACTTCTTAAGGCCAAGCAGTATGTCTAGGTTGCCCCCGACAAAGTCGTGATCAATCACAACACAAGAACTGTTTTTCTTACTCGAGAGTTCACAAGCAATCTCAGCAACGAGCAGTGAATTACCAACGCCACCACTCGCTCCCCAAAACGCGACTTTTTTTGCTTCTCGCGCCTTACCCAAACCAGCATTTCTCTGACGGTTATCAGAAACGTTTTTGACGAAATCTATCAGTTCTTGCTTACTTACAGGCCAGAACAGGTAATAGAAACCCATCTCCTTAAGATTTCGAATCGTCGAAATCGCATCTTCACTTCCGACCACGATCACTGACGCAGAATTTGGCAACAAATGACTGATACGTCGCATATCTTCTGTGACATTGTTGCTTTCATTCAGCTCAACAATAACAATCTCTAGCGCACTACTACGCGCATACTTCTTTATTACTTCGTCGTCGTTTTCTAATAGTTTAGGGACAGCAAGGCCTTCAAAAGTGAACGCTTCTTCAACTAATTTTCTACAGACCTCTGTTTGATAAAACAGGACAGAAGACAGCCCTTGCGTTTCAGGCTCTTTGGATTCAGAAGGCTTTAATAGTTCAACAAGATCTAACATTTACTACTCATCCATGTCGTTGTATTGCGCTTTATTATCGACCATTTTTTCGGGGTGCTGTAATGAATGCCAACGATTCCCTTCAACAAAACAGTCATGTGTCGTAAAGTCGAATCGATTGACTTGGGCACCTTCACATCTTGGTACAAGCACTTGGTATTGCTGCAATGATAACGTCAGGTTGAACGGGCCTATACCGTTTGATTGTTCTGCTACATGGATATTTTGAGGATCGATACCTTGCTGTAAAAGCATTTTCTTTGTTTTCAATACATGCTCTTTAGCCAGTTCAGAAGACCATGTAAAAAATAGCTGCTCAGTTTGCACCTTTTCACGATGCGTATCGAGATACTCGTTCACTTGTTTATCGACTTTATCACGGTTCGTTTTATCTACTTTCGCTTTAAAGGTATAGGTCACTGGGACCAAATCTACTGAAATACCATTTCGCTCTGCTACACGTTCAGCACAACCAAAAAGTAACACACTCGACATTAGCACAACCAATAAACTTCTCATTTCTTGAAGCCTCCAGCCTGCAGTACTTCTTCCGCCCAAGCCTTACTTGCTGGCGTATAGCTGTACTCGACATTAAAAAATCTTTGCATGGTCGTTGTTCGTTTCATCGTCGGTAGTTGGATTTGCGAAGGATTAACTGGTTTAACTAGGTTTACCGTCGCGACAATAACAAGCTCTGTTTTATTTCGGACTGTTTCTGTATGTCTAAATAACGCGCCTAAAATGGGGACATCACCAATAAACGGAACTCGGCTTAGCGACTCGCGATCCTCGGTACTTAACAAGCCACCTAACACGAAACTCTGACCATCACCCAACTCTACGGTTGTGCGAGCACGACGTGTTTTCAGTGCAGGTAGGCTATAGCGGTCATTTTGATACTGGGTATCTAACGAGCTGACCTCAGGCATTAGTGATAGCTTGATCTTGTCGTCTTGCAAAACTTTCGCCATCATCTCTAGTCGAATACCGAATTCTTTGAACAGAACGTTGGTTCCACCATCGACTACCGTCACCACAGGGATTTCCCCACCAACCAAAAAGCTAGCGGTCTCTCCCGATATGACCGATAAATTCGGCTCGGCTAATACTTGCCCTACTGCATCATCACCAATTGCTGATATCACAGACACAATATCCGAGGCACTGAAATTGATTAGTTGGTCGACAAAAGTTCCTGGCATAAATGTATCTTGTCCGACTGTGCCATACTTAACACCAAACTGCTCGAGAAAGGACTGTGACACTTCGGCAATCGATAATTTTACATTGACCTGCTTTGTTGTAGAAACTTCAATATTGTTAACGATGCCCTTGTAGTGACGTCTAGTCATGAACTCCATCTCGTAGGTGTTATCGCCTAGATCCCACTCAATCTTATAATCCTCATATTCTTTGTTAAGAAGTTCACCCACAAGAATATTTATCTCATCACGAATTTTTTCACTGGGTACTTTGCCAGCAAGCACAACCTGCTCACCCAAGTTGTATATTGAGATACTGACATCAGGGTAACGAATTTGAACCTGTTGCTGGATATGAATAAGACTTTGATTTACTACGAGCTTTCGGCTGATTATCGTCTCAGAGTTATCATCGAACGCGAGCAACGAAACTGTACCCACTTTCTTACCAAAGATTACCAACTTATTCTTATCAACCACTTGATAGTCAGCAATTTGAGGGTCTGAGATAAAAACTGATGCTATTTCAGCCTTGGTATTGATTGCTTTTGCCTCCCCCTCTCCAAGGTTCATCAAAACCTGCGCGAAGGTGATACTGCTCCACATAGCAATGAAAATAGCAACGCTCGCTCTAACTAAATACATTATTGTCGTTTTCCCTACTTAATGGTTACAGCATCAGCTCGATATTCAATCACTGATTTAAATCCCGGTAATACGTCACCAGCATCAGCACTAAGGTCCGCAGGGCGATAATTCCCTACAGATTTGTGAACTTCCAGTGTCGCAATCTGCTTCGCGACACTCAATATAGAAACTTGTTTTCTATCAAGTTCTAGTATTAGATGAGTCTCCAATGCGACATCTTCACCGGTCGCTTCTTTGGCATCTGATTGATCGACGCGCAACACTTTGACGCCCATCAATACAGGCGATATTGAAATTGCCTTGCCTCGTGCAGAAACAGAAGCCCCTACTTCTATAGATGCCGCATTACCGGGCACCGTCAACGCCAAAATATCAATATAACTACTGGCTCTTATTACCCCACCTATAACCGCTTCGGGGGAAACCTTTAGTGGATATGGAACATACCCGTCAGCAAGCGTTAAATCTAAATATTCTGGTGAATTAGGCGCAACAATATCGGTTGGATACAGCAAGCTACCTTCGGCCATATCAGAGCGATAAATGGAACCTAGCGGGTATTCGAACAACATGTCTTCCGTAATTCCCTGAAGGGCCGCGTCGTCTTCTTGGATTTTTAGTACTTGCAAGTGTTCCGGACGCACAACGTCGGTAGCAGAGACTTGGCTTCTAACTTGCCAGACGGAATAGAATTTGAGTGGTTGAGCCGTTTGTGGGCTGCTGGAGTCTGTGGGGCGTGTTAAGTTACCCGCTAATCCATAAAGACCAAAGATGATGGCTAAAACGGCGACAGCGAGAATAAGTTTTGTGCGCATGTTAAATTCCTAAATTGAAGCACCTATGCCAAACACACCACTTAACACAATTGGTATCGCAAAGGGCAGCCCGTCATGGACAATACTTATAGGCTTAAATTTTTTAATTAGTATGTAGACTAGCGCCTCGAGCCCACCCAGCAGCATAAGAATCACTCCGACTAAGAGTAAAAAATCGGGCTGAATAAGCAGTGAGAATACACATATCAATTTTATGTCACCAGCACCAAACACTCCTAACCGCCAGAGAAGTAAGCCAGGTATAAATAGCATCAGTGCAGTAGAAGGATATATTTGTGAACCGTTTATGAAAGCAGAGCTAAGTAACACACATCCCAGTGACAAAACACTATTGTTGGAAACTAATCGGAAACGATAGTCGCGCCAACATATAAATAGACAAATGGTGGCTAGTATTAGCCACCACACAAAACTCAAGTAGTTACTCAAGCTACTAAGAGTTTGCTTTGTCGATGTTGCCTGAAATTTTTGTGATAGCACCTGTTAATGCTGTTTTTAGGTCGCTGTTAAAAACAGCAAGCACGATTGCAGATACAGCTACACCGATGATTGCGTATTCAATTGCAGTGACACCGCGTTGATCGTTTTTAAATGAATAAAGAGCGCATTGAGCAGCAACAAAAGCTTTAGTTAACATGATATTTTTCCTTTACTAGAACTATTGCATATATTTTTGTAACAATATATGCATCAAAGATGTACGCATTCTATATAAGTGAATGCGAAGTGACAAACAATTACTGACACTTATTTTACATAATAAAATAAACAACAATTACAGTGTAACACTAATTGATAGTGATTTATGTGACGTAATTTGTTTTGGTTAAGCATGCTTATTCACAAAAAATGAACATTTTGACATAAAACACATCTTTACTTACTCTTGTACAATATAGTTGACTTAACATGTACTCACTC
Organism: Vibrio sp. MarTm2; assembly: GCF_027587055.1. Classification (NCBI taxonomy): domain Bacteria; kingdom Pseudomonadati; phylum Pseudomonadota; class Gammaproteobacteria; order Vibrionales; family Vibrionaceae; genus Vibrio; species Vibrio sp. MarTm2. The sequence goes on along the minus strand of NZ_JAPPTK010000002.1, from coordinate 472,212 downwards.
AGAAGTTAGCAAGGTCAAAAAATCTCACTTTTGAAACATCAAACTTGGAAAAGAGCCCCTTAGTTACTTTTTAGTGCGAAATAACCAAGATTATATTTTAGGGCTAGTATGTAAATTCCATCACTTTCAAGCTGGCTTCTGAATCGATGTCCTTAAACTCTGGCGGATTATCAATACGTTGGACAAAGCGCAAACTCGGTGCTTCTTCTCTCATGCTGTCTATCAAGAAGTCGCAACTTACTTGAGGAGAGTTTACACATGCCAACACTCTACCGTCTGAAGTAAGCAGTTCAGGTAGGCGTCTTAATATTCTTTTATAATCTTTCGTTAGGGCGAAACTCCCCTTTTGAAATGAAGGCGGGTCTATGATGATTAAGTCATAGGGACCAAGCTTGCGAATTTTCCCCCATGACCGGAAGATGTCATAGCCAAGAAAACTCACGCTGTTTAGGTTGTGTCCGTTTAGCTTGTGGTTTTCACGCCCTTTTGAAAGAGAGCTCCTCGACATATCGACATTTACAACCTTGTCTGCTCCACCTTCTACAGCGGCGACAGAGAACCCACAGGTATAAGCGAACAAGTTGAGTACGTTTTTGTTTTGCGCATGCTCTCTTACCCAATCCCGCCCAAAGCGCATATCAAGAAACAGACCAAAATTTTGATTGCGTCCAATGTTGAGTTGATATTTGATTCCAGATTCAATAACTACTGGGTTGCTCTCCAGTTCACCGATAAGCACTTCAGAAGGAGCCCCTTCCTTGTATCGATACTGTATGACGATTGAGCGTCCAGCTGTTGAACGCCACAACTCTGAAGTCGCCAGGGCAAGCAAGCCACACTTTAATTCTTCAACAAAGAGTGCATCTCCCTCTTTAAACAAAGCAACAATCAGCTGTCCGTTTACCCAGTCACAGGTAATTTGCTCTAAACCAGAGAAGCAGCGTCCTCGCCCATGAAACAGGCGTCTTACTTCGTTTGGAGCATCGGTTAATCGCTGCGTAAGCTGTTCAAAGAAGACAGGCAATTGATTTGATTGCATTGGTAGTGGAATTACATTTTGATCTTCGGCCATGACAGCTCCCAAGGCTTGAGCCAGGATTCAATCGCCTGACTCGTTGTTTCATCTCTCCATTTAGTGCCAAGCTCAGTACTCTCTCTTGGGTCACTAATGAACTTATATTCTTCATTTAGATAATTAAAGCGCAAAGCAAAAGCATGCAAGTAGCCTCTATCGGCTTTACATGATGCGTTGTAAATCGCGTCTCCAACAATCGCGGAACCAACCGACTTCAAGGCAACTCTGATTTGGTGCGTCTTGCCAGTGTGAGGCTTGCACAATAAAAGGCGTTCTCCCTGACCACTAGCAGTCGAGAAAAACTGGGTTATAGCAGGATTGTCTCGCCGATTGATAAGTTTCCAGGCAGAACGCCTTGAACGTTCCATATCGCCAATCACTGCGCCCTGCTTTTTCTTTGGTTTACTACTGCCAATAGCTAGGTAGTATTTCTCAATTTCTCTGTCAGAAAAGAGTGTTGCCAAGGCACTCGCCGCTTTGGAACTTCTTGCGAGCAATAACAAACCTGATGTCATTTTGTCCAAACGGTGGACAAGATACAACTTAGGGTCACCCGTCTTGGCTGCAACTTCTTGGAGTAGCATGGTCTCGCCTTCGTCTTTATGCACAGACACGTTTGGGTGTTTAATGACGACAATAAAATCTGGGTGGGTATAAAGGATATCAAACATACGACTGGCTCCACTTAGGACGCAAGAGTATACCTACAATCCGAGTGAAAGCCAGTAGCGAGAAAGTGAGGTTAACTCAATTTAAACTTGCCAACGAGGGATTCAAGTTCCAATACTTTTGCGTTCAACCCATTGACGTTATGTGAGCTGTTGTTCGCAAGCTGTAGCGAGCGCTCCGAAATGTCACTGATTGCCGTGATGTCAGCGGCTATCTCTTTGGTTACAGCTGTCTGTTCTTCCGCCGCAGTCGCAATAGAATTAACCATCGCCTGAACGTTGGCAGCACCTGATACAATTTCATCCAAAGCACTCACTGCACCAGAGCTTCGCTCGACACCGATTTCTACTAGCTGACAGTTTTCTACAGTGTAGGTAACAGCCTCTTGAGTGCCTGATTGAATTTGTTGGATGATTCCGCCTACCTCTTGTGTCGCTTTCGTTGTGCGCTCTGCCAACGCTCGAACTTCGTCCGCTACAACGGCGAAGCCGCGGCCGAACTCTCCAGCACGCGCGGCTTCAATGGCCGCGTTTAACGCCAATAAGTTTGTTTGTTCTGCGATTTCTTCAATTACTCGAATAACCGAACCAATTTGCTCGCTATGCGTCCCGAGTTCATTCATTTGCTTTGACATCTCTGTCATTTGCACGCTGACTTGCTGTATCGACGCGACCATTTCATTGATTACTTTACGCCCCGACTCAGCGTTTCCTTCAGAACGCTGCGCTTCCTCGAAAGTCGCGTTACCTTGCTGTGCCACTTCTGAAATCGTCAAACTCAACTCTTCTGCGGCAGTGGCAATCAGATTAGCTTTATCGGCTTGGGATGAAGCTCCACTTACAATGTCTTGGCTTACATCGGAAAGCTCTTTGGTTACCACTTTCACTTCATCTGCAACGGCGGATATACTACCAATCAGGGTTGTTAAAGAGGCTTGCATCTGGTTGATTGAACCGGCTAGATTAGAGAGCTCATCACCTGAGTTATCGACTATATCCTCCGTGGTTAAGTCGCCATTCGCCACTTTCTGAGCAACTGAATCAAGTTTAGATAAACGAGTTGTAATGGAATGAGATAGCCAATATGCCACTACGCACGTTAGCACCAAGGCAACAATAAAGAGTGTGATGATTGTCGTTTCAATCGTGTAGAATGAATCTGTGAGTGCCAACAGCGCTGCATCAGTTTCTACTACCTCGGTCGACGATGCTTCATCTAAATACGCTTCTATCGGCGATAAGTAAGTCTCATATAATTGCCGAAGTTGGGCAATTTGTTTATTCAACTGCTCTTTGTTACCGAGCAAAGGGACGATTTCTCGCTCAAAACCTTGTGTAAAACCAGACATCAAACGCTCAATCTTTTCAACTCGTTGATAATCCGCCCCTCCTCTAACCTCAAGGTTTTTTACTACGTTTATCGCGTCAGCAAATTCTTGTTTGTTGGTTCGATAGTCATTGATAGCACCAGGGACACCGGTAATAGCTCCGGTCGCATCACGGTAGACATCACCGGCTTCATCAATAAGAACAAGATAACCGACAACTTCTGGTACATCATCCGTACGAATCTCGTGAGCAACTGCGTGTGACCGAGTGACTTCAGCCCATATCGTTGCGGCCATAATCGTCATGATTGCTAAAACACAACCAAAACCTGCATACATTTTTTTACGAACAGACCACTTCACAAAGCACCTTCCAATTTATTGCTAATATCGTTCTGTATCGGCACTAATTATCGATAACTTTAATAAAAGTAGCTGACAGAAACGAAAAAACCTCCCAATTGGGAGGTTTTTGATTCGTTCTTTCTTAGCGTTATAGTTTCTTCGAGAAAATACCAGCTAAAGCAATGATACCGATACCAAGCAGCATGATTTCACCTTTGCCGCTATCAAAGCCAGACTTAATGCCCATGAACGCAACGATTGCGATTGCAACTGGAATTACGTACTTAACTAAGTTGTACCATAGACCGAATAGTGGGAAAGATACTTTGCCGTCGTTAGTAATTTCTTTCTCAAGCTCTGCGCGAGATAGACGCCAGCCAGCAAAGATACACACTAACATACCGCCAACCGCTAGGAAGATCTTATCTGTCAGTAGGTCGAAGATATCAAACGCGCCAGTACCGAATAGTGTTGGACCAACACCGCCAAGCGATAGTGATGCGAACACACATAGTGTCGCCATAACAACACTTGAAGAGATTACCGCAGTTGAACGCTTCATGCCTTTTTCATCGATTAGGTAAGACACCACAACTTCTAGAAGAGATACTGAAGAAGTTAGAGCCGCGACTGTTAAACCGATGAAGAACATTAGAGCGAATAGAAGACCAATTACGCCACCCATTTCCGCAAATAGCTGAGGAACAACGACGAATACTAGACCAGGGCCCGCTGCTGGCTCCATACCAAATGCGAACATTGCAGGGAACATTGCAACACCAGCTAGGATAGCAACACCTGTATCCATCGCAGTAACCATACCTGTCGTCTGAACTAGGTTCTCTTTCTTCTTAAGGTAAGAACCGTATGTCATCATACAGCCCATACCAAGTGATAGAGAGAAGAATGCTTGACCTAGCGCCGCTAGTACAACATTACTGTCTACTTTAGAGAAATCAGGCATGAACAAGAATTCTAGACCTGCCATTGCACCTGGCAGCATTAAACCTTTCACTGATACAACAATCAGAATCAGGAATAATAAAGGCATTAGAACCTTACCTGCTTTCTCGATACCACCAGAGATACCTTTCATAACAATTACGATGTTAAGGAATAGGTATACAGCCATCCACATAAGTGGCTGAACTGGATCAGAGATAAAGCCACCAAAGCTGTCACCGATCGCTTCAGGTGTGCTTAGTAGACCGCCGCCTACTTTGAAGATGTAAGCTAGTGCCCAGCCACCTACTACAGGGTAGAAACCCATAATAAGTAGACCACTTAATACTCCCATAACACCGGTAAACGTCCAACGACGGTCAGTCGATTTGAACGCACCTACTGCTGATAGACCTGTCTTACGACCAATCGTGAATTCGGTAAGCATGACGCTAAAGCCGATAAAGATGACAAAAAGAAGGTAGATAGCAACGAATGCACCACCGCCACTTTCACCTGCCGTATAAGGAAACTTCCAAATGTTACCAAGACCAACAGCAGAACCTGCTGCAGCCATAACGAAGCCTAATTTAGACCCCCACGTATCACGGGGCTTTGAACTTGAACTAGTAGCCACGATTTACTCCATTAAAATCATTTTATAAGTTGTGTTTGCTTCTGTTAGGCGTCTTTAAAAGTGGGTGTATATATTTTTTTACACTAATTAGAATTTTGAGTGACGCTAACGTTGTAGCAAGTAAAGCAGTTTAAAAGTAAAATTGAAACCCCGAAAAGTACATTTCTTCACCACAAATGTAATTATTGTGTTTAAATGCTGATTTTTTACACAATAGCAAGCTCTACCCACTAGATTTAACACTCCTCTAACACAAATCCTCTTTTTGTAAACTTTGCAACACTCTCTTAATTCAACCCAGTTTGTTGTTGTGACTATGACTATGGCAGATTACTATTAAGTCGCTCGATATGTGTTCTAGGTAGTTGAATGGACAAGTTTTATCACTTTCTAACCCTTGCCGGGATCGTGTTTTACTGGATTCTTGTGGCCGGTGTAACGATTCGCGTGGTATTAAAACGGCGTGCTGTTAGTGTTTCCCTTGCTTGGTTGATGATCATCTATATCATCCCGATCGTTGGTGTTGCCTGCTACTTCCTGTTTGGAGAACTGAACTTGGGCAGGAAGCGAGCCGAGAGAGCGAAGCTTATGTTTGCTCCCTTCGAGCAATGGTTTTCTAGTTTGAATGAATGCCATGCGCATGCACCAGAGAGTTTTGGCCGCCATATCTACCGAATCGATGAACTTTGTAATAATCGTCTAGGCTTGCCTGCATTAAGCGGCAACACTCTTTCTCTGCAAAGTTCACCCAACGAGATCCTCCATTCCGTCATTCAAGATATTGAAACGGCAAAATCAAGCATCCACATGGTCTTCTATATCTGGCACCCGGGCGGCCTTGTTGATGCCGTCTCCGCTTCTCTGATTAAAGCAGCTAAACGTGGAGTTAAAGTTAGACTCTTACTCGACTCTGCAGGTAGCCCGCGTTTCTTTCGAAGCGAATGGTACAAGATGATGAAATCTGCTGGCATAGAGGTAGTGCAAGCGCTAGAAGTCAGCCCTTGGCGTATTTTTCTTCGCCGCCTCGATCTTCGGCAGCACAGAAAAATCATCGTTATCGACGATAACATTGGTTACACGGGATCGATGAATATGGTTGACCCTGCCTTTTTTAAACAAAGTAGCGGTGTTGGCCAGTGGATAGACATTATGGTTCGCTTGACCGGACCGACCGTGAACGTCCTATCCGCCATTCACGGTTGGGACTGGGAGGTCGAAACAGGAAACCGTAGGCTACCCAAACTGCCTGAATGCAGAATTAATCCCGAAGAACCGCAACACCCTGTTCAAGTTGTGCCATCTGGACCGGGAATGCCAGAGCATCTGATCTCTCAAGTGCTTACATTGGCGATCAACCAAGCGAATCAGTCGGTGCGGATCACCACGCCGTACTTTGTCCCGAGCTCCGATTTACTTGAAACGCTTAAAATGACCGCTCAGCGGGGTATCAAAGTCGAGCTAATCATTCCACATAAGAACGATTCAATCATGGTTCAATGGGCATCGCGCGCCTTCTATACCGAACTGATGCAGGCAGGTGTTGAGATCTACGAATTCTATGGCGGTCTTCTGCATACAAAATCGGTCGTGATCGACGAACAATTTTGCCTAGTTGGCACCGTAAACATCGATATGCGTAGCTTATGGCTCAATTTCGAGCTGACACTGGCTATTGACGACGAGTCATTTACCAAAGAAATGTTCTGGCTACAAAACAGCTACATGCAGGAGTCGCATCGAGTCAGTTTGAAACAATGGCAGAAGCGCTCATTGTACTCACGTTTTCTTGAGCGAGTCTTTTACTTGTTTAATCCCCTGCTCTAGCCCTTGCTTATTGAGTGTTGTCATGTTTTAAATAGGGCAACAGTTAGAGATAGGGACTTCAAATGTCAGAAAAGAAACAAACTAAGTTTGTCACAGCCGGCCGTGATGGCAAATGGACAAACGGAGTCGTTAACCCCCCAGTACAACGCGCCTCTACCGTTGTCTTCAACACCGTAGCCGAAAAGCACCACGCTACCGTCAACAGAGCAAACAAGACTCTGTTCTATGGGCGCAGAGGAACAAATACCCACTTTGCATTCCAAGACGCGATGGTTGAGATAGAAGGCGGTGCGGGATGCGCTTTATATCCATGTGGCACCGCAGCAATATCAAACGCCATACTTGCCTTTGTAGAGACTGGCGATCACATCTTGATGGTTGATACGTGCTACGAACCTACAAGAGATTTCTGCGACAAGATCATGAAAAAAATGGGCGTAGAAACAACCTATTACGACCCAACAATTGGCGAAGGTATTCGTGAACTCATCCAGCCAAATACTAAAGTTCTATTTTTAGAGTCGCCTGGTTCAATCACGATGGAAGTACAAGACGTTCCAACTCTGTCCCGTATTGCTCACGAAACTGACATTGTTGTAATGCTTGATAACACATGGGCCGCTGGCGTTAACTTTTCTCCTTTTGAGTACGGCGTAGATATCTCAATTCAGGCGGCGACAAAGTACATCGTGGGACATTCCGACGTTATGCTGGGTACCGCAGTCGCCAACGAAAAGCATTGGGATCAATTGCGCGAGCAAAGCTACTTAATGGGCCAATGCGTTTCTCCTGATGATGCCTACTTGGGCCTGCGAGGGATTCGAACCCTAGATGTTCGACTTCGCCAACATGCGGAAAATAGCTTAAAAATGGCAAAGTGGTTACAAAGCCGTCCAGAAGTCGATCATGTTCGACACCCTGCCCTTGAGACATGTCCAGGTCATGAGTTCTTTACTCGCGACTTTACTGGTGGAAACGGTCTGTTCTCTTTCGTATTGAAAACCAGTTATCCTCGCGCGACGACAGCATTGCTTGATGGAATGAAACATTTCAGTATGGGCTATTCATGGGGAGGATTTGAGAGTTTAATCCTTGCCAACGAGCCAAAAAGTTTCAACAGTTTGCGTACCGTCGCGAATCCCAATTTTGAAGGCACATTGATTCGCGTTCACATTGGTCTAGAAGACGTAGACGACTTAATTTCCGATCTAGAAGCAGGGTTGGAGCGTTACAACGCGTTGATTTTAGAGAAAGAAGCGACTGCGTAACGACACTAACAAACTTATAGCCTCGCATTTGCGGGGCTTTTTGTTTTATCTACACTCTTCAATATTTCTCATACCTTTGGTCGAGTTAAACCAATCTGTTGTTTTTTATCTCAAGCTCACGAGTTAACATTTTATTTACATTGTTTCTTGCCTTATCTGTCGCGTTTCTTCTACGTTGTTATTTCTCATCAGAGGTCTAACCAGAAGGAGCAACAATTTGAAACTCTACCAAGCACTGACTCTTTTCGTCTCTTTGGCAATAGTCCAACCCGTCGTCAACCTCGCCCATGCATCAGGGTATACCGAAACCAAGTACCCTATCGTTTTAGTGCATGGGCTGTTCGGTTTTGATTCATTGGCTGGCGTCGATTATTTTTACGGCATACCTCAATCACTAACTAAAGATGGCGCCACCGTCTATGTCGCTCAAGTCTCTGCGACTCATAGTAGCGAAGCGCGAGGTGAACAGCTCTTAAACCAAGTTGAGACGCTACTCGCGGCGACTGGCGCTCAAAAGGTCAACTTGATTGGACACAGTCATGGTGGCCCTACCGCTCGTTATGTTGCATCGATTCGCCCAGATTTGGTCGCTTCAGTAACAAGTGTTGGTGGTGTACATAAAGGGTCAAAGGTGGCAGACATTGTTCGTGGAACGGTACCTGAGGGCTCAATCAGTGAAGGAGTAGCCGTCCAACTCGCACAAGGGCTAGTGACATTGATTAACTTACTGTCTGGAGGCTCCGATCTTGAGCAAGATCCTTTAGCGTCATTAGATGCACTTACGACGGAAGGCTCACTAACTTTTAACCGATATTACCCAGAGGGCATCCCAAGCACCGAATGCGGTAACGGCGACCTGTTAGCATCTAATGGTGTGTACTATTACTCTTGGACAGGTGCGGCAAACTTTACCAACGTCTTTGATCCAACGGACGGTGCCATGATGGTTTTAGGGCTGGCGTTTGATGGTCCAAACGATGGGTTGGTCGCCACTTGCAGTACGCATTTAGGCAAAGTCATTCGCGACGATTACAAGATGAACCATCTCGACGAAATCAATGGGTTGCTTGGTATTCATCATTTATTCGAGACCGATCCAGTAACGCTATACCGTCAACATGCAAACCGCCTGAAACAACAAGGTTTGTAAGGAGTCCGTTATGAAAAAAGTCGCTCTGTTCTCACTGTTTGTCGTTTCCCTTTTTTTCGTTGGAGCGACTTATTTTCATCCGCTGACCTCACCAATGCCAATCAAAGCAGAATCACAACAAGATGTTGCTGTCGACCTTTCTTCCCAAAAGGATTTTTTTGAATATTCGTTAAGCAGTGTTGGCGAGCAGTCGCTTGATCAAGTGCGGACAAATGTGCGTTCTGATGCCGCTGAGCAAACATCGATCAACGTCAGTATTGCGCTCTTTGACACCTACCTCGCCTACAAACGAGCGCTTACGAATCTTGAGCCGTTAGGCGCGACGTCACTTTCAGTTTTGGAGTTACAGCGAATCAATGATGAAATTCTGGCGCTGCAGCGGCAGTTCTTTACTGATGAGCAAATTAAACAACTTTTTGATGAGGAAAACAGGTTACGCCAACTCGCGGTCGACAAACTGGTCATTAAAGAGAACACCTTAGACACAGTAGACCAAAAGCTGCGTTTAGAAGAGCTCTTAATCGCGCAACCAAGTCACATTCAGGAAAGCGAACGAAATAATGCTCTCACTCTTCAACTAGTCAATACATCACAGTTAAGTTCACAGCAAAAGTATCTGGCAAGGGTTGAGTTGGTTGGTGAACAAGGTGCTCAGCGACTGCAAGAACTTGACGACAAAAGGGCCGCCTTTAAAGCGTCCCTCGACCACTACTTCGGCCAACGGTCAGACATTTTGAACACCCCAGGTTTAGGACCTGAAGCAATTCAACAAGAAATCACCACGCTAAGAAATCAGAGTTTTGAACCACACCAACAAAGGCGAATCGAAGCTCTTGAGCGTATTCATGACGAACAATCGAAAAACTAATTAGGCTTTTTAGGGCAACCAATAACATGATCATCCACCATGCCCACGGCCTGCATAAAGGCGTAGCAAATTGTTTCACCCACAAACTTAAAGCCTTTCTTTTTAAGGAACTTACTCATCGCTTTGGACTGTTCCGTAGAGACTGGCACTTGGCTCATATCTGTCCAGTGATTCACAATAGGCTTGCCATCAACAAACTGCCATAGAGCATTAGATAAGCTCCCGTATTCTTCGATTAATTGCTTTGCCGCTTTAGCGTTAGTAAATACCGAGTTAATTTTGCCACGGTGCTTAACCACGTCGAAGTGTTCAACGATGAACTCAGTACGTATTTCATCACGTTGAATGAGCTTATCTAAGTCATAGTTTTCAAATGCTTGGCGATAGCCTTCTCGCTTTTTCAAAATCGTAACCCAACTTAAACCGGCTTGCGCGCCTTCTAACGTGATGAACTCAAACAACAAGTTATCGTCATAAACGGGCACACCCCACTCTGCATCATGATATTCGCGTTCAAGTGGGTGGTTCATCGCCCAAGCACATGTTTTGTTATCCATTTTCAATCCTTATAAAAACGCCCCGGATTCTTCATCAAGGGCGTTTGAAAAACATTATTGGCGAGTTACGCTATTTTGGTATCGCGACCTTGTGGAATAAACGATACAACACTGGCACAACGATTAGTGTCAGAACAGTTGCAAAACCTAAACCAAACATAATCGTTACCGCCATTGGCTTAAAGAATATGTCAGGCAGCAAAGGAATCATGCCGAGAATCGTGGTGATGGCCGCCATACACACTGGACGCACGCGGCTCAGCGCTGCATCGACCACGGCAACATAAGGATCTTTGCCTGAATGCATTTCGATCTCGATCTGATCCAGCAATACGATGCCATTTTTCAAAAGCATCCCCGACAAACTCAAGAAACCAAGCAACGCCATGAACCCAAATGGGGTATTGAGCGCCAACAGTCCTGTCGTCACACCGATAATCGCGAGAGGTACTGTCAGCCACACAATCAGTGGCTCTTTGACTGAGTTAAATAAGAACACCGTCACTAAGAACATGAACAGATAACCCATTGGCATCGTTGTGAACAGCGAAGCTTGAGCGTCTCCAGAAGACTCATACTCACCGCCCCACTCCAATGAATAGCCAGGAGGAAGCTCGATTGCTTCAATTTGTGGCATCAAACGTTTTTGCAACGTCGCCGCCGTCTCTTCACCTAATAGATCGGGATCAGCCATAACGGTTAAGACACGTTTACGGTTTTTGCGCACGATGATCGGGTCTTCCCAGCGAAGGTCATAGCCCATCGTCACTTGTTGCAGTGGAATATATTCACTGAGCGCTGGACTCCAGATCTTCATACCTTCGATGTTGCGGATATCTACACGCTCGTCCTCTGGCAAACGCGCCACGATTGGCATTAGAGTGGTTCCGTCACGATAGACACCCACCGCTTTTCCTGAGAAAGACATCGCGAGAAACTCATCGACGTCTGACTTGGTAATACCATAGCGACGAGCCTGACTTTCATTAAACTGAGGTTCAAGCACCTTCGTTCTTTCACGCCAGTCATGACGGACGTTTGTCGTACCTGGATCCGCGTGCATGATGTCTTCCACTTGCTTAGCAAGGCTACGCAATACGGTAGGATCAGAGCCTACTAGACGCGCCTCAATCTTAGCACCGCCGCCAGGACCAAGCTCAATTTGCTTCAACTTGTAGTTAATCTCAGGGAAGTTCTCTTCTACGTGCAGACGAAAACGTGCCATAAGGTCATGAAGTTTCTCATAATCGGTCACTCGAGTCGTAATCTCTCCGTAACCGGCATAGCTTTTCTCTGGCGCGTAAGTGAGCATAAAGCGCTGCAAACCTTTACCCGCAGTTGTGGTGATATGGTCCACTCCATCTTGCCCAGAGATCCACGTTTCAAGGGCTTTCAACTTAGTGTTGGTCGCTCTAATGTCCGTCCCTTCAGGCAGCCAGATATCCGCTTGGAAAATCGGTGTTGTAGAAGATGGGAAGAACGATTGCTTAACGTGGGTAAAGCCAACCACACTCGCGGCTAATCCAAGGATCAGAACAACGACGGTCAACCAAGCTCGTTTCATACAAAACTCAAGGAAGTTTTTGTACACCACAAAGATCATGCCATTGTACGGGTCGCTCTCTGCGCCATCTTGTTGGACTTTTTGACCTTTAAAGAAGATATCTGCGAAGAAAGGCGTCAATGAAATTGCGGTAAACCAACTCAACATCAACGAGATCAAAAGCACCGCAAACAACGTGCCACAATATTCACCAGTCGCATCTTCCGACAAGCCGATAGGAGCAAAAGCCGTCACGGCAATCACCGTCGCGCCAAGCAACGGCCACTTGGTTTGTGTGACAATATCTGTCGCAGCTTGCAGCCTCGTTCGACCTTTTTGCGTCCCTATCAATATCCCTTCGACCACCACGATGGCATTGTCCACCAACATACCCAAAGCGATAACAAGCGCCCCAAGAGAGATTCGTTGCAAATCGATAGCGAAGTACTTCATGAAGATGAATGTACCGAGCACCGTAAGCAAAAGAATCAAACCGATGAGCAAACCAGAGCGCAATCCCATAAAGAAAAGGAGCACGATGATTACGATAGCAACAGCCTGTCCCAAACTGACGACAAAGCCACTGACTGACTTGTCGACTTCTTTTGGCTGACTGTAAATTTCCGAAATATCGACACCAACGGGTTGCTGATACTTGAGTTCGGCGAAGCGTCGGTCAAAGCGTTTACCAACTTCGACGACGTTTACACCCTGCGCAAAGGAGACGCCGAGGTTGAGCGCCAGATCGCCGTTAAACGTGATGATATTGCTTGGTACTTCAACGTAACCACGTTTGATGTCAGCAACATCCCGCAAGTAGATAAGCCCCTGAGCACCACTCTCCGTTAAGATCAAGTCCCCAAGTTGGTCCACATTTTGGAACTCACCCGTAGGCTGAATACGAATGTACTCGTCACCAATTCGAATCGCTCCTGCATCAGAGACAACGTTTTGAGTAGACAGCAGATTGAACACGGTGTTTGGCGAAAGCCCTAAACTGCTCATGCGTTTCATCGAGATTTCGATAAACACTTGCTCTTGCTGCTGACCCGATACCGAGACCTTACTTACACCATCAATGAGCTCTAATTCTCGTCGCAAATAGTCAACATAATCGAGCAACTCTTTGTAGCTATAACCTTCACCTGTGACCGCTAGTAGGATTCCGTAAACATCACCGAAATCATCAATCACTTGTGGATCATTGACCCCCGGAGGTAACTGACCTTTTAAGTCATTGACCTTACGGCGTAGCTCATCCCAGATCTGTGGCAAATCATCGGGACCATAGTTGTTTTTCATCGTCACCGAGATTTGCGACAAACCCCGACTGGATATCGAGTTCACCTCATCCACATAAGTTAATTGCTGGATGGCTTTTTCCAATGGGTATGTCACTTCTTCTTCGACCTGCTGAGGGGTCGCACCAGGGTAAGAAGTAACAACCATCGCATCTTTGATGGTAAATGCAGGGTCTTCGAGGCGCCCCAATCCAAAGAATGCTGCGGTGCCGCCAATAAGGAAGATCAGCGAGATCATCCAACTGATGACTCTATTTCGAATAAAGTACGCGGCGATGCCCGTTACGTCTTCATCACGTTGAGGCGCGTTGAGATTTTGTTCACTCATGACCCGCCTCCTTCTCAATAACTTCTACATGCATACCTTCCCTTAATCGTGATACGCCTGCGACCACGACAACTTGGTCTTTGTCTAGCCCTTCAAGAACCTGAACGGTTTCCTTATTTGCCTTACCAACAACGACTTTTCTCTTGGTAACCGTGTTGTCAGACTCTACCGTCCACACGTACTTGTTTTCACGCGCTAAGTCATCGCCATCTGCATTGAATATTGACTCAATCGGGACTTGGACACCAGTGTTCAGCTCCAATCCAATGTCTTCGCCTCTAGAAGTCACTTCGACCGCCATGCCATCCAAGATGTACTCTTGCTGTGGCATCGGCATCGACAGTGTCACAGTGAACGTCCCCGTCGCCGGATCCGGCTCTGTAGTAAACTCTTTGATTTTTGCGCTGTATTCATTACCGCTTGGTACTTTAACCACAGCATCGACTTTTTCAAAAGCCTCTTGGCTAGGCTGATTGATGTAGAGGCGATCAGGCAATTGAATCAGGATCTCTACGTTATCTAGACTATGAATATTAACGATTTGCTGGCCAACTTGAATGTTCTCAAACTGATCCGCACTCACTCGAGATATGATCCCGTCAACAGGCGCTTTCAGCTGAGTAAAAGACAATCGTAGCTTCGCTAACTGCAACTCTGCGTAGGCAATTTGACGATTAGCCGCTATTTCATCGAACTGAGACTTGGCAAGTAAGCCTTTGTCGACCAAAGGCTTGGAGCGTTTATACTGACTATCGACGACCGAATAACGAGCACTTGCGTTATCAACATCAAGTTTGTAATCCGTTGGTTCAATCTCGGCAATCAGGTCTCCTTGCTTAACTTGATCCCCTTCCTTGACGTAAATCTTGCTAATTTCACCCGCCACCCTAAAGCTGAGGTGTGAGCGTTCCGCTGCATTGGCAACAGCGGGAAAATACAATCTGTCCTCGCTCACTTCGTGATTCGACAGCTCCAACACTTTTACTTTGGCAAGACCAAAATCGACATATGCTACCTCTCCGCTACAGCCCGCTAAGAACGCTGCCGTGGATAACACACTTATCCCTAACCATTGCTTCATCTTACAGACCTCGCTCTTTGATCCATTCGCGAACTTTAATTCCCGGTTCAATACCACTCACTCCGGACACGACGATTCTCTCGCCATCGGCTAAACCGCTTTCCACTTGTCGCTTATCGTTCAGTTCAACCGCCGCTTTGGAAACAATACCTTGGTCGTCAACACGCCAAACAAAGGTGTCTCCTTGCTCTTCAAACAAAGCGGCTTCCGGAATACGAGTCGCGCCTGTCGATTCGACAGCGACGTGAACCGACCCTGCCATACCAGGTAGGATCCCAGTATCTTCAGGACGTTCCATAATCATGGTGACTTTGTAAGAGCCCGTTTTGGGATCGGCTTCAGTATCGACCTCTTGGAAGGTTAGATCGTAGGTATTTTGCGGAAAGGCATCAAAGGTCATTGTCGCCGTTAGGTTAATCCCTGTAGAAAATCGGCTTAACAAGTGATCGGGGAGCTGGAAAATCACCTTCATCAACTGATTGGTTTGAATGTTTAACACGCCAGACTTAGCGGCTATGTATTCGTGATTCTCTGCGGGAACGAGTGAGATAGTCCCATCATACGGAGCGACTAGTTTGGTGTATCTTAGGTTCGCTTTTGCTTGCTCAAGAGCTGCTTGCGCAGAATTGTGGTTGGCTTTAGCTTGATCAAAATCTTGCTCGGAAACCACTTTATCTTTTCTTAACTTTTTGTAGCGTTGGTATTGAACATCGGCAAGTTTAAATTGAGCCTCTGCCTGCTTCGCCAACAGGGTGTATTCATCAGGGTTTAGAGACGCAAGCACATCCCCTTTTTTGACCCGTTGCCCGGCAACAACATCAATGGTTTGAAGCTGACCAGGTACTCTAAATGCAAGAACTGCTTTATCACCGGCTTCAGAAGTGGCTGGAAAATGGCGTTCAAAAGTGGCATTGCCCACTGAAATAGTGAAGAGTTTCGCAGGCCGAGAATCGGGCTCAGGTACGGGTGGATGCTCCTTACCACAGCCACTGAGTGACGCAGCTATGGCGAGAAGCAGCATTGATTTTTGCATGTCCAATCATCCAGTTATCACAATTAATAACAAAGATAGATGATTGGATTAATGACTTCCACAGTAGGGGTGGTAAAAACTTATTAAAATTAATAATTTGCTAAAAGAAAACGCGACTAAGTCTCAGAAACGACTTACAGCTTGTTAAACTCGCGATTAACCTTAAACGTATCGGATGTGACATACGCCTCGATGGAGCGAATTCGAGTCTCTAGCGTAGAAAAATCATTTTCGAGCGTTGTCAGCAACGCATCAGGCGCTTGGCCCTGAGTCCAAGGTTTACTTTTCAACTTATGCTCTTGTTTGCTTTTCATCGCTTCTACGTAGTTTGGCGGCTGCTTTTCGATCATAAATGCAAATGCAACATACGCGAGTAAAACAAGAAAACTACCACCAAGTAACGCGGCGGATATGACTAAGATTCGGACTAACCATACCTCCAATCCGAAGTAATTGGCCACGCCTGCGCAAACACCAGCAATTTTTCCATTATCAGTATCACGATAAAGCTCTTGTTTACTCATAGCGACGTCTCCATTCAGGCGCCTCTGAATCTAAAATTCTTTCTAGCGTGTTAACACGATCTTGCATCTGATCAGCTTTCTCTGACAAAGATTGCAAGCGTTGGAAATCATCTTCTGATAGTCCACCTGCCGCTTTCTTCTTACTGCGATAGTGTAAGATGAGCCACAAGGGAGCGACAAAAATCAAAAAAACAATCAATGGCCCGGCAATAATAAATGTCGACATAAACAACTCCTACTGATAGCGCTCAATCAGATTGATTTTATAGACAACCGACTGATAATTTAGATAAAACAATTAAGCCTTAGTCACCAATCTAAGTATCAAGCTCAGGCAGTGAAACCTCAATACCTAGATCGGTGCACATTTATTTGAGTTAAAGAATGCGACGGATTATTTCTTCTCTCCCATCTGCTCTTTTAACTTGGCCAGTTCTTGTTCAATCTCATCTTGAGCTTGAAGTTCTGCGAACTCTTGATCAAGCGATTTCGCATTGCCGGTTTTGGAATAGACGTCCGCTTCCGCCTCAAGCTCATCAATTTTTCTCGAATACTGTTCGAATTTCGCCATCGCTTCTGACGTACGAGCAGTATGAAGGTGCTTTTGCACATCGCGACGATTTGACGCAGCTTGAGAGCGAATAGCCAATGCTTGCTGCTTAGCTCGGGTTTCCGTGATCTTAGTTTCTAGCTTACCAATTTCACCCGTTAGCTTATCGATAGTTTCTTCAACAAGCGTTTGCTCAGTATGTAAACCCTTTAAGACATCTTGCAGCTTTTGCTTCTCAATCAATGCTGCTCGAGCCAGATCCTCACGCTCTTTGGTCAACGCCAATGTGGCTTTGGTTTGCCATTGCGCAATTTGATCTTCCAAAGTTTCCACTTTACGTGCCAACTCTTTTTTATCTGCAATCGCTTTTGCCGAGTTAGTGCGCACCTCTACCAAGGTGTCTTCCATTTCTTGAATGATAAGGCGAATCATCTTTTCTGGATCTTCCGCTTTATCCAGTAGTGCGCTGATGTTTGAATTTACAATATCTGCGAATCGAGAAAAAATACCCATAGCACAGCTCCTCATTTTATATGTTGGCACTTAGGCCGATAGTAGTCATTGGGGTTTGAGTCATCATCGAACTCTTTATGTTGGTTTAACTACTCCAATATGTGTGCCAACTTTTTATTCATTAAAAATCATAAACTTAACAAATATCAACTTGCAACCTGATTCAATATGTGATGAATTTAGCCAACTTTAGGTAAATTTGACCAACGGAGTGAAGTCATGCAACAAAACCTGATTGGTGAGTCTCCCGCTTTCCTTGCGGTACTGGATAAAGTATCAAAACTTGCAGCGATTGAGCGCCCTATCCTGATTATTGGAGAGCGCGGAACCGGCAAAGAACTCATCGCGCAGCGTCTGCATTATTTATCTAAACGTTGGGATCAGCCTCTTATCTCGTTGAACTGTTCAACATTGAGTGAGGGGCTTATTGACTCTGAGTTGTTCGGTCATGAACAAGGCGCATTTACAGGCTCAAAAGGCAGGCATAAAGGTCGCTTTGAGCGCGCAGAAAATGGCACTTTGTTCCTAGACGAGCTTGCGACCGCCCCCCTCCTCGTTCAAGAAAAATTGTTGCGAGTGATTGAATATGGTCAATATGAGCGGGTTGGTGGGCACCAGTTGCTCAATGCGAATGTACGTTTGGTGTGTGCCACCAATGCCAATCTTCCAGAAATGGCTGCCAACGGGGAGTTTCGTGCCGACCTTCTCGACAGGCTTGCTTTCGATGTCATTCAACTCCCACCTCTGCGCGAACGAACGGAAGACATCTTGCTTCTCGCCGAATACTACGCAATCAAAATGTGTCGTGAACTCGGGTTCGAGTATTTTGTCGGGTTTAGCGAACACGCAAAGCAGAGCTTGTTAGACTACGCGTGGCCAGGTAACGTTCGTGAGCTAAAAAACGTGATCGAGCGAGCCGTCTATCAACATGGGCAGCAAGACGAGCCTATCTCTCACATGATTTTCGACCCCTTCGCCAATACTTGGTCAGAGCCCGAACCGGGCTCGGAAAGCGAGCTATCAACAAGCAGTGACACCATAACCTTTCCGCTTAATTACAAGCAATGGCAAGAAGAACAAGACTTGAAAATTCTCAATGCCGCCATGGAAGAAGCGAAATTCAATCAAAGGAAAGCGGCTCAATTGCTAGACTTAAGTTATCACCAGCTAAGAGGCATGGTGCGCAAATACAACCTAACTCAGTCTGAGTAACATGACATAAGTTAAGGTTTACTGAGGTTTAACGTAATTATTGATGGTAAACGGGTGGCAGAATAAGGCACAATTGGAGATCCCTTTGTGCTTGTCTTCAGCAGTTAATCTTTCTATGAAAGCATTCTTACAACTTACACTTGGTATATTTAGCTTCAGCCTGTTATCTGGCTGTGGCGAAGCCATCGACCACAATAAAATTCGACAACAAGGGTTTGTCTATTGTGGTCAAGGCGGGCCGGAGACATTTAACCCGCAGTTGATTGACAGTGGCATAACGCCTGAGACCCTCAGTCCGCAACTTTTCGACACCTTGCTTACCCTTGATCCTGAAACGTTCGAGCCCGTTCCAAACATCGCTAAGAGTTGGACAGTGAATAAATCTGGGACGGAGTATACGTTTACACTTCAAGACAACATTGCGTTCCAGTCCGCAGCATGGTTTACACCATCTCGTTCATTAACGGCAGATGATGTGGTCTTCAGCTTTCGTCGCATTATCGATTCTAGTCACCCCTTTCATTACGTAGGTGGTGGGTTATACCCTTGGTTTAATGGCATCGATTTCCAAAACTTGTTGGTTGATGTTGTTGCCTTGTCTCGTCACCAAGTCCGTTTCACTCTGAGTAGACCGGATAACTCTTTTTTGTCCAACATCGCAACCAGCCACGCGGTAATTCACTCAAAAGAGTATGGCAACCAGTTAGAGCTGCGTGACGAGAAAGGGATGATGGACTCTCACCCGATCGGTACTGGTCCGTTTTACCTGTCCGAGTACCAAATTAATGACTTCATTCGACTAAAAAGACACAACGACTATTGGCAAGGCAAAGCCAAAATGAAGCAAGTCGTATTTGATATCTCAAATCGCGGAACCGGAACATTAGCCAAGATGCTTAGGGAAGAGTGCGATATTCTCAACGCGCCGTTATCAAGCCAACTGCCTGTTATTGAGCAACGAGATGATATTAAGCTGACAGCCAAACCTGCGATGAACATTTCATTTGTGGCCATCAATACTCTTCATCCTGCTCTGAATGATTCAAGAGTCCGTAAAGCACTCAGTTACGCGATTAACAGGCAAAACATCCTCGATTCCGTCTATTACGGTACAGGCAGCCAAGCCTATTCTGTGCTTCCACCTTCATCATGGGCGTATCAAAAAGACACAACCCAACTTCGCTATGACCGTAATTACGCAATCGCGTTGCTTCGTGAGGCGGGATACAGCAAGGGCTTAGAGTTAACCATGTCGGTACCTTTAGAGCCAAGAGCTTACAACCCAAGTCCACGCAAAACAGCCGAACTTATTCAAGCTAACCTAGCGGATGTGGGTATAAAGCTAAACCTTATGACCGATGACAGATTTAATCGTACTGAACTCGATGCGAGCGTGGATCTCTATTTAACGGGTTGGATAGCTAATACGGGTGACCCAGACAGTTTTTTCCGACCATTGCTCTCATGTGACTCAAAACGTGTCGGGCTCAATGTTTCGAGCTGGTGTAATCCTGATTTCGATTTTTTGCTCGACCTCGCTCTAGAAGTCGATAAGAAGCGATACCGCTTAAACCTATACAAACAAGCCCAAAATATTTTGAATGAAGAAGTCCCTGTCATTCCACTCAATCACGGAATGCAACTGCAGGCGCAGCATCATTCATTGCAAGGATTTAAAGTGAGCCCGTTTAACGCGCAGCCTTTCGATAATGTAGAGAGGGTCAGATAATGTTTCTTTACACCGTAAGGCGACTTAACCTTTTCATTATCACAATGTTAATTCTGACCATGGTTGGTTTTAGCATTTTACGTTTAGCTCCAGATTCGGTTTGGGCACTGCAAGATTTTTGGCCGGGTTGGTTAACCTACCTAGGTGAGTTGATGCAGCTAAATTTCGGCGTCAATCACTATGGCGTTCCGATCGCTGATGAGCTCGCGGTCGTGTTTCCTGCCACTCTTGAGTTGTGCTTTATCGCGTTTGTTATTTCGCTACTAATTGGCATCCCTATTGGCACTATCGCTGGCATGAAACAAGGAAAATGGGTTGATACGCTTATCTCATTCACCTCTATGTCTGGGTACTCTGCGCCTCTTTTTTGGGTCGCACTACTGATGATTATGGCGTTTTCACTCCATTTTGAGTTGTTTCCTGTCGCTGGCCGTTATGACTTGCTGTATCAAATTGATCACGTGACGGGCTTCGCCATCATCGACGCCTTCTTTGCCGAGGGTCCATACCGTGCCCACGCATTACAGAGTGTGATAGAGCATCTGATTCTGCCTTGCCTAGTGCTTGCACTCGCACCGACTACTCAGGTCATCGGCTTAATGCGTACTTCAGTGGCAGAAGTGATGGGGCAAAACTATATTCGCGCAGCCCGAATCAAAGGTTTATCGACGCGAGAAATCGTCACTCAGCATGTGATGAGAAATGCCATTCCACCCATTATTCCCAAGATTGGCGTGCAGCTATCAAGTATGTTGACCTTGGCAATCATTACCGAGTCTATTTTCAACTGGCCAGGCATCGGTCGCTGGCTGCTCGATGCGCTCTCAAATCAAGATTACGTCGCCATTCAAGCAGGCGTAATTGTCGTGGCCACGCTAGTCTTGACCGCAAATATCTTGTCTGACTTGATCGGCGCGATGATCAACCCGTTAGTGAGGAAGGAATGGTATGCTAACCGATAACATTTATCAGGAAGAGCAGGTCCCGACTCAATTTGAGCGATTCTGGAGAAGCTATCGATCCAACAATCTTGCGATGTTTGGCCTGTGGTGTTTGGGGCTGATTGTCATCATTACCATAATCGCACCTTGGATCACTCCGCACGATCCACAAGCGCAATCGGGCGAACTCCTCATTCCACCCTCTTGGAACCCAGCGGGCACCGTCGAGTACTTTTTAGGAACTGACGATCTCGGTAGAGATATTCTATCGCGCCTAATTGGCGGTTCGCAGCTCACCTTCGGAGCGGCGGTGATTATCACCTTGATTGCGGGTACTGTCGGCTGTTTGATCGGTATTCTTGCCGGGATGACAAAAGGTCTGGTTTCGAGCATTTTGAACCACCTGTTGGATACGGTGATGTCGATCCCTTCACTCTTGCTAGCGATCATCTTTGTCGCCTTTTTGGGGTTCGGCGAGTTCAATATTCTGCTCGCCATCTGCTTGGCGCTCATTCCACGTTTTGTTCGCTCCGTCTATATCGCGGTTCACACAGAAGTAGAGAAAGACTACATCATGGCGGCGAGACTTGATGGTGCCAACGACTTCTACTTGCTGTGGAACTCAATACTGCCAAATATATTGGTGGTTATTGCATCAGAGGTCACCCTCGCGCTATCAATTGCGATCTTAGATATTACCGCGCTAGGCTTCTTAGGCCTTGGCGCGCAGGCACCGAGTACCGAATGGGGCGCAATACTTGGAGACTCTGTTGAGTTAATTTACCTTGCGCCTTGGACCGTGACCTTACCCGGACTTGCGATTATGTTTACAGTGATTGCCATCAACCTTGTAGGTGAAGGTGTTCGCCAAGCCCTTAATGCAGGAATCGAATAATGCCTTTACTTGATATTCGACATCTGACGATAGAAATCGAAACCCCGCAAGGGATGATGAAAGCGGTCGATCGCATGAGCCTGACCTTAAATGAGGGCGAAATTCGCGGTCTTGTAGGCGAGTCGGGCTCAGGCAAAAGCTTAGTCGCGAAAGCCATTGTTGGCGTCTGTAAAGACAACTGGAAAGTGACAGCCGACCGTATGCGACTCGGCAATATTGACTTATTGCAACTCACCCCGCGAGAACGTAGACGCGTCATTGCTCGCGATATTGCCATGATTTTCCAAGAGCCTTCCACTTGTTTAGATCCTTCTGAAGAAGTTGGAAAGCAGCTTATCGAGGCCATTCCATCGAAATCATTCGAAGGGAAATGGTGGGAGCGTTTTAAGTGGCGTAAAAAACAAGCGATTGCCCTACTGCATAAAGTCGGTATCAAAAACCACCGTCAATTGATGAGCAGCTACCCCTATGAACTGACCGACGGTGAGTGTCAAAAGGTGATGATTGCGATGGCCATCGCAGCGAAACCTAAACTGCTGATCGCGGACGAGCCGACAAACGATTTAGACCCGATTACTCAATCGCAAATTCTGCGTCTGCTGAGTCGAATGAATCAGGTTCACAATACCTCGATCATGCTAATCGGTCATGACCTGACAACCATCACTCAGTGGGCAAACCGAATCACGGTAATGTACTGCGGCCAATCCGTTGAATCTGCTGACACGAAGAAGATTCTCGAAAAACCCAAGCACCCCTATACTGTTGCCCTTCTGAAAGCGATGCCTGACTTTAACGACTGGATTCCTCACAAAGAGAAACTACAGTCGCTGCCGGGCTCCATACCTCCACTGCAGCATTTACCCATTGGGTGTCGTTTGGGTCCACGCTGCCCGTATGCACAGCGACAATGTGTCGAAATCCCTATGACGAGACGAATCAAAAATCATAAATTTGCTTGTCACTTCCCACTCAATCACTCTCCAAAAGAGAGGGAGAAGAAAAAAGCATGAGTGCTCTATTAGAAGTCACTGATCTTTCCAAAGTGTTTACTACGCGCTCTGGATTGTTTCGTAAAAAAGTTCACCAAGCGGTTAAGCCTGTCAGTTTTGACTTAGAGGCAGGACAAACCATTGGTTTTATTGGCCAAAACGGTTCTGGAAAGTCGACGTTAGCAAGAATGCTTGCAGGTGTAGTGGAACCCACTCAGGGCGAGATCCGAGTCAATGGTGAGCTTCTGTCGCACAAAGATTACGAAACGCGCTGTAAGTTGATTCGAATGATCTTCCAAGACCCGAACACGTCGCTCAACCCGAGAATTCAAATTGGGCGAATTCTGGAAGGCCCTCTAAAACGAAACACCAGCATGCCTCCCGAAGCACGCATGAAACGCGTTAAGGACACCTTGCTTCGCGTCGGCTTACTCCCTGAGCACGCCTATTTTTACCCACAAATGTTGGCAACGGGCCAAAAACAGAGGGTCTGTTTGGCGCGGGCGCTCATTCTGCAACCTTCCATTATTGTCGCCGACGAAGCGCTAAACGGATTGGATATGGCGATGCGTTCGCAGATCATTAACCTGTTCCTTGAGCTACAAGAAGAGATGGGGGTTTCCTTTGTTTACGTTTCGCAGCATATTGGAATCATGAAACACATCACGGATAAAATAATGGTCATGCATGAAGGTGAAGTGGTGGAAAGTGGCGATACTCAGCAGGTACTCTCTTGCCCTGAACACATCGTCACCCAGCGACTTGTAGAAAGCCATTTCAATAAGTCGACCTGCTTTAAGTAGCACGATTATGCTAAGGATAGCTCTCTTGATATGTGGTGTGTTCGCGTGCAGCGTGTACGCGAATTACCCTCAAAATCGCACTTGGCTTGATCCTGAATTTGTGGAACGCGCTTTTGTCGATGTGGCACTAAAACGCGAATACAACTCGGGCAATTGGCAACTGGTTAAATGGAACCAACCAATCAAGATTTGGGTTAACCATCAAGTTGGCGATCAAGAACTTCATGACCTGCTTACCAACGCACACATAACACACCTTTCTAAGGTGACTGGCATGCCAATAACTAGAGTCAACACTCGTAGCCAAGCGAATGTTATCTGGATATTCACTCGCGAGTCTCAGTGGCGTAAAGAAGTTGAAAAAGAGCTCGGCAAAGCTGCGTTAAACAATATGCATGGAGCAATATGCAAAGCAGGTTATCGCCTAGATTCTCGCTCTGGCGCTATCACGTCAGCAGCTATTATTATTCCCGTCGATCAAGCTCGCAACCACGGCAAACTACTAGCCTGTATTGTTGAGGAGATAACCCAGGTCATGGGGCTTCCAAATGATGCAGAGAGTGCATTCCCATCAATCTTTAACGATGAAACACCCGAAGACTTACTGTCGCCGTTAGATGTTGTCTTACTTCAGTTGCTGTACGAGCCAGAGTTAACCGTCGGGATGAGCGCGAAGCAAGCCAGACCTATCGTCAGAAAAATACTGCGCCGCTATCAAAAACAGGGCGTCTTGGGCAAAGCCGTCGCTACAGCTAATTCAGGGGAGCTTTATCAGCTTGTTGGAAACTAATCATCAGTCGCAACCGAATTACAAGCTATGGTCAATCCTTGCTTGGAGCGTAATTCTTGTTGGGGCGCTGCATTCACTTATTAGCCAGACGCATTATTTCTTAAATGCAGATGTTGCCTTTCTAACGCAGATGGCACTCTATGGCCAACCCGGTGATCTGTATACCCAATATTTTGAAATCAATCCGCCGTTGATTGTATATATCTATCGGCTTTTCTTAGTGCCTCATTATTTGGGCGATTGGAGCGTTGTCTCCTCACTGCGGATATCGATGATTGGTTACTTACTCGGGATAGCCGCACTCTGCCACTATTACGTGGTTAAGCTGCCCATTCGTCAGCCTTACATCTGGATTGCAGCAATAGGATTAAGCCTTGTTTTTGTCCTACCAGCAGCATTCTTGCAGCGAGAACATATCATCGCCGCAGCAATGATCGCATACTTGTGCATGATTTTGTGCCGCATGCAGAATCAATCGTGCTCTGTTGCCATCCAATGGCTAACATTGACACTCGCTGGTCTCAGTGTCTGCTTGAAACCTCAGTATGTGACTGTTTTTGTGTTGCTCGATATCTACTACCTATGGACGGCACGTCGATTATCCTTGTTGTTTCGATGGCAAAACCTATACCTAGGCTTGCTGGGCGCTACGTACATAACTTACGTCTACTTTGCCCACCCGAGTTATTTCGATAACGTCGCCCCCCTCGCTAAACAGACTTACATTGCCTATTTTGAGCCGATTTATAGTCTGCTCACTCGTGTGGCTCTTTTGGCCGTGGTCTCCTATTTACCCTATCGTTACTTACGACACGCAACTCAATCGCCCCAAACTATCGATTATCTCTATGTCACATTGGCAGCCGCATTTGTTGCCTACGTGCTTGGCCGAGCTGGATTCAGTTATCACTTAGTTCTGGTATTTGCTCTGCTTGGTATTGTCTCTATCAGCAGTTGGCTCTATGCGGCTGGCGAGTTAAGTCAAAGATTTTCGACAAAGCGCCTCGCTCAGTTTCTATTTTTTAGCGCCATCCTAGTGTTCTTGAGACAATTTCATTTTATTGATATCGATAGAGTGGACTATGAAGCGGCGGCAACACAACTCCTAGCCAAGCACAGCTACGCACCTGAAAAAGTCATTGAGCATAACCCCTATCACGTGGTTTACAACGCGGTCAGCGAAGTGACGCAGCCAGGAGAACAGGTGTACGCATTTAGCGCTCGATTATTTGTCGGACACCCGATAGCTATTCATCTTGAACAAAAGTGGGCAGGTCGCTTCCCCGTTCTTTGGCCATTACCTGAATCGCTAAAGCACCCAGAAAGTGAAGATAGCCAACAACGTTTACAATTGGTAAGCCAAATTGTGACGGAAGATATCCTACGCAATCAGCCTAAAGTCATTTTGGTCGAAGAGTCAGAACAGCTGCTGCGCTACCCTAAAGGCTTTGATTTTATCGAACATTTTAGTCAGTACCCTGAATTCGCGGACGCTTTTCAGCAGTACGAACGCGATAACACCTATACCACGCCCGTGAGCAACTGGACTGTTTATGTGAGAAGAGAAAAGAGTTAGACCAAGTTGATTGTCACTTGGCCTAAGGGAAGATTAACCGCGCTTTTTGAGTTCGAATTCAAACTCGTCCGGATAAAGGACGACACCTTCTTCCTCGTTGTTTGGAAAAACAGCAACAGCAAGCTCATCGTCTTCTAGACCGTAAGTCCAGCGACTGAACCATTTTGCTGTAGAGATAGACTCCGCTTTGCAATGCTCCCATTCACCAGTTGCCCACTGATTTGCAAACTCTTCATGTGGCCACACAGGTACACAGTCTTCATCTTCCGTGTTAAGCATCACACAGCCATGTTCATCAGTGAGGATCCACACTTTTCGATGCTTAGCGATTTCTTTAATGCAGTAGTTGAAACGCTCTTCCGCGCGCATTTTATTAACTGTTGCGATTTGATCTTGTGAAAGTGATTCAGACATCAGCCTCTCCACGAATTGATTAGCTAAAAAAACAAACGCCCACAGTATGAAACTGTGGGCGTTTGAGCAATTCAAACAATAGCCAGCTTATGCAAGCTCACCTTGTAGCCAAGGCCAACCTTGTTTCTTACGGCTTAGTGTGTTTTCCATCATAAGCATGCCATCTTTTTCATGCTTCACTAGCTTCTCAGCCCACTCACCTTTGTATAGTAGACGAGTTTGCGCCGTAGTGATGTCTGTTAGCATAACAGCAGCAAACGCTAAACCTTCTTCAGCACAGCGGCGCTCTAGGTCAGCTTCAAGCGCATCAATCATGCCATCTACTTGCTCAAGAGTTGCAAGTTCAACTTGGCCTACAACAACATCGCGGCCGTTGAATGGGTAGCCTTTCAGGTCTTTTTCTACTAGTTCAGCAGCTGATAGACCTTCAATGTTTGTTTTTGCAATGAGAAGATCTTTGATGAAGGCATCAACATCGCACACGTCAGCGATTTTAGCGAGCTCTTCAACCGCATCTTTGTCTTTTTGAGTACAAGTCGGAGATGCAAAACCTACTGTGTCTGAAAGGATTGCAGACATCATTAGTTTAGCGATCTGAGGCGTGATCTCGTGACCTTCAATTTTGAACATGTTGAATAGTACTGTGTTTGTACAGCCAACAGGCCAAATCCAAGCTTCCATTGGGTTAACTGTCATAACGTCACCCAAACGGTGGTGGTCAACAATGCCTAGGATTTCAGCTTCAGCCACATCATCCGGAGCTTGTGCAAGATCTGAGTAGTCTACCAACCAAATTTTCTCGCCCGCTACAGACGTGCGAAGTTCAGGAACTTCAGCTCCCGCAACTTCTAGAATGTGTTGCGTTTCACGGTTGATTTCGCCTTGGCGAATTGGCATTGCTTCAACACCACGCGCTTTCAGTAGCTCAGTTGCTACAAGCGCACTACAGATACTATCACTATCAGGGTTCTTGTGACCTACAACTAGAATCATCTTATTTCCTATACGACTAAAATAGGCCCGTTCAGGGCAAATTACTCACGAAGGCGTTACTTTACCTGAATTTTGAGATTTGTCATGGGTTAGCAAAAAGAAAACTGTTTCTTTCAACTTTTTGTTGCAAATAATTCCCACTTAACTATATTGATAATCATAATCATAATCATTATCATTTGCATTGATGTAACTATGGACTCACTTAGACTCTCTCAAATTGCCCCTGACTGGCTTTCGTTTTCACAGTTTAAGCCCGCTTACAAACGCTTATTCTTGCCGGTTGCGTTGATTGCCCTTATCGCAAATGGGACAACAAGCGAATTGACCGTCAACACACTTTCTGACGCGTTTTGGGCCGTTTCCGCGTATGTCGCCTTTACTCTCACCCTTTACCATTACTTGTCGCTTTTAATGAGTAAAGAAAGCAAGGTGGTGAACCTCTATCAAAGCTCTCGACGATACCAGGTAATGTTTGCTGCATTACTCGGAGCTTTACCCGGATGTGGCGGTGCGATCATTGTGACTACCCAGTTTGTAAGTGGCCGGGTTGGCTTTGGGGCAATTGTTGCGGTATTAACCTCCACAATGGGCGACGCGGCCTTTTTGTTGCTGGCAAGCAAACCTGACGTGGGATTTGCCGTCGTTGGTCTTGGTGTTATCGTCGGATGTGTATCTGGTTGGGCCGTCAACGCTATTCACGACGATGACTTTTTACGCCCAGAGTTGAAATCTATTAGTGAGCGATTTTCATGTCAAAACGCCAGTGAACAAAACAAGCTAGAGAGAAAGGCGATTAATCTCCAAGGCACATTTTGGAAATGGTTGATCGTTCCTGCGACTATCATCGCTGCGCTTGGGTCATTCCAAGTGGATGTAAACGAACTACTATCACTTCCAGCCATGACAATTGAATGGATTGGCGCAGTTTTAATCATCACGAGCATGCTGCTTTGGTCGCTGACCAAAGAGATAAAGGACTACGAATCGACTGTTTCTGAGGATACTAAGCAAGTTTCTTCTCACCCGTTACAAAAAGCCGCGCAAGACACAAACTTCGTCACAGCATGGGTAATCCTCGCCTTTATGGCTTTTGAACTGATTGCTTTCTTTGGGCACATCGACTTGACAGCGAGCTTCTCAGGATGGGGAATGTGGATGCCTCTAATGGGCGTTGCTATTGGCCTGTTACCTGGCTGTGGCCCTCAAATATTGGTCACCAGTCTTTATATTGCAGGCACAGCCCCTTTCTCGGCACAACTTGCCAACGCCATTTCAAATGATGGTGACGCCTTATTCCCAGCTATAGCTCTTGCCCCTAAAGCAGCACTTGTCGCGACAATTTATTCCGCTATACCTGCTTTTATCGTTGGCTACGGCTACTACTTCTTATTCGAAATATAACGCAAGTTTATTGCAAAGCATTAAAATCAAACGCCCTCAACTGAGGGCGTTTACATAATTAATGAAGCATTCGTACTCTACGAGTGGTTACTTTAAACGTGGTTATTTATGACGCTCTTTCAGTTTATTCACTACGTCATTCATCGATACGTCTTGGTCTTGAAGCAATACCAACAAGTGGTAAATCAAATCTGCTGATTCACACACTAACTCCGCCTTATCGCCCGACGTCGCCGCAAGCGCGACTTCAACGCCTTCTTCGCCCACTTTTTGCGAAATACGCTTGGTGCCACGGGCATAAAGACTGGCAGTATAAGAGGAATCTGGGTCGGCACTCTTGCGGGCAGCCAATAGCTGCTCAAGTTGATGAAGCCACACCATTTGTGACTCCTCTTGAGGGTCCACATCCCAGCAAGTTGTGTTACCCAAGTGACACGTAGGACCAATGGGATTCACTTTCACCAGTAGCGTATCGTTGTCGCAATCGAGCTGCATGTTCACCAATTGCAATACGTTGCCAGAGGTCTCACCTTTCGTCCAAAGACGTTGCTTGGTACGAGAGAAGAACGTCACTTGACCTGTTTCACCCGTTTTTGCCAACGCATCTTGGTTCATGTACCCCATCATCAGCACTTGGCTTGATTGGAAATCTTGTACGATGGCAGGTACCAGACCATCCACCTTTTCCCAGTTGATTCGCTCAGCTAGCGAACTTACTTCGGCGGCTTTCACACTCATAGTCGTACCTCAATGCCTTGTTGTTTCAAATACTGCTTTAGTTCACCAATATTGATGACTTGCTTGTGGAATACCGATGCGGCAAGCGCGCCATCCACATTTGCTTTTTGGTAGGCTTCTGCGAAGTGCTCCATGGCACCTGCACCACCCGATGCAATCAATGGCACGTTACACACTTCACGCACCATATTGAGTTGTTCAATATCATAGCCGTTACGCACGCCGTCTTGGTTCATCATGTTCAGTACGATTTCACCAGCGCCGCGTTTTTGTACTTCTTGCACCCAATCACGCGTTTCCCATTGGGTTGCTTTGGTGCGTTCTTCATCACCAGTAAACTGGTAAACCTGATACTTACCTGTCTCTTTGTCGTAGTATGAATCGATACCAACGACGATACATTGCACACCAAACTTATCAGCAAGGTCAGTAATCAGCTGCGGGTTCGCTAATGCAGGTGAGTTGATAGACACTTTGTCTGCACCAAACTCAAGAATGCGCGCTGCATCTTCCGCTGATTTAATACCACCAGCGACACAGAAAGGAATATCAATCACTTCTGCAACGCGAGCGACCCAACTTTTATCTACGACACGACCATCACTTGAAGCGGTAATATCGTAGAACACAAGCTCGTCAGCGCCCTCTTCCGCATAACGCTGTGCCAGAGGAACGATGTCGCCAATGATCTCGTGATTACGGAACTGAACGCCCTTTACCACTTGTCCATCACGAACATCAAGACATGGAATTATTCGCTTTGCCAACATGCAAACGCCTCCTCTGCTGTGAACTTACCATCTAACAGCGCACGACCAACAATCACACCAGCCACACCGCTGCCTTTTAGCGCTTCGATATCTGCTAATGAGCCAATGCCACCTGAAGATTGAAACTGCACTTGTGGGTACTGTTTGCATAGGTCAACGTAAAGCTCTACGTTTGAGCCTTCTAGCGTACCGTCACGAGAAATGTCCGTACAAAGCACGTGCTGCAAACCTACCGTTAGGTAATCGTTGATCAGTGCTTCGATAGTCACGCCTGAGTCTTCTTGCCAACCAGAAATCGCTACTTTACGTGTGCCGTCTTGATCGATGTTTATGTCTAGCGCGAGAACGATTTTCTCTGCGCCGTATTTTTCCATCCAACCTTTCACAAGCTCTGGCTGTTTTACTGCTGTAGAACCAACAACAACACGCTGAGCACCAGCTTCTAGCAGATCAATCACGTCTTGCTCTGTACGCACTCCGCCACCGATTTGGATGTTCGCTGGCGTGCTTGCTAGTAGCTTTGCAATCAAATCTAGCTGGCGTGCTGTCGTGTCTTTCGCGCCAGTTAAATCCACCAAGTGCAGCCAGTTAGCACCCGCTTGGTGGTACAAGTTGAACTGCTCTGCTGGGTCGACTTTGTACTCGGTTACTTG
Organism: Vibrio sp. MarTm2; assembly: GCF_027587055.1. Classification (NCBI taxonomy): domain Bacteria; kingdom Pseudomonadati; phylum Pseudomonadota; class Gammaproteobacteria; order Vibrionales; family Vibrionaceae; genus Vibrio; species Vibrio sp. MarTm2. The sequence continues at coordinate 440,767 of NZ_JAPPTK010000002.1, read as the reverse complement.
GCCGTAATCACCTTGATAAAGGCGAACCACCTGTCCTTCAATTAAATCAAGAGCTGGAATAATCACACTAAATCCCTTTTATAATTCTAAGAAGTTTTGAATAAGCTTCGCGCCCGCTTTTGAAGAACGCTCAGGGTGGAATTGCACACCGTAGTAGTTACCGCTTTGTACTGCTGCTGTGAACGGGTTGCCGTACTCGCATTCCGCAATCGTGTAATCCCCAACAGGCATTGCAAAGCTGTGCACGAAGTAGAAGTACTCACCTTCTTCAATACCTTTGAAAAGTGGATTACCTGCTTTTGCAGACACTGTATTCCAACCCATGTGCGGCAGCGGCAAATCGCCAGTTTGTAGTAGCTTCACTTCGCCATCACAAAGCCCAAGACACTCAACCAACTCGTCGGCTTTCTGCCCTTTCTCTTGAGACACTTTGCCCAACAGTTGCATACCTAAACAGATACCTAACAACGGCTTTTCTACCTGTTTTACCAAGCTGATAAGATCGCGTTCTTCTAGGTTCTTCATCGCTTCGCTGGCGGTTCCCACACCCGGTAGGAATAGCTTATCTGCCGACAATACGACTTGCGGATCTTTTGAAATAGTCACGTCATAGCCTAGGCGCTCAATAGCAAACTTCACCGAAGAGACGTTGGCACAGCCAGTATCGATAATGACAACTTTCTGTTCTGTCACTGTTTTTCTCCTTGCTAAGGTTAGCCTTAAAGCACGCCTTTACTACTTGGTAGCTCAGTGCCTTCTACTTTGATTGCTTGGCGCAAAGTACGACCAAACGCTTTAAACAAGCTTTCAATGATGTGGTGATCATTGTTGCCCGCAGAAGACAGGTGCAGCGTACACGCTAGGGTATCAGTCAGAGATCGGAAGAAGTGAACTACCATCTCTGTTGAAAGATCACCGACTTGCTCACGGCTGAATTGCGCGTCGAACTTAAGGTAAGGACGACCAGATAGGTCTAGTGCGCATTGTGCCAAACACTCATCCATTGGAAGGCTAAAGCCAAAGCGACCAATACCACGCTTGTCACCCAGTGCTTCTTTCAAAGCTTGACCCAACGCAAGAGCGGTATCTTCTACCGTGTGGTGATCATCAATGTGCAGGTCACCTTCCACTTTGCACACCATTTGGAATCCACCGTGCGTAGCGATTTGATCCAGCATGTGGTCAAAGAAGCCAAGACCTGTAGAAATATCGTTACCGCCTTGCTCATCAAGATTAACGAATACTTTGATGTCTGTTTCTTTTGTGGTGCGAACCACTTCAGCAACGCGTGCCTTCACCGTCAGATCTTTTAGGATCTGTTTCCAACCCATGGTTTCTGGGTTGTATTGAATGCCACGAATTGCCATGTTTTCAGCAAGTTGAAGATCTGTTTGACGATCGCCAATCACAACGGAGTTTTGAAAATCAACTTTGCCACCTTGAAGGTACTCTTTTACCAAGCCCAGTTTAGGCTTACGGCAAGAGCAGTTATCTTCATCGAAGTGAGGACAAATCAGCACGTCATCAAACTTCACACCTTGAGACTCAAAGATCTCCATCATCATGTTGTGCGGTGCATCAAAATCAGCTTGTGGGTAGCTGTCAGTACCCAAACCATCTTGGTTCGTGACCATCACTAGACGGTATCCTGCATCCTGCAACGACAACAGGCTTGGGATAACAAATGGCTCTAGCTTTAGTTTGTCTAAACGGTCTACTTGAAAATCAATCGGCGGCTCAACAATTAAGGTGCCATCACGATCAATAAAAAGGATTTTTTGTTGTTTGCTCACTCGAGAACTTCCTTATTGCTATTCTTTTGGCGCTCCCGCTATTGAGCGAGAGCGATTAATTTTGTCTCTACTTATGCGTAGTAGTTTCTAATAAATCCAAGCGTTTTTTCACACTCGTCGCGGTTACCCACACTGATACGTACACAGTTCTCAATTGGCGAGTTACGCAAAATAATGCCCGTATCCCAAGCCGCTTTGAAAAGATCATCGCCATCTGGGAATTTCACCAATAGGTAGTTCCCCCACCCTTCAAACACTTCCAAACCCGGAATCATTGAAAGGCCAACTTGCAAGTAAGCACGGTTTGCGTTCAGATCGAGAACTTGGAACTTCGCTTGCGCTAAACCAGCTTCCGAAAGCGCCTGAGTCGCAATTTCTGCCACTGGAACCGGGACTGGGTAAGGTGCGATAACTTTAAGAAGTACATTAATCAGCTCTTCGTTCGCAAGCGTAAATCCACAACGCAGACCAGCAAGCGCGAAAGCTTTCGACAGAGTACGCAAAATCGCAAGATTCGGGTATTGCGCCAGTAGGTCTACCGTTGACGCTTCTGGACAAAAATCGATGTACGCTTCATCCATCACCACGATTGCACGGTCTTTTGTCATCTCAAGCAGAGACACAATGTCCTCACGCTTAACCAAGTTACCTGTTGGGTTGTTTGGCGAACATACAAAAACCAGTTTCACGTTATCCAGATTAGCTTCGATGCCTGCAAGGTCTAGTTGCCAATCTGACGTTAGCGGCACGGTTTTGCGCTCTACACCGATGGTTTCTGCACTGATGGCGTACATACCGTAAGTCGGTGGGCAGTAAAGAATCGCATCTTCACCCGGCTCACAGAAAGCACGAATCAGTAGTTCAATACCTTCATCGGCTCCGCGAGATGTTAGTGTTTGCTCTGGTTTCACACCCGCATAGGCTGCGTAGGCAGAAATCAGTTCTTTAGGCTGACATTCGCTGTAACGATTAAGACGAGCGAAGTCTGTTTTGTATTCATTATTGAATGGCGATTCGTTGGCGTTTAGCCATACGTCACCGGTACCACCAATTCGACGAGCCGACATATAAGGGGTAAGTTGTTGGACTTGTTTGCGCGCTAGCTTTTCCATCTCAATATCCTCTTACTTCGCTGCCAGTTTTTCTACGCGGGTTAATTTTTCAGTGCGAATAGTCACTGCACGTTTGTGCGCATCCAAACCTTCCGCTTCCGCCATGGTTACCACCGTTGGTGCAAGGTTCTTTAGACCATCAGCCGACAGTTCTTGAACCGTCATGCGCTTAGAGAAATCCGCCAAACCTAAGCTTGAATACGTGCGTGTGTAACCGTAAGTAGGAAGAACGTGGTTAGTACCAGATGCGTAATCACCTGCTGATTCAGGCGACCAATCACCAAGGAAAATAGAACCTGCGTTGTCTAATAGAGGCAAAAGCTCGCGAGGGTTCTTAGTCTGAACAATTAAGTGCTCAGGACCGTAGTAATTTGAGATTGAAACCGATTGAGTCAGAGACTCAGCAATGATGATCAAGCTTGAAGCCAATGCTTGTTCAGCGATATCCGCACGAGACAGTTCTCTAAGCTGGCGTTGAACGGCGTCTGTCACTTGATCAGCAATCACAGGAGAAGGTGTGACCAACACCACTTGAGAATCAGGGCCGTGTTCAGCTTGGCTTAGAAGGTCTGCCGCGATGAACTCTGCATCTGCGGTTTCGTCGGCAATCACTAGCACTTCTGATGGGCCTGCTGGCATATCAATAGCTGCGCCACGGAAATCATTGCTCACCTGTCGTTTTGCTTCCGTCACATAAGCGTTGCCCGGACCAAAGATCTTGTCGACTTTCGATACGGTCTCTGTACCATAAGCCATCGCAGCAACCGCCTGTCCACCACCGACATTGTACACTTCATCAATGCCGCACAGTCTTGCAACATATAAAATTTCATCGGCAATTGGTGGTGGTGAGCACAAGACTACTTTACGACAACCTGCAATTTTTGCCGGAACACCAAGCATCAAAACCGTCGATGGCAATGGCGCACTACCACCAGGAATATACAAACCCACTTTTTGTATTGGGCGCGTTACCTGTTCACAAAGTACACCCGGTTGAGTTTCTACCTTGATTGGCTGTGGCTTCTGCGCTTTGTGAAACTTAGCAATGTTTGAGTACGCTTGATCCAACGCCTTTTTCATATTGTCAGACAATCGACCACACGCCGCTGTCACTTCTTGCTCAGAGACTCTTAGCGAATCTGGAGTTACACGGTCAAACTTTTCAGTCAGCTCAAACAGCGCAGCGTCACCTTCTTCGCGAACCTTCGCAATAACTTCGGCAACTGACGCGGTAATATTTGCCCCTTCGCTAATCGCTGGGCGTTCCAAAATCGCGTCTTGTTGCGTTTCACTGAGTGATTGCCATACAACAGTTCTCATTGCCGTTACTCCATCATTTTGTCAATTGGTAGTACTAGAATTGAGCTCGCACCCAGTTCTTTCAGTTGTTCCATGGTTTCCCAGAACAGGTTTTCAGTACTTACCAAATGAACCGCAACTTTTTGCTTGTCAGCTGACAGAGGTAATACCGTTGGGTCTTCTGCGCCAGGAAGTAATGCCTTGATTTGGTCTAACTTCTCAGCTGGTGCGTGTAGCATGATGTACTTAGACTCTTTCGCTTGCTGTACGCCTTGCATACGAGTCAGAAGTTTTTCGATTAGCGCTACTTTATCTGCATCAAATTCGCCAGTGCGTTGAATCAGTGTCGCTTTTGATTTGAAGATGATTTCTGCTTCTTTAAGGCCGTTCGCTTCCAACGTCGCACCAGTAGAGACTAAGTCAGCGATCGCATCAGCAAGACCAGCGCGAGGTGCCACTTCTACAGAGCCTGTCAGCATACATGTTGAGAAAGGAACGCCCGCTTCATCCATGTAAGCTTTTAGCAGTTGCGGGTATGTGGTTGCGATACGTTTGCCCGCTAGATCTTGAGGACCGTTGTACTCCTCGTCTTTATTGATTGCGATAGACAAACGGCAGCCACCGAAATCAAGACGACGAAGTTGAACAAATTCACATGGCTCGCCGAGCGCTTTACGATCGAGACGAACTTCTTCCAGTTCGTTTTCGCCAATGAAGCCTAGGTCAACCACACCATCCATAATCAGACCTGGGATATCGTCGTCACGAACTAACAGCAAGTCAATTGGCATATTTTCTGAATGAACAACTAATCGCTCACCCATAACATTGAACTTCACGCCACATTTTTTAAGTAGAGCTTGGCTCTCTTTGCTGAGGCGACCTTTTTTCTGAATTGCGATTCTTAGGCGTTGTGTTTGCATTGCTGTAATCCCTGTGCAAATATTTGAAATTTATGAAATTTTACGTTAATCGAATACTAAAAAACCCTCGGAAGAGTTGGTCTCCCGAGGGTTCTAAATCTTGTAGTTTACGATTTTAGCCTCCGGGAGTTTCCTGCCTCCCGGGTATGCGCGCATCTCCCGAAAGATTAGACTGGGTGATGATGGTGATGAATGTTCATTACTGTTGGACGCATACTTATATAGCTCTTCGTTTTCGCTTTGTTGATATCCACACTAACTAAGGTGTAAACATTTTTCAACCATTTATTTAAACTTTTTTCCATTTGTATATGACAATTAAAAAGGGAGCCGAAGCTCCCTTTTTAACATGATGCAATATTGCTCAGTTAAGCATTTTGACAACTGGCTATTTTCGATTTAGACAGGACAGATAGCAATACACAAACCGCTACAAACGCCACAGAAGAGACGGCAAAAGAAATACCGACCGACGCCGTCATACCCAATGTGATGAAACCAATGCAGGATACGGCTGCAACAGACAACGCGTAAGGTAGCTGTGTCGCAACGTGATCAATGTGATTACAACGTGCGCCTGTCGAAGACAGAATGGTCGTATCTGAGATTGGTGAACAGTGATCACCAAATACCGAACCAGCTAAAACAGCACTTAGCATCGGAAGCATTAACGCAAGATCGGTTGCGCCAGCCATATCACCCGCGATTGGTAACATGATACCAAACGTACCCCATGATGTGCCCGTCGAGAATGCCATCAAACCAGACAATAGGAACAAGATTACAGGTAACCAATGTGGGTTAATATTGCCTTGCGCAAGCGTTGACAGATATTTACCTGTGTTCATATCGCCGATAACAGAACCAATTGTCCATGCGAAGACTAGGATAAGAATTGCGCCAAACATTGATTTGGCACCGATCCAAAGTGTACGGCCAATTTCCGATGCGGCGATACCTTGTTTGAATACCGTAAATAGTGCAACCGCTAGGCCAACCAAACCACCGTAAATTAAAGAGGTACCAACATCAGTATTCTCAAACGCACCCAATAGATTGAACTCGATACCGTCTGAAGCCAACGCTTGACCACCGGTGTAAAGCATTGACGCAACCGTCGCAATGATTAGGAAAACAATCGGCAAAACAAGATCAGACACTTTGCCGCCTTCACTTTCACGGATATCCAGCTCTTCGTTCAACTCATGAGCTTCTTCGGTATCATTTTCTTGGTCTTTGTCAAAACCTCGGCCCTGAGACGCAGCGATCTCATGGTCACGCATCTTGCCAATATCTAAGCCAAACCAAGCCACGGCGAACACCATCAATAGCGCAAAGATTGCGTAGAAGTTCATCGGAACCAAACGCAAGTAAGCGCCTAATGCCGAGTATTCTGTGATGCCGTGGGAGACGAGAATGCCGCCGATTATTGTCATGATGTAAGCACCCCAGCTAGACGCAGGCATGATCACACACATAGGTGCCGCTGTAGAATCTAGGATATAAGCAAGCTTAGCGCGAGACACGTAGAAACGGTCAGTAACAGGTCGAGAGATTGCCCCTACCGCTAAACTATTAAAGTAGTCATCGACGAAGATGAACACGCCAAGAAACGCAGCCAAAAGCTTAGAACCACGTTTGCTTTTCACGCGAGTTTGCGCCCACTCAGCAAAAGCGCGAGTACCACCTGACAGTGTTAACAGCGCAGTCATCATACCGAGCAACAATAGGAAGCCGACAATACTCATGTTCCAAGAGTTAATTCCACCGTCTTCGATGAACACACTAGATACAGTAGAACCCACGTATCCGAGCGCATTACCCAATGAATAGTCATTAAGCAAGACGGCACCAAGAACAATACCGACACCTAGAGAAACAAGTACGCGACGCGTAACAATAGCAAGACTCAACGCCACCAAAGGAGGCAAAAGAGATAAAGGAGATGATGCAAAATCAATTAAATTCATGATCTTCAAAAACCAGTAATAAATGGTTAGAGATCTACTGCAGACTAATTGAAGGAACTCATTTCCAAACAATTAACTAAAAATAAGCGACAGGCAAGCGAATGCTTACCCAGCCCTACAGTAGCGCTCCATAGTTTTACAAATTATAGACTATGGCAGTGTTACCCCTTTCGAGTGTAACCCCAGCAAGCATCTTTGATTTGATAGCCCACTTCGGCGAAATAACCTTTCCTACTTGTTCATTGGCATCACCCCAACAAGCATTACTTATTTATTCCGCGCCTCTACCGCACATACTGAAACTTTAAACTATCGAAAAGTCATTTTAACAATAATTTAACCAGCATAATGCATTAGGTTCCGCTTATTGTACTTAAGTCACACTTCTTTTCAATACATCGTGCCAGATTTATTGTTAAAAATATTTTTATACCGGAAAGATTAACCTTCCAACTTTTGTGCATAGACATTCTTTGCATACCATTTCATACAACTAAGGAATGACGACCTTGGCAAGCATCTAAAATAGACATTAATAATGTGGCACCTAAAAATCCAAATGTTTGTCGCTGACTATTTTTTGACGATTTGTTTATTCTTAAATTAGAAACAGTTTCCAATATATGAAACCAAATACTTAATCATGAGTTGACTATTTATCAATATGGTCTAAAACCTCTGTAAAATCTAAACTAGGTCACGAAAACTTGCGTTAAAAAATACAAATCTTCTGCGTTGAATTATATTTGTCAGGATTTAACTAAATTTACATTCTATATATTGTAATATCCATTTTTCAGGATTATTATCTTTCATATTAGGCACTCCTTATAAAAGTGAGATTTAAATATGTCGGAACTAACAAAAACACTATTAAACATTCGCAGCTTGCGTGCTTTCTCTCGTGAATTAACACTGGAACAATTGGAAGAAGCACTAGATAAATTGACGACAGTTGTAGAAGAACGCAGAGAAGCAGAAGAAGCAGAACGTGCGGCAGCAGCTGAGCAAGAAGCTAAACTGTCGGCTATTGCAGAGCAAATCGCGAAAGATGGCATCGATGTAGAAGCATTGATTTCTGCGCTTGCTGGTGACTCAAAAGCAAAAACTAAAGCGAAATCAAAGCGTGCGCCTCGCCCTGCGAAGTACAAATACACAGACGCGAATGGCGAAGAAAAAACTTGGACTGGCCAAGGTCGTACACCTTCAGCAATTCAAGAACAATTAGATGCAGGTAAATCACTAGACGATTTCCTAATCTAAAATAAGTAACAACAAAAAAGCGCCTTCATGGCGCTTTTTTTATAAGTCAATAGCCTCATAATTTTGAGGCTTTCTTTTCTATCTTTCCCAATACGCTTCTTCCAAGCTGTCTTCTCTTTCAGGCAAGCCTTTAGACAAACGTGGCGAGTGTTGTACCAGAACTTCATAGCTAGCACGGTTTGAATACTTACATACCTGAGAGAACGACGAGTAAGTCAAATAAGCATGGGCATGTTTGCTTGAGTTAGGCACGTTTTCTTTGTGATACTTGTTTGCCGCCATGTCGTGCAGTAAGGCAGATAACGCTGCATCCCCTGCACCATTTGTATTTTTAATCTTCTCAGGCCCGCCCATATAAGGTGAAATATGCGAATACACTTTAATTGGATTTTCACAGTTATCTTTTACTGCTGGTCGACTAAATTCAAAACGGTTAAATTCTGCGATACTACCTGGCAATAAAGGTAGAGAAGTCTCGCGCTTAGCCGCTTCTTCAGTATAGCCAGCCATAAACAAGCCAACAGGACCAGCGGTACATAGCACCAAGTCCACCAAATCAAGCGCTTTATCAGACGCGGCCAATGGGTCAGACTCGCCCGTCAGAGCTTCAGCTTCATCTTCATTCATGGCCACAACAGAAACGTGGTCACGCAAGAATGCTTGCCAAAATTGAGGATCGTCTTGAATGACAAATTTGGTACCTAATGTAAGCACTACCGGCACGTCATGCTTTTTAGCGTACTCAATCGCGCGCATTGTCGCTTCTGGCATCGGGTCGCCCTCCTTACAACGTACCAAATAGGCCGTTAATACCAGCGCAGACGCGTTTTTAAAGATTTTTTCAGGAATGCTATCAGGGTGAAGTTGGTTCATCTGACCTTCACTGATCGCAAAAGTACGCTCACCATCTTCTGTAATGAGTGCAAAGCAACGTCCAATGGCGCCCTCAACCCCTTGCAGGTAATTCAAATCCATTCGGCTGGATGTATTACACAGATAACGATAGCCATAGCTGCCAATTTTAATATCTTGACTCATCACCCCTAGTAACGTTGAACGATCATCAGCAAGAACAGAATAGTTGTGTAGCGTATTACCAATGGTGCCGCCTGCATATTCATTGGTGATAAGCTCGTTTTGTTTCAACTCAACATATAAAGCTTCTGCCGTAACATCGTCGATAACTAATGAGTGTCCCTTACTCAAGTTATATTTTTCGATTAGCTCTGAACTCACCTTTGCTTCAATATCAACCAAGGTTTGATCAATACCGATAATGTGGGTGCGAGACATTTTCTTGCTTTCTTGTGCTTGGCTCACCAAAGGATCGCGTGCGTGAACGGGAAAGTAGTGTTTCGATTTACGTTGGCCAGGAAATTTCATAGCTATATTCTGTGGTAAAGGATTCGAGTAAGGGATGAAAGGATGCCGGATTCTACCGCGCACAATTAGGCGCGGCAACAATCTCAAGTATAGCAAACGTTTGCAGGTATAATTAATTTGCGAACGTTTCCGGACGTTTTAAATAAGAAGAAGTTATTCCCCTTCCATAAAGCTCAAATCAGGTAAGCGATCTAGGTTTTCAGAGTAGCGTTTAAGATTAAATTCCCCTTCGTTTTTCATTACATCGAAAATTTCAATCGACATGGCACAGGCCATCATTGCTACGGCTTCATCACGCGGGGTTCCTGTCATCATCAACCGCATGAGGGTCTCTTTGACTTTAATAGGGTTGCCATCTTCCAATTGATTCTCGACCACTTCGATCAAATGGGATTCTTCTAAAACTTGGTTTTCTTCACTCATTTGTTTAACCCGTTAGGCTTGATTTTCGGCAACTATGCCATATATAGACACTCTATTGTTAAAAAAGCGCAGATATAGTGATTAACAGAACAAAATTCGCTCTGTTTTCGAAGTGTGAGTCCGATCTCGGATCTGTCACCTCGAACGGCTTTCTGTTAGAATCTGCGTCCAGTTAATTTAAGTGGTGTTAAGTAATGTCTGACAACAGCCAAAAGAAAGTCATCGTCGGTATGTCCGGCGGCGTTGATTCATCTGTTTCTGCGTACCTGCTACAACAGCAAGGTTACCAAGTAGAAGGCCTGTTCATGAAGAACTGGGAAGAAGATGACAATGAGGAGTATTGCACGGCAGCTGAAGATCTAGCTGACGCTCAAGCAGTGTGTGACAAGTTAGGCATTCACCTTCACACCATCAACTTTGCGGCTGAGTACTGGGATAATGTATTCGAATATTTCCTTGCGGAATACAAAGCAGGACGTACGCCAAACCCAGACATTCTTTGTAACAAAGAAATCAAGTTTAAAGCCTTCCTAGAGTTTGCAGATGAAGTACTCGACGCGGATTATATCGCCATGGGGCATTATGTTCGCCGCACTTTCCCAACTCAGGAAGAGCTTGAGGCGGGAGCAAAACCTGAGATGCTGCGTGGTCTAGACAGTAACAAAGACCAAAGCTACTTCCTGTATACACTAAGCAGCGACCAAGTTGCCCGCAGTCTGTTCCCTGTTGGTGAGCTTGAAAAGCCTGAAGTTCGACGCATCGCGGAAGAGCAAGATCTCATCACCGCGAAGAAAAAAGACTCAACAGGTATCTGCTTCATCGGTGAACGTAAATTTACTGAATTCCTTGGCAAATACCTCCCCGCGCAGCCAGGCAACATCGAAACGCCTGAAGGCAAAGTTATCGGTAAACACCAAGGGTTGATGTACCATACTTTGGGTCAACGTAAAGGGCTTCACATCGGTGGTCAAAAAGGCGGCGGTGGTAATGAAGAGCCTTGGTTTGTTGGCGACAAAGACCTAAAACGCAACGTATTGATTGCCGTTCAGGGTAAAGATCATCCTCTTCTTAAATCAGAAGGCTTGATCGCTTCCCAACTCCACTGGGTAGATCGCACGCCAATTACTGATGTTTTGAAGTGCACAGTAAAAACACGTTACCGTCAAACAGATATACCTTGTACAATCATCCCAATTGATGATGACAACATTAAAGTTATTTTTGATGAGCCTCAGATCGCCGTCACCCCTGGCCAATCTGCGGTATTCTACCAAGGCGAAGTGTGTCTTGGTGGTGGAATTATCGAAAAACGCATTTAATTTACGCTTACATTTAGGAGTATGACTACGTGGCTAACGCATTATATGACCGCACCATCGCATTCGCAGGAATTTGCCAAGCCGTTGCTTTGGTCCAACAAGTAGCGAAAAACGGTCACTGCGACAACGACGCGTTTGAAACGTCTCTCAAAGCGATCATGAACACGAACCCGAGCAATACGGTAAGTGTATTTGGCCGCGAGTCAGATCTTAAACTGGGTTTAGAGTGTTTAGTTAAGGGCATTGATAGTACGCCAACTGGCAGCGAAATAACCCGTTATATCATTAGCTTGATGGCCTTGGAACGCAAACTAAGCGGCCGTAATGACGCTATGGCACAGCTAGGTGATCGCATCCAAATGCTAGAGCGCCAACTTGACCATTTCGAGCTACTCGACGAGCAAATGCTCAGCAACCTTGCGAGTGTCTATCTTGATGTGGTGAGTCCAATTGGCCCCCGAATTCAAGTTACGGGCACCCCATCTGTACTACAACAGACGACCAACCAACACAAAGTAAGAGCGCTGCTTCTTTCCGGTATTCGCTGCTCTGTCCTTTGGCGTCAAGTTGGAGGTAAACGCCGCCACCTGATTTTTGGGCGTAAGAAGATGGTCGAACAAGCTCAAATCCTGTTAGCAAGAATGCAATAATCAATATGAGCTCGCGACTTGTCGCGAGCTCTTTGTTTATACCAAAAAACTTTGTATCAAAGACAACCAAGGCAAACGTTTGCGCAACATTAGTGACAAATGCTTTCGATATTGGTATAAAGCTCACGAAATTTAGAAACTCAATTCAGGAGAACATCATGGAACTGTCAGCATTGACTGCTGTTTCACCAGTAGACGGTCGTTACGGAAGCAAGACAATTGCGTTGCGCGAAATCTTCAGTGAATATGGTCTACTTAAGTACCGTACTATCGTTGAAGTCCGCTGGTTACAAAAGCTTGCTGCAACGGCTGAAATTGCTGAAGTACCAGCATTTAGCGCTGAAGCAAACCAATTCCTAGACGACCTTGCTGCAAACTTCTCAGAAGAAGACGCACGCCGTATCAAAGAGATCGAGCGTACAACTAACCACGACGTAAAAGCGGTTGAGTACTTCCTAAAAGAGAAAGTAGCAGACGTTCCTGAACTGCACGCAGTAAACGAGTTCTTCCACTTTGCCTGTACTTCTGAAGACATCAACAACACGTCACACGCTCTAATGCTAAAAGAAGCGCGTGAAACGGTTATTCTTCCAGAAATCCGTAACCTAATCGACGCAATCAAAGCGCTAGCAGTGGAATACCGCGACATTCCTCTTCTATCTCGTACTCACGGTCAGCCTGCTTCTCCATCTACTATGGGTAAAGAGATGGCAAACGTGGCGTACCGTATGGAACGTCAATTTAAGCAAATCGAAAACGTTGAAATCCTAGCGAAAATCAACGGTGCAGTAGGTAACTACAACGCACACCTTTCTGCTTACCCAGAGCTTGATTGGCATAAGTTCTCTGAAGAGTTCATCACTGAGTCTCTCGGCGTTACTTGGAACCCTTACACAACTCAGATCGAACCACACGATTACATCGCTGAACTGTTCGACGCAATCGCTCGTTTCAACACTATCCTGATTGACTTCGACCGTGACGTTTGGGGTTACATTGCGCTAGGCCACTTTAAGCAAAAAACCATTGCTGGTGAGATCGGCTCTTCAACCATGCCTCACAAAGTTAACCCAATCGACTTTGAAAACTCTGAAGGTAACCTAGGTCTTGCGAACGCTGTATTCGGCCACCTAGCACAGAAACTGCCTATCTCTCGCTGGCAGCGTGACCTTACTGACTCAACGGTACTACGTAACCTAGGTGTTGGTGTGGGCTACGCTATCATCGCTTATACTTCTACGCTTAAAGGTATCAGCAAGCTAGAAGTTAACCGTGAAGCGCTTCTTGCTGAACTAGACCAAAACTGGGAAGTATTGGCAGAGCCTGTACAAACGGTAATGCGTCGTTACGGCATCGAAAAACCCTACGAGAAGCTAAAAGAGTTGACTCGTGGTAAGCGTGTAGACGGCGAAGCAATGCGTAACTTCATCGACGGTCTTGAGCTTCCTGAGCATGAGAAAGCGCGCCTTAAAGAGATGACGCCAGCGAACTACATCGGTCAAGCAATCGAGCTGACAGATAAGCTGTAGTCCTCTCAACAGTTAAATATCAAAGGGCTGATGTAAACACATCAGCCCTTTTTGTTTGTCAGTGTGATTAAGTTGAGCGTTATTGCTTTTGAAAGAAGAGGGTTATCGTTCCAACCTCAATGCCAAACTTTTTGATTTTAGTTAAATTGAATACGTGCTTTTCGTCTTGGCGATATAACCAATCATCAAACCCAACCACCACGGATGAATCATCCATTTGTAGTTCAAAGTCGTACTGCCACTGAAGTGCGTTGCCGACTTCTTTGCCCGTTGCCTGTCCGATGATGTCATCTGCTTGGCCGACGTATCTGCCTTCACCATCTCGATTAATCACCCAAATTCGCTGGTCTATCTCTCCGTCATCAAACACGAAATCTTCAACCAGTGTGAGCGTGTCACCTTCAACGCTGCCAATAATCTCAACCGTAAAACGACGAGTTTGCTTGTCGGTGTAATCTTGAACCATACCCCAAGCGGTCACTTTACCTTCAAAGTAGTCGAAAAGGTCAAAGCGTGGGTTTGATGCTTGGTAGCTGTCTAAGTCAGCGGAACACCCCGTGACGGCAAAAACTAACGTTAGAAGAAAGGTTTTCAAAAGTTTCATTATTGGCTGAGTCCTATTAGTTGTGCTCGCAGTTTAGGGTACGTACTTTTGGGTGAAAGCCAGATAGCGAGAAAGGCATCATTCAAGCTCTCGTCGGTGATTGAGCCGATACGTGTCGGCGATGCCATTTCATTCGAACGAAAATAAAAGTGCCCGCTTTGGCCATCGGTCACGTAAGTGAGGTTTTGTCCTTTCTCGATATTTGGGAAAATGGTGACCAACTCTTGGATCCATCTCTGTGAGAGCTGCTTATCGAAACCCATTTCTTCCCACTGGTCCTCGGTTGCATCAAGCAATTGCTGCTGGCTTATATCTCTTTGGTAATCGATCGAAAGTGCTAGAGGATGAGGCGTAATGTCAGCATCAACAGAATAGGTTCCATTGGGGGTTTGGAGTCGTGACTGATAGACATCAAAAATAAATACCGACAACTGAGCTTCTCCCACAGCAGGCCACGTGTTCCATTCAGTTTCGCTGTCTACTGGGGCCGCATAGCTTGTGGATGAGACTAGCAGGCTAAAAGTTAGCCCCCTTTTGATCAACTGAAAGATTCGGCTCATGGCTATACACCTTCTTAATCACAATAATAAGGAGTGACCACTCGATGAACAGAACCAATAGAGTCGTCACGTTACCATGTGGGAAGGCAACCGCTTGGAGTTTCATGCCGGCAAAGTAACTCATTGCGCCAGCTATCCCACTCACTAGTGATACGAGTACTGGGCGGTATTGGTTCAGAATTGGCGTTAAATAGTTGGCATACCAGAGGAAGATAGCCCAAAGAAGAATGAGCCAGATTGGAAAACGGCTTGGTTCAAACTGAAACAAGCCAAAATAGTAGTTGGCGTAGTCTATACACACGCCAAGACCTAGTAATCCTAACCATGCCCCCAATCGAATTTGGCTGAGCCCAACGGTCAATACTTGGGTAACAAACACAAGGCTCAACGTCAGCCATACCCACTCTTCTCTACCCAATATGGCAAGAAACCAGATGAGCTGAAACCATGTGGATAAGAGAATTAAACGTCGAGCACTCATATTAGGGTCTTTCAAATGTCATATGTACGGTGCTGATGCTTTTCGCTTTAAAGCCACCCTCACAATAACAGAAATAATAGTTCCACATACGGATGAAAGTATCATCAAAACCAAGCTCTCTAACGCGCGCCTCCGCAGCATTAAAGCGGAGATACCACTGGTGCAATGTATGCGCGTAGTCCTCACCAATATCAAACAAATCTCGCAACACGAGGTCACTCTGCTTGGTCGCGGCTTGTGTTAGCGCCGTAATTGAAGGTAGGAATCCCCCTGGGAAAATATATTTTTGGATAAAATCGACGTTGTTGCTGTAGTAATCATAGCGTTGGTCAGCAATGGTAATTGCTTGTATCGCCATCAAGCCTTTAGGTTTCAGTAAAGACTGGCATTTCTGAATGTATGAATTGAGGTACTCTTTGCCGACCGCTTCAATCATTTCAATCGACACGAGTTTATCGAACTCACCCGTTAAGTTGCGATAATCTTCTTTCAGTAACGTTATTTTGTCTTCTAATCCTCGAGCTTTAACTTGGGCTTGCGCATAGTCAAATTGCTGTTCAGAGATGGTCGTTGTTGTAACATGACAGCCATACTTCTCTGCCATATAGATAGCCATTGCCCCCCAACCCGTACCGATCTCAACGACATGATCGGAAGATTGCAACTTTAGTTGCTGACACAAGCGCTCCATCTTATTGATTTGCGCTTGCTCCAACGTATCGTTTGGAGACAAGAAAATCGCCGATGAGTACAGCATGTTTTCATCGAGGAAGGTGTCGTAAAGATCATTACTTAAATCGTAATGCGCATGTATGTTTTTCTGAGAGTTGGCGACCGTATTACGGTTGAGCCAGTGCCCTACTTTGTAAGAGAGCTTGGAGATAAAACTGGTGCGGTTTTCGATTGAATCCAGGGCTGACATATTCAGTGCCATCAGCTCCATAAGCGCGGTCAAGTCTGGGCTGTCCCACCAAGCTTCCATATAAGCTTCACCAGCCGCAATACTGCCACCCGTTAACAAACGCGAATAAAATGCAGGATTTTTAACTTCAATAAGCGCGCTCGGCTCTCCACTTTTCGGACGACCAAACATTGTTCTTTGGTTGCTCTCAGCGCCATCAAATGACTCTACGACAGTCAGGCAGCCCTTGGATATTTTGTATAAACAAGTAAACGCGATAGACCTTGCCGTCTTTTGCCCAGTCGTCAGTGTCCCATTAAAAGGTATTGCTTGAGAGTTGATCATGTTCGATTCTCCTCGACTTCTTTTCTCTTATCCTGTTTGTCATCGCCAGACTGATATTTGGGGTGTGAATAGAACGGCGCCCCTTTTAACCATAGCTTTAGCGCATGCCAGTAAATTCCAATAACTACTTTTACTGCCATAATCGGCGTCACGATCAGTTGCTTAAGTAAAAATTTAGACGACAACGGATGCTTTTTCATCGTCAACGTCGCGTCAAACTCTTTGTTTTCTCGGTGACATTCCAAATGTACAAATAGTCGGCTGTCTAAAGGTTTTACTCGCCATTGGTACTTTTGTTCGATCGGGTTGAAAGGAGAGACGTGGAAAGCCTTATCTTGTTCAAAACCTCGCTTGCTCGATGCTGGAACGGCATAGTAGTGTCTCTCGTTCCAAGGTGTGTTACTCACTTCAGCCAGCAAGTAACGCCACTGCCCCTTTTTGTTATAAAGGTAGTAGAAGTTTACCGGGCTGAAGTAAATACCTAGATATCTTAGGTGAACCACGGCCTCGACCTTACCATCGACCCGATCTCCAGTAAGCTCGTACACTTTGTCCTGGACAGCCGTTTTTAGGCAACCTGACCCTAGGTAGTCCTCGCGCTTAAACCGTGCCCAGTGCCACCAGCGCTGACCAAAACACCACACATCCTTTTCTAGCTCTGCCAAGCCATCAAGGTCCAAGCAAGGCATAAATAATGGATAACTGAGCTGGTGTTTGATTGGCGAAAATCGACGGTGCCTGACGCTGCCGACGAGCAATGCGCTTGTGGACCGTGTATCTGTCTTCATTAAGCCGCCCCTTTTTGAGGCACCGCAGCAGTTTGAGATTGTAGACCTTTCACCACATCTAACGCGCTTCGCACACCATCTTCATGGAACCCGTTATACCAGTATGCCCCGCAGAACCAAGTTTGATTGATACCATTGATTTCATTACGGCGCTTCTGGGATGCCAGAGACTTTTGATTAAACACCGGATGATCGTAGTGGAAGGTACGCAGTATCTTATCTGGAGAAATTTGCTCTGAACTGTTCAACGACACGCAGAAGGTTTTTGGTGATTCAATATGTTGGAGTATGTTCATGTTGTAAGTGAGTGTTGGCCTTCTCTCTTGCTCATCTTGACCGCCACTCAATCGATAGTTCCAAGAAGCCCATGCTGCTTTCGATTTAGGGAGCAGTTCTTCATCGTAATGAAGAATCACTTCGTTCTCTTGATACTCCAATCCTGTCAATATATCGGTTTCCGTTAAACTGGCATCTTGCAACAGAGCCATTGCTTGGTCACTGTGACAAGCAAAAATAACGTGCTCGAAACGCTCCACGCTTCCATTTGCTTTAATCACAACTCCAGATGAATCTCTTGTTACTGACTCGACAGGCGTCGACAGGCGAATACGATCTTTAAAACCGGAAATCAGCGGCTCGACATAGGCTCGAGAGCCCCCTTCAATGACATACCATTGCGGTCGATTGGTAACATCAAGCAAACCATGATTTAGGAAGAAACGCGCAAAGAAGTCGAGAGGAAAGGCACGCATATCGGCTAACGTTGACGACCATATCGCAGCCCCCATTGGTAGAATGTAGTTATCGCAAAAATAGTCACTAAAGCCCTCAGTGTTTAAGAACTCACCCAGCGTCTGTTGCTGACCTTTATTAAGCTCCACAACCTGTTTTACTGCTTTGTTAAACTTAAGGATTTCAAAGATAAATGAGTAGAATTTTGGGTTGAACCAGTTTCGTTTTTGCGCAAAAAGTGTTGTCACAGTGTGGCCGTTGTACTCTAGTCCGGAGGCATCATTGCGAACACTAAAGCTCATTTGCGTCGGCAAACCTTTTACACCGATTTCATTCATCATTTGAATAAAATTTGGGTACGTTCGGTCGTTGTAAACAATAAAACCGGTATCGACGGCGTAGGTTTTATTTTCGAGTTGGACATCGATCGTCGCAGTGTGACCGCCAATGTAGTCGTTGGCCTCAAACACGGTAACATCATGCTCTTTATGTAGATGGTAACCACAAGTAAGCCCTGAAATACCTGTACCAATAATCGCAATTTTCACTTTGGACTCCTTAACCAGAAATGAGCTTTGATGTAAGTTTGTTTTGCCAACTGTATGGCAGTAACCCAAGTAACCTTAAAATTGAAGTAAATCTACTTGGGAAGTAAATATGTGATTTGCCCTTAGACAGCCCGAGTCGTATCGCTTTCGAGGCGTATTCGACACTTACAAGCATGGGCATAGGAAATGTGTTTTTGTCCGTGAGTGGTGTTTCAACAAACCCCGGATAGATAACAGAAACGTCAATTGATTTGCTTTTTAAATCGACTTGTAAAGCGCGAGCAAAATAACTTACCGCGGCTTTAGACGCGCCATAGGCTTCAGCTCGAGGGAGCGCCAACTCACTCGCGATGGAACCAACGACTGCCACACGATGGCCAGGTTCAAAGTGATGCTGACACGCTTCGATCACGTTCGCTAATCCCACAACGTTGATATCGAATACTCGCTTCACGAGAGAAGCGTCAACGCACCCATCGTCAATGTATTCACAGTCTCCAGCGTTCATAATCCAAAGAGTGGGAGTAAACGGTAAAGTAGCGAGAGCGTCGCGAGTGCTTTGAAGATCTGTTACGTCAAAGGCGACAGAATGAATCCGGTCAGAGTACACTTCCAGCTCGGAAAGCTTGGCTTTGTTTCTGCCACAAGCAACCACCTCCCAACCATCATCGGCATAATCTCGAGCCAATCGCTGGCCGATGCCCGATGTTGCGCCTGTAATCAATACTCGGTTCATTGCCCTAACCTCTGCTTGATGGTCTTGATGACAGAACCCAGAAGTGGCAAGTTCTCATAAAGCATCTCACCGAGATCAAAATAATCCCTGTGGTAGACGACTCTACCGTCGGCGAACTTGAGGTGACTTACCCCTTTCACCTCGACCTTACTTCCCCGCTGCAACTTCGGATGTTCGAGCGTCATCGTCCATGTCAGAAAGCCAGCATCCCCGACCTGTTGGTGTTCTTCAATGTCGAAATCGCAGCGCTTTACGTTCTCGTATAATGAGACAAAATACTTTTGCAACGCATCCCAGCCTTCCAATCGATGGGCAGCATCCTCAAAAACAACGTCCTGGTGATAAACACCTTCTAGCAGGTGCAAATTCGCTTTATTTAGACACTGATAAATGTTGCCAACAGACTCTACGTTCATCGTTACCTCTCAATTTGTTATACAAGTGATATTTTTGTACAACAAATTCAGCTTAGAACATTAGAGAACGTTGTACAAATTAAAATGCATACACTTGCTTAATTTGTTACGCAATACTCAAAAATTTGGATCAAAAAAGGCTTGGCATAAAGCCAAGCCTTTTCAATACATTGTAGACCTGTTAAGAATTTCTGAGTGCTGCGATACGTTTATCGAGTGGAGGGTGACTCATCAGCAATTCAGTCATTGAACGTTTACCGTTAATACCAAACGCCATCATTGAGCCTTCAAGCTGAGATTCGTGACTCACTTTCAAACGCTCTAGCGCCGCGATCATCTTGTGCTTACCGACTAGTCTTGCTGCACCTGCATCTGCGTGGAACTCACGATGACGGCTGTACCACATAGTGATGAAGCTTGCCAAGAAGCCAAATACAAGTTCCAGTACAATGGAAACACCGAAGTAAACCATCATGTTGCTGCCGCCTTCTTCCTCGTCACTGTTAGAAGAAACAATGTTAGCAATGAAACGAGATAAGAAAATTACGAAGGTGTTCACTACACCTTGCATCAACGTCATAGTGACCATATCACCATTTGCAATGTGGCTAACCTCATGTGCAAGCACCGCTTCCGCCTCATCTCGGCTCATGTTGTGTAGCAAGCCCGTTGACACTGCAACCAAAGAGTCATCTCGCTTTGCGCCTGTTGCAAAAGCGTTGATATCAGCCGAGTCATAGATCGCGACCGTAGGCATACCAATGCCCACTTGCTCTGATTGGCGACGAACCGTCTCTAGTAGCCAATGCTCGGTCTCATTGCGAGGACTTTCAATGACCATACCGCCAACTGAGCGCAGAGCCATACTCTTCGACATCATCAATGAGATAAAAGAACCGCCGAAACCAAACACTGCAGCCATAAGAAGTAGGCCAGAAAGGCTACCAGGCTGCATCCCCGTTACAGCATAAACAATATTTAGTACAACACTTAGCACGAGTACAACGGCTAAGTTGGTTGCGAGAAACAACATTACACGCTTCATGACTTTTCTCCGAAACTGGAAGCTTATTATTATTGGCCCTAGCTGCCATAGTTGATGGCATCAGCAGAGTTAACATATAGATATAGTCTAACGGCTTTAAAAACAAGGTTAAGTCTCAAATTGAAACATTTGTTTTCCATCTCTCGCAAATGCCATTTAGCTACAGTTCACATTCAGCCAAGTTATCCTTGCTCTGCGAGAGATAAGCGTTCAAATCTAACTTTAGACTTTGGTCTTATTGTCTAATTAGCGAAACATGCTAAGTTTTGATTAGATAATAAATCCATGGGAATAAGGGATAACATCATGGTTGAAACTAGCAACTATCAAATGGCTATTGATTTACTTTGCTGTCACCTTGGTATTTCAGAGGAAGAAGCAAAACAGCAACTTGGCATTTCATCCGAACAGGGCGCTCAAACTCATGTTAATGAAATGCAGCAAGCGATGATTGGATTGAGCAACGAGAAATAGCTCGGCCCTCGAAAAATCAAAGGGCAGCCACTTGGCTGCCCTTTTTGTATTAACTGCGTTTAATTAATGGTTCAACATTAATGTACTTTGCTAAGCCCTTACGTTTGACACTAGGAACATAAGGAATCTCACCGATTTTTGGCGCATCAATTTTTTGCTCTAGCATTTCAATAATTTCAGCGTAGTGTTCTGTGCCTGGGTTTACGCGGTTTGCAACCCAACCTACTACTTCTAAGCCATCTGCTTTGATTGCATCTAGCGTAAGCATTGCGTGGCTCAAACAGCCTAGCTTAATCCCGACGACCAACACGACAGGCAGCTTTTCTTGTTGTACCCATGTTGAAAGGCAGTCGCTGTCTGATACCGGAACGCGCCAACCGCCCGCACCCTCGACTAAAACAATATCCGAATTCGCTTTGTGCTCAGCTAACTTTGCACTCAAGACTGAGTAATTGATTTCGACCCCTTCACGACGCGCTGCAATATGCGGAGACGCCGGTAATTCTAACGCATAAGGGTTCACATCATCGTAGGCGACATCAACTGTCGCTGCACTTTGCAAATACAGTGCATCAGAGTTGCGAAAGCCTTGCTCTGTTCGTTCGCTGCCTGCTGCTACTGGTTTGTAGCCAATAGTATTTAAGTCATTTTCAGCAAGCGCGTTTAAAATTGCTTTTGAAGCAACTGTTTTTCCAACATCGGTATCCGTACCAGCTATAAAAAATGCATCAATCATCGATGAATAACCCCTAAACAAACCTGATAAGTGGCAGGAAGAAGACCCTGATGGTTTTTGAACGTCTGGTATGCTTGCTCGACTTGGCGAAGCACTGTACGGCTTGTCAAGCCATGAGAGCGACCGTGAACATGAGTTGCTCCAATGCCTTTTAAATCACGCATGAGAGAAAAAGCCGTCGTGTACCAAACTGTGATCGAGGGCAAGTCTAGTCGATGGTTTACGCAGTCGGATTGCGCTAACGCAATTTTTACCTGATTGGTACTGATAAAGTCATTCACGTGTTGATATGAGTCAATTTTCGCCCAAGACTGCTTAAGCTCGCTCAATGAGCCATCCAGCAACGTAGAGAAATAGGCCTGTCCAGTATGCTTTAGTACGCGGCGAATCTCTCTAAGTGGATCGGCGAGATCCTCACACCATTGCAGTGCCAAGCTCGAAAACACCATATCAAACTGCTCAACCTTAAATGGCAGCTTCTCTGCGTCTCCCAAGTGGTAACTCATATTGCGCTCGCCACAGCGTTTTCGGGCAGTGTCGAGCATCTGCTGCGATAAATCACAACAAACAACGTGAGCGCCCCTTTGCTGTAGCCTCTGCGAAAAATACCCAGTGCCGCAACCAAGGTCGAGCACAACTCGCCCCGTCAGGTCTGCAGGCATCAAATCGAGTAACCGATGGCCGACGTCACGCTGGAAAGCCGCGTGAGCATCGTAAGTTTGAGCCGCTTTGCCAAACGCCTCAGCTATGGCCGTTTTATCATTGGATGACGATCCGTGTACCGCTAACGCTTGTTCCATCCAATCACCCTATACTTCCATTCTCAAGTAGTCGTTCTAAGTTCTCAGCCAAAGGCAAGACGTGCGACAACTCATGATTAGCCGTCAACGTGATTCGCAGTCTCGCTGTACCTTGCGGCACAGTTGGTGGACGGATGGCGGTGGTCCATAACCCTTTACTTTTCAAAGCCTGTGATACTTCCACAGCAAAGTGACTGTCACCAAGTAACACCGGTTTTATGGGGGTTACTGTTTCTACATAACCAGGAAAACGGCTAAAGTTCTCTTTGAAGCTATGTTGTAACTCCGCGAGCTTTTCTCGACGCCAATGCTGAGTTTGCAGCATGGTAACCGCGTGAGTTAAGGCATACGCTTGTGAAGGCGGTATCGCCGTTGAGTAAACGTGGTGACGAGCAAATTGAGTTAGGTAGTCGCCCATTTCTTCACTGCATAGAATTGCCGCGCCCGAAAGGCCAAATGCTTTACCAAACGTGACAACCAAAACGTCAGGAGTGATTTGAGCCAAATGACAACTGCCTTGGCCTTCACTCCCCAGTACACCGATGCCATGAGCATCATCGACCGCCAGCAAGGAGCCCTCCTCTACCACAGCACGGATATCTGCAAGTGGTGACAGATCGCCATCCATGCTGAAGACCCCCTCTGTGATGACAAACGCATCGTCGGTCAGGAGTGCCTTAAGCGATGCAACATCATTGTGCTTAAAGCGTTTCATTGTTGCAGGGCAAAGCATACCTGCTTCCATCAAAGAAGCGTGATTGAGCTTATCTTGCAGCAGTAAATCGCCCTTTTCTAATAAGCCAAAAATCAATGCCTGATTTGCCGCAAAGCCCGAACCAAATAGTACTGCGCTCTCAAAGCCCAACCATTCACATAACGCGGACTTTAACCCCGCATGGGCAGAGCTAAAACCCGTAACCAGTGGCGACGCACCACTTCCGCAGCCATAGATCTCAAGCCCTTTTTGCCAAGCCCTGCGCAATTCATCGTCGCAGGCCAAGCCCAAATAATCATTACTCGAAAAATTTAAGAACTTCTCCCCACCATTCTCAAGTACGGGGCAGTTGCCAAAATTGACCTCTTTGACTTGACGAGAAAGCCCAAATTCTTGACGACGCTGCAACTCGCGCTTTATACGCGCTTTAAACGCTGGCATCGTAGAACAAATCATCTTTAGCCGGTCGTGCAGCTACGCGCTCGACAACTCGGTCTAAAAGGTCATTTTCTTGTATCTCATCTGGTTTTTGAGAAACCTGCTGACTATTGATGCCCAACTTATCAAACAGCAGCATATCTTTGTCTTCGGAAGGGTTTGGTGTAGTGAGCAGTTTGCAACCATAAAATACCGAGTTGGCCCCTGCCATAAAACAGAGCGCCTGCATCTGTTCATTCATGTTCTCACGGCCAGCAGAAAGGCGAACCGCCGACTTTGGCATCATGATGCGTGCAATGGCAATCAAGCGAATAAAGTCGAACGGCTCGACATCATCCACCTCTTCAAGTGGTGTGCCTTTCACTTTGACTAACATGTTTATCGGCACGCTTTCTGGGTGAACCGGCAAGTTTGCCAATTCTACAAAAAGACCCGCTCGGTCATTGACGCTTTCACCCATGCCAATGATGCCACCCGAACAAATCTTCATGCCGGCATCACGGACATGAGACAAAGTATCAAGGCGATCTTGGTAAGTACGAGTGGTAATGATGTTACCGTAGAACTCTGGTGACGTATCTAGGTTATGGTTGTAGTAATCCAAACCCGCGTCGGCTAGCTCGTTTGCCTGATCTGGCGTAAGCATACCAAGCGTCATACAAGTTTCCAGCCCCATGCCTTTAACACCTTCAATCATCTTTTTAAGGTGTGGCATATCACGCTCTTTAGGATTCTTCCAAGCCGCCCCCATGCAGAAACGTGTTGACCCCGCACTTTTCGCTTTTTGCGCAGCGTCTAAAACACGCTCGACTTCCATCAGACGCTCTTTTTCTACGTCGGTTTTATAGCGCGCACTTTGCGGACAGTACTTACAGTCTTCTGGACATGCCCCTGTTTTAATCGACAGCAGTGTGCTGACTTGAACATGGTTGTGTTGCTGGTATTGACGGTGAACCAGTTGCGCTTCGAAGAGGAGATCCATGAATGGTTTTTCCATAAGCTCACGAACTTCTGCAACAGTCCAGTTGTGACGTACTTCCACGTGCATTCCTTTAGTTATTAGATTTGTTACTTGGCTAGTCTAACCTCGGCAGGTAGACTGTCAACAATTAAGAAAATTAAAAGTTTACAGATGGTTATCTTTTAACCAGAAAAATAGGACACATATCTATGGATCTCGCCTTTGACCGCCGTCATATCTGGCATCCCTACACATCAACGCTAACACCTCTGACCTGCTACCCCGTTGTCTCTGCACATGGCGTGTTAATTGAATTGGAAGATGGAAATCAACTCGTTGACGGAATGTCGTCATGGTGGAGTGCGATACATGGGTATAACCACCCTCAGCTCAACGCGGCTGCGCACCGCCAAATCGATACGGTATCACATGTTATGTTTGGGGGAATCACTCACGAGCCAGCTATTGAGCTTTGCAAAAAACTGCTCAACTTTGCACCGGATAACTTAGAACACGTATTTTTAGCCGATTCTGGCTCGGTTGCGGTCGAAGTAAGTTTAAAGATGGCGCTCCAGTATTGGCATGCTAAGGGTGAGAGGCGAGCAAAGTTCCTTACCTTACGAGACGGTTACCACGGTGATACTTTTGCAGCAATGTCTGTCACTGATCCCGATAATTCAATGCACTCACTTTACAAAGGCTTCTTGCCTGAACATATCTTTGCGTCATCACCAAAGTCCGGTTTCTGGCAGGAGTTTCAACCAAGTGACCTTGACGATATCACACGTAAAGTCGAGGAGAATCATAAGGACATCGCAGCTGTCATTTTAGAACCGATAGTACAAGGTGCTGGAGGAATGCGAATCTATCACCCTGAGTTCTTAAAAGGAGTTAGGGATCTGTGTGATCAATATGGATTACTTTTGATCTTGGACGAGATTGCGACCGGATTTGGCAGAACCGGGAAGATGTTTGCTTGCGAACACGCTAACATCCAGCCAGACATACTTTGCGTCGGTAAAGCCTTAACTGGGGGTTACATGACATTATCGGCGACCCTAGCATCAAAAGAGGTCGCAGATACCGTATGTGGTGGTGAGGCAGGATGTTTTATGCATGGGCCAACCTTTATGGGTAACCCGTTGGCGTGCGCTGTTGCTACGGCGAGCATGGAGATATTAGAAAGCGGTAATTGGCAAAAGCAAACCAAACAGATCGAAGGCATTTTTTCAGAGCTATTACCTAACCTAATGAAATACTCTCTAGTCAAAGACGTTCGCTGGTTAGGCGCGATAGGTGTGGTTGAAACAACCCACCCCGTCAGTATGGGTGCCATTCAAGCACACTTTGTTAAGCAAGGCGTTTGGATACGGCCATTTGGTAAACTCATCTACATAATGCCTCCATTTATTAGCCGACCTGCGGATATTGAGAAGCTCATTGCCGCAATTAAGTCAGCGTTAACATCTCCCGATTGTTTTCAGTATTAAAGCGCTGATACGCAAAAAGGCTTCCACAACGGAAGCCTTTCTTGTGGTAAACGTCAGCGAATGACTACTCTTGGTCAATCATCCAACGTCGGAATTCTTTTCGCTCTTGCTTAGACGCTTTAACGTACCAAGCCTTTAGTTGCTCAAGGTTATCCGTGTCTACAGGCTTGATAACTTTATCTGACTTAGCCTGTGTATTTGGCACTGCAGGAGTTGCTTGTTCTGCAACAGCTGCTTTTGCTACAAGTGCTGCCGAAGAGCCGAAAACGATGCCACGCGCTTCATTATGTTTTGCTACTCGTTCTGGCATATTAAAATAAGGCATAAAACCTTCTGAACGATCAAGTGCTTCTTGAGTGTATTCTATTGGTTTTCCATCTGCTGTTCTAATCACCCATTCTGGGCTGTTCTTGAATGCTCTATTTGCTTGCTCATACGTGTACAATTTAGGAGGAACTACAGAAATATCATCGTTTGTAGCTTCGAAGCTAATAACAAATGGATTTGAGTCGAACACTCGGTCCTCTCCAGAGTCTTTTAGCTTCTTACTATATTTTACAATTATCTGAATAGGCCCAGACTGAATATCGACAACTTCACGCTTATCATCAAGCTCGACACCGTTAAGAAACAAGAAGTTTGTGCCTTTTTTAGGCTCTAGGCTAGCGGCATTCACACTCGCCGTTAGCAACATCATAATCACAATTGATAAAGCTTTCATATAATCCCTCTTATGAACTAAAAAAGCCACCCTATGGGTGGCTTAAGTGTCTAGTATTTAGGCTTAGAAGTAAGCTTTGATACCTACAGCAACGCCAGTTTCGTTGCTTTCACCTTGGTCGTTTTCACCGTTGTCACCACCAACTTCAGCATACGCTGTAGTGTTTGGAGCTAGCTTGTAACCAGCGTTTACGTACCAAGCATTGAAGCTGTCTGAGCCTGAAGCGTCAGACTTAGAAGTGCTGTAACCACCAGCAAACACAACTTTTTCGATTGTGTATGTTGCAGCTAGGCCGATAGTATCGATTGATACGTCAGAGTTATCGATGTTGTAGTAAGCAGCAGCTAGCTCTAGGTTCTCTACACCGTTGTAACGAGCTTGAGCAGACCAAAGCTTCTCATCATGAGCAGCTGCGCCTTCACCAACTTCACCAGCACCGTAGAATGCAGTAAAGTCGAAGTCTTCAACGCGGTAGCCTAGTTTACCATCGAAGTAAGTAGAGTCGTCGTTTAGACCTTCGTCACCGTTTTTGTCTTGTACTAGAGCAAAACCGCCGTAAAACGCGCCTTTGTCAAGATCGTAACGGATTGTTTCGTCTGCACAGAAGTGGCTGTCGTCACCGCCGAAGAACGTGCTTAGACCGAACTGGAAGTCAGAACCGATACCAGCGTCATCTAGGTTTGCACAAGTACGACCAAACTTGATTGAACCGTAATCGTCTGAGTAGAAAGCAACGTAAGCGTCACCATCGTTTCCAGCGTCTTCGTCAACACCTACATCGTTGATTTGCCAGAAACCACCGAATTGAAGCGCGTCGTTGATTGCATAACGAACATCAAGGCTGATGTCAGCGTCTTGAATTTGTTGCTCAGCTTCAGAACCTTTTGCTTTGTCTTTAACGTAAACAACTTCAACGTCACCGCCAAGAGCTACTGTTACGCCATCTTGGTTGTATAGTTCAATACCAGCTTGTGCTGATGCTGCTGCTAGAACTGAAAGAGCTACTAGAGTCTTTTTCATAATAATCCACTGCCTTTTCTTAAAACTGGGAAATCCTTATCCGGTTCCCTTTATGTTTTTTGATGATGACTCTCACCTCTATTTGGGTTTGATGCCATCGCCATCTAAATTGCGGGGTCTAGATTGCAAAAGAATGTCCTGCGTGTCAAATCTTCTAAAAACCTCACGTAAAAAAACATAAAAACATTTAATAACAGCAACTTACATAGTTTTGCGCACATTTTACGACCAAGTTCATACCCTAAACCCGATAAATATCCGTAAAAGCACAAAAATAAAAAACAGAATAAAACACCAAAAAATAAGAGTTAAAAAAAGATTAATAAAATTTATAACCACGATATTATATGAGATAGAGTTATATATTTTTTACATTTAGAAATTAATCTAAGTCGCTGATGGTTCAGTTTTTTTTTGTGAACAAGATCCACATTTGCGGATTAAGGATTCTATTTCGTGAGCTGAGTAGCGCTTAGAGAAGTGTGCTATCATCCTCATCCCGTTTTAGAGATCTCCGTATGACAACCAGTAAAATCCAAGAATCCATTCGCAACAGCTATCAAAACCTCCAATCCCAGTTAGATAACTTTGTACCTCGACGTGCCCAGAACTACCTTGTCGCGGAAATAACAAAGACACTGTGTGGTGAGTATCACAAATCAACTCGGATGATTGTCGCAGAAGCAGGCACGGGAATCGGTAAATCGCTTTCTTATTTGATGGCGACTATTCCTGTCGCCTTGCATAACAACAGAAAGGTTGTCATATCGACCGCAACCGTCGCGCTGCAAGAACAGTTGGTGAATAAAGACCTTCCTCTATATAGACGCATCACGGATCGTGAGTTCTCTTTTATACTCGCTAAAGGCAGACAGCGTTATTGCTGCGCAGAAAAGCTGGCAGCGGCCTCGGGTGTGGACGGCGGTCAACTGGCGATGTTTGAGACCAAGCCAAAGAAGAAAGAGATCGATCAGCTGGAGTTGATGTATAAGAGACTCGCCGAAAATAAATGGGACGGAGACAGAGATTCTTGGCCAAAGCCTATCGATGATGCCATTTGGCAGCTCATCGTCAGTGACAAACACAGCTGCAATGGGAGTATGCCTGCTCATAGAGGTTGCCCATTCCAGAAAGCCCGCTCTGAAATGGATAAAGCCGACATCATCATTGCCAATCATAGTTTGGTAATGGCGGACGCAGATCTTGGTGGCGGCGTCATACTTCCAGAGCCAGAGAATACCATCTATGTATTCGATGAAGCGCATCACCTACCCCATGTCGCACGGGATCACTCATCCGCCGCTGCAAGCTTGAAAGGCGCTGCGAGTTGGCTAGAGCGTTTGAACCAGTCCGTGACCAAGTTTGCCAATCTCGCCGATGAAAAACGAGTCAGCCGATTTCGCAATGAACTACAGGATGCGATTCAACAGTTGATTCCCTCTTTATCTCAGTTGGCAACCCGATTTGATCCTGCGCATTTTGAAGAAAATATCTATCGATTTGAAAATGGCGAGCTGCCGTCATGGCTTGATGAAGAGTCTAAAGAACTAAAGAAGCTCTCTCAAAAAGGATCTCAAGCCGTCGGGAAAATTGCGGATTTGATTGCCGAGCGAGTTAAAGATGGCGAACTCACCAACCGGTTGGCTGAGCCAGCATTGGCGGAGTTGGGTTTCTATATTCAGAGGATGGACAACCTTGCAGCCGTCTGGAACCTAATGGCAGAGCCTCAACGCGAAAAAGGCGCCCCTCTTGCAAGATGGCTTGAAGTAAGCCCAGAACGTGAAGGCGATTTTGTTGTCAATGTTTCGCCTCTTGAAGTGGGCTGGCAGCTCGATCAGCAGTTATGGAGTCGCTGTATTGGTGCAGTACTCACCTCAGCGACAATGCGTGCACTCAACTCATTTAGTTTTTTTTGCCGCCAAGCAGGTATCAGCGAAAAACCGGAAGACGGCGTACGTTTCTTAGCCCTCGCGTCTCCGTTTGATTATCAGAATCAAGCTGAGCTTCGGGTGCCTAAAATGAAATATGAACCGCAGGCTCCTCAGTTTACGGAATATCTTATCGATATTTTGCCTAACTTAATCGAGGACAAACAGGCTAATTTAGTTTTATTCTCATCCTATTGGCAAATGAATCAGGTTGCTGAAGCGCTCTCAACATATTTCGTTAAAAAAGGATGGGCACTTCAAGTTCAAGGCCAAGAGTCGAGGGCGGAAATACTAAAAAAACATAAAACACTCGCACAATGCCAAAAAACCAGTGTGCTGTTTGGGACTGGGAGCTTTTCTGAGGGGCTCGACCTACCGGGAGAGCTATTAGAGAACTTAATCATCACCAAGATTCCCTTTGGTGTTCCCACTTCGCCGGTAGAGCAAGCACATGCAGAATATATTGAAAACCGTGGCGGCAACCCTTTTATGCAAATCACGGTACCGGAAGCAAGTAAAAAACTGATTCAATCAGTGGGACGCTTGCTGCGTAAAGAGAGGGATTCTGGTAAAGTCATCATCCTTGATCGCCGTATTGTAACCAAACGATATGGAAAATCATTGCTAGACTCCCTACCACCGTTTAAACGCGTGATTGAATACTAAGGTCCGTTGACCATAAACAACTATAAAAAGATAACTCTATGGAATTGTTTGAGCCAACCGTGCTGTTGGTGTTGGCCCTTGTTGCTTTTGCTGCTGGATTCATTGATGCGGTAGCTGGTGGAGGTGGGATGCTCACTGTCCCTGCACTGCTATCACTGGGTTTACCCCCGCATATCGCACTCGGCACCAATAAACTTGCTGCTACCTTCGCGTCTTCAACGGCGGCATTTACGTATTACCGCAAACGCTTATTCAAACCGCGCTGCTGGAAACGGGCATTTGTCTCTACGCTTATTGGTGCCACCCTTGGTACCTTGTTTGTCGATTTGATTTCGACAGAGTGGCTAGAGAAAATCCTTCCACTGATCATATTAGCCGCTGCCGTCTACACCATTTGGCATAAAACACCAAATGCAGTTAAAAACGAGATGCCAGAACCATGCCCTGTACTAAACAAGAAACAGTATGGACAAGGTCTCATTCTCGGTTTTTATGATGGTGTCGCAGGGCCCGGAACCGGTGCTTTTTGGACAGTCAGCTCAATGGCGCTCTATAAGCTCAATATTTTGCTCGCTTCTGGTCTATCCAAAGCAATGAACTTTACCAGCAACTTCACTTCTTTGGTGACGTTTGCCATTCTTGGCCATATCGACTGGGTATTAGGTTTAACCATGGGTCTGTGTTTGATGGCTGGTGCCTTCGTGGGCGCACACTCAGCAATCCGATTTGGCGCAAAGTTTATTCGCCCAGTATTTGTTACTGTTGTCAGCATCCTTGCAGTAAAACTGGCCTACGAAGCGTGGTTTGTTAATTTATGAGCCGGATTAGTCAACTCTCCAATACTCTCGACGAGTTAGCACAGCAAGCAGCCGCGGTCGATAGAAAAAGAGGCGAGCACCATTTGCCTCTTTTCGACGAACGCCTATTCAAAGGTCGGTCCAAGCTTTTGGTCCCTTGTGTCAAAGAGACCCAATCGACCCTAGATAGCATCATTCGCGAAGAAGCGGCAGGGAAACTCACCGCCTTACGTGCCGAATACTTAACCGAGCGCCTCTTATCTCAAATCAGTGCGATTCAGCGAGAACTTGCGACGGTAACGATACGCAAGAACGAGCCAAAGCACCGAAGCTACTTCCAAAAGCCCATTAACGAGCTTTATCAACACCTATCTCAGCATCAAGAGTGGGAGCGGCGTTTAATGGAAATGGTACGAGACAAAGAGCTCGCACTTCAATATGCCCCGCCCTTTCAGCAACAAGCGGCTCAGCAGGAATTGCTCGCCACCGAGCAACGTTTAAAACGTTGCCAAGAGGCGAAGCTGAAAATTGAAAACCAAATAACTTACCGTGAGAGAAATCAATAAATGTCTTCCGGACTCGATAATGCCCCTGACGAAATCAAACTCGCTGTTGATTTGATTTACTTATTGGAAAGCAACGAAGTCGACCCAAAAGTCGCGCTTGAAGCGATCAAGATCGTTAA
Source organism: Vibrio sp. MarTm2 (assembly GCF_027587055.1). Taxonomy (NCBI): domain Bacteria; kingdom Pseudomonadati; phylum Pseudomonadota; class Gammaproteobacteria; order Vibrionales; family Vibrionaceae; genus Vibrio; species Vibrio sp. MarTm2. The sequence goes on along the minus strand of NZ_JAPPTK010000002.1, from coordinate 408,513 downwards.
GTCTGATTTAGAAAGCAAACTGGAACAGGCTGATTAATGTATCAACTCTCTTTTGAACTCGACTCTTTTTTAGCCAAATATTGGCACAAGCAACCAACCGTTATAAAGCATGGTATTGCCAACTTTATCGATCCTATTTCGCCAGAAGAACTTGCCGGCTTGGCGATGGAAGAAGAAGTTGATTCTAGATTTGTCACCAATAGGGACGGTCATTGGCGAGCACAACATGGTCCGCTACCCGAGTCACTCTTTTCTCAACTCGAGGAAAGCCACTGGCAATTGATTGTTCAAGCGTGTAATCACTGGCATCTGGGCGCAGCAGAGTTAGTCGCTCCATTTAAAGCGCTGCCTCAATGGTTGTTTGACGACTTGATGGTCTGCTATTCCGCTCCTCAAGGTGGCGTTGGACCGCATATCGATCAATATGATGTATTTATCATTCAAGGCAGCGGGAAACGACGTTGGCGAGTAGGCGCCGCCGACGAAGGACAGTACCAAGAATCCATCCAAGGTGCTCTGCGCCAAATCGAAGGCTTTGACGCAATAATCGACGAAGTCTTGGAGCCTGGAGATATTCTTTACATTCCGCCCGGGTTCCCGCATGAGGGCAATACCATTGAGCCGAGCATGAGCTATTCAATGGGTTTTCGCTCCCCAAAAGAGCAAGAATTGCTGAGCCATTTTGCTGATTATGTCCTCGCCAAAGAAAAAGGCGATGTGCATCTGCATAACCCTCAAATGCAAACTCAACGCAATCAGGGTGAAATTTTACGCTCTGATCTTACCCTGCTGACTCAAATGCTGCAGTCTGCGCTTGAATCCAAGCAAGATATTGAAAACTTCTTAGCCATCAACTTGAGCCAATCTCGTCACCAACTTGATATTGTCGAACCTGAAGAAATCATATCGCAAGAGCAAGTATATGCTCACTTAGAAGCGCTCGGTCATGTGGTAAAAGTATCAGGCTTGAGAACGCTGTACCACGCCAATGACGCGAATCATGTATTCATCAATGGTGAAGAGTTTTCTGTGGCGAAGCCCGCGTTTGCGCCTATTCTTTGCGACCAAGCGTCTATCACGCTCGATAGCTATTCAATTGAATACCCGTCTTGGATCGCGTTACTGACACGCTTAGTTAACCTAGGGTACTGGTATTTAGATTAACTCGACTGAGCATCTGACTGCCTCAAGATCAAAAAAGCCGCAACACTGCGGCTTTTCATTACACTTTAAACTGATTAACGAGCTGTTGTTGGTTTTTCGAGAGCTCGCCAATCTGCACACTGACCGTCTCTGACTCTTCGGCTTGCGATAATATCTGCGCGCTGAGATCTCTGATATTACTGACGCTTTGGTTAACCTCTCCAGACACCGACTGCTGCTCTTCTGCTGCCTTAACGATTTGGCTGTTCATATCATTAATCGAAGCAATCGACTCAAATATATGGCTCAATTCGCCCACCGCTTGTTCGACTTGATTTGACGAATGCTGCGCCAGTTCATTCCCTTCTTGGATGGCTGACACCACATCTTGGGTGCCCGTTTGAACGCTGGCAATCACTTCTCGAATTTCACCCACCGAAGATTGTGTACGACTTGCCAAGTTTCTCACTTCTTCAGCAACCACCGCGAAACCACGGCCTTGATCGCCAGCTCGCGCCGCTTCAATTGCAGCGTTGAGAGCAAGTAGATTTGTTTGCTCAGAAATGCCTTCAATCACCGTTAAGATCTCGGTGATATTCGCGTTGTTTTTGGCGAGGTCTTCAACCACTGGGACTGCCGAGGTCATTCTCTCTACCAAACGTTCCATTTCATGTTGTGACTTCTCGATAACCTGTTGCCCAACCGATGCTGCGTCGTTGGCTCTTTCCGCTTCTCTCACAGCCACTTGCGCATTTTGTACGACAAGCCCAGCGGTCTGAGTCATTTCCTCGGCCGCGGTCGCGACTAAATCGACCTCTTTAAACTGAGCGTCGCTACTGCTGCTGGTATTTTGCGCCGCGACTTTTGATTGCTCTGAAGTTGTCGCAACCTGCATTGTGTTGTCGATTATATCTTTAATTGTTACTTGCAGCTTACCTAAAAAGAGGTTGAAACCGTTGGCCAACTGGCCAATTTCATCGCCTGATTTTACTTCAATCCTTTGAGTAAGGTCGCCTTCGCCAGACGCAATATCGTCGAGTCTTGCGACCACTTCGCGTATCGGCTTAACCAAACGAGACGCCATAAATGCTACGGTGAGCAAACCGAAAATAACCAAAGCCGAGCCGGCCAATATTTCAGTCTGAATACTGGCGCTCACCTGCTCGCTGATGATGCTATCCAGTTGTACTGCATCCCTTAAAACGCTGCTTCTTGGCATATCAAACAGCACGCCCCAAGTTTGGTTGGCAACCACGATAGGTGCAAATACGGTCAAGCGCTCGCCATCGCTACTCCAGTGAGTTTCCACCGATTGTCCAAAGAGAAGATCGGTCAGCTGATCGCCCGTTACATAAGCGCTGTTAAACGGCTGACCAAGCGTTTTGCTGCTATCATCACTGCCGATCAAAGTGCCATCTAGACTCACAATAGATACCGAGCCCTGCCCTTCAAACAACTTTGCATCCGATTCAACCGCCAACGCTCTAAGCGGGTCAAGGCGCAAATCGATACCAAAAAAGCCCACGGCCATATCATCGATCAAAATAGGAACGGAAAGCGAAGAGGCAAGAAATGAACTGCCTTGATGATTAACCTGCTTGGGTGAGGAAATACACGATGCGCCACTGGAAATCGGGCAAAAGAAACGTTCACTATTTTCGTTCGCAGAAAGGGTGGACTCAGCCAACACATTAGGGATGATGTTTTCGCCATTCTCAGCCGTCACCCAGTACGGGGCAAAGCGTCCTTTTTCATTCGAACCCACATATTCCGCCCCTTCATAATTTGCATCTTCATTGTCGAGCATGTTGGGTTCAAACACCAAATACGCACCTTGAATCGAGTCAAAGTTAAGCACCGACTTTCTGACCATCTCATCCAACGCAGTTCTGAGCTCTTCACTATCGCCAAAATTTTCTTCGCTGTTGGTCTTTTGAAATAGAGCGCTCGCCGCGAGCATTTCTGCGCGATAAAGCGCTTCATTCAAATATTCTGCCACGACCGTCGCATTCAAGCGCGCTTGTGTCTCAATCAGTTGCTCTGATTTCTTAATTACCGATTGAGAGCTCTGTTGCTTGATCAATTGTTGATTCGTGACCGCGTTATAGATAGAGAATCCAATGAGAGATAACGATGTGAGGAGCAGGCAGCACCCTGCTAATAAAGAGATTTTCCATTGAACAGATAGAGTTCGCATATTACATCCTTTTTAGCGGACACTTTGTGCATCCACACCACAGCGAGCAAAATATTAACAATTTAATTACAACACAATGCACTGATATATCAATTAAAAGTTTACGAATGTGTTAATGCGAATCAAACGTTCGCGTTACTTTCGTATCCTTTGAAAGAAAGTGATAACATCGAATAAATTTCGTCACAGAAAAATAAAAAGGAATCCGGATGAAAGTCATCTCCTTCAACATCAACGGGCTTCGCGCCAGACTTCACCAACTGCAAGCAGTCATTGATAAACATCAGCCTGATGTGATTGGTTTACAGGAAATCAAAGTGCACGATGAAGCCTTCCCTCTCGAAGACGTCGAGGCGATGGGCTACAAAGTCTACTTCCATGGTCAAAAAGCCCATTACGGTGTCGCGATGCTGTGTAAGAAGGAGCCAATTTCGGTACAGAAAGGCTTTCCGACCGATAATGATGAGCACCAAAAGCGCATGATTATGGTGACGTTAGAAGATGACAACGGCGAGAAAGTCACCGTACTGAACGGTTACTTTCCACAAGGCGACAACATCGGTCACGAGACAAAGTTCCCGTATAAGCGTCAGTTTTACAAAGACTTGATGACTTACCTAAACGATCATCACAACAACGATGAGCAGTTGATCGTGATGGGTGACATTAACATTAGCCCAATCGATGCCGATATCGGTATCGGTGAACCAAACCGCAAGCGCTGGCTGAAAACAGGTAAGTGTTCTTTCCAACCGGAAGAACGTCAGTGGCTACAAACTTTATTAGATTGGGGCTTTGTCGATACTTTCCGTCAGATCCACCCTGACGTAAACGATCGTTTCTCGTGGTTTGACTACCGCTCGAAAGGCTTCCCAGACAATCGCGGACTACGCATTGATGTGGTATTGGCAACACCTAAGCTCGCAGCGAAATGCATTGAAGCCGATATCGATTACGAATTGCGTGGCATTGAAAAACCGTCTGACCATGCGCCAATTTGGTCAACGTTTAAGTAGTTTTTCAAAGTGACAAATACAAAAAATCCGGAGCCAAACTCCGGATTTTTTACTTCTCGCGTTGCTAATCTAGATTAGATAGCGATGAAATCTGCTTTGTAGTCTGGGTTAACATCCGCTTCGTAGTCAACGCCTTCCACACCGAAACCAAACAGCTTCAAGAACTCTTCTTTGTACTCAACGTAATCAGTAAGCTCTTTTAGGTTTTCAGAAGTGATTTGTGGCCACAGATCACGACAGTGCTGTTGGATGTCATCACGCAGTTCCCAGTCATCTAGGCGTAGGCGGTTTTTCTCATCCACTTCTGCTGCGCTGCCATCTTCTTTGTACAGACGTTGGCTAAACATACGGTAGATTTGCTCCATACAGCCTTCATGAACGCCTTCTTCACGCATCTTCTTAAATACCATTGCAATGTACAGTGGCATTACAGGAATTGCAGAGCTTGCTTGAGTGACTACAGACTTAAGAACAGCAACGTTAGCCGCGCCGCCAGTTGCTGCTAGTTTATCGTTAAGAGCCGTTGCTGCGCGGTCTAGGTCCATCTTCGCTTTACCTAGCGCGCCATCCCAGTAGATTGGCCAAGTTAGCTCAGTACCGATGTAGCTGTACGCCACAGTCTTACAACCGTCAGCCAGTACACCAGCTTCAGACAATGCATTGATCCAAAGTTCCCAATCTTCACCGCCCATAACAGTAACAGTGTCTTTGATCTCTTCTTCCGTTGCAGGTTCAACGCTTGCTTCAATGATTAAATCTTTGTTGGTATCAACTGCTGTTGAAGTGTAAGTCTCACCGATAGGTTTGAGAGATGAACGAACAAGCTCACCAGTTTCAGGCATTTTACGTACTGGGGACGCCAGTGAGTAAACAACCATATCAATCTGACCAAGATCTTGTTTGATCAGCTCAATTGTCTTTTCTTTTGCTTCGTTTGAGAACGCATCGCCATTAAGGCTTTTCGCGTAAAGGCCCTCTTCACGCGCAAGCTTTTCAAAGGCAACTGAGTTGTAGAAACCCGCTGTGCCTGGCTTTTTCTCTGTGCCTTCTTTTTCGAAGAAAACACCAATGGTTGAAGCACCGCCACCAAATGCCGCAGCGATACGAGAAGATAGACCGTAGCCACTTGAAGCACCAACAACAAGCACACGTTTAGGTGCATTTTTGATTGGGCCTTGCGCTTTAGTGTAAGCAATTTGTTCTTTTACGTTAGCTTCACAGCCTACAGGATGCGTAGTAGTACAGATAAATCCGCGAATTCTAGGTTTGATGATCATATTCAACTTCCTTAACAAAACCCCGCTAGGATAAAAGGTTCAACATAAAATCGCATCTAATTTCTGTAAAAATGTCGCTAAAATGCAAGTGGTTGGAGCACTTTCAAACGCTTCTGCTAGATTCCACGCAAAACAAAGGCATCTCATTGAGATGCCTTATTGGTGTGCTGGTTAAGCACAGTTTTGACCAAAAATCGCGATATTACGCTGCGCTATCTAGCTTCGCTTTACGCTTTTTTTGCTCACCATGCGTGCGAACTTCGCTGAAATTATGGCTAAAGTGGTCAACTTGAATCGCTTTGTAGCGCAGTTTGTCCGCTTCGACAATTTGATCCACTTCCTCTTGCGTTAGGACATTTGCTTCCAAAGCTTGAGCCAAGCGGTCTTTCAGCAACCCTTTACGCGCGACTTTACCCTCTTTGGCAGCTCGCATCAGTTTACGCTCCAAGCTCTTCACGCCATACATAGCCAAGAAAGCATTTTCCATTAAGCCTACGCTGTCGTTTTCATCCGCACCGATGTAGCAAAGATGAGTCAGACGGTCACGGTGCGCGCCCGGAGTCATTAAGCTTTCCGCCAATTTGACAGTTAGGGTATCGCTTGGTTTCTGATAGTGATTACCAAGTGGGAATACCAACACTTTCAATAGGCGACCGACCGCTTTCTGTGGGTAGTTAGTAAACGCTTCTTGAAGTGACTGAGCAGCATGGAACAAACAGTGCTGCACTGCGTAGTGAACATAGTCTAAGTCTTGTTGCTGACGCCCTTCGTCTTCATACTTCTTCAGTGCCGCTGATGCCATGTACAGGTAAGCAAGCACATCACCTAAACGAGCTGAGATCATCTCTTTACGTTTCAGATCGCCACCCAAAGTTGCCATCGCGATATCTGCACTCACCGCTAAAGCACGGCTTAGGCGAGTCATCTCTTTGTAGTACGTCTGAGTTGGACCGCTCATGCTCGCTTTGATAAAGCGAGAGCCCGTCAATGCTGCACCAAATGCACCGAAGGTGTTCTTCATTGCGTGACCAATGTGCTTAAACAGCAGATCATCAAACTCTTTCGCGCCCTGCTTCTCATCTGGATTTGCCGCCGCTTCCATCTCCTTAAGGACGTATGGATGACAGCGTGTCGCGCCCTGACCAAAGATCATCAGGTTACGGGTCAGAATGTTTGCCCCTTCGACCGTGATAGCAACTGGGATACCGAGGTAAGGCGCTGCCAAGTAGTTCATTGGTCCATCTTGAATAGCGCGACCGGAGTGGATATCCATCGAGTCATTAAGGATCGTTCTCGCCATTTCGGTCATGTGGTATTTGGCAATTGCGGTGACAATGCCTGGTTTTTCTTTCAGGTCGAGCGACGTTGTCGTTAATGTGCGGCTCGCTTCGAGCAGATACGTTAATCCACCGATACGACCAAGCGATTCAGCCACGCCTTCAAACTTACCAATCGACATACCGAACTGTTTGCGAACATAAGCATAAGCACCCGTTGTACGTGCTGTTAAGTGGCCCATTGCCGTGCCTAGCGCCGGCAGTGAAATACCACGACCTGCTGAAAGACACTCCACCAGCATACGCCAACCTTTACCTGCGTATTCTTGGCCACCGATTAACCATTCCATTGGGATGAACACATCGTTACCACGCGTTGGACCATTCATGAACGCGAGACCTAGTGGGTCATGTCGCTCACCGATTTCCACACCGGTATGATCTGCTGGAATCAACGCACAAGTAATGCCTAGCTCTTTCTTCTCGCCCATCAAACCGTCAGGGTCGTACATTTTAAATGCAAGACCAAGAACCGTCGCAACAGGTGCTAGCGTGATGTAACGCTTGTTCCAGTTCAAACGAATACCAAGGACTTCTTCGCCTTCATGCTCGCCGTAACACACAATGCCTTCGTCTGGGATACCGCCTGCATCTGAGCCAGCTTCCGGCCCCGTCAAGGCAAAACAAGGAATGTCAGTCCCGTCTGCTAAACGCGGTAGCCAGTAGTCTTTCTGCTCTTGGGTACCATAGTGCGAAAGAAGTTCACCTGGGCCGAGCGAGTTCGGTACCATCACCGAAACCGCAGTACTGATACTGCGCGTTGCTATACGCGAGACGATGGTCGAGTTCGCCAATGATGAGAACTCACGCCCACCGTATTCTTTGGAAATGATCAGTGAAAAGAAACGTTCTTTACGCAGGTATTCCCATACCTCTGGCGGTAAGTCGCGATCTTCTTTCACGATTTTATGGTCATCCAACATTGCCAGCAGTGTTTCCAGTTCATTGTCCATGAACGACTGCTCTTCTGCGGTCAACGTTGGTGTTGGGTATTGGTGCAGTTTGGTGAAATCAGGACGACCAGAGAACAACTCTCCATCCCACCAAACACTACCCGCTTCCATTGCTTCCTTTTCGGTGCTGGATAGTGGAGGTAGCACTTTCTTAAACATTTTGAAAGCTGGGTCACTGATCCATTTTTGTCTTAGAGAGCTCATAATCCGATCCTTTTGTTCACTGTAGGTGTTCCAATATTTTTCTTATATGTATTTGTAGAGTTTTAGTGCGTTATTCCGCAGCGACGCCTGCTGCTAAAAATGGAATAAGTTGGTCGACAACCGATTTTGCATCCATCGATTTGCCATAATCATTTTCTGCGATTTCAAGCAGAGCTTGGCTCGAAGCCATGGTGAAAACGCAAGTTCCGAGCGTAAAATGCAGCCGCCAAAACAAATCTTCTTGAGTCAATTTAGGGTTGGCTTTCATCACTGAGTCAGTAAATAGAGACAAGGTGTCTTGATAACGGGTGGTAATAAACCAGCGTAAGTGACCTTGAACATCGGTGTACCCGCGGCCGATCAGCAACATAAAACGGCTTGTCCCATTCGGTCTGACATCATTTAAGTTGCGCAGCGGTGCTCTGAGCGACTCAAACACATCCGACATTTCATAGTGATCGTTCAAATTCAGCGTAATCAGCGCATCCTGCACCGCTGGCATAAACGCTTCTAGGTATCGATTAAGTACTGCTCGAACTAACGTTTTCTTATCTCCGAAATGGTAGTTCACCGAAGCAAGGTTAACCCCTGCTTTACTGGTTATCGTACGTAGAGAAGTATCATTAAACCCGTGCTCTGCAAAAAGCGCTTCGGCGACATCAAGGATTTTTTCTTTGGTACTGTTTCTGCCTGCCATTTCAATCACTCGTATTAAACAACTGTTTGAAATATACACCTGACACAAATAATCAACAAGCTGTTAACATCACATTTTTGCGCATTGGTCCGACCAGAACATTTTTCAAGCAACTAAACCGCTGAAAGAAAAAAATTAAAATTTTTCCGTTTTTTATTGAACTGTTTTGAATTACGCCAGTCTGATTAATTGTAGTTAGCAGAGCATTTCCTAAGTTGACAGGCCGTCGAACTTGTTTTCTTACTGAAGCTACTAATTTACGCTGCTTTTTCTTATTAACTCCTATGTTTGTATCCGCCCAGAGCACTATTGCTCTGGGCTTTTTTTATCTTCATGATTAGGATCATTTGGTCCACTAGCCCGATTTAGCTAAAATAGCAGGCCGCTTACCCTCGACGGCTTCGGTTTATGAAATTAGCTGACACCCCAATAACCCAACACCAATTTGACGATATCGAGTTTTATCTAAAGCGAGATGACCAGCTGCACAGCCACTTTTCAGGAAACAAAGCGCGAAAGTTTATGGCGCTACTTGAACAACCGCATGAGCAGATAAAGACACTCATCAGCTATGGAAGCGCACAGTCGAATGCGATGTACTCCTTGTCGGCGCTTTGCGCAATCAAAGGTTGGCAGTTTGAATTCTACGTCGACCATATGCCGCAATGGCTCGCCGAGCACCCGCGCGGAAACTATCGCGCAGCACTTGAACTTGGTGCGAATATTCATGTTACTGGCCAGTCTGATCTTCATCCTGAAACTTACATTAAGCAGGTTCGTCAACCAGATGAGCATTGCCTTGTCGTCCCAGAAGGTGGGCGTTTCGCGCAGGCTGAACATGGCATCGCTCAGTTAGCACGAGAGATCCTTTCTTGGACTCGGTTTCAAGCCGGGCAAAAGTTTGTTGTTGCACTCCCCTCCGGGACGGGCACCACTGCGCTCTACCTTCACAAACATTTGGCAGCTCATGGCATAGAAGTGATTACTTGCCCTTGCGTCGGCGGTAAGCAATATCTTAAGCAGCAATTTGTGGATCTCGGTGAAACCAGTTTTCCGACCATTTTGGAGCTTCCGTTTAAGCACCACTTTGGTAAGTTGTACCAACGAGATTATGAAATCTGGCATGAACTAAAGCAGCAAACCCACATCGAGTTTGACCTGCTATACGATCCGATGATGTGGCAAAGTCTACACTATTGGTATCAAGAGAATCTCGACAAGAAACTGATTTACGTTCATCAAGGTGGGCTACTTGGCAACGAGAGTATGCTGCCGCGATACGAGCGAAAATACGGAGTCTTCTCACAGCATGAGGAGTGGTAAAGCCATGAAATCAAAAATTTGCATGCTTGGTCTGCTGCTGTGTGTCGCGAGTGGTGCGCAAGCAGAAAAAGTGGTGGGGCTACCGAGCCAGTCCGATGCCACTAAAGCGGTTATTGGCATCGGCGTTGATGCCAGCCAAGTAGGTAAACGGGTCTGCTACTATCAAGACCAGACCTACTCACTTGGCGCTATTTTGCAAGTTGGTGAGCACTATCTAATCTGCCAAGTCGCCAACAAGTTTGAAACCAATGGCAGTTTACTGTGGGAACCTTACACCCCACAGCAAACCGAGCCAGGCAATAAACGCTAAGTACGAATATGGTGAATCGCACCATTTAAATCGTCGACATTGCGTTTTAGATCGAGAACAATCGGTTCCAGCTGATTGATGGCCTCATTCATATCCGATGACAAGTTCTTGATATTAGATAGGTTACCTGAGATCTCATCACTGACCGTCAATTGCTCTTCAGTCGCTGCGGCGATTGACGTATTCAGTTTATGAATTTCAATTGCAGAGCCTTGGATGGTGCCAAGTGCATCATTCGCGACGCCCATATTTTCTCGCGTCGACTGCATTTTTTCCGAGCTGCTTTGAATCGTCACCGTCGACTGCTTCGCTTTTTCTTGCAGCGTTTGAATAATGCCTTCAATCTCACCCGTCGAATCTTGGGTTCTTTGCGCTAAGGAACGAACTTCATCAGCAACTACAGCGAACCCTCGACCTTGTTCACCCGCACGGGCTGCCTCTATCGCTGCATTCAGCGCCAACAAATTCGTTTGTTCGGCAATGGCTTTAATCACATCCAACACGTTACCAACATTGTTCGATTCTTCAGCCAATTGTTGAATGATCTCTGCGGTGTTGAGGAACTCGCCCTCAAGCTGTCCAAACTCTGAGGTGGTTTTATCAAACACTTGCTTACTGGTGGAGGCTTCTTTTTCTGCGCTGCCCGCATACTCTTCCGCCATATTGGTGCTTTGTGCAACATTCGAAAGCGCCGCTGTCATCTCTTCCATTGCTGTGGCGGCCATTTCCATCTCTTGGTTCTGCTGGTTCGCCATAGTGATGTTGCGCTGGGTGATGCCTTGGATCGCTTCGGAAATCTGAGAAATGGTCGAATTCACTTGGTTTATCTTAGTGATTGTCGTGGCGTAACTAACGAGTACTTTATTGATGGTCGTGCCAATCACGCCGAGTTCATTTCGGCTTCCATCTTCAACCCGCAAGGTCAGATCGGAATCCATATCAACTTGCTTGAGGACTTTCGCCATATCATCAATCGGTTTTACTACTTTGCGATTGACAATGACATACCCCACAATCGCAATAACAAACACAGCAATCAAAGAGATGTTACCGATCAACACGGTTGTTCTCACATCTTGAGCCGCGTTGTTGAACTGAGAAGAGGTCCGCGCTTCTAGAGCGGTAAAAAACTCATCAATCGGTGCCATGATTTTAGCTTTCTCTTGATGGTATTGCTTACTATGGAGCAACTGCGCTGCCATCGCTAAATCGGGCTCGCCTCGCTTGGTGTAGTTGCCGCTGGCGTCAGGATAGAGCCCTTTTACCGCATTCATCGCTCTGACTTCCATGTTCACCAAAGCATCAGAGTTACCTTGCGCTTCTTTCAGCAACCGAAACTCTTTATCAGAGAAGCCGAGTGCTTCCATCATGGCTTGAAGCGAGACTCGCTTGCCATCCGGCTTGGGCTTTTCACCGTAATTTAGAACTAAATCCCAGTAGATGGTGTGATAGTTTTGTGGTCTTGGCTTATCCCCATTTCGAATCGCGAGGATGTCCATGTACATTTTTTCGTAGGTCTCATCGCCGGTCAGTACGTAAGTCCTACCCAGACGTGTTAAGTCATCCGAACTCTGTCTGAGCTCATCCGCTGCTTGATACGATTGATACCGCACCTTAGCCATTGTATCCACTTGCTGCAGTAGACCATTGAGCTGTAACACCGTAACCACACTGATGATGATACCGAGGCCTATTACAACAAACACCAATTTCATAGTGTTGTTAATATTCATATCGTTTCCCCTATCCTTAAAGAAAACCGCCTAACGTTGTCTATTTATCTTGGAGCTACTCGGTGTGCCTACTTCATTCTGGCTGTGGTAGCTTATCTAGTAATTGTTTTGCCTGCTCAAACTCAAAGTTCTCTATGAGTTCGATAAGCTGTTGTTTCTCTTTGTCATTCCATAAATCACAATGTTTAGCCTGATTGATAATATCCAATGCTGTCACATCATAATTCTCAACTTTATCCACCAAGCTCAGGTACATTGATTTCATCTCATCACATGACGGTTGATCAGACGTGGTGTGTTTACCGCGCCACGCTTGCATTTGCCCTCTGAGCATAAGAACCATTTGCTGAGCTTGATCTACCACTTCAATGGCACTGCCATCACACGCTTTCACTCGTTTTTCAATTCTTATCGCTAAGTCGGTCAAATCATGAATCCCTAAGTTTGCTGAGGCTCCCTTCAGGGTATGCGCCATTCGTTCGGCGCCTTCCCAATCTTCTTTGGCAATGATCGCTCGCAGCGAGTGAGTGTCTATTTTTTGAGCATCTAAAAAGCGTTCCAATATGGAGAAATATGAGTCGGCGTTACCACCCGTGTCGAAGATCGCTTGGGCAACATCCACCCCTGTGAGCTCTGGGTAGGATTCAATCGAAGACTCTTTGTCTTGAGGTGGAGATACGCTTGGCGGCTGCTCGCCCTCAAGCGGTAAATATTGCTGCAACGTTTGGTAAAGGTTAGCGACATTGATTGGCTTCGCTATGTGGCCATTCATTCCGGCGTTGATGCAGCGTTCGACATCACTTTGCATGGCATTGGCCGTCATCGCGACAATCGGCAGTTCTTGCCATTCGTCTTTTTTGCGAATTTCTTGACACGCTGTTATGCCATCCATCACCGGCATTTGCATATCCATCAGCACTAAACTGACCTTATGATGGCTAAGCATTTTTATCGCTTCTTGGCCGTGATTAGCGACCAAAACGTCTAGGTTTGTATCACTCAATAATCCGAGTGCCACTTCTTGATTGACTTCGTTATCTTCGACAAGTAACACGGTCTGTTTCTCGAATCGTGGTCGAATATTGTCAGAAGGAGTGACCTTGCTGGTAACGTGCTCAATACCAAAACTGTCCATTACAGCGTCAAGCAAGTTGGATGGATTGACCGGCTTAACGATAAGCGCATCGATAAGTTTGCTGCTCTGCTCGGTCAATGAAAGCTCACGCCCATATGCGGTAACAAGGAAGACTTTACAATCAGGTAGGAGGCGCTCATCGTGGGCCTTTTGCAGCAGCTCTAGGCCATTCATACCCGGCATAGTCCAATCAACAAAGAGCATGTCGTAGGCACGTTCTTTAAGCTCGTCGAGCGCTTCGTAAGCATTGCTGACTGCCTTGGCATCAAAGTGCATGGCGGTGAGCAACGTTCGCAAAATACTGCGTGCAGAATCATTGTCATCAACGATTAGCGCACGTTTACCCGCGAGCGCACTTACTGGCTCAGAAAGGTCACGCATTTTGGCTTCTTGCAGACCACAATCGATGGTGAAACTGAATACCGACCCAGTACCTTCTGAACTCGACACCACAAGCTCGCCACCCATAAGCTCGACAAGCTGTTTGCTGATGCTCAGCCCAAGCCCTGTTCCACCAAATTGTCGCGTAATGCTGCTGTCTGCTTGAGAAAATGCTCTAAATAGATGCTCAATTTTCTCTTTCGCGATGCCAATTCCGGTATCTTTCACTGAGAATCGGATCGTTGCTCGATTCTCATCCAATTGCTCGACCAAAGCAGAGACAATGATTTCGCCTTTTTCGGTAAACTTCACCGCATTACTGCACAAATTAACCAATACCTGACCTAAACGAAGTGGGTCTCCCACCAAGCCGATCGGCACTTTAGGGTCAATATTGAGCAAGAACTCAACCCCTTTCTCATGCGCTTTGTAGGAAACAACATTGACAAGATTGTCGAATACTTCATCAAGACTGAAGTCGATTGACTCGACGGTGAGCTTACCGGCTTCAATTTTAGAAAAATCAAGAATGTCGTTGATAATTCCGAGCAGGTTCTTGGCCGATTCATTAATCCGCGTGAGGTATTTTTTCTGTGAGGGATCAAGTTCTGTATTGAGTGCTAAATGCGCCATGCCAAGGATGGCGTTCATTGGCGTACGTATCTCGTGACTCATATTGGCCAAGAAATCCCCTTTCGCTTGGCTCATGGCATCGGCCAGTTCTTTCGCTTCTCGCAACTCATTTTCAAACTGCTTGCGCTCTGTCAAGTCGAGTAGAATACCGACAATGCCAGAAATTTCGCCATCCCCATTGCTGAAAGATGCTTCATACACCAGCATTTCGCGATTTTGACTACTGCCATCACAAAGAGAAAGCTCGTAGTTTCGACTGCCTTTTGTTTGACGAAGCTCTTGGTGAACAGTCGTAAACACTTGACCAGTACTGGCATTGAACACCTCATTAGGCGTTCTGCCAACGATCTCTTGCATCTTCAAACCAAACATTTCACAAAATTTCGCGTTTACGGTGAGATATTTGCCGTGAGGCGATAAGCAATACATTGGGTTTGGTGTCGCATTCAAAATCTCTTGATTGAGCTGGGACTGCTCAAGCACTTTTTTCTCTGCTTTTCTTTGCAACTCCACGTTTTGGCTCAATTGAATACTGACAGACAAATCATCGAGCATTTGAATCAGCCATTGGTATTGCTGCGGAGTTAAAACATCAACTGTGCCAAGTTCAAGAAGCGCCACTGGCTTACCATTGACGCAAAGTGGGAAGTAGTAGATCTCGTTTAACTCCAACGAGGCACCATTCACCTGCATAGCGTATTTGCCTTTCAGAGACTTCATGCTATACGGCTCCCCTGATAACAAAACACTCATTTCAGTTGAAGAATCATCTCGAATAACATTGGCACTTCCTTCACCAAAACCGACGCCTGCAATGCGCGTTAACTCGTCATCTTGGTGGATATAGATCCCAATCTGCTGAACAGGAAATTGGTGGAGGAGGAATTGAGTCACCTCTCGTGCTAGGGCTTGCGTAGATTGACTGGTACGCAAAACAATATTGAAATCTTTGACCAAGGTATTGTGGCTCAATTGCTCGGATATGTGATGGAACACCACATTCAAGCTATCGATAAATTTTTGCAGTTCCGCATAGGCAGTTTGGGTAATCGTAAATGCGTAGTCTTTCCGTTTCACTTGACCAACAACCGTACTCAGCAATTGACTTAGCGGGCTAATGTAGAGTCGCCAAAGCAACAAAAACGAGACTGCAATGGAGAGCAAGAGGATGCCCAATATGGCGCGCTTGATCGCTTCATACTTGTCAGCAAGAAGGTTTGCCTCAGCGATTTGTCCTTCAATCCGGTCAAGAATCGACTTATTTGCCGAGGCGATGGCTTTCATAATCCTTTCTTTCTCGGCGAAGTACTCGTCGCCATAAAGCAGTGATTGCGCCTTTTCGAGATCGGGCTCCCCGGTGTAAACCAATTTTCCATCCTCAACTTGCTGATACCCCTTAATAGCCAGAAATGCTTCGCGTTCGAGCTGAACTAAAGAATCTGACAGCGCCAGCGCATTTTTGAGCTCAAAAAACTCGACCGCGCTGATCCCTGAATCTCTAATTCGATCTAACAGCGGTTTACTGCTGCCTAGGGTCAAGATGGTTAAATCGAGCTCCGCATTAGCGACCACATCCCAGTACTCATATTCGTTACCCTCAGGTATGGGAGCTTGGCCAGCCCGCACACTTAAAACTCGATTGAACAAGGTTTCCCAACGCTCATCACCGGTCACGCTGTATGCACGCGCAAATTTGGTCAAATTGTCAGAGCTTTGCTTGAGCTCATGCGAAAGTCGATAAAACAAATGAAGCTGCTTCTGGTGATTGCGACTATCAACATGCAAATCGGACAGCTTTACCGATACGGCAAACATGGCGACAGAGCATAGGCCCATCGCCAAAAACAGTACGGCAAATAAAATTCGGATTGATGGCATCGACATCTTCTAATACTAATGAGTTAAGGTGATTTTCAGCACTACTTGACTATAGTTTAGTAAGTACTTAACAAGATGCTTAAAAACTTTGCATGAGATCACGAGATGCCGATTGAAAAATTAGATGATTGCACCGTCTTATTGGTGGATGACTCCCCAGATAACCTCGCCTTTATGGCGCAAGGGTTAGCAGGTCGCTACCAGATTAAGGCTGCCAAATCGGGCCAAATGGCTCTGCATGTACTTGAACAGTTCGATGTTGATTTGATCTTGCTCGACGTGGTGATGCCTGAAATGTCCGGCTATGACGTCATTCGCTTTGTCACAAGCAACCCCAAAACACGCCATATCCCAGTGGTCTTCCTAACAGGGAAAGATTCGCAAGAGGACGAAAAACTGGGGTTCGAGTTAGGCGCGGCAGACTACATCCACAAACCTGTCAGTATTCCGCTTCTTCGCTCTCGAGTCAGGACCCATTTACAGAACAAACGATCCAAAGATTTTTTGCGCGATCAAAACGGCTATCTAGAAACGGAAGTGCTCAAACGTTCGAGTGAACTCGACCGAATGCAGGACGCGGTAGTGTTTGCACTTGCTAGCCTCGCGGAAACTCGCGATCCAGAAACCGGCAATCACATATTACGGACTCAACATTACGTGAAGCTGCTAGCTGAATACTTGGCAGAAAATGAAAAGTACCGCGAGTTACTCACCCCGAAAAAGATCGATACTTACTTCAAAGCTGCTCCACTGCACGATATTGGCAAAGTCGGTATCATCGATTCGATCTTACTTAAACCTGGAAAGCTGACCAAAGAGGAGTTTGAGATCATGAAATCCCACACTACCTTGGGATTGCAGGCGCTTGAACGTGCGGAGCAGCTTTCTGGGGCGCATAACGATCTTATCAGCGTCGCGAAAGAGATCGCATACGGACATCATGAAAAATGGGACGGTTCTGGCTACCCAAATGGCTATGCAGGCGATGATATTCCGCTCAGTGCTCGTTTAATGGCGGTGGCAGACGTGTATGATGCGCTTATCTGTAGAAGAGTTTATAAAGATGCAATGACTCATGACAAGGCAAAAAGCATCATATTGGAAGGCAATGGCCAGCATTTCGATCCGCTAGTGATTGAAGCGTTTCTCGCACAGGAAGATCTCTTTATTAAAATCGCCAGTGAGTTCTCTGATGATTAAGTAAGATGAGTAGTCAGCGATTAAGCCAATGCAAACACGCCAGCAATTCACACTATTTGCGACTGTAAAGCACTGCGCGTGGGTTCAATATCGCATCTCGGGTGGGTACATCAATGACCGTTAACCCTTTGAAGCGTTCAGGCTCTTTAATCGCCACATCGTGGGCAAATATCACCAGCCTGGCATGTTGAATGTCCTTGTCGGTCAATCGGTTGTTTATCCCGTTCG
The DNA here is from genome assembly GCF_027587055.1 of Vibrio sp. MarTm2. Taxonomy (NCBI): domain Bacteria; kingdom Pseudomonadati; phylum Pseudomonadota; class Gammaproteobacteria; order Vibrionales; family Vibrionaceae; genus Vibrio; species Vibrio sp. MarTm2. The sequence continues at coordinate 390,868 of NZ_JAPPTK010000002.1, read as the reverse complement.
CACCTTGGGTCTCGACTTTGATTTTTACGCCCATGGTGTAGGCGGCTTTCTCTAGCGATTTTGCTGCTAAAAAGGTGTGTGCTACGCCAGACGGGCAAGACGTGACAGCAAGTATTTCCGCCTCCCCCTCGCCTTCCATCGCGTGATAAGCCCGCGCAAGTGCCGCCTCTTGTTCTTCATCAAGGACATTTTTCTTTAGGAGAATAACCACTAATGCGGTAGTCAGTGCTCCTGCGAGCGTTCCAATGATGTAGCCAATTTTGCCATCGACGACCGGAAGAACAATCCAGCCTCCCCACGGGGCATGGTTAATCACATGAAACATAAAACCGACAACGTTACCGACTATGCCACCAAGCACAATAGCCGGTAATACTCGAGCAGGGTCGGCTGCAGCAAACGGGATCGCACCTTCACTGATGCCAATCATGCCCATAATGCCTGCCGCTTTGCCCGCTTCACGCTCGTCCCGTTTAAACTTTTTCGGCGACAAAAAAGTTGCCAATGCTAAACCCAGAGGTGGTGTACAAATGGCTATCCCGACACCACCCATCAGCCACGGTTGAGTATTGACCTGAGTTTGCGCAAACAAGGTCGCAACTTTGTTAATGGGCCCCCCCATATCAAACGCCGTCATGGCGCCCAATACCGTACCAAGCATCACTTTACTCGCTCCCGCCATACCAGTAAGCCATTCATTGAGCCCCGCCATGGCTGCGGAAATTGGTGCACCAATTAGCCACATCACTAAGCCACAGGTCGCAAACGTGCCAACCAGTGGATAGATAAAAATCGAACCTAGCGACGTCATGCTATCTGGCAACGGGATCTTCTTTAGCATCCGCACGACAATGCCCGCGAAAAATCCCACCACAATCGCGCCTAAAAAACCGGTATGGTATTGCTCTATTGCTACCCAAGAACCAATCATGCCCGGAGCTAATCCAGGCTTGTCGGCAATGGAGTACGCGATGTACCCCCCGAGCACTGCGGTAAACAGAGTCAAACCTGCAATACCCATTTTGGCGATATCCGCGAGTACTCCTGTCTCTGGAACGGCGCCATGGCCGGAGATCATCACTGAGAGAGAAAGCAGGACACCTCCCGCAACAATGAACGGAATCATGTGAGAGGTGCCAAACAATAGATGCTCTTTGGCTCTTGCGAGATGGAGTTTCCAAGGGCTTAGTGGTGTTGGGTGAGGTATAGACGGCTCATCCCAAAATTCATGCGAGGGTTGTTGAATATCGGTGAGTAGAGCGCGTGCCTCTTCTATATTTTGCGCCGCTTTCAGTTGGCCAATAAATTCTTCTTCGATGAGCTTGGTTGAGAGCTGGGCGAGCACTTCAATGTGATGATGATCGCCGCCATCCGGTGAAGCCAACATGAAAAACACATCTGACAGTTCCCCATCTTCAGCACCATAATCGATACCTGTTCGACTGATACCTACGGCGATCGCAGGTTTTGTGACCGCATCACTTTTTGCGTGAGGGATCGCGACACCATCTTCAAAGCCGGTATTCCCAATCTGTTCGCGTTGCCAGATATCGTCGAGAAATTGCGTCTTATCAGCGAGCTTTCCTGCCGCATCAAGAATATCGACCAACTCTTTGAGCACTCCCTCTTTGGTGGTTGCCTTTAGATCCAAACAGATTGTGTCTGGCTCAATGAGAGTCGTAATGTCCATTTTCTCTGCCTTGAATGATTCGCGCTCGAACATAGATTAACCACCGACCATGGTGTTAGATATAGGACGAAAACACCATTAACTGGATTATTGTAACATCCAAGGCAAACTGTGAAGCGCGTCTTTCAAATCCTGATGCCAAATCACTGATTCCCCCGTATGCTGTGCTAATGTCTGCAACGTTATAAACTGAGAAACGTCGTGAAAATAGTCGCTGTCACCGCCTGTCCAACAGGCATTGCACATACCTATATGGCAGCAGATGCACTCATCAAAGCTGCCCCTAAATATCAGGTCCAAATCAAAGTCGAAACCCAAGGCGCAATGGGGATTGAAAATCAACTGACACCACAAGACATAACCCAAGCCGATAGAGTACTTATCGTCTCTGATATTGAAATTGACCAAGCAGCTCGCTTTGAAGGTTGCAACGCGATTAGAGTGTCAATTGAGGATGTACTGGTTAATGCCGACAAAGTGTTTCTCTTGCACTGTCGCTCTTAACCTCAAACAAAACAACAGGTACCTATGAACGAATACCAGCTGACCTTCTTAGTCGAAAACTCAGACGCCAACGCCCTCGCAGCACAGCCGCTTCGGGTGCTAGCCAAAAAGTTCAAAAGTACCCTTCAAATCATTAACATCACCCGAGATCGTCGCGCCGACCTTACCAAAGCGGTCGCCATGTTACAGGTCGGATTGGTCGAGGGTGACCTGTGCCAGATTACCGCAATGGGTATGGATGCTGAGCTCGCCTGCTTTGTCCTCAAAGATGTGATTGCGGAGCACTACACGCTTATTGGTTCGAAGATTAACTATGAGTTTTCTAGCGAACTTGCGACGCGATTGCCGCAGCTCTGCCCTGCCAGTGAAACCAAATGGCACTATGCGAAAGCGCATACTGAGTTAACCAAGTTTGAGTGCTTAAAAGGACTCGCCCAGCTAATCCACCCCGGCCATCCAGACGAACTGCTCCTCGCCTTTATTAAACGAGAAGAGCGCTCATCAACCTGTGTCACTCCGGGAATTGCGCTGCCTCATGTCATGTTTGACGATATCGATCATATCGCTATTGCTGTCATTGCCAGTGACACCCCGATTGATTGGGCATCGCAAATGGGTAATGTGCATCTTGCGATAGCACTGGTGATGCCTGCCAAACCAACGAGAGAGCAGATCATTGCCGCAACCAATCTGACTCGCAACCTTCTTTGTGATCAACTTTCTCAACGTCTAAGGCTGACACGTAGCAGCGTCGATCTTCAAGCGCTGCTGATGTACTCCATGTCGCAACTGTTGTCCTGAACTTAAACAGAGCCACGATACTCGGTTGGGGTTCTTCCGGTTCGATTTTTAAACACGCGGCAGAAGTAGTTCACGTCTTTAAAACCACAGCGCATCGCGACTTCATTGAGCTTAAAGTTGTACTTTTTGAGCATGAACTTAGCACGGTCAATACGCACCCAAGTAATATAGTCCGCCAACGTCATATGTCCTTGCTGGCGAAACAGTCGAGAAAGATGATTGGATGAGATACTAAAGCGTGTCGCTATACTGTCTCGGGTAATCTGGCGGTGGAAGTTCTCTTGGATATAGATACAAATCCCCTGATAGAGATCTTGCACCCGACTGTGTGATTGCTCGATTGGTGCATCAAGCATGGTTTTGCTGTATTGCAACAGCGCTTGCAGCAATAGCTCATCCATCGGCTTCTTATTGTTCTCTCTCGCTAATGAACTGAGCGCTTCTAAAATATTATCGATGGCAAAGCCTGATCGGGTTTGAATGCTGTGTTTTTGTATATCATAAAAGCTCGCTTCTCCCTTGCGTTTACTGACCAAACTTAACCCTAACTGACGCCGCCCAAACAACATACTCAATACCGAGCAATTGGTATCCCAGTCAGGCTTGTTCCAGCAGTTGGGCGGGATGAAAATCGCGTCGCCCGCTTTCGCGACAATGTTCGTCACTTTACGTTCATGGGTTTCCATTTCATTGACGTATTCCCCATCCAGCACCAGTTCTAAACGCGGAAAGTTAACCTGATAGCTAAACGCCGGAGGCGTATGAAAATCTCCGGCAAACCAGATGTTGTGGAAAGGCTCTCGCTCGTTAAGTACGGACGAAATTAAATCATGAAATACCATCGTAGCATTATCTCAAACTGCACCCTGCGTGCTGGAAGCCTAGGTATACTCTTTAGTGAAGAGTAGCGCTATTGAGCAAAATCACAATTCGGGATCTGAGTTACAAAAATCCAGTAATAGCAATAAATTTCCAGTCTCAAAAAACCTTAAGTCGACAAGAATTCGCGCTAAGCAGCCTGCCAACCTTCCCATAAATAAAGGCATTAAGGAAGACTGACCACTGTCAACACCCTTGCCAATCACCACTCTGAAACGATCGAAATCACACTCTAAAAGGAACGCAACAATCCTCCAGTAAATGCGTTTTTTCTTCACTACAGAGCACTGCTGATAGATTTCAAAATACCCCTAACACAACAAGAAACGCACTAGGGGTCCACTATGATCACCAAATTGATCAATGAAAATCTAATTAAGCTTGAGCTTGAGGCCACCTCCAAACAAGAGGTGTTTGAAGAGCTTGTCGAGGTGCTATACCAACAAGGTCGAATTTCCAATAAAAGCGATTTTTTGGCAGACATTCTAAAACGCGAAGCTGAGGGTAACACGGGCTTTGAGGAAGGCATTGCCATCCCGCACGCCAAAAGTGCAGCCGTGCTTGAACCTGCCGTCGTCATTGGCGTTCGCAAAGCAGGTATCGAATACGGCGCAGATGACGGCCAGCCATCAACACTCTTTTTTATGATTGCTTCTCCTGATGGCGGCGATGATCACCATATTCAAGTGTTGGCAGAACTGTCATCCAAGCTGATTGAAGATGGCTTTGTCGAACGCTTTATCAATGCAACCTCCCCCCAGCAAGCACTTGAGTTGCTGCTTCAAAAACCGCAAACCGAACAAGCGCAACCTTTAGACAGCACCAAAGGCTTTATCATTGGCGTCACTGGCTGCCCCGCAGGCGTTGCTCACACCTACCTTGCAGCGGAAGCGTTAGAAAAAGGCGCACATGCTATGGGCTTTGAGGTCAAAGTCGAAACCAACGGCTCTATCGGCGTGAAAAACAGCCCTACCGAAGAAGAGATTGCTCGCGCGGATGCAATTGTTGTCGCCTGTGATAAACAAGTGGATATGGCACGCTTCGCTGGTAAACGAGTCATCAAAACGAACGTAAAAGCGCCGATTCGTGACGCGCAAGGTTTGATTACGCAAGCGCTGAATGCTCCGGCTTACCAAGCCGAAGCCACCAGCACTGGCCAATCAGTCTCTGATAAAGCGTCTCAAGCACGTTCTGATCTATACCGTTACTTGATGAACGGCGTATCACACATGATCCCATTCGTGGTGACGGGGGGGCTTCTAATTGCTCTTGCTCTAGCAGTTGGTGGTGAACCAACGGAAGCGGGTATGGCAATTCCTGCAGGCAGTATGTGGAATCAAATCTTAGAGGTCGGCGTGGTTGCCTTCACCTTGATGATCCCAATTCTTGCGGGTTACATCGCTTACGCCATCGCCGAGCGCCCAGCACTCGCACCTGGTCTGATTGGTGGCTGGATTGCCAACAACGGATCATTTTATGGCGCTGAAGCTGGAACAGGCTTTATTGGTGCTATCGTTGCAGGTCTATTAGTGGGCTACTTCGTTAAGTTCATTACTTCTATTAACTACCACAAGTTCATTCAACCACTTGTGCCAATCATGATCGCCCCGATCACAGGCTCACTGTTTATTGCCGGTCTGTTTATCTTTGTTATTGGCGCTCCAATCGCAGGATTGATGGACAGTTTGACCGCACTACTTACTAGCATGAGCACAGGCAACGTGGTTCTACTGGGTATCGTACTCGGCGGCATGGCTGGCTTTGATATGGGCGGTCCATTTAACAAAGTCGCGTTCCTATTCTCTGTCGGCATGATTGCAAGCGGCCAAACTCAGTTTATGGGTGCAATGGCATGTGCAATCCCTGTCGCTCCATTAGGTATGGCTCTGGCAACGGTACTTGGTCGTAAGTTTGAGCTGTTTGAATCTTCTGAAATTGAAGCAGGTAAAGCGGCAGGCGCAATGGGCTTAGTTGGCATCTCTGAAGGTGCGATTCCATTTGCGGCGCAAGATCCTATGTCGGTAATTCCTGCCAACGTATTAGGCTCTATGGTTGCTGCCGTGATGGCGTTCTCATTCGGTATTACTAACAGCGTTGCTCACGGCGGCCCAGTTGTCGCTCTGCTTGGTGCAATGAACTACCCACTGCTCGCCCTTGTTTGTATGGCAGCAGGTGCGGGCGTAACCGCTCTAACTTGCATCACCTTAAAGAACCTTCGCAAAGCGAAATACACCACTGCTGCGGCTTAACTCTTCCCTTTGATATTGGCTTGGGCAACACGTCCAAGCCACTTTTCTCTTTATGGTGATCTCTATGTCTGAACTACCTATCAATACTGAATCGTTGTTTGAGCGTGTGTTTTACCCGATGACAAACGTGATTCAAAACTACGCATGGGGCAGCCCATCTTCGTTTACTCAACTATTTGGCACCGCAAACGCGTCAGGTCAGCCACAAGCCGAGATCTGGATGGGCGCACACCCAAATGGTTGCTCACTGGTTGATACTGGAACCAAGCAGACCAAACTGTCTAATCTAATCGGTCAAAACCTTAATCTGTTTTTGAGTGATAAGATTGCTCGCCGCTTTGGTGAACTACCTTACCTGTTTAAAGTGCTCGCGGCCGAAAAAGCGCTCTCGATTCAAGTCCATCCGAACAAACATCAGGCGGAGTTTGGGTTTAAGCGCGAAGAGCAGCAAGGTATTCCACTTTCTGCAAGCCAGCGCAACTACAAAGATGCCAACCACAAACCTGAGCTTGTTTACGCGTTAACCGAATACACGGCGATGAATGGCTTTAGACCGATTAACGAGATCCTTGCCCATTTCAACTACCTTGATATTCCTGAGCTCAATTCGCTGGTGAACGATCTGTCAGGCGATCAAAGCCCTAATGGTTTAGCAAACTTCTTCTCAGCCTTGTTATCACTGCAAGGTGAGCAGAGAGAAGTCGCACTAATGAAGCTGACCATAAAAGCCAAGCTGTCGCCAACGCCACTGTTTAACCTGATTGTGGAACTTGAAGAGCAGTACCCGGGCGATGTGGGTCTATTTGCTCCATTGATCCTCAATGTGATCGTTTTAAAACCTGGCCAAGCAATGTATTTAGATGCCGAAACGCCTCATGCCTATATCAAAGGTACTGGGCTTGAGATCATGGCGAACTCCGACAATGTGCTGCGCGCCGGGCTCACGCCAAAATACATGGATGTGAAAGAGCTGGTCTCTTGCACTCGCTTTAACGAAAAGCGACTCGATAGCCTGCTGTTAGAGCCGACACAGAACAACGGTATGCTCGAATACCCGATTCCGGTCGAAGATTTTAAATTCGCGATTATTGAACACTCTGAACGGCGAGAAATTAAGACACAAGGCGCTGAAATACTGCTGCCACTCGATGAAGCCATGCTCCTAACGCACATTTGCGGTGAGCAGTGCGTCATCGAAAAGGGCAAATCGGTATTTATTCCTGCTTACGCTGAGCAATACACCATAGCTTGCGCAGGTCGAGTCGCTCGCGCATACAGTTAACGACTGTGCTCCTGCCTTCCCCCAAGGTCAGCACTCGTTCATTGCCCTGCTTATGCGGGGCTTTTTTTTGTCTCTTTCTATTTCGTGATTCACGTTTATTTTGTGACCATTAACACAGGCTAAAAATGACGCCTATCACACTTAAAATTACCGGATACAAAAGTCTAGTAGTTGGATTTTTTTTACTATTTCCGAGTTTGATAGCAAGGATTAAATTAACTCCACTGCATAAGCACTGATGAGTAAAACAAATGATTACCGAACTAACCAACGTCAATTTAATTAAAGTCAACCTGCAAGCAAATAATAAAAAAGAAGCCTTCGAAGAGCTTGCAGAAATGTTATTCAATAACGAGCGTATTAATAACAAATCCGCATTCTTAGATGATATTGAAACGCGGGAATCCTTAAGCGTCACCTCAATGGATGGCATTGCTTACCCGCATGCCAAAAGCCAAGCCGTCACTAACCCTGCCATTGCTGTTGGCGTTAAGCGTGAAGGCCTTGAGTACGGCGATGAAGACGGCATCAAACCCAGCCTATTTTTTATGATCGCATCACCGGATAACGGTGCCGAACATCATATTTATGTTCTTCAAGAACTATTCGAAAAATTCAGCGAAGAGTTTATTGAAGAGGTCCAAAACGCAAAAGACGAACAACAAATCCTTAATATTTTAATCAATTCATAAGGCGTAGTAATTATGAGTACCCTAACAGCTCAAGCTACTAACAATAGCGATTTTAAAAAACTACTCAGCACCATGAAAGGACACCTTTTATTCGGTACTTCTCATATGCTTCCATTTATTGTTGCGGGTGGTGTACTTCTGGCACTAGCGGTAATGGCATCAGGTAAAGGTGCGGTTCCCGCAGACGGTTTATTGGCTGATATTTCTAATATCGGTATTAAAGGTCTGGTGCTGTTCCCAATTATTTTGGGTGGCTTCATTGGTTACTCAATTGCAGATAAACCAGCGCTTGCGCCAGCGATGATCTCTTCTGGCATCATGGCGGATATGGGCGGCGGCTTCTTAGGCTGTATCGTGGCAGGTTTCATTGCTGGTGGCGTGGTTTTCCAACTTAAGAAAATCCCTCTTTCTGCTAACATGACGGCACTTGGCGCTTATTTCGTCTACCCACTTATCGGTACGCTTATCTCCGCTGGTATCGTTTTATGGGGTATCGGTGAGCCAATCAAACTGTTCATGGCGTCTATGAACGAGTTCCTAGCTTCAATGGCTGGCGCGTCTAAAGTAGTTCTAGGTACGATTCTTGGTGGTATGACGGCGTTCGATATGGGCGGCCCTATCAACAAAGTAGCAACCTTATTTGCTCAAACTCAAGTAGACACTCAACCATGGCTAATGGGTGGTGTTGGTATCGCAATCTGTACGCCTCCTCTAGGCATGGCACTAGCAACCTTCCTATTCAAGAAGAAGTTCACTAAGCAAGAGCAAGAAGCAGGTAAAGCGGCAGCAATCATGGGCTCTATCGGTATCTCTGAAGGCGCGATTCCATTCGCAGCGAATGACCCAATGCGCGTACTTCCTTCAATCGTTGCCGGTGGTATCGTGGGCTGTGTATTCGGCTTCCTAACAGACGTTCTACTACATGCACCATGGGGTGGTCTAATCACGGCGCCAGTATCAAGCAACATACCAATGTACGTTGTGGGTATCGCACTAGGCTCACTAACAACAGCAGTTATCGTAGGCTTCTGGAAACCAGTGGCTGAAGAAGAAGCAGAAGACGAAATCGCAGAAGCAGCACCTGCACCAGCTCAAGCGGCTCCAGCAGCAGGCGAAGGCGAGTACGACGTAGTAGCGGTAACATGTTGCCCATCTGGCGTAGCACATACATTCATGGCAGCGAAAGCACTAGAGAAAGCAGGTGTAGCTGCGGGTCTGAAAATCAAAGTAGAAACTCAAGGTCAAAACGGTATCCAGAACCGCATCACTGACCTAGATGTTGCAAACGCGAAACTGGTAATTCTCGCTCACGACATTCAAGTCAAAGACGCACAGCGCTTTGCTAACGCGAACGTGGTTGAGTGCTCAACCAAAGAAGCAATGAAGAAAGCCGCAGATTTAATTCAAGCTTAACTCACTCGTTCAAAAACAAGCCCGAGCAAATAGATGCTCGGGCTTTTTCTTTCCAACCATTTCCACCCATTGGCAACCTTCTGGCCTAAAAAACCTAGAGTGCTTCCAAGAGCTTATTCTGAAATCGTGCCTTTTCGTTGGCGATAGATACGATGGGAAATCGGCCTATATCTATCAATCCAAAAATAACAAAAGGATGTCTCATGGCAAAACCGACACAGGATGAAATTACTCGCCTAAACCGCTACTTCGCTATCGAATGTAACAACGAATTTTGGAGCTTGTCTGAAAAAGCCAGTACAACACAAGAGCAGCAACGATTACTCACGGTTGCATTTTCGTCGCTCTATCATTGGTCAAGCGTAGGCACGGCAGACAACATTCATCTTGCTGAACTCGCCGTTGCAAGAGCGCTTTGCATCAGTGGGTCAACGCTGAGCCTGTCATTTGCCCAAAGCGCGTTTGAACATTTTGACGGTGAAGGGGCAGACTGGATTCAAGCATTCACCAACGTGGTGTTAAGCCATGCGTTATCTATATCCGATCACAAAGCGCAAGCCGCAGAGCACTACCAGCAAGCAGTTAATTATCAGGCTAAGTTGTCAGAAGGCGATAGAAGCGTATTTGACGCAACCTTTAACACCATTCCAACCCCTTAACCCGACGATCACTTACTCCACTTTCGCGATGACCTTTTGGCAAATGTATTCACCAATAGGCATCGCTGAAGTCGCAGCAGGAGATGGTGCGTTGCAAACATGCAAACTGCGAGGGCTTTCGGCAAACAGAAAGTCATGAACGAGCGTACCGTCTTTCATCACCGCCTGAGCGCGAATGCCGGCAGGATAAGGCTTTAAATCTGCAAGTTCTATCTTAGGACAATATTTATTAACCAACTTCAAGTAACCAGGCTTCCACCATGAGTTTTTAAATTCCACCAGCCCAGTTTTGAGGTGTTTCGCCGTCACTCTCCAAAAACCACTGAAACGCAGCATCTGCATAGTGTCTTTGAGGCTAAAATTGACCACCCCATACCCTTCCCGCTTCCAACCCTGAACGGCATTAGGCCCCACCGTCACCGAACCATCAATCATTCTGGTGAGGTGCACGCCCAGAAATGGTAAATCAGGGTCAGGAATGGGGTATATAAGATGGTTCACTATGCCATTATGCTTGGAATCAAGTCGATAATACTCCCCGCGATAAGGCACGATTTGAAAGTCAGTCTCAATAGATAGCATCTTGGTCATTCGATCGGCCATCAGACCTGAACACGTGATTAAGAACTTACCCACCACCACCGAACTTTCGCCTTTGCTCATACAAGTGAGATAGATGTCATCACTGCTCTCTTGAGCCGCAATCACTTCCGATTCAAGTTGCACCTCTCCACCGAGTTCGACAAACGCCTTGGCCATCTGAGCGGTGACTTGTTTGTAATCCACTATGCTGGTCGATTTAACGTAAATGGCGCCAAGCCCTGTGATATTCGGCTCAGCCAAACTTAACTGAGCTTGGTCCAACAGCTCAACCTCAATCCCATTCTCATCACAGCGTTGGTAGAGGGTGTGCATCCGTTGCAGCTCAACATCATTTGTGGCGACCAACAATTTACCGCAGTTCTCGACCGCTATATTGTGTTGACGGCAGAAATCGACTGTTCGCTCTACCCCTCGTTTACAAAACTCAGCTTTGAGGCTTCCCGGTTGATAATAGACACCCGCGTGAATAACACCGCTGTTATGCCCTGTTTGGTGATGGGCAAATCCCGACTCTTTTTCAATCAATAGGATGGTTTTATCAGGCTGGGCTTGTTTGAGTTGCCAAGCGGTAGACACACCGACGATCCCGCCACCTACAACCACATAGTCGTACACTCGTTCCATACTCATGTTAATTGGCCACCTTGTCCGCTGGTCCCTTCACGCTCAATGTCGAAGATTGGCGACCACTGTGAAGGAAAATCGCAATGAACACACCACTTAACACTAAGCGAATCCAGATCGGTACATCAGGCCAAACGAGCGCCAAACCAATCGCAACTAACCCAATACGAACCAGCATATTGAGTTCTCCCTCTAGGTATCCTTCGATTGCGCCGATAAAAGCGTAAGTCCCGACAATGGCAAACACACCCGTGACAAGTACTGACGTCACATCCCAGCTGACCAATCCGGTATACGCAATCAACAAAGGCACCAAGTAAAGCCCTTTGGCAATTTTCCATGCCATTAAACCTGTGCGCATTGGTGGCGTTTTAGCGATCGTCGCCGCCGCAAACGCGGTCAAACATACTGGCGGCGTCACGTTACTGTCTTGAGAGAGCCAGAAAATGATTAAGTGGGCCGACAGCAGCGCTAGGCCAACCGCTTCTAAACCAAGGCTTTGCTCTAGCAGAGTTTCCATGAAATCGGCAGGGACTAGCGCAATCATCTCTTTTGCCGTTTCAAGGGTCATGGGTGCACTCAAGAGCGCCAGCTTATCAGGCGCGGCAAGCATAAAGATCGCTTTTGCTTGTTCAGGCAGTTGACCAGTCACTAGCAGATCAAGTAGCTGGTTCTCAGCCAGCAACTTGTACAACGCTGGAGCAGAAAGCGTACCCAGCACAATATACGCTGCGGTAACAGGAAGCCCCATACCGAGTACCAATGAAGCAAGTGCAATCAACACGATCATGGTAAACAAATCACCATTCGCCCAGCCATCAATCATAAGCGAGAAGGTGTTTCCGATCCCCGTGGTGCTGATAACGTTAATCACCAAGCCAATTCCCACCAGTAACACCGCCGTCGTGGCCATGTTTTTCGCCCCTTGGGAAAGCGCTTCGATGATCGCTCTAGGGCCCATTTTGTGATTTTTGGAAAACCACGACGCGACAACCACTGAAATGATAGACAGCCCAGCTGCATAGGTGGGCGTGAAGCCTTGCACCAACAAGGTAACTAACACAGCCAATGGAATCAGATTGTGCCAACCGGAAATCAGCACCTTAAACAGAGACTCATCGCTCGTCGTTACTTTTTGTACACCGCTGCGCTTTGCTTCGATACGGACAAAAAACGCTACGGATAAGAAGTAAATCAGCGCAGGAATAAACGACACCGCGATGATGTCGACATAAGGAATCTGCGTATACGAGGCCATAATGAAGGCACCCGCCCCCATAACAGGAGGCATCAGTTGCCCACCAGTGGATGCAGCGGCTTCAACTCCAGCAGCAAATCGAGATGGGAAACCCGCTTTTTGCATCAAGGGGATACTAATAACGCCAGTAGACACAGTGTTCGCGACACTCGAGCCAGAGACAGACCCCATTAAACCAGAGCCGATCACGGCGATAAACCCAGGGCCACCAATGATTTTACCCGCGGCCGCTCGTGCAACATCAATAATGTAATCGCCCACCCCTGAACGCACTAAGAAGGCGCCGAACAAGATGAACATGAAAACGAAGGTCCAGCTGATCCGAGAGATCGAACCAAACATACCTTCAGAAGAGTAAAAGCTGCGGTACAGCAATGTTTCAAGGCTTAAACCCGGGAAATGGAAAATGCCAGTTGCCCACTGTCCCCACACCACCACGTAGCTTAAACACACCAAGATCAGCATGGGAATAAACCAACCCATGGTTCGGCGAATCAATTCGATAACAATGGCAATAGCAAGAATGGCAAAAAACCAATCACTGGCGACAAACTTAACTCCTCGCTCATACAGCGCATCTTCCGCAAATGGGATGTACACCAGACAAGCAAGCGCCGCTATCGCAATCAGCACATCGACCCCAAGCGCGAACTTACTCTTTTTTAGCGAAATATGGGCTGGGTACCACAGCGCACAAATCACAGCAAAACCCGCAAAGTGCGTGGCTGAAATCCATAACTCGGGTAAGGTCGACAAGGTATTGAACCAAATATGTAACAGCGATAGCACCACACCAAACGCGGTAATGACTTTGCCCACCCACGGAAAATCCGTTCGGGTAGGTAACTCAAATTTTTGCAATTCCTCTTGCATCGAATCGCTCATAATCCACTCCAACGCACTCCAACTTCTCAGTAGAGCAAAACAAATAATAATTGAAGCGCGCACCGCTCATCGGGTGCGCGTTATCAGGTGATCAGTTGATCAATAGTTCAGACGGAATCTCGACACCCACTTCTTTGTAGTAACGAGCAGCTCCCGGATGAAGAGGTAGTGGCAAACCCGCGATCGCTTTTTCAATCGCCATCGCTTTTGTTGCTTTATGAATGCCTTGTAGGAATGGTAGGTTTTCGTAAATTGTTTTGGTTAGTTGGTAAACATCTTCTTCAGAAATGTCTTGTCGAACCGCTAAGAAGTTAGGTTGAGCAATGGTTGTGATCGGCTTGTCGACACCCGGGTAGGTGTTGGCTGGGATTTCATATTTCGTCCAAAGGTTGTATTTGCCATTCGCCATTTTGATCTGCTGATCGGTAAACGATAGGATTTGGATATCATCACCCAGTGCGGCAAATGCTTGAGTTACCGCTCCGACAGGAACACCCGCTGGCGTGTTCATGCCATCAATGGTGCCATTTTGCAGTGCACTCGCACTACCGCCATAGCCCATGTAGGCAAGATTAAACTTGTCTGGGTCGACCTCTAAGCCTTTCATGATTTGACGACCAGAGTTCTCTGTCCCTGAGTTCTTCTTACCGATGGAAAACTTCTTGCCATCTAGATTGTTCAGATCGCTTACCGTCCCACTTTCCACAAGGTCTGAACGGACAATGAAGTGCTCAACGTTTTGCCAAAGCATAGACACAGAGCGTAGCCCTTCTTGGCGACCACTTTTCTCATAAGGACCTTGACCCGACCAAGCCCAAGCGCCGTACAACCCCTGCAGGATGGCAAATTGCGCTTCGTTTTCATTCAGCAGCTTAACGTTCTCACCAGATCCCGCTGAGCTGATCGCTGACAAAGAGAAGTGATGCTTAGGTGCCAGTTTCACTTTGCTCAAGGTCGCCAAAGCAACCCCCACTGGATAATACGTTCCCCCTGTCGATGCCGTTGCAAGGATGTAGCTGCGATCTTCTGCTACCACATTCGATACCAAACCAAAAGAAGCCATCGCGACCGCTAGGGTTTTCACCAGTTTGTTGTATTTCATCTTTACTCTCCATGTAGAGTTGTTCACGTTATTATTTTGTTAAATCAAACCTGTAAAAGCAAAAGCAGTGCCAAATCGTAAGTTATTGAATTATTTAGACAGAAAATCATATAGTGACGTAAATGAGCAAAATCTTGCTCATTTACAAAGAGGGCAATGAGCAAAAAATGGCTCATTACACAGGGTCATATTGGCCACATACCCCTTATTAATGACTCAAAAGTTAAATAAATGTGATCATTCAAACAAACCGCAGCAAATTTGTGGTGAGCAAAATTTTGCTTATCCCGCCACAAATTTGTCTCAATCGCCACTCACATAGTCACTGCGATTCAAAGCATAGCGCGCCATTTTTTGGTTGAGCGTGCGCCGTGGAAGATCCAGCTCTTGCATCACTTGGGTAATTTTGCCGTTGTGACGTACCAGCGCATCATGAATCACTTTGCGTTCAAAGCTCTGGACCTGAATCGCTAACGGAATTCCGGCGTTGGAGGTTTCGCTTAAAGTATTCGGTCGAGAAGAGAGAATCTCACCCACCGTGACCGATTCATCGAGTGCAAACCGGATCGCCACATTGCGCAGTTCACGAACATTGCCAGGCCACGAGTAAGTCAATAGGGCTTGCCTGTCTGCTTCACTGGCTAAACGCGTATTCTGGTTGGCTTGATGGGAAAAGTGCTCAAACAGAAGCAAAGCGTCATCTTCTCGTTCGCAAAGGGGCGGAAGATAAAGCTGAGCGACGTTCAATCGATAGTAAAGGTCTTGGCGAAAATCAGGATGATTCATCAGATCGTGTTTAGCGGCGGCCACAACGCGCAAATCGACTGAGATTGGCTGATTGCCTCCCACTCGCTCAACCATATGGTCTTGCAAAGAGCGCAATACTTTCACTTGCATCGCGAGCGGCATACTCTCGATTTCATCAAAAAACAGGGTCCCTTTGTTGGCATACTCCAGCTTTCCAACGCGACGTTTGGTCGCTCCTGTAAACGCCCCTGCTTCATGACCAAACAGCTCGCTCTCAAATAGGGTTTCTGGAATCGCTCCGCAATTGAGGGGAACGAAAGGGTGACGCTGCCGGCGACTGAACTGATGCAAACATGTCGCAACCAACTCCTTACCACATCCCGTATCGCCGTATATGATCACATTGGTATCGATGGTCGCCACTTTGGCGATTTGCTCCCGTAGATCACACATCACCTGACTACGACCAATGATGATTTCTTCAATCCCGTCGACGCTCTCAAGATAAGAGCGTCTATCTTCTCGCTCTTTGCCCTGTTGATAATGGGCGGCGGCGGCTAACACGGTATCGGACAAACGCTGAGGGTCAAACGGCTTTTCTATAAAGTCATAAGCGCCCATTTGCAGCGCTTTCACCGCCATATCCACATCACCATGGCCGGTAATCAATATCACGGGAATAGTTGGAAATCGCTGCTTAACTTGGCTCAGCAGATCGACGCCATCGATGCCGGGCAGTCTTATATCACTGACGATTACGTCGAATTCACTGTGCTGGAGCGAGGCCATCAACTGCTCACCATCATCAAACGGACTCACTTCAAACCCAGCGAGCTGCAGCCACTGACTGGTCGCTTGACGAACAATGGCATCATCTTCCACCAGTGCGACACATGCTTCCATAACTTCTTCCATACGATGCATTCCTCCTTCGGCAACGGTATGAGAAAAAGTCAACAACGGAAAGGAGCTAGCTCCCACTTTTCATCTACAAGTTCTTAACAAAAAATTGGGAATTTGCTAGCGTGTTGATGGTAAAACCAATGAGAAGCCCATCCGTTTGAGTTAGGAAACGCCAATGAGTAGAGGTCATCGTTATTGGCTAGTGATTCTCGTGATCTCGGCCATCAGCGCCATTCAGATCGCCAGCAGAGAGATCGCCACTCAATGGAGCTTGAGCGCAATTCAAAGCCAAACCGAGCAGCGATTGCTCGATTATATCGGTGATGCTCGCCGCTCGTTGCAACGTTTCTACCATTTGCCTTACCTTGTGACTAACGACTCGCAAAGCCTCGACTACCTCAAAGGCAACCTAACATTACAACGTGATATCGAAGAGCAACTGGCCAAGCTCGACAAAGCCGCCAATACGCTCGGTTGGTCGATTCTCTCATCAAGCGGGGATGTGTTGGCATCAAGCTCAAAGCAATACCAACTCCCCCCCACAGATATCGAATCCATTGTTAAGCAAATCCATAAACAGCGTGAAGGCGTGGCAGTCGTCACCAAAAACAAGGGAACCTTTGCTGAGTATTTCCTCGCCGCGCCGATGTACTTGGGGCTCGATATTGCTGGCATTGTCGTCGTTCAAATCGATCTGAGCTTACTCACCGAACAGTGGCTTACCAGTGAAGAAATCATTTTGGCAGAGAAACCCAACAGCCACGTTTTTCTCTCTAGTAGCAAGACTTTCACCGCTGACTGGTTTAATGATGCGTTCGACAAACAACAAATGAGCGAGCCAACCACTTTGTTCGACGACACTCGTTTTTCAATTTGGCCGCTCGGTAAAACGCGTTACCTCGCGCAATCTGTCCTGCTAGACGATCTGCAATGGGAGCTCACCTATCTCACCCCAATCAGTACAATGGAAAACAATGTTGCCTGGTTAAGCTGGAGCATTGCCGCGGCTTGTATCGTGGTCTGTCTGCTACTCATCATTCGCTATCAGAAGCATCAAAAAGCCTTGAGCCAAGTGAGAATTCAGAAATTATTAGTCGAGTCTGAAAAGCGGCTCAATGCCATGATCAACAAAACTCACGTAGGGATCCTATTAGTCAATAAAGACGGCTTGATCACCGACATTAACTCGATGGCAAAACGCTACTTTAACCTCGCCGATTCCATGATTGGTTCAGTGGATGCTTGGCAGTTGTTCGATACAGGAAATCCAAACTCAACCACACTTAGGTTGCTCAAAAACCTTTCCCAACATAGAGAAGTCGCCGAACTGAGTAGCGTCGAAACCTTCGCCCGACGCAGTGACGGCAGTCATTTCCCGGTCCTATTTTCAATCAGCCAGTTCCGCTGGGATGCACACTCCTACTACTTATGTACCATCATGGACATCAGTAAACGTAAGAAGGCAGAAATCGCACTGGAGTCGGCAAACCGACTGCTGCAACAACGAGTTGAAGAGCGAAGCCAAGCGCTAGAGGAAGCGCAGAAGGAGCTTATCGAAACCAGTAAATTAGCAGCGTTAGGTAGAATGTCGAGCGCGATTACGCATGAACTCAACCAGCCGCTGACAGGATTGAGAACGCTATTATCCAGTAATCAACTGCTTATCGAACGGGGTGAAACAAAACTGGCCCAAGCCAATTTAGAACTGGTCAACACCCTAATTGATCGGATGGCTAACATGACCTCTCAGTTGAAATCCTTTGCCTTTCAGAAGCTGGAAAAGCCTGAACCCGTCTCTCTGACCTTGGCCCTAGAAGAAGTACTCCGGCTAGAGCAAGACGCCCTCAAATCGATCGATGTTCGAGTGCGGGTGGCGCAAGATGTCAACTGGGTATTGGGAGAAGAGGTACGCCTGCGTCAAGTACTTGGTAACCTGATTCGCAACGCGATTGATGCGCTCAAAGGCCGCGCTAATCCAGCCATTAGCATCAACGCCAAACGCATCGGTGACGAGGTTACTTTGGATGTTTCCGATAATGGCTGCGGCATTGACCCTGACCAACTGGGCTCCATCTTTGAACCATTCCAAACCAATAAAAAAATTGGCGAAGGTCTTGGCTTGGGTCTTGCCATCACCGCCAATAATGTCAGAGACATGCGAGGCACCATTCATGCCTCGCTCAACACGGAATCAGGGATGACATTCACCCTGACGTTGGACAGTTGCACAAGCGGGCGCTAGCAAACCTACCGCTGCCTCCTTCACCACATCTCTTAGTCAGCCCTAGCAGCCGTCCTACCGAAGCAAACTGCGCCTAACGCCATGAAAATTTACCGTATTTTATTCATTTTTCGCATTGTTTGATCAAATGCACCTTACTGATATGAAAACTTATGAACAGTGTGGTTTTATGAACTCAGTCGCTCAAAGAAAACGGATCCTTGTTAAAGTTCGCGGTGACGTCAGAACAATAATATCGGATCAATAATGAAACTAAGTAACCTAACAATAAAATCCAAACTCGCGTCGATTGTCTTATTGTCGGCAATTCTTATCGCGATGGCTTGCGCATACAACTTACTGCAACAACGTAACTCCTCAATGCTGGAGCGCCAAGACAAACTTCAAGCGCAGGTCGAATCTGTGCTCAGTTTGACTCAGCATTACTACAATCAACGTCAAACCCTTGGAGACGAGACCGCTAAACAGCAAGCGCTCAAAGCGATTGAAGCCATCCGATACGATGGCAATAATTATTTCTGGATTGTTGACCAGCAAACACGTGTCGTTCAGCACCCGCTCAAACCTGAGCTGAATGGCAAAACGGCCAAAAACTTTACCGATGGTTCGGGTAAGCACCACTGGCAGGAAATGGTGGCCATTTCAAACACACCAGCGCAGAAAGGTTTCCTAGACTATCAATGGAAAAGCCCTCAAGGCGCGCTGAAAGATAAGATCTCTTACGTGCAACTTTTTCCTGAATGGGGATGGGTTATTGGCTCTGGCATTCTGGTCTCTGACATTCAGGAGGCCTTTTACGCACTTGCTATCAAAGAGACCGTCGTAGCACTTATCCTGACTGGGCTTCTGTTCGCCATGGGTTACGTGATCTCAAATAATATCCTTATCCCTCTAGAAAAACTCATCACCCACATGCACAACATCGCCGATGGAGATTTGCGAGGTCGTCTTAACCTTGCACGTAAAGATGAGCTAGGTGATATGGGTAAGCAAATGGATAAAATGCTCGATAAGCTGCAAACCACCCTCAGCACCGCCCATGACTCGGCGATTCAATCAAGTACCATGGCGAGTCAAATTGCTCAAGCCAGTGAAGAAGCTGCCACCAGCGTCAACTCTCAGCATAGCCAACTAGAGTTGCTCTCGACCGCAATGACCGAGATGAGCGCAACAATTTCGGATGTTGCCACAAATGCAGAAAACACCTCAGAAAGTACAGGCAAAGTGGTCAACCACGTTCAAGTCAACGATGAAGCAATGAAGGTTACATCAAAGTCGATTGCGCATGTTTCTGACAATATCTCTCTCGCCAATGATTTGGTTCGCGGTTTGCAAGCTGGGGTTAACGAAATCAGCAATGTGGTTGAAGTCATCCGTGACGTCTCTGAGCAAACCAACCTACTCGCGCTCAATGCGGCGATTGAAGCGGCGCGTGCTGGTGAACAAGGCCGAGGCTTTGCCGTTGTCGCGGATGAGGTCCGCAATCTCGCGAGCCGCACGCAAAATTCAACCAATGAAGTACAGTACACCATTGAGAAGCTAACTGAACAAGCAAACAAAACCTTCGAAGCAATGCAAACAAGTAATGAAAATGTCGCTCAAAGCGTTGAATCCTCGGAAAACACTCGAAAGCAGTTAGATTTAATTGTGGTTGAAATGCAAAACGCCAACGATATGGTGGCGCAAATCGCCGCCGCATCAGAGCAGCAGAGCGCCGTTGCCACAGAGATGAATGAAAACGTGACAGGCATCCATCTTGCCGCAAACGAAGTGCTCCAAGCGTCACAATCGCTCGCACAAGACAGCCAAGCCATGGCCAACACCGCCGAGCACCTCAATGATCAGCTGAAGTATTTTAAGGTTTGACCCTGACAAACTTCAGATTGGCGCAGCTACCGCCGCAATGGCGGTCGCTGTTTATCCAAACAACGGTGCAACTAAACACTTTTTATTCAGAGCCTGCGGGATAACTGGCGGCTTATTCGTAAGTATCAAGAAATGTTATTAGCGCCGCTTCATCAATAATCTCAAGCCCCTGTTCTCCCTTTTTGATCAATCCCTTATCCATCAAATCTTTTACGGCTCGGCGATAAACTCGCCCTGAGGTACCAAAGCGTTCCGCTTCTTGGTTTACTTTATCGAATCCACCAAGCAAGGTGTTGGTCTGTTTTTGCACCAGCAAGTCATAAGCGATGTTGTAGGTGATCGGATGTAACAAGCGATTAGTGTAGATATCCATTGAATCTTGATAATCCTCTGCCAAGGCAGAAGCAAAAAAGAACATCATGTCAGGTTGCTGATGCAGTGCCTCAGTCAGTTTTTGAATACAGATGATGTCCACTTGCATGTGTTCATCTGCCACTACATTCCACTGGCAGGGTGTCTGAGTGAAGTACTCCATTTCACCATAAAGATGGTAATCGCAATTGGCTTCGCCCAGTTGAAAACGACGACCGTTGGCAGCAATGATGCTCATCGAAACTCGACCGACTGGTACAACGTACAGATATTGAAGCTGCTCACCTTGGCGAAGGATCTCCTCACCAGAATCAAAATAGCGACTGCCGATTTGGCATTGAAAGATTAAGTCACGAAACTCGGCGCTTTTCTGCTCTAGAAAGCGTTGGAAACGTCCAGTGGGGTAAGGGCTTATTTTCACGTGAGTTTCTCTTTAATGACAACAATCTCAAATAGATTGTACTCGTTCGATCAACTTGATGACAGCCAATAAAAAAGCGACACCAAAGTGCCGCTTCAATAATTAGCTAAGCTGTGATCAAGTTAACTTTGCGCAATCAAGGCTTCAAGAGCAGCATAAGATGCCAAGCGCTCCCCTTCCATCATGACTTGCGCTTCGTCTACGTACTGCCCTACGCCTTCCTTCACATCTTGTTGATACAAAACCACATTGTTCAAAATGGAAGCGACGTTTAAACCACGCAGACGACCAACAGTAAACAGCGCTGAGGTTTCCATATCCGCACCAAGAATACCCTTTTTGTTCCAGTACTCGCAGATCGCTTCTTCGTCATCGGTATAGAAGCTGTCATGGGAGCGAACCACACCTAAATGGTAGCGCGCTTCTTGTTCCGCTAAATAGCTGTCGAGCGCTTTGAGTAACGAAAAGCTCGCATAAGCTGGATAAGAAGAACGAACGTAAGCGTTTGACCCCCCTTCATCTCTTACCGCACCTTCTGCCACAATTAACTCACCAAGTTTAATGCCAGATTGCATTGCACCCGCGGATCCGACACGAATCACATCTGTTACACCACACTGTTTTAGCTCTTCTACCGCAATGATCATCGATGGTGCTCCGATACCAGTACTGCACACTGAGACGCGTTGACCTTGATATGTGCCGCTAAACACTCGATACTCACGGTTTTCAGAAACCAGTTCTGCGTTATCAAACAACGCGGCAATGCGGTTTGCTCGATCTGGCTCGCCACACACGATCACTCGAGGGGCTACTTGCGTGCTATCTACGCCAATATGAGGTTGCTTCATCATTGGCTTAACCTTGTGCTGTCGCTTGAGTTAGGGTCTTCTCACCGTTGCGTTTTGCGCTACGTGCCCACTCTCTTGTGCCATTTGCCGCAATGAACATCAGAATCGCATATTGAACCGACATTGCGTACACACCTTGTGTCGCGTAGATGCCAACGCTGATGATATTGATGACTACCCACAGGATCCAGTTCTCAACGTACTTACGTGTCATCAAGATTTGCGCCACGATAGAAAGTACTGTCATGGTTGCATCCCAGAACGGAAATGCATCTGGCTCTAAGACTGGTTCCGATAAACCAGCACCGAACACATTCAAGCTATCGACGGCAATGTTCGCTAACGCAAAGAAGAATGGGTCGATGTAAATCGTTAACATCGCAATCGCAACAATGCTTACTGAACCTGTCGCGATTAGCTTCTGCTTGCTTAACCAACGCACCTCAAGTGTCTCACCTTGGGCATTAGGTCTTGTCCACGCATACCAGCCATAAATGTTGGCGCAGAAGAAGAACAATTGAAGCAGAAGCAATCCGTAAAGCTGAATCTGGAAAAAGATGACGGCAAAAAGTGTAACGTTCAGCAAACCGAATAAGTAGTTGATGGTTTTTTCTTGGCTCGCAAACCAAATACAAAGCAAACCGAAAACCGTACCAAAGGCTTCAATCCAGCTCATTGCATAACCATCACCAATAGGAATGGTAACTAGGGTGTTGTTGATGTCTAACAGGGTAAATAGGTCCATGAAGATGTCCTTTATTATTGTGCTTGGAATGCGCTCATCTTATGGCGTCGCAGCAAACAAAAAGGAGGACATTTGTCCTCCCTTCGATGTACCCGATCATAAATCAGATCAATATTGAGTTAGAAGCTCAGAATACATGGTCATCTAACAGTTGGCTGATTAAAACTATTAAGGTGCCATTTTATACGAATAGTACTATTGCGATACACTAGTACATCGTAATAGAGATACACACTCATCTTCTCCACCGTGAGAAAAACGAAAAAGCCCCAGCATTTCTGCTGGGGCTTAGAATGTGGCGGTGAGTGAGAGATTCGAACTCTCGATACGTTGCCGTATACACACTTTCCAGGCGTGCTCCTTCAGCCACTCGGACAACTCACCGAATCAAATTGTGGTTAGCATCATTGGCTAACGAGGCGCTAATTTAATGATTCTATTGGGTTAGGTCAAGCCTAAAGAGGAAAAAAAGCGCCTTAGCGTGATTGTTTGGTTACTAACTGTCTAAATCGTTGATGATTCGAACACATCAGGCTTCTTGATAGTAGCCAGGCACTCGGAACCACTTGCGGCACATATCTAAGAAGTAGCCATATAGTACACCCATACCGCAAGAAACAACCGCGTTAGAGGTAACCGCAGTGATGATTTGATCGGTAGAAGCGCCAACGGTAAACAGAATCGCTGCATACACTGGTGATTGGAACAAAACGTACGCCACTAGATCAGAGACATTCTTCATTCCACCCGTGTCAGAGAACCTTGCGCCTTGTCGAAGAACGTAATCTCTAAACAAACCATAAGGCCAAGCGATAGCAATATTAACGGGAATCGACAAAGTTCGTGATGCCAGTGACTGCTCAAATGTCATGCCAGAGATCAAAATCTCAATCAACATGCCAGAAACAAAACAGAACACGACCATAGCGAAAGTATCTGCAGCAGCATTGCGAATACAGAAAGGACCTCTTGACTTCATCTACCTAACCAAATAAAAAACCAACAAAAACAACAATCATTAAAACAATCAACCACCAAATGAACATATAGGTAGTTAATGGCGCTATTAGAACACCATTTTTGTAGTTTTTGGTTTTGAATTTAATTAATTTAGGTAAATAAATAACCAGATATGGTGATAAACTTGGTTTGAATCACTAAAACTATTGAAAACGCTCAAAATCAAGCCAATTTATGAAAGTTAGTTACAAAAATTAGTAATTTGCACAGTCAGGATGTCCAAATCTTCTTGAGAAGGGCTTTCTTCCCTCACAAGGCTTTCTTCAATACGCATCAAACAAGCACGCAAAAATGCATCATCTAACTCGCCAATGATCTGTTTGATCTGATTAAACTCCATCAACGCAGCGCTGAATTCGTTGTTCTCTATTGCCATAAAACACTTGAGCAATACCCCTTCTACGCCCTCACCTTCAGCCTCGTTTTGCGACTTAAGCAAGCTTGGTTTGTACTGGTACAGCTTATCTGCGTATGCGAACAGAGCGTCATCGAGATCCGTTTCATCGACAGGCTTTGAGACAATGTAGTCAACGCCTACACCCAACATACGTTCTCTGGTCTCTTTAAAGACATCCGCCGTACAGCCGAAGATTAAGATTTTGGCTTTGCTGTCGTGTAGACCTCGGATAGCCGTTGTCGATTCAACACCGTCCATAACGGGCATGTGATTGTCCATTAAGACGAGATCATATTCCCCTGTTGCCACCGCATGCACCGCCAGCTCACCATTTTCCACACAATCACAAACAAAACCTTTGCTGGACATAAAGGTGGTCAGAATGATGGCGTTGGTTCGGTTGTCCTCAACAATCAAAGCTCTCAACCCGTTGTAGCTCAGTTTTTTATGTTCAGTCACTGTGGTTAACGCTGGCTCACAAGACTCCATTTTGAGTTGAACTTCAAAGCAAGATCCGATGCCAACCTCGCTGGTAAGGTGAATATCGCCATCCATCAGTTCACACAATTGTTTAACAATGGCAAGACCAAGCCCTGTTCCCCCAAATCTCCGCGTTGTGGATGACTCTGCTTGCTCAAACGGCTTAAAGATTTTTTCTTGCGACTCTTTGGCTATGCCAATCCCAGTATCTCTCACTCGAATATGTAGATAGTCGACACCATTTGCACGCTTTTCGGTGAAGTAAACTTCAACATACCCCCTTGAAGTAAACTTGACCGCGTTGGTCAGCAAGTTGAACAAGATTTGCCGCAGGCGAGCTTTATCCGAACGATACCAACGACCTTGAGGCACCTCAGAGATCACTTTAAATTGCAGACCTTTTTCAGAACACAACGTGAAATAAACGCTGTTGATACTGCCTATGATCGATTCAAGTGGGAATGGCTGGTGCTCCAACTCAAGATGTCCTTGCTCAATTTTAGAGAAATCCAAGATCTCATTAAGTAAGGTCATCATGTGATCGCCGGATTCATAGAGTGTTTTGAGATGCTTGCGCTGCTCTTCGGTCAAATCCGTTTTTAACAGAATTTGTGCGGTACCCAATACACCATTCATAGGAGTGCGAATTTCATGCGATAGCGTGGCTAGAAAGGCACTTTTGGCTTTGGTCGATGCCTGCGCTTTTACCTTCTCAGCTTCTAGAAAAACGGTTTTTTGATTAAATTTGTCAATGAGGTGTCTAATTTCATCATTGCTGTCATACGTAATATCAATTATCCCACCGCGTTTTGAGTCATCAACTTTCTTAGCAATCAACACAATGGGCGCGATAAGAAAGCGGTTGATAAGAAGATAACCAAGCATGACACATGCCAGCATGATGGGAACAATTCCCAGCTCGACATTTCTTACTACATCGTAAACTTGTTCCGCAACCAGACGCTTCGCATTAACTACATCTACACTCCAGTTGAAATCTCCAAAGGTGTGTTGGCTGATGTATATATCGTCCACCAGTTGGAAGTTATGCTCGGTAATTACGTACCCATAGGAGTCTTTTAGTATTACACCCAACTCATATTCTTCTGCGTGCTTCCTGACAAACGAAACTAAATTTTCGAGGGATAAATCGACCGTTGCGACGCCAGCAAACACACCATCAATATAGTATGGCGATGATGCGCTGATCATTTGCACCTGAGTAAAAGGATCAATATAGACCTGAGACCAAACCGTGGTACCTACTGGTTTATTGACCACCGAGGTATACCACGCTTCGTTGTCGTAACCACCCGATTCTGGGTTATCCCATGAATAGACACGATCAACGACACCATCACCAGCTCGATTGAAAAAGATGCTTTTGTATGCCACGTCTTTATCGATAGAACGAGGCACTGGCCAAAGCCCGCCACTCACGGTCAAACCGTCCGTTAACGAAAAGAGCTTGAAAAGTAGCTCGGCTTGATGCGATTGCGTTTCATGGTTGCTGCCGATGGTAACTACGGCCTGAAGAATCCCTAGAGAGCTGTTAATTGGCTCTCGAATTTGAGCTGAAATCAGCTCGGTTCTAAGATCGAGATTGCGTTCCAACTGCATTCGCGTCGGTGGCTCAACTACCCGATAGCTGATGGTGCCAATTAAGGTCACCACCACAGCAAGATAAAATGCTAAAGCGTAAATGCTTTTCCGTTTGAGCGAATAACTTCTTTCCATAACCAACTGAATTTTTGTCGTTTACCAAAAATTATAGTGAATAATTGAACCCTTCAACCTTTTTATCGGATAGTGAGCCTGTTACCATGGCGCAATCACTACTCAATCACATTTATGGTATTTACCTTGAGCTTACAAAACCTTCTTGCTCTTCCTGAGCTTCAAGACAAGCTAATCAATCAAGCTAAAACTCATGGCTTTGTCACGGCAATGGCGACGGCGCCAAACATTCTTCCTCCTGAAGAGTGGCTCCCGTTTTTATGGGGGGGCGAAGAAGTGGCGCCATTTTCGGATGGTGAGCAATTTGAAACCTATGTTGAATTGATTGTCGCTCTTTGGAATGAATACCGCCCTGCACTTCTCAGTAACGAGTGGCAATGGCCGCAAGAGTGCGCATTGGATGAGGAAGAAATCGTCAATGAAGCGACGCGTGATTTCTGTGAAGGCTTTCTCCAAGGTTGGCAGTTAGCGCGAGATGATTGGGAAACCATCATGCCAGAAGATAGCGAGGACAGTGCACTGCTCGGTGGCGTGTTGCTTTCACTGAGTATGCTCTACGACCCAGAGACATCGATAGCCACTCTCGCAGAGCAAGGAATGGAGGGTTTAGAGCAGTTCGAAGAGATCTTTAATTCTGTTCCTATGATGCTGTGCGGCTTAACCATGCGTGGTGCAGCGCTGACCGAAGAAGCTTAACCGCTTTTTAGCCGCCATACTGTTGGCGGCTTTTTTAACTCTATATATCCCTGCCGAATAACAAACACGCTGATTTATTCCCCAAACGACACCAATCTCACCATTTTATAAAACAACCATTACAATCCATTAATTTCTTTGTTAGTATCCGCGCCGTTTTTGGTTAACTGATTGTAATAATGCAAATAACAAGGATTTCGCAAAGAAAACGGAGAGTAATGTCGTTATACGTCATTGCCGCTTTGCTATTCCAGCTCTATTTGCTTGCCACGCTGTCACTTAACCCATCACAAGTCCACAACAATAACTGGCTAGCGCAAGCGCAGGGTGAGAAAGTCTTACTCTGTACCGCAGACGGCTTTAAATGGGTGGACATCAACGAACTGATCGAAGATAACAACAGCGCTACGCTCGATAGCAACGAGATACACGATCCGTTGAAGTTCAGCTGTCCACTGCTGGATGTGTGCAAACTTTCTATTCTCATCATGGCCATTGTCTTGGCAGCTATCGCTTTGTGGCTATGCCGAGTCAACACCCGCAGCATTGCTTCACCTTTACTGCTTTGCCAACGTAAGTTCTATCTGTCGGTGGCTCCCAAGCAGTCTCCACCTTTGGCTTTCCTCGCTTAATTGGCCTTATCGGCCTACTTAAAAACCCTCAAAAATACAATATTCGCCGCGATGCTATGACCTCGAGGCGCTGGCTTGCGTTGCTTTTAACCAATCGATAATACGCATGCCAGAAACAAGGAAGGAAAGTCCATGTTCAACCAATCTAACAGCTCGCAGATGATTGCAGCTTCTCTCTTCGTCGGTTTCATTGCTGGTTGCGGAGGCGGCTCTGGCTCAGATTCGCCATCAGCAGAGCAGCGCTCACTGCAACCCGTCACCTTAACCTTTAACGCTCGTG
Organism: Vibrio sp. MarTm2; assembly: GCF_027587055.1. NCBI lineage: Bacteria > Pseudomonadati > Pseudomonadota > Gammaproteobacteria > Vibrionales > Vibrionaceae > Vibrio > Vibrio sp. MarTm2. The sequence goes on along the minus strand of NZ_JAPPTK010000002.1, from coordinate 362,838 downwards.
TCGGCGAACACCCAGTTGAGTGTCGTCAAATGGATGATGCACTGGCAGGCACCACGAATGTTAACCCTGAGTTTAAAGACGCTCGCCTATATCTGTCAGACATTCAACTTATCAACGACAATGGCGATAAGACCGCAGTGCAACTTGAACAAGATGGTAAATGGCAGTACCAAAATGTCGCCCTACTCGACTTCGAAACTGGCGCAGATAGCTGCGCAAACGGTAACGAGTCGATCAATACACAAATTAAAGGCTACGTCCCACAAGGAGATTACTCGGGAGTGCGCTTCACCATTGGTGTTCCTACCGAGCTGAATCATTTTGGTATCGATGGCGACGATGCGGTCTCCCCGTTGGATGTGATGGGCATGAATTGGAGCTGGCAAAACGGCCATAAGCATCTGCGTTTAGATGTCTCAGGTTGGAATATTCATTTAGGTACTACAGGGTGTGAAGTGCTCGACGCTGAAAACGAAATCATCAACTGCGCGACCTCTCGTCCTAATCGCCCGACTTATCAGTTTGATAGCTACAACGTTAAAGATCACACCATAGTGTTTGACTATCAAAAGTTGGTCGCAAACAGCGATATTAGCGCCAATACCGCCAATACTCCTCCGGGCTGTATGTCTTCCAGTAGCGATCCAGATTGTCAGGGCATCTTCGACAATTTAGGGCTTGATCTTGTCACAGGTCAATGCGTTGCTGATGATTGTAGCAGTGCGCAATCTTGGGTGTCAGTGGAGTAATCAATATGCCAGCAGACCTTAAGTTTGCTTTGCTGGCATTGCTTGCGATCGCATTGGTCGCGGGCTGTGGCAGTGAATCCAATTATACGGTAGAGCCGCAAAGCTCAGTGAACGCGTACGGTTTCGACTATCAAACGGGCGCGCTTCCTTTGCCTAAAGAGCCTGCAGAGAATCCCGCAACGGAAGAAAAGTTCCAGCTTGGTCGCCATCTATTCTATGACGTTCGATTGTCGGGCAATCAAACCATGTCGTGCGAATCTTGCCACCAGCAAGCGCTGGCTTTTTCTGATGGGGTAAAAGTGCCCACTGGCTCGACGGGAGAAGTGCTGCATAGAAACTCACAAACTCTGACCAATATCGCCTATAACGCGTCGTACACATGGGCTAATCCGATCCTCAAGGAGATTGAGCAGCAATTGGTGATCCCGCTCTTTGGTGAGTTCCCAGTCGAGATGGGCATCAACGATAGCAACCGAGAGACCATTTTACAGCGCTTTCGCGATGACGTTTTGTATCAAGAGTTGTTCAATAACGCCTTTCCTAATCAACAAGACAGTTTTACGTTCCCCAACGTGATTAAAGCGTTGGCCGTATTTAACCGAGCTTTGATCTCCAAAGATTCGCCTTTTGATCGCGGCACAATGAGCAGCTCTGCAATGCGGGGCCAAGACCTGTTCAACAGCGAGAAGATGGAGTGTTTTCATTGCCATAATGGGTTCAATTTCAGCGACTCTACCTTGCATGATGGTTCAGTGTTTGTGTCCAGGCCCTTCTTTAATACCGGCTTATACAACCTTGACTCACAAGGCAGTTACCCAATTGAAGATAACGGCCTGTTTAGCGTCACCCAAAACCCAAGCGATAAAGGTAAATTCCGACCACCAACGCTAAGAAACGTCGCCTTTACCGCGCCATACATGCACGATGGAAGTATCGCGAGTTTAGCGGAAGTGCTCGACTTTTATGCCAATGGCGGTCGAAACATCACCTCAGGTGAACATCAAGGTGACGGGCGCATTAATCCCAATAAGAGTGAGTTTGTTAAGGGTTTCACGCTCAGCGCACAAGAAAAGCAAGACATGTTGGCATTTCTCCACGCTTTAAGCGACCCCGTATTCATTAGTAACCCTCGTTACGCCAACCCATTCGTTGCAGAGGTAAGCCAATGAAAGTCATAAACATCGCAACCGCTTTGTGCGCCTTTTCAAGCGTAGCAAGTGCAAACCCGATTGAACCTATCTGGCAACAGGTTAACCTCCAGTCCAATCTGTTTGCCCAGTTCGGCTATTACCAAACCAGCCGGGAAGAGCCGTATTCAGTCCCCGGCGTGATGACTGATGCGCACGTTTCCCACCATGAACAAGGGTTGCAACTAATGCATGGCGAGCTGGGATTGTTAGCCAGCTTAGATCAGATTTTAGCGGCCAAATTAGTGGTTGGAAGTCACCACGGAGAAGCTATCGAGATTGAAGAGCTGTGGCTACAACCTTACCTTCATCAAAACTGGACACTGCGTATCGGTCGGCAGCTCAGCCCTATCGGTCTCTATAATGCGACCCATGAGCATGATTGGTCATTTTTAGATCCTACCCTAGCCCAACAGGCGTTCTTGGCTAGTCAATACCAAGATGACAGTGTGCATGTGACCTATGCGACCAATCGCCAAGACCTGACTTTATGGCTCGGCCGGGGCGATCAATTTCCAGCACAAGCCGACTCAGCCTCTCCAGCAGCATTTGGCGTACTTTATCAGTGGTATCAGCTGCGCTCGCAGTACCAGCTGACATTGGTCGCGAGTGCAGCGCAGTTTACGGCTCAGCAGAGAAGCAACCAGCAAGATGATGGACACAGCCACAAGCATACCAGCCAAACCAGTCCGATGACTTTCACAGGAGACACCCAACTAGTGAGTGTGTCTAGCCAACTGAAATGGCAACAGCTGACCTGGGATGTCGAGTGGATGGGACAACGGCTAGACGCAAACCTAGTCGATTCTCAGCAAATCAACACCGAGCTCTCGGCCTTCCAGCAAGGGCTTTCAAGTCAACTGCGATGGCAGAATGACCAATTAGAGTTGGGACTGAGATACGACTGGCTGCACACAGATAATCGAGTCACCAACACCAGTCGAGACTTTGAACAAGCACTAGATGCCAAAGGCCTCACGCCTCAGCGCTACAGTGCCGTTGTTAACTGGCGTTTCGCTCCGATGCAGTTACTGCGACTACAAGCAAATTATGAACAGATAGATGAGCAAAATCAGACGGCGTTCTGGCTTGTCTATCAAGGCAATTTAACTTGGTAATCTGACGATATAAGAAGGTAAATGATGAAAAAATACGCTCAACTGTTCGCCCTAGTGGCAACGCTATTTAGCACTCAGCTGTTCGCCCACGAATACACCGCTGACAGCATGCAAATCGATCACCCATGGAGCCGTGAAGCGCCGCCTAATGCCACGGTCATTGCCGGTTTTTTCCAGTTTAAAAACTTAGCGAGTAAAGACGATTTTCTAATCAGCGCTTCTACACCAATCGCCGATCATGTCGAGATTCACACGCATGAGATGGCGGATGGTGTCATGAAAATGAAGAAAATTGACAGCGTGCGCATTGGCAGCATGAAGACGGTAATGTTTGAGCCAGGGGGTTATCACTTAATGATTTTTAATCCTAAGCAGTCATACAAGCAAGGTGACCGATTCACGATGACGTTGCAATTTAAGCACGCTGGCAAAGTTGAAGTCGAATTAGCGGTTGAAGCGAACGGACACGTACACGCTCATTAAAGAAAAAGCCCCTTAGCGCTGATTCTAAGGGGCTAATCACTTTACATCTAGACTACAAAATCGCGTGAGGAATGTAGCGCGCCATATCTTGGGTAACTAATGATGCGTCTTCCCGAATTGAAATGCCCGCCGCGCGATCATTGACTAACCAACTGCCAACTAGGGTGTAGTTGTCACCAAACTTTGGCAGCGGCGCGTATTGCTGCACAATCGATAAGTCAGATTGGTAAGGCCCGCCCGTCTTAACCATTGAACGCCCCTCTCTTACAATCTCGATGTTCGCCCCCTCGCGGGAAAACAGCGGTTTAATCACATAGTCTTTGAGTGTTGCCGCCTTAGCATCATCACTAAAATAGGCTGGAAGCAAATTAGGATGGCCTTCAAACTCTTGCCACAATAAGGGCAGCAAGGCTTTGTTGGATAGAATAGACTTCCACATTGGCTCTAGCCAGTTCACATTCGCCGTCGCTAAATGAACCGAATACGGATCCTCAAACATAAACTCCCAAGGGTAGAGTTTGAACATCCAACGAATTTCGCGATCATGACTGTCAACAAAGTGGCCTTGTCGGCTAACGCCAATATCTTCGACGTAAACAAAGGCCGTTTGCAAGCCCGCCTCTTTTGCACAATCTTCTAAATATTGAACGGTCCCTTTGTCTTCTTCGGTGTATTTGCAGCAACTAAAGTGAAGTACCTGACCTGGTTGCAAGGTTGAGATCTCTTTAAAGCGTTCGATAAGATAGTCTTGTAGGATATTAAACTGATCGGCGTTTCGCGCCATTGCCCCTTGATTGACCACATCTTCCAACCAGACCCACTGCCAAAACGCGGTTTCGAACAAACTTGTTGGCGTATCGGCATTATTCTCATACAGCTTGGCAGGGCCGCTACCGTTATAAGCGAAATCCAATCGAGAATAGAGCGACGGCTCATTACGCAACCAAGAAGCCCTGATTTGATCCCACATAGCTTCTGGGATCGCGCAACGACGCATCAACTGCTCATCACGCAGAACTTTGTCGACAATGGATAAGCACATTTGATGGATTTCTTCCGTCGGTGCTTCAAGATCTTGCTCAATTTGCTGCAGATTGAACTGATAGAACGCAGACTCATCCCAATACGGTTTATCGTACATCGAATGAAAGCCAAACCCGAACCTTTGCGCGAGGGCTTTCCAGTCTGGTCGCTCTTTGATTTCTCGGCGCAACATAGTTAACCGCCGCGACTGGATGACACAGCTTTACCAAACCCACCACGTGACATCGCGCTGCCGATTGTGCCTCCCCCTTTTTTCAAACTCTTACTGGCAAGAGTAACTGGGGTGATTCTGTGAGAGCCAAAAAACTGCCCGCTGCCTGAGTAATACCCTTTTTTGAAACGGTACATAGGTTGCGAGTAGTAACGTTTTTTGTAGCCATCAAAATCGTCGAGATCGGTTGAATAATAATAACCGCCCATACGGGGGATGTACGAAAAGTAGCGAGAGCTATAATAACAATCATCTTCACGAAAATCGTATTCACACTCACGCTCGGTTTTGTACTTAGGCCCTGTACGCTCTGCTTCCGCCACCGCCTCTTGATAAGCGAGCTCACACTCCTCTGCTTGCTCGGGGTTATTGTTCTTACACTCGTTGCTATCGAGGTAAATCGCTCCTTCTGTCTTAGACTCGTATTGAGAAAAAACCATAAAGGTCCCGAACATCACAAACGGAAAGGCTTTTCCAATCGCCTTTTCCATTGATGGACGTTGAACATTAGAACTGCGTTTCATCATGCCTCCTAGTAAGACATACACGCAGCGTTCAAAACGCCAATCGATACAGAGACTGTCGCCAAAACAATACCTGCTGGCAGCTCGTCATTCTCGACACGCTCAGCAATTTTCGGCACTAAAACAAAGCGTACGATACCAAAAGCGATCATTTGAGCGAACATGGCAACCAATCCCCAAACAGCAAAATCTAAAATGCTGACCGAGTTTTTAGCAGCGCCCGCAATGGCTAAACAGTAACCAAGAAATGCACCGCTTAAGGCGACGGCTGCGGTCGTGTTTTGTTGTTCTTTAATCAGAGTCCACTCATCGTATGGAGTAAGACGAACATAGATAAACTTAAACGCGATCACGAATACGATCGATAATCCAAAGTACAACACAAAGTTTGGGAAGCCCGACAACAGGCCTGCTAACAGTTCCATTATTTTTCCTTATGCATGGAAGACCAATTGAACGAGTCAATGCGTTCATCGGCGATGTAGAAGAGTTTGCTACCAGCTGGAATTGAGCGGTCGAGATCAGGATTCAGCTCTATTCCCTGCCCAACATCGAATGCGATCAACGTCGCTTGGTAGTGTTTTTTGATGAAGCTAAAGACTTGCTCGACCTTAGCTGTAGACTGATCTTGCGGGTATATCGTCGAGTATTGAGTCATACCTCGAGTTGAAGCAAGAAGCTCTTGATGCAAAGCACTCGATCCAGGGTCTACCGCCGCTTTGGCGAGCATTTCGGCACCTACCGCTGGAATGCACTCTGCTCTAGGGCAATGCTGACTCAACAAGTGACCCAAGGCTTCATCCTTAAAGTAAGCCAACAAGTGAGCATCAGGATTGATATTCGCACAATAGAGTGAGGCCGATAAGGTGATATCGTCTTCCAAATTATCCACGATGATGCAGCTTGCACCTTCCACATGGGCCATTTCCATTTGTTGGCTGTCTGTGTAACTGGTCACCTTAACGAATTGGATTTCGCCGGGTAGCGGGTTTTCGATGTCGGAGCGACTGCAAAGCACAATGGGTCGTTTCCCTTCCTCTTCGTGTTGCAACATCCGAATAAGGTGGATAGTACGAGCGTTATTCCAACCCAACAATAAAATATGATTTTCCACGCGAACCCTCCGCTTACCTAAAATACCTGCGCGCCAATATTCAATGGCGCCACTTGCTACACGTCCCAGTAAAGCAGCAAAAAGACTTAAACCACCAGGGATAACGAATAAAACAACAATCCACTTACCTAGGTTACTGCTTGGCGACAGGTCACCATAGCCCACCGTCGAGGCTGTTACCATGAGGTAGTAAACGAAGGTCGCAATATCTTGTGTGAGAGTTTGCTCACCGGCCAGTTTGAGCATTACCCACGAGAGAGCAACATACACCAAACTCAATATAATTAAGTTTCGGTTACTCAAGTGAAAGACATGCGACTTGAACCATTTCTTTACCAATAACCAAACGGTCATAATCACACCACTTCAATTAATTTCGACAGTGAATATAAAGTAAAAAACAGATACAAAAAAACCAGCCAAATCAGCTGGTTTTTAAAATGTGATGCCAATCACCTAATTACGCATTTCCTTTGACTTGCATATTCAGTTGCTCGGCAAAGTCTAGCATTCTGTTTAGTGGAATCAATGACTTAACACGCAGTTCTTCATCAACAAAGATTTCGTGCTCTTTACCACCATCACGCAAGGCTGCTTCAATGGCTTTAAGACCATTCATTGCCATCCACGGACAATGAGCACAGCTACGACAGGTTGCACCCGCACCTGCTGTTGGCGCTTCAATCAGTTCTTTCTCAGGCACTAACTGCTGCATTTTAAAGAAGATGCCTTTGTCGGTCGCGACAATCATCTGTTGATGAGGCAATTCTTTCGCCGCTTTAATCAACTGGCTTGTTGAGCCGACTGCGTCTGCAAGTTCTACAACGCTCGCAGGTGACTCTGGGTGAACAAGAATAGCCGCGTCTGGGTAGACAGACTTCATCTTGCGTAGAGCGTCCGCTGAAAACTCATCGTGAACAATACACTCGCCTTGCCATAGCAACATATCTGCGCCAGTTTTATTCGAGATGTAAGAACCTAGATGGCGGTCAGGACCCCAAATAATCGGCTTATCTTCTGCATCCAGGTGCTCAACAATTTCAAGCGCAATGCTAGAGGTCACAACCCAATCTGCGCGAGCTTTTACCGCCGCTGAAGTATTCGCGTAAACCACAACAGTATGATCTGGGTGTGCGTCACAGAACTCGGTGAACTTATCTGCAGGACAACCCAAATCGAGCGAACACTCTGCTTCCAGTGTTGGCATCAAAATGCGTTTTTCTGGCGTCAGGATCTTTGCAGACTCACCCATAAAGCGAACCCCACCGATGATCAGTGTGCTTGCAGGGTGTCGATTGCCAAACTTCGCCATCTCTAACGAGTCACCAACGAAACCACCCGTCTCTTCTGCAAGGGCTTGGATCTCTGGATCCGTGTAATAGTGGGCAATTAAAACCGCATCTTTCTCTTTCAGAAGCTTTTTAATATTCGCAATATAGGCTTGTTTTTCATCTTCTGTTAGAGGGACTGGTTTTGGAGGAAATGGGTATACAGTATCGATTTTATCTAAAATGTGGCTCATTGCTCTTGCTCTACGCAACTTCCAGTAATCCGAGTATTGTAACCTCAACCGAATCCAAGATGCCAGTACCGACCGGAATTACTTATCGCGCAAAAAGCAAAAAAGGAGTGTCTAACACTCCTTTTGTCGCTAAGTTCTATGAACCTAGTTTTTGATGCGTTCTTTCGCAAGCTTAGCGGACGCACTGCTTGGATACTCATCCAATACTTGTTGGTAGTACTTGTTCGCTTGCTCTGCGTTGTTGTTGCGAGAGGCTATGTCGCCTAACTTAACCAATGCATCCGCACGTTTATTGGAATCTTGGTAAGAAATCACGGCAGCGAAACTCTTCACTGCTTCTTTATCTTGTTTCTTTGCAAAATAAAGTTGGCCTAACCAATAGTGTGAGTTTGGCGTAAATGATGAATCTGGGTAGTCTTTCTGGAACTGCTGGAACGCTGCGATGGCTCCTGTGTAGTCACGTTTCTTCAGAATCAAATCAACAGCATTTTGATACGCCGTTTGCTCATCTGCATTTGAGCTGAATGTGCCACCGGAAGCGGGCGTTTCATTGCCTTCTTGATTGTCGACAACGGCAGGCACCGTATTGACTTGACCGCGAACTTTATCTAGTTCGATAAACAGCTCACGTTGACGTTGCAACATTTGCTGCATGTCGTAATTATTCTTTTCCAGTTGGCCGCGTAATTCGCTGATTTCGAGTGCCATTTCATCCAACTGCTGCTGCATTTGTAGCTGGACGCGGTTGCGGTTTTCTAATAGGCGCTCAAGACGCTGAACTTCGGTTTCGTTCGAGCCAAAAGAAGAGGTTGATGTGGCAGAGTTACTGCTATTGAGATCGGATACTGGAGCTGGTGCAGCGAGCACAGAGCCCGCCGCACTTGCCAGTAACGTAAGCGTAACTACGCGCTTAAGGTTACTGAACATAAGGATAGTCCTTGAATTAGTAGACTAGAACAGCACGACGGTTCTTAGCGTACACATCTTCAGATTGGCCTAGTAGAAGAGGTTTCTCTTCACCGTAGCTAACAATCGAGATTTGATCAGCTTGAACACCTAGTGCTTGAAGGTATTTAGCCACAGCTGTCGCACGACGCTCACCAAGTGCAATGTTGTACTCTGGAGTACCACGCTCGTCCGCGTGACCTTCAACCGTTACTTTAAGAGCTGGGTTTTTGCTTAGGTATGCCGCGTGTGCTGCAAGCATCTCTTCGTAGTCGCCAGCGATAGTCGCATTGTCAAACGCAAAGTAGATAGTTTGAGTTTCGCGCAGTGCTTGCTCTTTAAGCTCTTGCTCGGTTAGTAGACCGTTCTGATCGATTGGTGAAACCACTGTACCGTCAGTTGTTTGAGCTTGGTTTGTTTCTGTAGAGCCAGAAGCGTTAGCCGCGTCGTCGCTTGAACTACAAGCTGTAACTGCTAGAACTGGTAGCGCAATGAGTAGCCCTTTAAGAACTTTGTTTAGTCGCATTGATATATTTTCCTTACTTTTTGATACTTACTTGCTACAAAAACGGTGACCATGCGGGCGCACGAACTCGTCCATTTGTTGCCGGTAATCGAGCTTTAAAGCGTCCATCAATTGAAACCATCGACAACACGTTGGCTTTGTTATAGATAGAGCTATAAATAACCATTCCGCCATTTGGCGCAATGCTTGGTGACTCATCAAGTAGAGTCTGAGTTAAAATTTGTACCGCACCTGTCTCGAGATCTTGCTTCGCTAAATTGAAACCTGCATTACTGCGGTTAACCATCACAAGGAACCGACCATCTGGAGTGATTTGCCCGCCCAAGTTTTGAGTGCCTTGCCAAGTGAGACGATTTGGAGAACCACCCGCCAAGTCAACTTGATAGATCTGTGGACGCCCACCGCGGTCCGACGTAAAGATAAGGGATTTACCATCCGGATGCCAATACGGTTCAGTATTATTTGAACGGCCACGAGTAATTTGAGTCAATTTGCGCGTTTTCAAGTCCAAAGTGTAGACTTGAAGGCTACCCGTTTTAGACAAAACTAACGCTAAGCTATTGCCATCAGGAGAAAATCTTGGCGCACCATTGTGACGAGGGTATGACGTAACCTTCTCTCGCTCACCGGTATAAATATTCATTATGAAGATTTCAGCTTGACCATTTTGGAAGCTCACATAGGCGAGTTTTTTGCCATCAGGAGACCAAGCTGGCGACATAAGCGGTTGCTTAGAACGCAGAACTAGGCGTTCGTTATAGCCATCGTAATCCGAGACACGCAGCTGGTATGGGAATTTCTGATCCTTATCATTAACGACAACATAAGCGATGCGAGTTAAAAACGCACCACGCTCGCCCGTCAGTTCTTGATAAACCAAGTCTGAGATACGGTGGGCGTATTCACGTAAACGATCCCCTGGTACCGTTGCTTGCTTGTTGAAAAGCACGTGGTCTTTGGATAGGACCAATTGTCCATCTGGGCTTAGCGCTTTGCTTTGACCTTGAGTCAGTTGACCGCGAACCACATCGACCAATTGATAATTGATGACATAGTTACCCTCTGCATTTTGTGTGATCGTCCCCGTAAGCAAGGAATCCACACCGAGCCCAGTCCAAGCATCAAAATTGACTTCTGCCTCACTGTAAGGTGTTTGCGGCATTCTGTTGGTAGCAATAGGGCTGAACTTACCACTGCGCTGTAGATCGGAGGCAACCACAGCAGATACATCTTGAGGAAGTTTACTCGCGCCTTCCCATTTAAAAGGCACAATCGCAATTGGGCGAGCCGAATCAATGCCATCCGTAATGACAAGCTCGAGTGCGGCGTGAGCCACGTTGGAGAGACTTGCACAAATAACAAGAACTCCAGTCATAAGGCGTTTAATCACGTCATATTCCTTAATTTAGTAATCAACAGTTAAGTTAATATCGCGAATCTTATCAATAATGTCCCGATCTTTCGGCATCGGGAAGTTACCTACTTGGCTGACCGCACTCTTAGCAGCGGTACAAAGACGGGCGTCACCATTAAGTACAGAAACACTACTCACAATACCGTCCGTTCCTGTCGGAACCAACTTTACGTTCAACCTACACGACTTTCCCACTAAGTAGTCATCCTTAATGATGCGACTTTGAATAAGTTGGGTATATATCGCCGCGTATCGACTCACTTCTGAGTTTATGTGCTGGTTTCGTGCAGAACTGTTTTGCTCAGCTTCGGTTTCTAAACCAGCAAAAATGTCATTGAGCGCCGCTTCTTGCTGTTTTCGCTCTCGCTCTAGCTGCTCTAAGCGCTCTTTTTCTTTGCGTGCTTTTTCTGCGGCTTCTTTTGCGGCTTTCTCTTTCGCTATGCGTTCTTGTTCGGCTTTTTCTGCCGCTTCGCGTTCTCTGCGAGCCTTCTCTTCTGCTGCCTTAGCCGCCTTTTCACGCTCAATACGCTCTTGCTCCGCTTTTGCTACGGCCGCTTCTTTCGCCAAGCGTTCTTGCTCTGCTTTTTTAATTGCCTGCTCTTTGGCTTTGCGCTCTGCTTCTAGCTTGGCTACGCGTTCTTTCTCTTTCTTAGCGCGCAGCTCTTCCTCTTTGCGCTCTTTCTCTTTTGCAATGCGACGCTTTTCTGCCTCACGAGCCGCTTTAGCTTCTTTGGCTTGCTGCTCCTTAAGCTTGCGAATGCGTTCCTCTTCCGCTTTGCGGTTCTTCTCGAGCTGCTCGCTTTCTCGTCTTAGTTTATCAAGACGATCTTGCTCTTTCTTCGCCGCTTCTTGACGTTGATTACGAATTTGCTGAGCTTGCTCGCGTACCCTTGCAGGATCAATCACAACAGCTTGAACCAACTGTCCCGTTGGCTCTGGCTTAGACATGGTAAAATCTGCTCCCCAAATTAGAGCGACAACCAACAGCGCATGCAAAGAAGCCGATATCGCGAGCGGCTTCTTGTAATCACTTTTCTTCTTGGGCTTAATCTCTTTCATACACTAAGAGCGCTTATTCCTTAATGTCCGTCAACAAGCCCACTTTAGGGATACCTGCACGGCCTAGTTCATCCAAAACCAAAACCACCTCAGCATAAGGTGTTGCCGCATCACCACCCACAGCGACAGGCGAGTCTGGTTTTAAAGACAGTTCAGCTTTAACGCGAACAATAATGTCTTGCAGCGAGAGACCTCGCATCACCTCTTCATCATTGACGCTTAGTCCCAAATTACCGTCACGATCAATCTCAACAATAATGAAGCTAGCATTACTGTCAGGCGCTAGATCTGAGGTCGGTTTTGCCGTTGCGGTTTTAGGCAGTTCGACATCAACCCCTTGAGTGACAAATGGCGATGTCACCATAAAGATGATAAGCAAAACCAACATGACGTCGATATAGGGCACGACGTTGATTTCAGCTGTCATCTTTCTTTTTTTACGTTGGTAACCGGCCATGTTGATTACTCCTTATGAGCGTTATCGCGGCCAGCCATCGCTTGACGGTGCAAGATACTGTGGAATTCTTCAGAAAACGTTGCGTAGTTGTGTTCTAACTTACTGACTTTGTTACTTAGGCGGTTGTACGCCATAACAGCTGGAATAGCAGCAAATAAGCCCATCGCCGTTGCGACAAGCGCTTCTGCAATACCTGGAGCAACCATGGCTAGGGTTGCCTGCTTGACTTCACCAAGGGCGATAAAGGCATGCATAATGCCCCACACCGTACCGAAAAGACCGATATATGGGCTGATTGAGCCGACCGTCGCAAGAAATGGCAGGTTGGTTTCAAGCTCATCGACTTCGCGCGCGACCGATACACGCATAGATCGACCTGTGCCTTCCATAATGTAATCAGGCGAGTCGCTATTGGATTTGCGTAATCGGGCAAACTCGGTAAAGCCTGAGTAGAAAATCTCTTCGGTACCCGAAAGCTCGTCTTTTCGTTTTTTGGCGTTTTGATAAAGAATGGAAAGATCGGTGCCTGACCAGAATTTGTCTTCAAATGCGTCAGCATCCTTTGAGGCCTGCGACAGAACTTTACTGCGCTTGATGATCATTGCCCAAGAGACAACAGACATACCTAACAAGGTCAACATCACCATTTTTACTAACAGACTTGCTTGTAAAAACAGGTCAAGCATTGAAATATCAGCGGTCACTATGAGTAAACTCCATAACTATTGATTGAGGGATCGCTATTGGCCTCATTTTCTCATTGTCGATACATGCTACCTTAACCATTGCCTTACACAATGATTTGCCATCAGGATTGACGATCTCCTGACAGAAAGTCAGCGAAGCTTTCTTTAATTCTGCAACGTGTGTTTTTACCGTCAGTTGATCGTCAAGACGAGCACCTTGCAGAAAATCGATGTCCATGTGTCGGACTACAAATCCAATGTTTTGTTCCAAAAGAGTGTGCTGTGAAACGCCAACATTGCGAAGCAATTCTGTTCTCGCTCTTTCAAAGAACTTTAGGTAATTCGAGTGGTACACCACCCCACCTGCATCAGTGTCTTCGTAATAGACCGTTATCGGCCATTCGAAAGTGGATTGCTCTTGTTGCACGCCTCACCTCTTTAACTCATTGAAGAGCATTACTATAACGCAACTCAAGCGGGTTTATGCAAGGGATAATGGAGGTTTTCAATGATTGAAACAAAAAAATAGCGCCAACTATCATTTAGTGGCGCTATTTTGATAAGAATGCGAATAGATTTTAATCAAGGCTTATTAGAACACTCTAAGCAAGGTCAGATAACTTAAGATAGCCAACGAGAAGTACGGGCTAAATAGTATCTGCCAGTACCAGTTTCGTGGTTTGAAACTCAAGCCAAATACCATGCTCGAGCAGATTGCCCAAATCAGTAGTGGCGAAATCAGCGCATTAAAACCGCCGATAGAAGCGGAGTATGCCTCCGGATCCCACATCACCATCGCGACATGATAAAAACCTAATACAAGTGATAAGACCCTAAACAGGGTCTTATCTAATGGTGCATGTAGCTTGGCTACCTGCGCAGCGAGATTACTCACTGTCTTTGTCCATCATTTCTGAGTGCTCTAGCCAAAGAGCGTTAATGATACCGAATGCACATGCTAGCAAGACACCCAGAATCCATGCGAAATACCACATAGTTAATACTCCTTAGTAAGCCGATACGTCGTTGTCTTCAATGTGCTTCTTGTCTAGACGTCCAAACATTTTGTAGTACGTCCACGTTGTGTAACCAAGAATCACAGGAACAAACACAGCCGCGACAAGCGTCATAAGGCCTAGTGTTAGTTCACTCGCCGTTGAATCCCACATAGTCAAACTGTGGTTTGGTACAAGGCTTGAAGGCATAACGAATGGGAACATTGCAAAACCTGCCGTCAAGATTACCCCAGCATTCGCCAAGCTTGAGAACAAGAATGCAAAACCACCACGTTCAAAACGAGATGCAATCACTGCAAGTAATGGCATTAACACACCTAGAACAGGCGCTGCCCACATTGCAGGGTACGTTTCGAAGTTCGTCATCCAAGCACCGGCTTGTTGCACTACTTCTTTATTTAGCGGGTTAGAATCCGCCAACGTATCGATAGTGCTTGTAACTACAAAGCCTTCAATCGACTGAACCCAGAAGCCACCAGCAACAAACAGCGCGACAGCAACCAGACCTGCGATTTGAGCGGCATTTCTTGCGCGCTGGTGAATCGCTTCAGTCGTTTTCATTTGTAGCCAAGTTGCGCCTTGAAGCACAAATAGCATTAGGCTAAGCACACCACATAGCAGTGCGAATGGGTTTAGCAGTGCGAAGAATGTACCTTTGTACTCAGACATCAGCAGGTCGTTTAGTTCAAACGGCACACCTTGCAACAAGTTACCAAATGCAACACCGAAAATGACTGGAGGCACAGTACCACTAAAGCAAAGCGCGTAGTCCCAAGCTTGACGCCATTTTGGATTCTCGATCTTTGAACGGTAATCAAGTGCCAATGGACGCATCCAAAGTGCCGCTAGCGTCACGTACATCGCTAAATAAAAACCTGAGAAAGATGTAGCGTAAACCAATGGCCAAGCAGCAAACAAAGCACCACCAGCCGTGATTAGCCAAACTTGGTTACCATCCCAGTGCGGAGCAATGGTGTTGAGCATAATTCGGCGCTCAGTATCGTTTTTACCGATAACCGGTGATAAAGAAGCAACGCCCATATCGAAGCCATCAGTGACCGCGAATCCGACCATCAGAACACCAATCAGGATCCACCAGATCAGTCGTAAGATTTCGTAATCAAACATGTTTTGTTTCTCCTTGTCTTACGCTTCTACTTGGCGACTAACTTTGTCTTCGACAGAGTCAGCGTTTTGCTCAAAGTGGTAGCGGCCTGTTTTCAGACTACTTGGACCTTTACGTGCGAACTTAAGCATCAGGTAAACTTCTGCAATTAAGAACACAGTGTACAGCGCGATGATTGCAAATAGCGACGTCCAGATTTCTGAAGCGCTCAGTGCAGATGCCGCAACGTTCACCGGTAGGATTTCACCCACAGCCCAAGGCTGACGGCCGTATTCGGCAACGAACCAACCTGCTTCTACAGCGATCCACGGTAATGGAATACTAAATAGTGCCGCTTTAAGAACCCACTGTTTTTGCTCAATCTTCTGACGACAAGTTTGAATAAACGCAGCACCGAAGACGAATAGCATGATAAAGCCACACGCAACCATAATGCGGAACGACCAGAATAGTGGCCATACCGTTGGGATAGAGTCATCCGCAGCGGCTTGAATTTGCTCTTCTGTTGCGTCGACAACATTGTCGGTGTAGCGCTTAAGAAGAAGACCGTAGCCTAGGTCACCCTTCACTTCGTCGAAGGCTGCCATGTTTGCTTCAGATTTATCACCTGCTCGCAATTTTTCTAGCAGTTCGTATGCATACATACCAGTACGGATACGTTCTACGTGATCATCACGAAGATCGCGAAGACCCGTAACTTGCTCATCAAGAGAGCGCGTCGCGATGATACCCATTACGTATGGAATTTTGATCGCGTAGTCTGTGTGCATGGTTTCCTGATTCGGAAGACCAAACAAGGTGAATGCCGCTGGTGCAGGCTCTGTGTGCCACTCTGCTTCAACAGCTGCGAGTTTCACTTTTTGAACTTCACCCAATTCGTAACCAGACTCATCGCCTAGAACGATGGTTGAAAGGATCGCAGCCATACCAAATGACGCTGCAATAGCAAATGAACGACGAGCGAATGCAATATCACGACCTTTAAGAAGGTAGTATGAACTGATGCCTAAAACGAACATTGCGCCAGTCGTGTAACCAGAAGCGACGGTGTGTACAAACTTAACCTGAGCTACTGGGTTAAGGACAACCTCAGCAAAGCTCACCATTTCCATACGCATGGTTTCGAAGTTAAATTCTGCGCCAACTGGGTTTTGCATCCAGCCATTCGCCACCAAGATCCAAAGTGCAGAGAAGTTAGAACCGAGAGCGACAAGCCAAGTGACAACAAGGTGTTGACGTTTTGATAAGCGATCCCAACCAAAGAAGAATAAGCCCACAAAAGTGGATTCTAGGAAGAAGGCAACAAGGGCTTCGATCGCAAGAGGTGCACCAAAGATATCACCTACGTAATGCGAATAGTACGACCAGTTAGTACCGAACTGGAATTCCATGGTTAGGCCAGTCGCTACCCCTAGGGCGAAGTTAATACCGAATAGCTTACCCCAGAACTTGGTCATGTCCTTATAGATTTGCTTGTTCGTCATTACGTACATTGATTCCATAATAGCCAGTAGGAAGGCCATACCTAGAGTCAATGGTACGAATAGGAAGTGATACATCGCAGTCAGTGCAAACTGCAACCGCGATAGATCAACAACATCGATCATGATTACTCCTATGTGTCGGCTGAAGACACTTTCTTACATTTTTGCCAAGCATAAATAGTCGTTATCCAATCTTAAAGATTGTTATTAAATAACAACACTCTGTTGCAAAAATGTACCGTAACGGTTAGTTAATTGTTAAGCATCAGCTAATATAGCTGAGGCTAATATTACTGCTAAAAACAGATTGTTTCAAAAGGTTTATAGGAGAGTTCCGCTTTGATTTGAGTCAAGTTTATCTTGGCATTTTTGTTTAAAAAAGCGCCAACTTGATCTGTATCAAGCGTTTCGCGAGTTTAATGTTACCCGAGAGTAATGAACAAGGCGAAATAGGTATTTATGCAAAACAAATACTTAACATCTCATCCATTTTACTTACCTAATTAGTGGTAGGCGAGATTTTACAAACGTGACATTGGTCACAAGTGGTAAGACGCCGGTCTCGTTGACCGGCGTGAAAACTTATTTTTCAATTCCGAAATGTAGGTAAGCGCGATCAGTCGCGATACGCCCTCTTGGCGTCCTTTGCAGATAGCCTTGTTGGATCAAGTAAGGCTCAAGCACGTCTTCAATGGTGTCTTTCTCTTCACCGATGGCAGCCGCCATGTTATCGAGACCAACAGGACCACCACCGAACTTCTCCATGATGGCGAGCAGCAACTTCCTATCCATGTAGTCAAAACCTTGGGCATCGACATCCAGCATGTTTAGCGCCTTGTCGGCAACCTCGGCGCAAATATGACCATTACCCTTAACTTCTGCGTAGTCACGTACGCGACGAAGCAGTCGGTTGGCGATACGTGGCGTCCCACGTGCCCGTCTCGCGACCTCAAGGGCACCTTCTGCTTCCATCGACAAACCTAGGCAGTCTGCACTGCGTTGAACGATGTTCTGCAAATCAGGAATCTTGTAATACTCTAGGCGTTGGGTAATACCAAAACGGTCGCGCAGTGGCGATGTCAATGAACCTGCGCGAGTTGTCGCGCCGATTAAGGTAAATGGAGGTAAGTCGATTTTAATCGAGCGCGCCGCTGGTCCTTCGCCAATCATGATATCAAGCTGATAATCTTCCATTGCCGGATAAAGCACTTCTTCAACCATCGGACTCAAGCGGTGAATCTCATCAATGAAAAGAACATCGTTCTCTTCTAGATTCGTCAGCAATGCGGCTAAATCCCCAGCCTTTTCTAGCACAGGTCCTGACGTCGTGCGAATGTTCACGCCCATCTCGTTAGCAACAATGTTGGCTAACGTAGTCTTACCCAATCCTGGCGGACCAAAAATTAGCAGGTGGTCGAGCGCTTCTTCACGTAACTGAGCCGCTTTGATGAAGATCTCCATTTGGTCACGCACATGGTCTTGGCCTTTGTAATCCTCCAGCTTTTTTGGACGGATGGCGCGATCGATAACATCCTCTTCTCGATACACTGGATTTTCTGGCGCGATAAGACGATCGGCTTCAATCATGAGTTATTTCCTATCCGTTAAACCATCGATTTCAGAGCGTCACGAATCAGCTCTTCACTGCTCATTCCTGGCTTGATAATTTGCGCGACAACTTTAGAGGCTTGCGTTGGTTTGTAGCCCAAGGCGAGCAGTGCGCTCACTGCCTCTTCTTCTGCGCTGTTTGTTGCAGTTGGCGTAGAATCAACAGGAGCGGCATCAGTGAACGGCGTAAAGAGATCACCGGCACTCCACCCTTTAAGGCGATCTTTCATTTCGACCACCAAACGCTCAGCGGTTTTCTTGCCCACTCCAGGCAATTTCACCAAGGTCGAAATGTCTTCTCGCTCGACAGATGCCACAAATTGGCTTGCCGTCATACCCGAAAGAATCCCAAGACCCAATTTTGGCCCAACACCATTGGCTTTAATCACTTCGCGGAACAAAGAACGCTCTTTTACCGTGTTAAACCCATAAAGCAGCTGAGCATCTTCGCGAACAACAAAGTGAGTATAGATAATCGCTTCTTCACCGACATTAGGCAGCTCATAAAAGCAGCTCATCGGCATTTGGACTTCATAGCCAATACCATTAACTTCAATCAGCAGTTCAGGGGGTTGTTTTTCAATCAGAATGCCGCGCAGACGTCCAATCACGGTAAATACTCTTTGGAAATGAATTTGCGACAGGATAATAAAGAACTGGATAGACATCCAGTTCTTTGTCGCCTCGAAGGTGAATTTTGAGATTGAGCGTTAGCGGTAGCGTCCGCGACGTGCACTGGTCGCTTTACCTGCCATTGCAATTAAGGTTTTGTTGGTGTTGGCGTGACAAATTGCCACACCCAGTGCATCGGCGGCATCGGCTTGGGGTTTACCAGGAAGTTTCAACATTTGTTGCACCATGTGCTGCACTTGCTCTTTGTCTGCCCCGCCCGTTCCAGTGACCGCCTGTTTAATCAAACGAGCCGCGTATTCGTGAACCGGAAGTTCCGCGTTCACCGCGGCGACTATAGCACTCCCCCGCGCTTGACCGAGTTTGAGTGCTGAATCTGCGTTGCGTGCCATGAAGACTTGCTCAATGGCGAACACATCCGGTTGGAATTGGGTAATGATTTCCGAAACTCCAGCATAGATCTGCTTCAAACGGCCCGGAAGATCTTTTTCTGATGTACGAATGCATCCACTACCTAAGTAGTGCAAATGGCGTCCGTTTTGTCGGATAACCCCATACCCAGTAATGCGTGAGCCGGGGTCAATACCTAGAATGATTGACATGAATACCTAATCGATGTGACTGCTTCAAAGCGTATGGTAAAGCAGAGCCGGCACTATATCGAGGTAATTATCGCTCGACTCGACAAACCGGACTCAAGACCAACTTCAATGACTTGGGTCGGCTCTTCAACCAATCGTTCGCCTGTCCAATAATCATACCAATAGACGGGCTGCTCCGCAGTCAATGTGACTTCCCTTGCAGGCTGCTGATAGTTAAACAGGCAATGGAGGTCATTGCGCTCTGTAATAGGCAAGAAGGCATGATGGAGGTTTAGCGCGGTAAATCGCGCACTCTCTTGGCAGTGTTTGTGTCGCAGTATCAGTTTGGATAGCGTCTGCTTGGCCCAAGGCGTGAGCTCAGGCAACGGGTCGCCCGAAAGCAGAAGACCTGAACTGGCCAAAAGTACATTGCGGTGAAACTCGTAGCTTTGACGCTCTGCAGCTTGATTAGGCAGCGATACTAACGTCGCGCAGTCTGGGTCAATCTGCCACAGTTTACGGTGCTGCCAGCTGCGATAAAAGGTCTCTTTTGCGATCTGTTCAAATCGATGCTCATTGCGTTCTACATCATCAGACACGCGCATCGCATCGACTAAACCAAGTGATGGCCACATCGGTGCGTTGCAACCCAAAATCCAAGCGTCTCCCGCTCCTTCAGCGATCGCTTCCATCCCCATTCGGTAAGCTTCGATACCCGTTGTCCCTGTCTGATAACGCTGACCTCTCAAAGTACCCCAATAGTTGGCATCCAACTTAAACAGCTCGATTCCCCACTCTTCACGCATGACGCGAACAACATGAGTTAAGTGCTCCTGCACCTCAGGGTTTGAGGTATCTAACACATACCATGGCGTACAACGCCACCCTGCGTAAGTGACTTCTTCGGCTTTAAGTAAATGGCCATCTTGATGTTTTACAAACCAATCCGGGTGGTGTTGGTATAGCTCGGATTCAGGCTGAGCAATAAAAGGAGCTAGCCAAATTGCTGGCTTTTTGCCTTTCGCTTTGATTGCTTCAATGACAGCTCGAACTCCCGATGGAAATTTGTCCGAAGGTGTTAACCAATCCCCCATAAAGGCTTGATAACCATCGTCCAGCAAGACGTACTCAAGCTGCTTGGCATCGGCAGACATCACCTCGAGATTGTGATAGATGTTTTCTTGATTGACTTCAGCATAGTACGCGTACCAAGAACACCACCCGATTGGGGCTTTTGCCTCAACGCCCGCTCGGACAGGGTGATGCTTCGCTATCAGCTTGGAATACTCTGTGTAAAGCTGAGACATGGAATCGCCTTGCAGACACACAATCGACTCTAATGCCGTGGTAGACCAATCTTGAGGATAAGTTCCTTCGCCATCAATGTAAGCGCTAACTAACCAACGTCCTTCTTGCTCTTGTACTTCAAAGTAGCCGGCGAAACGGTGACACGAAGTGAAGCCAAACAGACTGTAGCCCAGAGAATCTTCAACCATAAGGTAGTTGTAGTAGCGTTTGGGATCTTGGCTTGAGTAAATGCGATAGCTGGGAGAATTATCTGGACAACGACCTATATCAATTGGTTGCTCGATGGTGCCAGTCGTTTGGGCAAGCATTTGGAACCCGTCACCCAATATCGTTGCACTGCGTTCGAAATTAAACTCAGTCTGACACAGTAAAAAGCGATCATTGAACTTGTAGTTGCTCAGCCCCTGAAACGAGAAGTGGAGCTGATTATCTTTTTTTTTCGCGGTTATATCGTGATTGGGAATGACAACAAGGCGGCTATTGGCGAGTTCTACATGCAAGGCCATAACTGTGCTCTAAGACAATGGGGTATCGGCACATTACAGCATTGGATATTTTTATTGTCTATTTAATCAAAAACACAAAGCCTTACAAGCTTCACATTTTTCCTTTTTATTGTGACCACCGCGAAGTCAAAGGTAATAGAGGCACCGATAGAAGCGCGATGTGCTTGTCTAAAACAGAAAAAGCCCTCCAACTCCGGAGGGCGAAAAAGGCAGTGGATTATTGCGCTAAAAGCTTCCTGCTTTGATGGTAAACGGCCTGCAGAACAGGCCGTAAATTTTTGAGCCTAAACTTGATTAGAAGTCGTAAGCAACTTTGAAGAACGCAGCTAGGTCTTCGCTGCTGTCTTTCTCTTCTGATAGGTCAACACGGAAGTCAACTAGAGCAGATAGCTTGTTAGTGAACTGGTAAGTTGCACCGAAGTTAGTCCACTGAGAATCAACTTTCTTAGCTTGTTCATTATCCCACTCTTCTGAGTCAGCGTAACCAATCGCTAGGTATAGTTTGTCGATTGTGTAGCCAGCAGATGCGCTGTACATCATCAAATCTTCGCTATTGAATAGCTCGTGTTTAGCAATGTTTGCACCTAGCGCGATATCACCTAGATTTACCACACCGTTTACTAGCATGATTTGCTCAATACCGTCAGCAGAGTTGTCTTCGTCGTTCTTTTCGTAACCTGCGTTAACTTGGAACTGCTCGTTTTGGAAACCAACGTAACCGTTGAAGCCTTTTTGACCAGAAGCGTCTGCTTCACGGTCACCGTAGTAAGATACGCCGTATTTGAAGCCTTCTTTGATGCCTTCAAACTTAACAACTTGGTTAACGTCTGAAGCGTCAGATGCTGATGCACCGTACTCAACTGTTAGGTCTGCCGCACCGTCAACTGCGTCTAGTGCTGAATCCGCTGCGTAACCAACAGAAGCTACACCGAAGCCAGTTTTGTAACCAACCCATGCATCGATGACTGCGAAAGACGCATCCATTGAAGAGTAGTTGTTGTCTAGGTCGAATTCACCTGCGAATTGGCCTAGTACGTTACCTTTTTGGTAGTTAACGAAAAGGTCAAAACCAGTTACGTCGTAGTTGTGGAATTCACGGTCTTCGCCATTCTCGTTTTGACGACCTTCTAGGTATTCACCACCAACAGCCACTTGACCGCCAACAGAGAATTCTTCGCCAGATAGGATTAGGTCGATTAGAGATTCACGAGCACGTTCAGACGTTGTTTGGTTTACGTCTGCTGCGATTGCTGAACCCGCAACAAGAGAAAGAGCTACTGCTAATACTGTCTTTTTCATTTTTATTTGTTCCTATAAATTTTTATTTATGAGCGTCATCTACCACCTGCTCGCTCTGGTTGAGCAAATTATTCGCCCACCCAATAATTCACAAATAAAACAATCAAAAGAGATCTAATTGCATAGGCCGCAAATTAGCCAAAAACATAAATCAATATAAAAAACAGACAATAAACAGGCTCAACAAGCCAATAAAAGAGACCTTTATCACAAATAAACTCAACAAAACCTAAAATCAACGTCAGTGGAACTTTTTCGTATCTTTGCGTTCTTTGGCAGTCATTTTCTCAATCTATGAGACGAAATATCACCTAAGTACTCTAAGACACATCATCGACTAGACTGAACAGAGAGCTTTTCAACGAGGATTAACGGATTGAGACACTGGTTATTTGTTGTTTCCCTGATTTATTTACTGATGACCTCAATAGCATTTGCCGTTCCGTTAAAGGTCGCGCAGAGTAAATGGGCGCCCTATGTTATGGATTCACCAATTGGGAAAGGCATTGCTCACGACATCGTTATCGAAGGATTAACGCATTCCGGCTACAAGTTTAGCTATGAGCTGAAGCCCTGGCCAAGAGTGTTAAAAGAGACTTACTACGGTAAGAATGACGTGATTGTCGCTGTGTGGAAAAACGACGAACGAATGCGACATTACTATTTTACCGAGCCCTACATGAGCAATCACTTATCGGTAATATCACGTTCTGAGGACACGGTATTCAACTATCAGTCACCAGAGAGTTTGAATGGCCAACGCGTCGCACTGATTGACAACTATGCCTACCCTCCAGAACTGCTTAACCACAAGGGAATCCAAAAGGTATCGTCAGCCAATTTGGAAACTAGCATCCGCTTACTGCTCTCGCAGCGTGTTGACGTCATCATTACCGATGAGTATGTAGCACGGTGGGTAGTTAAAGAGATGGGGCTGCCGCTTAAGCGCTTAACCATTCATTCCACTCCATTCATTACCACTCCCTTATACGCCGCGGTTAGGAAAGACCACCCATACGCTCAACAGGTTGTGTACAGCCTGAACTATTATTTCAGAACTTATGCGCAAGAGCGTCTTCAGCAGCTCAAGTTTAAATACGGATTGGAACAAGATGGAGATGACAGGCACAAAAAAACCAGCCCGTAGGCTGGTTTTTGTTCAATGCGATTGAGCTTACGCCACTTCGATTGGACCACCGAATGAAGTAACTGGCGGTACTTTGCCTGTGAACTTCTCGAAGTCTACGATACACGTGTTTGCTGACGTCGCCTGAGCTAGCTCAGAAGAACCGATATCTTGAGTCAGCGTGTTTGGATCGCCGTACGTACAGATAGCGCCTTCTTTCTCGTTCAGAGGACCATACCACGCACCTTCTTCAATACGGATAACGCCACGTGGGTAGCTATCAGTCACAACTGCGCCCGCTAGAAGCTGACCACGGTCGTTAAATACGCGTACTAAATCACCGTTTTTAATGCCTTTCGCTTTCGCATCAACTGGGTTGATGTAAACAGGCTCACGACCTTGAACTGCGTAAGTTGCACGGAACTCTTCTGATTCACACATCTGAGAGTGCAGACGCTTGTCTGGGTGACAAGATTGCAGCCAGTATGGGTGTTTATCAGAACCAGGACCACCGTGTGAACGTTCTGATTTCTCGAACCACATTGGGTGCTCTTGACAGTGTTCGTAACCGTAACGACCGATCTTACGAGACGTGATCTCGATAAAACCAGAAGGCGTACCCAGTGGATTGATTTCTGGATCTTGACGGAAGTCAGCGTGACGAACCCAAGGTTTACCTTGACCGAAGTCTAGTACACTCTTCTCCCAGAACTCGTTGAATTCTGGCATTTCGAACTTACCTTTGTTCGCTGCACGGCAGTCATTGTATAGGCTTTGGATCCACTCCATTTCGCTCATACCGCGAGTGTATTCGTCACGACGGCCGAAGCGTTGAGTCAGCTCACTCATGATCTGGAAGTCAGGCTTAGATTGGAACAGAGGATCCACTAAGCGGTGCATCGCGATCAGGCCTTTGCTTGAGTAAGAACCGTATACGTCGATGTCGTTGCGTTCCCACTGAGTACATGCAGGAAGCACGATATCAGAGAAACGACACGTTGCAGTCCAAGCAAACTCAACCGTTACCACAGTCTGAAGCTTCTTAAATGCTTTCTTCATGCGGTTACGATCTTGGTGGTGGTGCCACGGGTTGTTACCCGAGATAACCATCATCTTGAAGTCAGGCAGTTTGACTTTACCACCGTTGTAACGGATCTCTTTACCTGGTTCTAGTAGACAGTCGATCCAACGCGCAACCGGGATTGTGCGGCTGTAACCGTTAAAGTCGTTGTTGTCCCATTTAGGCTTCATACCTTGGTCAAGGTTACGTGGGAAGCCACCTGGGCCCGCAAAGCCAGTAGAAGGCACACCGATACTTGAGTAGTGGTGACCGTAAGAGATACCACCGCCAGGTAGACCGATTTGGCCAACCATTGCTGCGATAACCGCTGCTGCCCAGTAAGGTTGCTCACCGTGTTCTTGACGCTGGATACACCAACCCATCAGGATCTGTGTACGACCGCTTACAAGCAGACGAGCAAATTCACGGATCTTGTCAGCTTTAACGCCACAGATCTCAGCCGCCCACTCAGGAGTCTTAACCACTTTGTCTTTGGTTTCACCCTGAACGTACTGGATGAACTCGTCAAAACCTAGACAGTAAGTTTCGATGAACTTCTTGTCGTATAGATCTTCGTTGTACAGCACGTGCGCAACAGCCAGCATGAATGCAACGTCTGTTAGCGGGTTGATGTACAGGTGATCATTCTCTAGGTAACGCTGAGTCTTGTTCTTAACTGGGTCAACAGAAAGTACGTTGATCTCGCCTTTTGCTACTTTCTCTTTTAGTTGAGCTAAGTAGTCAAAAGATTCGTGCGTTTCACAGTTCCAACCTACTTGCAGGTTCTTCACTGGGTCGTTTGCCCAAAGAACAATGTTATCTGCGTTTTCTAGGATTTCGGACCAAGAAGTACCTTGTGCGTATACTTCTGTTGAACCTAGAACGTAAGGCAGGATTGTTTGACCAGCACCTGTTGAGTAGTCACCCACTTTAGTGATGAAGTTACCATGCATACCAACAGCACGCTGCATGTGAGCTGTACAGTTGTTGAATGCACCAGTCTGGTTCCAACCTGTTTGACCCGCGTGTAGAGCCCATGGACCATAATCTTTTTGAACACGCTCTAGCTCACGGTAGAACAGGTCAAGTGCTTCATCCCAAGTAACGCGGATAAAACGGTTGTCACCACGTGTATCTGCGCTGTACTTGTGCTTCTTCAACCAATCTAGACGCACCATTGGGTAACGAACACGTGATGGGCTGTAGATAATGCCTTTAATACCGTTCAACATCTCTGTTGGGTTTTTATCAAGCTCAAGTGGTTTGATTTCTTGAACTTTACCCGCGTAGATGTGGGCGCGGAATGCGCCCCAGTGTGAACCTGAAACCTTCCAAGTACCTGTAGACTCAGCTGCACTTGCAGATGCTGATGCCAATAAGCTTGGACCGATTACTGATGCTGCACTTGTTGTTGCAACACCTTTAAGAAAACTTCTTCGTGAAATAGCCATTTAATTTACTCCAATCCGACGCTTATTAGTGGTGGCCTTCAGCATAATCTGAAGAGTGTTTCTGTAGGTACTTCAAGATCAGTGCTTCGCTGTCTGTATCTAGGTTAACGAATGCAAGCATACCGTCAAACATACCAGGCCATGTGTTCGCATCGAAGTGCGCTTCGTCAGGCTGCGTGTGACATACAGAACAGTTGGTTTTGTATGCTTCCGCTGATTTTTCCCATACAGGCGTAATATCGTTCAGCATAGATTCTTTCTTGATCCATACTTTCGCCGCCACTTTTTCCCATGGAAGACCAGTTAGCTCGTCCACTTTTTTCTCGCCAGTGGTCACAACGTTGCTGTCTGTTGATGCTTCTTTAAGAAGAGAAGCCACCGCAATGTTCTTACCAAAGTCTTCTTGGATTACACGACCAAAGCCTTTCGCTTTACGCCAGCCGTCAATTTCGATTTCCGCGTAATCACCTTTGTCAGCAATCACTTTCACTGAAGATGCCGGGTTTAGTAGACCTGCTTCAGTTGTACCTTCAGCGTCGAAGTAGATAGGTAGGTGACGCACACTCACTAGCGTTTGACCAACATCGTAGTTAGTGTTCGAAGCTAGACCTTCTAGGTCGCCAACGATACCGCCGATACTGTCCATACCAGCTGGCAGTTTGTGCGCAATACCTTTGTGACAGTCAACACAGCTTTGATCTTTCTCTGCTGCTTGCTTCATTTGGATGCGAGCAGTTGGAGACATTTGCTCGAAATCCATCGATTCGTAGTTGTGACAGTTTTTACACTCTAGGGATTTGTTTGCAGAGAAACGATCCCATTCGTGTTTAGCAAGTTCGATACGGCGCTCTTCAAACGCACCTGGTTCATCATAGTTACCAAATACTTGAGCGAATACTTCTTTAGAAGCCTGCATCTTACGGGCAATTTTATCTGTCCAGTTATGAGGAACGTGACAGTCAGGACACGTAGCACGTACACCAGAGTGGTTTTTCCAGTGAACCGTTTCTTGCAGTTCCACGTATACATTGTCACGCATGGTGTGACAGCTAATACAGAACTCTTCTGTGTTGGTCGCTTCCAGTGCGGTGTTAAAGCCACCCCAGAAAATAACACCAGCAATAAAGCCGCCCATAGTCAGCACACCTAAGCTGATATGAACTGCCGGGCGTGTCATGGTGCGCCACAGCTTGATGATAAATGATTTCATAGTTTGCTCTCTTAAAATCTGTTCAAAAATGTGGAAATGAGCTCACGGCTTACAGGCCGTGTGCACCTGGAGGTCCAAAGAAGAAAACTTGTAGTGCCCATACAAGGAATCCGTAACCACCAACAAATGCCACACTCAACACAGGGAAGAGAACGACTGCGATGAAGAGGAATGATTTCCACTCCAGTGAGCGTTTTTCACCACTCTCAATTTTATTAACATCACTCATACATTTGCCTATTTTGTATCTAGTGTTATTGGGTAGCTTTTCAAAGCAAGCTTATATTTTTTACAATCTCTAATAAGAAATGTTAGACCATACTCTTAGTAAGGTTCAATCTATAGATCGTCTCTCAACCTTGTTATTCAATACTTTTTTGAGCTCATCCAGAGATGTGTTTAATTAACATTTGATGTGTTAGATTGCATTGAAATATGAAAAAATATTAACAGTAAACGCCTTGTTAAAATGAAAACAAACTGACAACAATTAAGTAAAGTCCGCTTAATTAAACAGTGTGTGAAGCACGCATTTTTCACCAAAAACCTGCCGCTTTGTTACTTGTATAAAGCGCAATTTGTTAACAAAATGATCTATTTCCCACTCAATGCATTTCTAGTGCTCGTCGTGTAACCTCTCATCAAATCAAGGTAATATGTAAACAAAGCGACTATTACTGCGGAGAAAATGGAGCTCATCATGAACGCTGTCGTCGACATACCGTGGCCACTATTGCTCTTGTTCGGTGCAACGCTATTGGTTCCATTAGCAATCAATTACTACTACCAATTAGGTATAGCAAAAGACACGGCCATTGGTGTGTTAAGGATGGGAATACAGCTCACTTTAGTCGGCGTCTATTTAGAGTTCTTATTCCAGCTCGACAGTATGACGGTCAACTTGTTGTGGCTTGTTGTGATGATCATGATAGGCTCAAGCTCGATACTGGATAAGGCAAGGCTTCCAAAACAACGACTATTTCTCCCTGTGGTAGGAGGGTTAGTCGTTGGTCTAGCACCCGTTTTGCTTCTCATTTGCCTAGCGATTGTTCGACCTACCCCACTATACAATGCCCAATACGTTATCCCACTCGCGGGTATGTTGCTTGGCAATTCGCTAGGGGGAAACATCGTCGCTTTACAGAATTTTTTCTCCGCATTGGAAGAACGAAAGTCAGAATATGAAGCGGCAATTGCACTTGGCGCGAGCGTAAGGTTTGCGACGTTGCCATTTTTGAGAGAAGCGATTCGAAAATCGCTCGCCCCAACCCTTGCCTCGATGACGACGAGCGGATTAGTCACGCTACCCGGGATGATGACAGGTCAAATACTTGGCGGGGCGAACCCTATTGTCGCCATTAAATATCAGATTATGATCATGATTGCGATTTTCGTCATGATGTCTGTATCAATCACGATTTGCTTGAATTTGACCGTGCGCCGAGGCATTCATCCCCACGGCCTTGTCATGATAAAACCACTCTCAAACAAATAAGATCACCTTCCTACTTGAACCAAATGATCTTATCCACAGAATCTGTGGATAACAGTGGTGATACCTGTTTCAATCTGAGTAGCTATCACCCTTCAAGCGTTCTTAAAACAATAAAACCCTTTGCAAACACACACATATAAATTAATTCAGAACGCGTAATAATTTCGTCATAACGCCAACTTAGATTGATTTCTAATCAAACAAGGAGGGACAGCCATGAAATTTGATAGCACAAAGGATCAAACCTTTAATCAAGGTCAACGTGATGAAGAAATGCACAATTGGCTCTGGGATGAGCCTGAACACATTGTGAACGCCGAGGAGTTTGGTCTGGTGGAGTGATGATACACGTTCCGAAGCACTGTACTGTGCTTCGGAAAAAGAAAGGGGTTAATCTCGTAGGTAGATGAGCCAGTACCACATCCCAACAAACAGGCCACCACCGATGATATTACCTAATGTCACAGGGATCAGGTTGTTAAGAATAAAGTCAATCACATTCAAATCAGCGTAATCAGCAATATTCGCGCCGGTCATCTGCCAAAACTCTGCAGGCGCGAAGTTTTTGATCCCGATGGCCATCGGCACTTGGAACATGTTTGCAATACAGTGTTCAAAACCCGCAGAGACAAACATCGCGACAGGCAAAATCATCACCGCTATTTTATCGGTTAGAGTCCGACCGCTGAACGTCATCCACACGGCAATGCACACCAAAACGTTACACATAATGCCCAGCGCAACAGCCGAGATAAACGTATGGTGTAACTTATGTTGAGAAATGCTCATTGCGTTTAAGCCCACTTGACCATGGTCGAACATGTATTGCTTGGTAAGAAGCATACACGCCACCAGCAACAATGCACCAACCAGGTTGCCTCCATAGACCACTGCCCAGTTTTTAAACAAGCATCGCCATGTGATCTTACCGCTCGCGCGAGCCACTAACGTTAAGACCGAGCTAGTAAAAAGCTCTCCGCCAGTGACCACCACTAAAATCAATCCTAAGCTAAATGCTAGCCCACCAAGTAAACGTGATATTCCCCAAGGGATATCGCCAGCACCAGTGGTGACAATGGTATAAAAAACGAAGGCGATACCAATGTGGATACCCGCAGATATCGCAAGAAGAAACGACTTCATCGGATCTTTAGTCGCTTTATCAACGCCGATCTCAGCCGCACGTTCAGCTACTTGAGGCGGTAGCAGTGAGTCAAATTGGTTAAGGTTCATCAGATTAACATCTTGAAACATGTGGAATAGTGGGCGCGGATAATTACTCGAAATGTGCTCAATTTCAAGCGTTAAATCTCATCAAAAGACAGATAGTCTTTTATCTTATAAAAAGTTTAACCATTGAGACATTGTTCTTGGGCTAAAAATAGATAAAACAGGCCAAAGCGATAGATATTAAAATATTAAATATCAGATAGTTACAAACCCAAAAACACCTAACCACTCCCCTACCATAGACTTTAGTCTAATTTCTTATATGGGACCTTTGTTTTATACACTTTTCGCATTATTAGATTTCATTTTTTCTGCCTATCGCCCCACAACGAACAACTGCGGCGGTTATCTGTCCAGTTTTGTTGTGGCTCAAATGCTGAGCGAATTTGTTCAAATAAAATCGATTTTTATGCCGTAGATAACACTTCTCTGTTAATTGAATTGCCGCTGCATAGCACCAGAACTAAGGTAACCGTATTGATTCGTAAAGGTATTAATTATGAAGTACACACAAGACCATATCGCTGAACTTAACTTATTGCTTCAATTCGATTTAAGCAGTGCGGCAACAGGCATCAAAGTTCACCACGATGCATCAGAGGAAATGCAAGCCGCTGTCGCTCGCCTATATGCTAAAGGCTTATGTACATTACCTGACGGTGGATATCTAACCGACGAGGGTATCGAAGTCGCTGAACATGCTGACAAGATTTTGCGCGTACTCTCGAGCCAATAAGAACTCATTGCAAACGTTTAAGGGAAGTTGTGTCCAATAGGCGAGCTTCGATGCTTTCTATGTCAATTTGCCTTAAACCCTGATTGAATATACGCCGCCAACTGTGCCCTTCAGGGGTGTTTTTAAACGCTAAATACAGATGCTTCACTTCTAATAGTTGGCGGTTCATTTCTACTCGACTCTGAAGCACTTCTCGCCGAGGATCGATCTCAATGAAGTAACGCAGTACATTGGCATCGATCACCGCTAATTCGACTCTGCCTTTGGCGACTTTGTAGATGTTGAGAATGTCATTCTCTGCCGCTTCAACGCTGAGTTCCCCTTTATCCACTAAGTCATCGAAGGCTTGCGTGTTGACATAGCCTTGGACAACACCAATCCGATAATCAGATAAATCAGTCAACTCTGACCACAATATTGGCTTCTCCCTATGTTGAACAAACCCTAATGGTCCAGATCCAATAGAATCAGAGAAGACAAAGTCCTCAGTTTCAAACGCATACTCAGGAAAATAACCAATATACTTTTCCCTCTTTGATGCCGTGGTTACCGTCCTAACCCAAGGTTTAAACTCTACAATGAGTTCATACCCCATCACCGCAAACGCTTCACGTGCGATGGCGACTGAGAGTCCATTCTCAACAAGTGTCTCTCCAGAATACGGCGGCCAATCAAGCGATGTCATATAGACTTTTTGCGCTTGAGCACTACTACACACAAAGAATAGAACTAGCCACCACTTCATTCTCTTCTCCCACAAACCGAAATCCTTTCTATAAGGATAGGCTCGGAACGTCAATAATCTAGCGACTTACATGGATAAAGCGGTATGGTTGATATCGATCGTAGAACCAATTAAACCCTGTTGCATAAAATAAAAAGAACACCAAAAACCCAGCCTCTAACAATAGGGCATCAATGATGGAGATATCGAGAAACCAAGCAATACTCGGTACCGTGATAAATATCAAACCACCTTCAAATCCCGCGGTATGTCCGATGCGAAGCTTCAACGATCGCTGCTCTCTGTCGCCACCAAAACAGCGATCAAATAAGATGTTGTATTGGTAATTCCAAACAACGGTAAATAAGCTTAAACCAATACCCACCATGGCAAGATCGCTCGCGCCCTTCCCTGTTACAACCGCAGACGCTGGAATCAGTATCGCTAATGCGACCATTTCAAACAGCACAGCGTGAAAAACTCTTTCTTTGGATTTCATTGTATCTCTCACAATAAGTTTGCAATCATTTGCGACTATTATCATGAGTAATTATGATGGAATATAGTTAGGTACTATTAGTATTAAAGATATGTTTAGCATTGAACAACTCCAAGCGTTTGTTGCCACTGTGGAGAGCGGCTCATTTTCCGCTGCGGCTCGCTCATTGAACAAAGTGCAGTCTGCCATCAGTCAACACATCATCAACCTCGAAATAGACAGTGGTTTCGATCTCTTTGATCGGACGGGTCGCTACCCTGTTTTAACCAGCGAGGGACAGCAGTTGCTGCCTCATGCTCGAGCAACGTTACAGCAGCACAACAGGCTAAAACAAAGTGCTGAGCAGATATTCAATCAAGAACAAACTAATCTATCTATCGCAATTGATGAAGGTATTCCGACTTCACAGCTCTATGGAGCGATCCATCGACTTCTGGATCGTTATCCAGGAGTGAGCTTTGAGTTCCTAGCTGCCTCGAGCGTTGATGTGATCGAACTAGTGGTTTCAAAACGTGCAACGACTGGGATCTTGTTTTCGGAGCTGGATCTTCCCGTCGGTATCGATTTTGAATCGGTGGGGAGTATTGAGTTTGATGTTTACGTCTCGAGCCAACATGAGCTGGCCAAAGCGACCTCACCAAAACTTGAAAACTTAACCTTACACCGTCAGCTGCTGATACGTTCTAAAACCGCGAAGACGAGCAGTTTTCAAAAAGCTTACAGCCCAAATGTTTGGTATGCTGACAACTACTACATCCTTATGGACCTGATTAATCGAGGGTTTGGTTGGGGAGGACTACCTACTCACATGGTCAAACCCTTATTGGATACGGGGGACGTGGTTCGTGTTCCTGTAGAGTTCGAGAGACTGACTTGGCATGCGAACGTCGATGTTATCCAGCACCCTAGCTGCAGCGCTTTACCTATTCACAAGATGCTACGCAGTGAAATACGAGATTTAATTACAGGGAGTGAAATGTGAAAACGATTACTGTCATTGGAGGGGGCTGGCTTGGCCGACCTCTGGCACACTACCTCGAGACGATTGGACATAAAGTTTACGTCAGCAAAACAACCGTCGAAGGTGTAAAAACGCTACAAGAAGAAGCGCTTAACGCTTTTCACTGCGATCTAAATGAGGCTGAAGACTCCTTGGTCTCACACCTGCAAAACCAAGCGCCCGACATTGTTATTGGTTGTTTTCCTCCAGGCTTTCGCGCTGGAGGTGGTCAGCAGTATGCAGAACATTGGCGCAAGCTCGTTCACGCCTGTCAAACAGCTAACGTGGGTAAAGTTGTCATGGTGAGTTCAACGACGGTTTATCCAAGTACCGCGGAGCCGATGTCTGAAGAACACGCATCGTTAATACTCAGTGAACAGCACGATTCGTTCAGCGAGAAAGCCAAAATCATGTTACTCGCTGAGCAGTATGTCAAAGACTCAGGATTGAAATTTGCCATCGTGCGATGCAGTGGTCTTGTTGGCCCTGATCGACATCCTTCTCGATTCGCTCCAAGGCTAAAGCAGGTCAGCGATCTCGCTCCCGCAAACATGCTCCATCTAACAGACGCAATTGGGGCGGTCAGCTTCGTCTCAACGCTAGATAAAAATGTCGTGGTCAACGCAACAACTCCCAACACGGTGAGCAAGGCTGAGTTTTATCAAGCTGCTCTTGATAACGTTGGTTCAACCGACCCTTTACCGCCTATCGTTTCTATCGCCGACAAACTGATTTTGGCTGATTCACTACTGGAGCTTGGCTACCGCTTCCACCATCAGCACACTCTTGAGTTGGTCTAAACCATAAGGACGTCCTTTGAAGCTATATCAACATATAGAACAACTTTGGTCGTATATGCAGCTCGGGCACAAACTGCAAGTCTCTGACTGTATCTTCGTGCTCGGCAGCAATGACTTGCGTGTCGCGGAATACGCAGCACAGCTTTATCTTGAGGGATGGGCGAAGACGCTGATTTTCTCTGGCGGTGTTGGACGTCTTACCGACGGCGTCTTCGATAAATCTGAAGCGGAGACCTTCGCAGGCATTGCAAAAGATATGGGCGTTCCGAGCAATGCCATTATTGTCGAAAACAAAGCGACCAACACCGGCGAGAATGTTCTTTATACTGCCTCGTTGTTAGACCAACTTGGTCACCGTTTTTCTTCCTTCATACTTGTCCAAAAGCCTTATATGGAAAGAAGAACGTATGCGACATTTATAAAGCAATGGCCTAGTGTTTTAGAGCGTTTTTGTGTCACCTCACCCCGTATTGAGTTTAGCGACTACTTTAACGATGATATTGACCTCGATACCACTGTGCGAGCGATGTTGGGGGACTTCGACCGAATCAAGCGTTACCCAGCGATGGGCTATCAAATTGAGCAAGAAATCCCTGACAGCATTGAAATGTCATTCAAAGCCTTAAGAGCCGTGTTTCACGACAATGAGTAGAGAAATGAAAAAGCCAGAGTAAATACTCTGGCTTTTGCCTTACGCTTAAACAGCTACGTTTTAGTGAACAGCCGCTTCTTTCTCGCTCAGATATTCAAACTTGAGTTCTTCACCTTTCAGATTGACTTTCACCGTACCGCCATCGACTAAGCAACCAAACAGCAACTCATTCGCCAACGGCTTCTTGAGTTTCTCTTGGATGACTCGTCCCATTGGTCTTGCGCCCATCGCTTTGTCATAGCCTTTCGTTGCCAACCAGTGGCGAGCATCATCTGACACTTCCAGTGACACGCCGCGAACATCCAGTTGAGCCTGCAACTCGACAATGAACTTATCCACCACCTGATGAATAACGTGCTCATCTAGGCTATTAAACCAAATGATGTTATCCAAGCGGTTGCGAAACTCCGGTGTGAACACTTTCTTGATTTCTGACATCGCATCATGGCTGTGATCTTGCTGGATCAGACCGATCGATTTCTTCTCGGTCATTTGTACGCCAGCATTGGTTGTCATCACCAATATGACATTGCGGAAATCAGCTTTACGTCCGTTATTGTCTGTAAGCGTACCGTTATCCATGACTTGAAGGAGCAAGTTAAAGATGTCTGGGTGCGCTTTTTCGATCTCGTCTAGCAACACGACGGCATGAGGGTTCTTAATGACCGCATCGGTCA
This sequence comes from Vibrio sp. MarTm2, assembly GCF_027587055.1. Taxonomy (NCBI): domain Bacteria; kingdom Pseudomonadati; phylum Pseudomonadota; class Gammaproteobacteria; order Vibrionales; family Vibrionaceae; genus Vibrio; species Vibrio sp. MarTm2. The sequence goes on along the minus strand of NZ_JAPPTK010000002.1, from coordinate 327,581 downwards.
GCAAACCACCTTGGTCGTAACCGACATAACCTGGAGGCGCACCGATCAATCGACTCACTGAGTGGCGCTCACCATACTCAGACATATCAAAGCGCAATAGCTCGATGCCTAGCAGTTTGGAAAGTTGTACCGTCACTTCCGTTTTACCCACCCCTGTAGGGCCTGCAAACAAGAAAGAGCCGACAGGTTTATTCTCGGCACCCAGCCCCGCACGGGTTAGCTTAATCGCCTCACTTAGTACATCAATCGCATCATCTTGTCCGAACACCAACATCTTCATCTTCTCATCAAGATTTTTTAGGATCTCTTTGTCTGATGAAGACACTGACTTCTCAGGGATACGCGCCATCTTAGCCACCATGGCTTCAATATCAGCGACACCGACCGTTTTCTTACGACGACTTGCTGGCGCTAAACGGCTACGAGCCCCGGCTTCATCAATAACGTCGATAGCCTTATCCGGCAGGTGGCGTTCATTAATGTACTTGGCAGACAGCTCGACCGCGGCACGAAGTGCTTTGTTGGTATAACGAACCTCGTGGTGCGCTTCATACTTGGTTTTTAGACCCATCAAAATCTTGGTCGTGTCATCAACCGAAGGTTCAACCACGTCAATCTTTTGGAAACGACGAGACAAGGCACGCTCTTTTTCAAAGATGTTGCTGTATTCTTGGTATGTAGTCGAACCAATACAGCGGAGTTTGCCACTACTTAGAAGCGGCTTGATTAGGTTTGCTGCATCGACTTGCCCGCCTGACGCAGCACCCGCACCAATGATGGTATGGATTTCATCAATGAAAAGAATCGCATCGTCTTCTTTTTCTAGCTGCTTGAGAATCGCTTTAAAACGTTTCTCAAAGTCACCACGGTATTTAGTACCTGCGAGCAAAGAACCGATATCTAGCGAGTAAATTACGCTATCTTGGATGATTTCAGGTACTTGCCCTTCTACAATTCTCCACGCTAAACCTTCCGCAATGGCAGTTTTACCTACCCCAGCTTCACCAACCAAAAGTGGGTTGTTTTTGCGGCGACGACACAAGACTTGAATTGTTCGTTCAAGCTCTTTATCGCGCCCAATCAATGGATCAATTTGGCCTTGCTTAGCCACTTGGTTTAGGTTTGTAGCAAAACTTTCTAAACGCTCCTCAGAGCCGCTTTCCTCAACATTATCACTGCTAAATGAATCGTGAGATGAGGCATCATCGCCTGCGCTGGAGGCCTTCGTGATGCCGTGGGAGATGAAGTTAACGATGTCTAAACGGCTAACATCATTCTTCTTGAGTAAGTAGGCCGCGTGAGACTCTTGCTCGCTAAAAATAGCGACCAAAACGTTGGCGCCAGTCACTTCGCTTCGACCAGAAGATTGGACGTGGAAAACCGCTCGCTGTAGCACACGTTGAAAGCTCAGCGTTGGTTGGGTTTCTCGAGTCTCATCATTTTCTGGGATAAGAGGCGTTGTTTGGTCAATAAAAATATCGAGCTCATTTCTGAGAGCCTCAATATCGGCCTGACAAGCTTGAAGAGCTTCTCTAGCTGCATCATTTTCCAGCAATGCTAGCAGGAGGTGCTCGACAGTCATAAACTCATGTCGCTTGTCTCGAGCTCGAGAGAACGCACTGTTCAGGCTCGACTCTAATTCTTTATTTAGCATAAGTACCTCCTTCAACAACAACTCAGGTTGTACGAACAAACCTCACGCTTGTTCCATTGTACAAAGCAAAGGATGCTCATTTTCCTTGGAATACATCGTGACTTGGGCCACTTTGGTTTCAGCAACTTCGGCAGTATATGTGCCACAAATCGCTTTCCCTTCATAATGCACTTGGAGCATCACCTGGGTTGCTTTGTCCGCATCCATTGAAAAAAAACGTTCCAGAATTTCAATTACAAAGTCCATCGGCGTGTAGTCATCGTTATTTAGTACGACGTTATACATGGATGGTGGTTTAACTTTTGTTTTTTCTAACTCCAGTAAATCTGAGTCTGGAGTCACCCATTCAAAATGCTTGCTCATGATCTATCAACGTTGATGTACGACTTGCTTTAATTTTACCACTATAGTGAGCAGAAGTTTTGAATTTAGCTCTTAGATTTGGGGGCATAAATCGATAAGAAACGTTTTGCCCTTACTTAGAGACTAATGCAGCAATTGAGTGGCTGCAAATAAAAGATTCTTCCGGTTTGGATTTATCTATCTAATTGATTAAAAAGAAACCAAAAACCATTCAAGACAAAAATGGGTTACACGTGAATATCGCTCACATAGTTATAAAAATGTAAATCTCAAAAGTGATTTGTTTGCAAATATGTAGAGTCTAAGACCTTTTTCTTATTGACTGTGCTCAATCATTGGCTAAATTGGTCAAATAGTGACTGAAAATTTGGCAGCGGCTGAATGGAAATTCACTTTTTGTTCACAATGGAAGAACTGTGAACGTTCAAACAACATCAGTAACAAAATGCATGAGGGATGTATAGCATGGCTACAGGTACAGTAAAATGGTTTAACAACGCCAAGGGATTTGGTTTTATCTGTCCAGAAGGTGAAGACGGGGATGTGTTTGCACACTACTCCACAATTCAGATGGATGGTTATCGTACTCTGAAAGCAGGCCAACAAGTCAACTTTGAAGTGGAAGAAGGTCCAAAGGGTTCTCACGCAAGTGTTGTAACACCAGTGGAAGCTCAACTAGCTAAATAACCGCTGCCATAGTGAAATAACCACTAAACACATATATCAGTAAAGAAAAAACCCGCTAAGTAGCGGGTTTTTTATTGCTCTAAACCATCATTATCGATTGATGATGCTGTTTAGTGTTGTGCTTGGACGCATTAGCGGCGCTGCTTTCTCAAATGCAGGCGCGTAGTAACCACCAAGGTCTGCCGCAACCCCTTGAGCATCATTTAGCTCGGCAACGATCTTTTCTTCATTCGCTGCAAGTGCTTCTGCGATTGGAGCGAACTCAGCCGCTAATTCTGCGTCAGCGGTTTGACTTGCAAGTGCTTGCGCCCAGTAAGTTGCTAGGTAGTAGTGGCTACCACGGTTGTCTAGCTCACCAACACGACGCGATGGCGACTTGTTGTTATCTAGGAAATCACCTGTTGCTTTATCTAGCGCATCAGCAAGAACTTGCGCTTTCGGGTTGCCAACGACTGTGCTCAGGTGCTCTAGTGATGCCGCAAGAGCTAAGAACTCACCAAGAGAGTCCCAACGTAGGTGATTTTCTTTTTCTACCTGTTGAACGTGTTTCGGAGCAGAACCACCAGCCCCCGTTTCAAATAGACCACCACCGTTCATTAGCGGAACGATAGAAAGCATCTTCGCCGAAGTACCCAGCTCTAGAATTGGGAACAAGTCAGTTAGGTAATCACGCAGTACGTTACCAGTGACTGAGATAGTGTCTTTACCTTCTTTGATACGAACAAGAGAGAATTGACACGCTTCTAGTGGAGCCAAGATCTTGATCTCTAACCCTGACGTATCGTGCTGTGGAAGGTATGCGTTTACTTTCTTGATGAGCTGAGCATCGTGTGCACGGTCTTCATCGAGCCAGAAAACGGCGGGTACACCAGTTGCACGAGCACGTGTCACCGCTAGCTTAACCCAATCTTGGACTGGCGCGTCTTTCACCTGACACATACGGAAGATATCGCCTTCTTCTACCGATTGCTCAAGTAGCACTGCGCCAGACGCATCAACAACACGCACTGTGCCCGCAGCGTCGAGAATGAACGTCTTATCGTGTGAACCGTATTCCTCAGCTTTTTGAGCCATTAGACCCACGTTTGGCACGCTACCCATTGTGGTTGGGTCAAAGGCACCGTTTTCTTTACAGAAGTCGATAACCGCTTGGTAGATACCTGCATAGCTGCGATCTGGAATCATTGCTTTGGTATCTTTCTGCTTACCATCTGGTCCCCACATTTGACCAGACGAACGCAGCATTGCCGGCATAGAAGCATCAACGATGATGTCGCTTGGTACGTGTAGGTTGGTGATACCACGGTCAGAATCAACCATCGCTAATGGTGGTTGAGTTTCGTAAACAGCCTGTAGCGCCGCTTCGATTTCTTCTTTTTGAGCGGCAGGAAGCGCTTGGATCTTAGCGTATACGTCGCCGATACCGTTGTTTACGTCAACGCCTAGCTTGTCAAATAGCTCGCCGTACTTCGCGAACACGTCTTTGTAGTAAACCTTAACCGCATGACCGAAGATAACTGGGTCCGACACTTTCATCATGGTTGCTTTCATGTGAAGTGATAAAAGAACGTCTTGCTCTTTTGCTTTTGCGATTTGCGTTTCAAAGAACTCGACTAACGCTTTCTTGTTCATGACTGAACAGTCGATAATTTCTTTGTCTTGTAGTGGGAAAGCACCCTTTAGCTCTTTGACTGCACCATCCGCGCCAACGAATTCAATCTTAACTTCTGTTGCGCCGTCTACTGTGTGTGATTTTTCACTGCCAAAGAAGTCGTTGTCAGACATGCTAGAAACGTGAGATTTAGAATCTGCAGACCATGCACCCATTGAATGAGGATTTTTCTTCGCATAGTTCTTAACTGATAAAGGTGCACGACGGTCTGAGTTACCTTCACGTAGAACTGGGTTTACCGCACTGCCTTTGATTTTGTCGTACGTTGCTTTGATCGCTTCTTCTTCGTACGTGCTTGGCTCTTCTGGGTAGTTAGGTAGGTTGTAACCCTTCTCTTGCAGCTCTTTGATCGCGGCTTTCAACTGAGGAATTGAAGCAGAGATGTTTGGCAGTTTAATGATGTTTGCTTCTGGAGTTTTCGCAAGCTCGCCAAGCTCTGATAATGCATCGCCAATGCGTTGCTCTTCGGTTAGGTGCTCTGGGAAGTTAGCAATAATACGCCCAGCTAGAGAGATATCACGTGTATCAACGTTAATACCTGAAGAAGCAGTAAATGATTGGATAATCGGCAGTAGTGAATAAGTTGCTAGCGCAGGTGCTTCATCGGTAATTGTATAGATAATTGTAGGTTTTTCTGTAGGCATGAAATTTCCCTATTGTTCTGACTGGACCGTTGGTGATTGGTCCTATGTGTGTGTTCGCTAACAAGTTATGAATAATCCCCTCACTTGTTGCGCTTTGCCCGTCTCTTTATTTTTTCGTCGCCAGCGTGCGACATCCTTGAGAGCGTTTCGTTATAATTAAACAAATTTGGCAGAATAGTCTATTATCTTGTTCGCCAATCCTGTTTTTGGGCGCGCAAATGGTAGCTTATTCCGCACTTGGTTAAAAGTTTTACCCACACTTCATTTACATTTTTGCAAGGTAGTTAACATGTCACCACGCTCACGTCGTGAGTCTAGTTCTTCGTCCGTTAGGAATGGAAAACCCGGTTTTAAACGTCCATCTAGTCACAGAACAAGCGCTAAGCATTCTTCGCGCAATCGCAAAAAAACCGCCAGCAGTAAACCCAAAATCGCGCCAGAGGATCGCAAGGTAATCGCGTTTAACAAGCCATTTGATACCTTAAGCCAATTTACGGATGGAGACGGTCGCAAAACCCTAGCTGACTTTATCTCAGTTAAAGATGTTTATGCCGCGGGCCGACTGGATCGAGACAGTGAAGGGCTCATGGTACTAACCAATGACGGTATCTTACAGGCGCGTTTAACTCAACCAAGCTCAAAGTCACCAAAAACCTACTGGGTACAGGTTGATGGTGCCCCATCTGAGGCAGATCTTGATAAATTGCGTAAAGGGGTTGAGCTTAAAGATGGCATGACTCTTCCAGCCCAAGTCAAGGTCATGGAATCCCCCGAAGTGTGGGAACGTAACCCACCAGTGCGTTTCAGAGCGAATATTCCAACCACTTGGTTAGCGATCACCATCATTGAAGGACGAAATCGACAAGTGCGCCGCATGACCGCTAATATCGGCTTCCCTACCCTACGTTTGATTCGTTATTCGATGGGTGATGTGACATTAGGTGACTTGCAGCCAGGTGAGTGGAAAGAGATAGCGTTATAGAAAGTCGAACGTCTTTAGAGATTCCCAACCGCTCCTTCGTCGCTAGACGTAATGACGGTATATATTATGGGCTTCCAAATACAAAAAAGCCGCTTCAGTTGAAGCGGCTTTTGCTATTCAGATGGAAAGAGTAGCTTACTCTTCTTCTTTCTTCTCTGCTGCCGTAACTGCAATCGCTAGCTCTTCAAGCGCTGCTGGGTTAGCAAGGCTTGGTGCGTCTGTTAGTAGACACGCCGCCGCTGTTGTTTTAGGGAACGCGATAACATCACGGATGTTCTCTGTACCACATAGCAGCATCACCAGACGGTCTAGACCGAAAGCAAGACCAGCGTGTGGAGGCGTACCGAATTTTAGAGCGTCCAGTAGGAAGCCGAATTTCAGTTGTTGCTCATCAGCTTCGATGCCCAGAATGTCAAAGACTGCCGCTTGCATTTCTGCATCGTGGATACGAACGGAACCACCGCCCACTTCGTAGCCGTTTAGAACCATGTCGTAAGCGTTAGAGTTTGCAGCTGCTGGGTTCGCTTTTAGCTCTTCCGCAGTCACACCTAGAGGTGATGTGAATGGGTGGTGCATTGCGTGTAGGTTGCCTTCGTCGTCTTCTTCGAACATTGGGAAGTCTACAACCCATAGCGGCGCCCATGCGTTCTCGTCTGTCAACTCTAAATCTTTACCTAACTTAAGACGAAGTGCGCCTAGAGCTTCAGCAACGATGTTCGCTTTGTCTGCACCGAATAGGATGATGTCGCCAGATTCCGCTTGAGTGCGATCCAAGATACCGTTAATCACGTCTTCGCTTAGGAACTTAGCTACTGGAGATTGGATACCTTCCAAGCCTGCAGCGCGGTCGTTGACCTTCATCCAAGCTAGACCTTTCGCACCGTAGATGCCTACAAACTCACCGTAACCGTCGATTTGTTTACGAGTCAGTGACGCACCACCAGGAACGCGGATTACCGCAACGCGACCTTTCTCATCGTTTGCAGGACCTGAGAAAACTTTGAATTCAACGTCTTTTACTAGGTCAGCAACGTCGACTAACTCAAGTGGGTTACGTAGGTCTGGCTTGTCGCTACCGAAACGACGAATTGCTTCGCTGAACGGCATTACCGGGAATTCACCTAGGTCAACGCTTAGTAGCTCTTGCCACATATCGCGAACCATTTTTTCAGTCGTTGCACGAACTTCGTCAGCCGTCATGAATGACGTTTCGATATCGATCTGAGTGAATTCTGGTTGACGGTCAGCACGCAAGTCTTCATCACGGAAACACTTAACGATTTGGTAGTAACGGTCAAAACCAGACATCATTAGAAGCTGTTTGAACAGCTGTGGAGACTGAGGAAGCGCGTAGTAGCTGCCTTTGTGCACACGGCTTGGTACTAGGTAGTCACGAGCGCCTTCTGGTGTCGCTTTAGTTAGTACTGGTGTTTCGATGTCTAGGAAGCCGTTGTCATCTAGGAAACGACGAACAAAGCTAGACGCTTTAGCACGTAGCTTGATGCGGTCGCTCATTTCTGGACGACGTAGATCCAGGTAACGGTACTTCAGACGTTGCTCTTCTGAGTTCTTCTGGTTGAAGTCTAGAGGTAGCACATCTGAGCGATTGATGATCTCAAGGCCTTTAGCGATGATTTCAACTTCACCTGTTGCCATGTCTTTGTTTACTTGGCTGTCTGGACGAACGCGAACTTCACCCGTTAGCTTGATACAGAATTCATTACGCAGTGTGTTAGCCACCTCATACGCGTCTGCCATATCTGGATCGACAACTACCTGAACAACGCCTTCACGATCTCGCATATCGATAAAAATAAGACCGCCTAAATCACGACGACGGTTAACCCAGCCGCAAAGTTCTACAGTTTGTCCTGCAAGGGACTTGTTCAGGTGACCACAGTAATGGGTACGCATAATGAAATTCCCAATCTCTTAAAATTTGTTGATTACTATCTATCGATGTTAACGTTATCGATAGAGCAAAAGTCCATTTATACGCTGAAAGTGGGATGAAATCGACCACCTAGCGTACAATTTATTGCGATTTATTATCCATTGATGCTTTTTAAACCAATAACGGCTTAAAACAGTCGCAATATGGAAAAATAGCTGCAGATTATAGCCTTATTACAGGCCTCTGGGCAAAGCTCTGATGAGCTAAATATAGACACTCAAAACGATAACGAGATATGGATAGTTTACCCCTTCGACTTGGCCTCACGATGTGGTCGCACAACAACTGGCAACAAAGCTTTTACGGCAGCGGTACCAAGCCTGCCGAACGCCTTGAAAAGTACGCGCAGGTGTTCCACACCGTTGAGGGGAATACCACCTTTTACGCTACACCAAGTTCAAGTACGGTGAACAACTGGAAAGCCGCCACCCATGAAGACTTCCGTTTCACCTTTAAATTGCCACAAGCAATAACCCACCAACACATGTTGAAAGGTTGCCAAGCTCAGTTAAAAGAGTTCATGCAAATTATGGCGCCTTTACACGAGCGTATTGGTCAGTGGACGATTCAACTGCCAGCCGCATTTGGCCCACAAAACTTGGATACACTGAAACGTTTTTGCACCTTATTCCCACCCAATTTTCCAATTGGTATCGAAGTACGTCATCCCGATTTTTTTGCCAAGGGGGACGCAGAAAAAGCACTCAACCAGTGGTTGATAGAGCAACAATACGACCGAATTATTATGGATAGCAGACCTGTTTTTTCAGAGCAGATCACGCCCTCGCACCCGCACTATGAATCGCTATTGGACGCGCAAAAGAAAAAGCCCAAAGTCCCTGTACACGCGATAGCCACATCCGACCATCCAATGATTCGTTTTATTGGCCACCCTGTTGATGACGTCAACAACGCTTTTTTCCAGCCTTGGATAAAAAAGCTCCCAGAGTGGATTTCACAGGGAAAGCAACCCTACTTATTTATCCATACTTCAGACAATCTAATCGCACCGGAACTGGCACTGAAACTCTATCAACAACTGCAAACAACATGTTCGTTACCGGATTTGAGCCGCTTTCCTGCCGATAATGGCAATAATCAAATACAGATGTTCTAAACTCAATTGCGGCAAAGCATGACATAGGCGCGAATTTCCCATAAAATACGCGCCTTTTTAACGTCTGTAGACTACGCAAACTTCGTGTTTGTGCCTGATGAGAAATGATTTATGAACCCTAAGAGCAATCCAGATACTATTTTTTCGGCTCCAATCGATAAAATTGGGGATTTCACCTTCGATGAGCGTGTGGCGGAAGTCTTTCCTGACATGATTCAACGTTCGGTGCCGGGTTACAGCAACATCATTTCTGCAATTGGCATGCTGGCAGAACGGTTTGTAAAACCGCACTCAAACATTTACGACCTTGGCTGTTCGTTGGGTGCGGCAACACTTTCAATGCGTCGCCATATTAAACAAGAAGGTTGTCAAATTATTGCTGTCGACAATTCTTCAGCGATGGTAGAGCGTTGTAAACTTCATGTGAATGCGTACCGCAGCGACACGCCGGTCAATGTCGTGGAAGCTGATATTCGCAATATTGATATCGAAAATGCGTCCGTTGTCGTCTTAAACTTCACCCTTCAGTTCTTATCACCAGAAGATCGCTACACGCTGTTGGAAAAAATCTACGCGGGACTGCGCCCTGGCGGTATTTTAATTCTATCTGAAAAATTTGTATTCGAAGATCAGGTCTCAAATGAGCTCCTTATCGATCTTCACCATGATTTCAAACGCGCCAACGGATACAGTGAACTCGAGATCAGTCAAAAACGGAGCGCAATTGAAAACGTCATGCGCCCAGACTCGAAAAAAGAGCACAAAGAGCGTTTCGCTCAAATTGGCTTCAGCAGCTATGATGTTTGGTTCCAGTGCTTTAACTTTGGCTCAATGTTCGCTATCAAATAGAGGCAGAACACAGCCCGCTCTTTGCTATATTTTTTAATTACTTACTCAGTGAAAAACTATGTTTAATTTTGCTAATTTTTATCAGTTAATCGCGCAAGACACGCGTCTTCAGCCGTGGCTAAATGTACTACCTCAACAATTAACCGATTGGGCAAACGCAGAACATGGCGATTTTGGTCGCTGGGTAAAAGCACTGAACAAAATCCCTGAAGGTTCGCCTGATCAGATCGACATCAAGAACTCCGTCACCATCGCCAATGATGTACCATTCCACACTGGTGAATTAAAAAAACTGGAGAACCTGTTACGCACTTTTCATCCATGGCGTAAAGGTCCTTACACCGTGCACGGCATTCATATCGATACTGAATGGCGCAGTGACTGGAAATGGGATCGCGTTCTTCCGCATATCTCACCACTGAAAAACCGCAGCGTATTGGATGTTGGTTGTGGCAACGGCTATCACATGTGGCGCATGCTCGGCGAAGGCGCTCGACTCACTGTCGGTATTGATCCTTCTCACCTATTTCTTATTCAGTTTGAAGCTATTCGCAAATTGATGGGTGGCGATCAACGCGCTCACTTACTTCCCCTTGGCATTGAGCAACTACCTAAACTTGAGGCATTTGATACCGTCTTTAGTATGGGTGTGCTTTACCATCGAGTCTCTCCTCTTGAGCACCTTATCCAACTTAAAAACCAACTCGTATCTGGCGGAGAACTGGTACTTGAGACGCTCGTCATCGAAGGAGATGAGAATGCGGTGTTGGTCCCAGTAGATCGCTACGCTCAGATGCGTAATGTCTACTTCTTCCCATCAGCGCGTGCGTTAAAAGTCTGGCTGGAAAATGTTGGCTTTGAAAACGTACGCATTGTCGACGAAAACGTCACCACGACGGGTGAGCAGCGCACGACGGAGTGGATGACTCACAATTCACTTCCCGACTACCTTGATCCAAACGATCCAAGTAAAACCGTCGAAGGGCATCCCGCGCCTCGTCGAGCCGTGTTGGTTGCAAACAAGCCATAATGATAGCTTGAGATTCACAGCCGATGATTTGACAAAGAGTTAACCCTTTTTCAGCGATTAAAGGTTACTCTGCGCAAATATCGATATTTCCTAAATAGGGGTGCGTAGCGCCCTTATTTTTTGTAATCACTTATCAATCCTTACAGGATGAGAGCTCTATCTCAACTGTTGGTTGTGAGGGATTCGGTTAATACGCTAAACTTCTTATTTCACACTACTTTAATCAATGTCAGGTTTATTCATGCTAACCAGATTGACTCCCGTTGTCGCATTAGTCTTGCTTTCAGGCTGCGCGCTAACAAAAGGCGAGCAGTACCACAATGAAACGCTCGCAGCCATTCAAGCTTCTGAATCTAACTTCTCGAATAAAATGGAGAGCCTCTCGCTCCAGATCAATAGCCAAAACGATTACATCGAAAGCCTTGAAGCTCAGATTGACACGCTCGATCGTGAGTTGGCCACGTTTAAAGATGAAGTCATGGCGGAAGTAAAAATTAAAAATAAACCCGTCGTTATCCCTGCGCCTGCCCCTGTAAAAGCGACGCCGACACATCAGATTGTCCTTGGGGAAGTAGAAAAAGTAACTATCGATGCGATCAAACAAGCATTTGATGCACGTGTTGATACTGGCGCGGCAACGTCGTCGCTCAATGCCGTGGATATTGAAGAGTTTGAGCGCAATGGAAAAAACTGGGTTCGTTTCCACTTGTCTGATGGTGAAACACCGCTCACGGAAGAAAACTGGATCGAATCGCCTATTATCCGTTATGTGAAAATACGCCAATCCACCAATGATGAAGTTGAAAGACGTGCGGTGATCGAATTATGGGTTAAGCTCGGAAAAATCCATGAAAAAGCGCAATTTACCTTGGCAGATCGCTCGCAAATGAGTCATCCTGTGCTTCTAGGCCGCGAGTTCATTCGCGACATTGCAGTGGTTGATGTAAGTAAAAAATACATCCACACGGACGTCCAAAAATAATAAGGTAGCTTATGACATCCAAAGTCCCTTTTTATATATCGGTTGTGCTACTCATTTTAGCCGGTATAGCGCTCAGCATGTTCCGTCATCAAACATACGGTGTTCCTTGGACTCCAGGTGAAACCCGTCAAGTGTGGGATATTGAAGCGCGAGTTGAGTTCAATGCCCAAGCCAAGCCAGTTAAGGCATCATTGGCAGCACCTCATACCCAAAACGGCTTCACATTAATTGATGAATCCTCCTCTTCTCCAGGCTACGGCGTCTCTTACGTCAATACCGACTCTGGTCGTCGCGCAGAATGGTCTATTCGCCAAGCGACTGGCGCTCAAACCATCTACTACAAAGTGAAGTTTCTCGTTGACCCACAAGCCAAAGTCGACGCGATTCCGCCAAACCAAGAGATCACTCAACCCACTTTTGATGGGCCAACCGAAGCTGCTGCGATTGCCTTGATTGAACGAGCCAACCAGCGTTCAGCCGACGATGTCACTTTCACTCGTGAACTGGTCAAGACTATCAACGATTCAGAAAGCCAAAATGCTTCTTTGATCCTTAACAAGATGTCGAAAGTCGAAGCGATTGATAAGATGCTGGCTTACGCCAAGGTTCCTGGAAAGGTTGTTGGTGTTATCGAACTGGAAGATGGTCGCCGCCGTCAATCTATTCAGCACATGAACCAAGTATGGGACGGAAAGCAGTGGGTTCTGTTTAATCCAGAAAAGGCAGACCAAGTTATTGCGGAAAATATCTTGGTTTGGGATGAATCAAATGTGTCGCTGCTTGATCTTATGGGTGGGCAAAACAGCCAAGTTCACTTCTCGATGATTGCTCAAGAGGTTTCCCCGCAGCAAGCAACCAACGACAAAGTCTCCGCTGATGGTTTGATCAACTTCTCGATCCACAGCTTACCGCTTGAAGAACAAGCGATGTTTAAGACCATCATGCTCATTCCTATTGGTGCTCTCATCGTGGTCTTCTTGCGTGTCATTATTGGTCTGAAAACATCTGGCACCTTTATGCCTGTTCTGATTGCAGTTGCTTTCGTTCAGACTCAGTTGATCACGGGTATCGTCGGATTCTTGCTGATTGTGGGCACTGGTTTGGTCATTCGAAGTTATCTATCAAGACTTAACTTACTGCTCGTTGCACGTATTTCGGCGGTGATCATCACGGTTATCATGATCATTTCTGTCTTTACTGTAGTTGCGTTTAAGATCGGCTTAACCGAAGGTCTATCGATTACGTTCTTCCCAATGATCATCTTGTCATGGACCATCGAACGTATGTCGATTCTATGGGAAGAGGAAGGCGCCAAAGAAGTGGTTTTGCAAGGTGGTGGTTCACTACTGACTGCTGTACTGGTTTACCTAGCAATGACTAACCCTTACATCCAGCACTTAACCTTTAACTTTATTGGTCTACAGCTGATTGTACTATCCGGTATTTTACTACTTGGTACCTACACCGGTTACCGTTTGACAGAGCTACGCCGCTTTAAGCCACTTGCGGAGGACTAAACGATGTTCTCACGTTTTACTTCGCAATTTACGTCGCCGGGCAAACTCCGCCATAAGGGGATCATGGGGATGAACCAACGTAACCACAGTTACATTGGCCGTTATAATGATCGTGCAAAATACCCTTTAGTGGACGACAAACTAAAAACCAAAATCATCGCTCAGCAACATGGTGCGACCACACCCGAACTTATCGGTGTGATCAGCAATCAGGCCGAAGTCAAAACCATTCACAACATGGTGAAAGACTGGCCAGGCTTTGTGATCAAACCTGCGCAAGGAAGTGGTGGTAAAGGCATTTTAGTAATCACATCGCACAAAGATGGTATCTATACCAAACCTTCTGGCTCGACCATTAACCAAGAAGATGTTGAACGCCATATCAGTAACGCTCTCGCTGGTCTTTTCTCGTTAGGGGGTAAGAACGATGTAGCGGTTGTCGAGAACCTGATTAAGTTCGATGACTGCTTCGACGGTTTCAGCTACGAAGGTGTACCTGATGTTCGGATCATCGTTTTCAAAGGCTACCCTGTCATGGCGATGATGCGCTGCTCGACGGCGGCATCCGATGGGAAAGCCAACTTGCACCAAGGCGCTGTCGGTGTGGGCATTGATATCGCGACAGGACGTGCTGTGCGAGCCGTTCAGTTTGATCAACCCATCACCCATCACCCTGACACAGGAAAAGAGCTCGCCACACTGCAAGTTCCTCATTGGGAGCGCCTATTGGTACTCGCTTCTAGCGCTTGGGAGATGACTGGGCTTGGATACATGGGCACAGACATGGTACTGGATAAAGAGGAAGGTCCAATGGTGCTTGAGCTCAACGCAAGACCAGGGCTAGCGATTCAAATTGCCAACGGCGCAGGATTATTGCCAAGACTGCATCATATCGAAAGTTTAGGATTAGGCGCAGACTACCCTAAACCCGAAGAGCGAGTCGCTTATGCTGCCAGACAATTCGGTATTTTCGCTAAAGAGCTAACCACATAACCACTCTCAGCAATCAAAGCCCGCTTAACTAGCGGGTTTTGTCATTTAGATAGTTCGACCATTACTCGAAACTACACAATAAAAAAATCCCGCAGCTTATCACTGCGGGATTTCTTGATGAACTGCTTGAAAACCGTTCTAGAGAGTTTCGATTAGCTCTTGCACTTCACTCTTAGGTTTCTCAGTTTGTCCAAAACCACGCAGACCCACTACGTGTACGTGTTCGTGATCTTTAAACACCTTACGCACAAGTTTGTAGGTCGTACCTTTTTCTGGGCTGATGTTTTCTGGTGCTGCGATAAGAAGCTGCATATCCAGACGGTCACACAATTCGAACAATGTCGCGATAGACTTAGCATCCAGACGCGCTGCTTCATCCAAGAAGAGCAGACGACAAGGCACAATGTCTTTGCTGCGTAGGCGACGAGACTCTTCTTCCCAGCTTTGAACAACCATCAGAAGGATTGACTGACCGGTACCGATCGCTTCACCGGTTGATAGCGCGCCAGACTCAGCCTGTAGCCAACCATCTGTACCACGGTTCACTTCTACACTTAGCTCTAGGTAGTTACGGTAATCCAGTAGCTCTTCACCCAGAACCTGAGGAGAACGTTGACCCATATCGATGTGCGGGTTCACACGTTGGAACAACTTCGCCATTGCTTCAGAGAAGGTAAAGCGAGTCGATTCAAACAGGTCTTTATGCTGCTCTTGTTGTGTCGCTAAACCGTTCAGTAGCACTTCGTGACTTTCACGGATCTTCACGTTTAGACGTACGCCCTTCACCTGACCAAAAGAAATGTTCGACAGGCCTTGGTTCAGCATACGAATACGGTTTTGCTCACGCTGAATCGTCTTCTTGATGATGCTCGCTACTGACTCAGAGCTGATCGCTAGGCGGTTTTCACGTTGCGTTAGCTCTTCCGTTAGACGCGCTAGCTCTACTTCCATCTCTTCGATCGCTTCCACTGGATCATCAGTACGGATGATATCCTGACGAATACGCTCACGAAGATGTTGGTAAACCGCGATGTAGAACAGAACTTTACGCTCTGGACGTGCGTTGTCTTCTGATAGACGCAGCGCATCACGCAGGTCGTCATTGTTCGCAACCGCGAGACGCAGCGCACCCAATGATTTATCCGACATTGAACGCAACTCATCCGCTGACATGTAAGCCAGTTCACGCTTATGTAGACGACGCTCAACATCGTTCTCACGCGCCAGACGAAGTACTGAACACCAGCCAGCTTTCGCTGCAACCACGAAGGTACGCAGCTCAACGTATTCTTTCTGAACTTTCTTCAGACGTTTCGCCAAGCCTTTCATCTCTAGTTCAGTAGAGGTGATCGTGCGCTCGTATTCGCTCTTACGGCTACGAGACGTGTGTAGACGCTCATGCAATTCATCACGACGACGCATTGCACGCTCTTCTGCACCTTCGTCCGCGTTAACGCCAAACTCTTGCAGTTCTTGTTTGAACTCTTGAACCGTTTCCAGTTTCGCTTGGTGCGAACTCTTCAATGATGCCAATACTTGGTTGTATTGGTTCATTTGCCCTTGCGACTGTTTCAACTCTTCACGAGAGCGAGTACGCATTTGTTCAGCTTGAACCAATTTCGCTTTTAGCTGCTCACTCAGTTCACTGCTCTTATTCAGTAGGTCTACTGAATCTGAGTAAGCGAAGTAGTGGCGACGTTCAACGAGATCTGAAAGTGCAAAGATTTGCTTCTTAAGATCTTGTAGCTGTTCGTCTGCCGCTTTGTATTCTGCTTCTAGCGCATCGAATTGCTCTGGGTCAGCATCTAGGGCAACTGCGACTTTTTCCAGTTCCGCCACCGCTTTCGCGTGGTTATTTAGGAAAGCTTTTGCTTCTGAAAGCTGGGCGATTTTCTCTTCCAACTCATCAAAGCGTGCTTGCAACGGCTCATCTTCAATCAGCGCCATGTTTGGTGCTAGCTTGTCTAGAGAAGACAACGCTTGCTTGCTGGTTTGAAGCTGAGCACGTTGTTGTTGCTCTTTCGCATCCAGATCAGCCAGTACGCGGGCAATTTGGTTACGCTTGTCACGAATGGTTGCCAGTGCTTGCTCTGGGTCAGCTTCGAATGCTACTTGAATGTGGCTTGCCACAAACTGGTTGAACGCTTGGTACAGACGCTGCATTTTTTGCGAATCGAATGCTGCTTTCGCGTGCTTCTCAACCACTTCCTCACGTTCGTTACGCAGTAGCTCCAAACGCTGCTCACGTGCCGCACGACCAAACAGTGGGATTTCAGGCAAGCGAGAGTAACGCATTTGGCGATCGTTCATACGAACGCAAACCGCGCCTTCTAGTTCTTCTGCGTCGAATGAGCTGTCATCAAAGGCATCGATGTCACCTTCAATGATGTACAAGTCTTCTGGACAGTCGTCTAGCTCTACCAGTTTCTCTTCGATACCAGATAGATCAGAAACGACGATAGCGTGACGAGCCGGACCGTACATCGCACTGAAGTAAGGCGCGTCATCAATCGTGATGTCATCGTAGATCTCAGACAGCAATACGCCGCCTAGTGTATCTGCCAAACCTTTCAGGCGAGGGTCGTTTGAACCACCAGGTGAAGCAAGACGCTCAATTTCAGAGTCAAGTTGGCTACGACGCTCTGCCAGTTTGTCTTTCGCCAGAGAAAGGGTCTTCTCTTGCTCAAGCACCACTTGCATTTGGCTCATGACTGACTGGCTATCTTCTAGCTCAGCGCCACTTTGTTCACGCAGTTTTTCTAGCGCATCGTTCGCCGAAATCCAAGTTGGAGCAATGGCTTCTAACTTGTTGATTTCCGCTGCTGCATCTTGCTCTAGACGACGCTGTTCGCTGCGTTGCTCACGCACGCCTTCTTGCGTCATTTCTAGCGAGTCGATTTGCATCGCGTGACGCTCACGTTCTTGTTCAAACGTGATTTCGTCCGTCAGTTCAATATGGAATTGCTTTTGGTATTCGTTGACTAGCTCGCGCGCTTGACGTTGCTGGTTAAGGCTACGCTCAAGGTCACGGTGCTGTGCACGCCATTGTTGTTCGTTTTGCACAACTTGCTGAGATTCACGCGCTTTCGCAATTGCGGTTTTCGCATGTTCAGACGCGTCTTTACGCTCAACTTGACCAACGATGCTTTGTACCAGTTTAAGTGCCGTTTCGAACTGCTCTGCTGCTGCAGAAGACATGTCCAGTTTGTGCTTAACCGATAGCAACGCGTTGGTGCTTTCTGATTCTTTGCTCTTAAGCTCAGAGACAAGCGCTTGTGCCGATTCTGCCGTTAGGCTGTCATCGCCAAGTAGTTGCTTCGCTTTTTCCAGCGCTTGAACCGCTTGTTGGTACTGAAGGGCACGAGTTTGTTGAACGTCGAGTGCTTGTTGGTAGTCCGCCAGCTGCGTCTTAAGGCTGTCCACCTCTTCTTCCGCAACGGTCGCTTGCTCTTCTACCATCATCACGCGTTCTTGCGCTTCTTCCACTACCATCATCTGTTCTTCAAGACGCTCACTCAGCTCTTCAAGATCTTCTTGGTAGCGTTCGATCTTCTCTTGCTGGCGCAATGCGTTTTGCACCAGTTGCAAGTGATCCGAAGCCGCTTGGTAGTCTTGCTCTAAAGCCGATTCCGACTCGATCAGCAGTTCTAGCTCTTCTTGAACACGGTTAAGCAGGTTGTTTTGCTCAACGAGAGTTTCACGAGAACCGAACAACTCTGAACGCAATGACAGCGTTTTATCCAGCTTGTTACGACGATCGTTCGCGTGACGCATGTAGTCCGCCGCCACGTAGTTAGTCGACTCTGTGATCAAGTGTTTGAACAAGTCACGGTCTGCTTGCGTGGTTTTGATCGCTTCTAGCGTCATGCGGTTTTCACGCAGCGCCGATTCCATATCTTGGAACGCTTTCTTCACGCCGCCGTTTTGTGGCAGAAGGTAGTCACGTAGCGAGCGTGTAATCGCACTTGAGATACCACCGTAAAGCGATGCTTCGATCAGGCGGTAGAATTTAGAGCGGTCACCAGAGTTACGCAGTTTCTTCGGAATCACACCGAATTCAAACATTTGCGCGTGGTAATCCACAATAGAAGAGAAGGCTTTGAATTGAACGCCCTCAAACTCGGCGATCGATTCTTTTACTTCGTTGATTTGACGAACACGAGCTTGAGTCGCAGATACGCTTTCAACCAAGATATCCGTTGGTTTCACATGGCTTGGAAGACCTTGGATAACAAACGGTTTGATGTCTACTTTCTTATCACGACCCGCAACTTGCTGCAGTTTTACTGCGAACAATAGGCGTTGGTTACGTGAATTCACCACATCTAGCGCCGCATAACACGCGCCCGGCTGTAGCTTACCGTACAAACCTTTGTCGCGAGACGATTGGCTGCTGCCTGCTTCTGTGGTGTTACGGAAGTGCAGTAGCGTTTGGTCAGGAATCAATGCGGTGATGAACGCCGCCATTGTGGTTGATTTACCTGCACCGTTACCACCTGATAGCGTGGTGACCAGACCATCGATGTCAAACGTACGGGCAAAGAAACCATTCCAGTTAACCATGGTCAGCGATTGGTATTTACCGCGTTCAATCATGCTCATGCTTCACCCTCTTCTGTTGTTTCTTCTTGGGCTTGGTCGTCTTGTTCTTCTTCAGACAATAGGCTGCCTTGGCTTGGCTCTTTGGTGTGCACGACCGCTTCACCATCACGGATCAGACGTAGCTGCGCTTCACGCATATCATCGCCAACACGTACATCGGCGCCAAAACGGAATACCGACTCACTGATGCTGAACTTACCGGTTTCACCGATGTTGATGATCATGCCTAGGCGACGCAGACGACGAAGTGACGTACGTACTTTTTCAAACAGCTTTTCTTTATCAAGGTCAGAACCAGTCGCACGGTTGGTTACTAGCTTCATCAACTTCGCTTCATCGGCAAGCGCCAACAGCTCTTCATAAAGTTCTTGGTTAGTGAAAATGCCTTCGTGCGCAAGACGCTCTGGGCTTAGGTAAAGGAAACACAGTACCTTACCCACCAGCATATCCAGCTCGGAAAGCACACTACGGCCAATCAAAGAGGTTGAGCGTGGACGAAGGTAAAAGAAACCTTCAGGCGCTTTCACCAGTTCGGTGTTGTAACGCTGGTAGAAAGAAGAAAGCTCTACCTCAAAATCGGAGAGTAGTGCGTGGTTATCCAAGTCTTCACTTGAGATATGACGCCCTGCTCGAAGCATACTGTCGAGTGCTGGGAACAGAGGGTTAGAGAGTGCTTTGACCAGATTCTCTGGCATGTATTCATTAGTATCTGTCGATGACATTTGCTTGTACCTTTGCCCCAAAATCGTTGATGGCTTGCCAATCTGGCTGAATCGCTTGGTAATCCGATTCTGAATAACCAAGACGGACGGCTTGGTCGATAACGATTCGGGCTAAATCGAAATGATGAGTGCGAGGATGCTGTGCGAGGTAATCACGCAACACAACCCCAAGATCAATCGGTGAGCCTTGCTCTTTGTGCGCTTTGAGCATGTCACCAATACGCTCAGACAGCTCATCATTGACTTGTTGAAATTCTTCGTATTCCACTTCCAGTGGCACTTGACCGGTAACCTCGTCATCACGCAGGACTAACGCTTCATCACGCAGGTCAGTTAAACGCTCAGCATCGGCATACGTGAGGTACCAAGGCGAGTCAAAATAGTCTTTGACCGACTGGCGCAGACGCGAGCTAAATGCACGGTTCTTATCCATATCAATCGCGGTACGGATAAACTTGTGCACGTGACGGTCGTAACCAATCCAAAGGTCGATCGCTTGCTGACCCCAGCTTGTGATCCGGTCTAGTTTCATCTGCAGACCAAACAAGGCTTCTTCAATGAACTCAAGCTCAGGATCGCCGTAAACAATTTCTTGAATATCTAGGATCTGAGTTTGCAGTTCATCACTAGCCGCTTGCAGCGTATCTTGGAGTTCACGCAACGTGCTCGATGTTTCTGACAACAGCGCTTCACAGTTGTTGATTGCTTCTCGCCAGTTTTTGTTTAGCAGATCTGCAATCTGTTGTTTCACAGACTGTTGCTGCTCATCCATCACACGTTGGTTGAGATCGATTTGATCGAAGATTTCGCCTACAGAATACTTTAAAATCCCGTATACGTTCTTCTTCCAGTGGCCCGGTGTGCCACCCTTTTGTGCCGCCTCAATCGCTTTCGCCATTTCATCCGCGACCATAGATAGCTGGATAGAAAGACGCAGTTTTGAAAACTCACGATGACGCACGTAGTAGTCGGTAATACCTACCGCTAATGGAGACAAGCGGTATATGGCGGCTCCGTCAGTAATTTCACTGACAAAACGGCTAATAAGACGCTGCTTAACCATCTCATTGATGGCGTTGTTGGCACGAAACGCGGAAGCGTCTCCTGTCTCTTCAAATAATCGAGTGACGATTGTAAACGCATCATGCAGTTCACCTTCACCCAATTCTTCATCAAACCTTTCGTTGCTGAGTACCGCGATAGCAATCAAAAATGCCAACCGCTCTGTCGTCAGGTTTAATGAGAAATCGTGCTGCTTTACCCAGCCCACCAATTCATCGATTGGTTGCTCTGCAGCATTGAGAGTTATCTCACTCATTATTGTTCCTGTTTCTGTTTCTTTTTGGCCCATACATGAATGTAACGGCCTAATGAGAGGTATGGCTCTTGTCGACACAATTGTTTTTCTAAAGCCAATACATCTTCATACTGGTAATCCCCTGTGTATTCCATATTCCCTATGTAATCACTAAAACAACGAATTCCAGATTTGCCACAGATTTCAAACCCAGCATCTTCTATCCATTGGTAGACGTCTTCTGGTTTTAAGCCTTTCTGTGGCTGTAATTTAAATCGTTTCCGATGTGGCATGCCCTCAAGAACATGAGGAATATTGCCACATACAACATTTTTGTAGACCAAGCCGTGATGGTTGTAGAACATGATGGATGCCGCACCATCAGATTTCACTTGCTCTAGTACTTTTTCTAGCGCCGTTTTCGGGTCGACTAACCACTCCATCACCGCATGGAACATCACCATATCAACTGGACTATCGAGATGTTGACCAATTTCTTGGACTGGAGAATGAATCAAGCGATACTGCTCAAGCAAGTTATTTTTTTCAATATCCTGTTTCGCCAGTTGCAGCATTTCCGAAGATAGATCACATAACGCGACTTGGTGTCCGAGTTTGGCAAGCTTTTGCGACATTTGCGCTAATCCACCACCTGCATCCAATATCGTTAATGCACGTTTGTCACCGTCAATAGAAGACAGTAGTTGCTCTAAGTCTTCCCAAACAATGACTTGGCGAATCTCTCCTTTATCGGAGCCGTAAATATTTTTTGCAAATTTGTGGGCAATATCGTCGAAATTACGGTCTTCAGTCACAGCAGCTTAGGGTATCATGTCCAATCGTGCTGCTATTCTGTCACAAGAAAAGCAGGAATAAAGAGGGTTTCTCTTAAAAAATAATCAACTGATGTTTTTTCGGACTATTTAGTATGTTTGAGCTGAAAAAAGTGGTCTCTTCTCTTCTGATGCCGCTACCGGCAATGCTTATCATCGGCCTATTGGGCTTGATGTTGATCATGTTCACTCGAAATCAAAAGACCGGCTGTTTTATCGTTCTTTTCTCTTTTATTGGTATGTTCCTTATTGCGTTTCAGCCAGTCTCCTCACGGCTATTGATGCCACTTGAGCGTCAATATTCTGCGTTCTTTCCCGTTGACGAGTCGATTGATTACGTGATGGTACTAGGCAGCGGCCATGTGGTGGATGACAAAATCCCACCAACTTCCGAGTTAAGCCGTACAGGTTTAATGCGCCTTACTGAAGGCATTCGTGTTATGCGTATTTATCCCGGTTCGAAGCTCATATTGTCGGGTTATTCGGGAGGATCAGACACAAGCAATGCGCGCATGATGGCCAAAGTGGCGCTTGCTCTCGGCGTGTCTAAATCTGATATTATTTTGCTTGAGACAGCAAAAGATACATGGGAAGAAGCACGCCAAGCTGCCGCCTTTGTAAAACACAAGAAAATGGTCGTGGTGACTTCCGCGAGCCACATGAAACGAGCATTAAACGAGTTTCACTCTGCGGGCTTAAAACCCTACCCTGCACCAACAAACTACTTAGCACACGATAACGTTACAGAGCCTTGGTCTAAGTACACGCCTAAGGCAGTCTACCTAGAGCAAACAGAACGCTACTGGCATGAGACACTAGGAATCTTGTGGCAAAAGCTCAGGGATTGGGCTTCGGAGTATGAGGAACAACACGTCATCGAAGCTCCAGAAAGCCAACTATGAAACAAAAAAACCGAGGCACAAGCCTCGGTTTTTTTAATCAATTCAAGGGTTAGTCCCCAGCAAACATGTAACCTTCACCATGAACCGTCACAAAAATTTGAGGGTTCTTAGGATCAAATTCCATCTTAGCGCGCATGCGACGAATGAGAACATCGATCGTGCGATCGTTCGGTGCATCCACGCGATGGCTAATCATGTTCAAAATGCGCTCACGGCTTAATACTTGATTTGGGTAAGACGACAGTGCAACAAGCAGTTCATACTCAGCTTTAGTCAACTTCACCGGCTCACCAGCACGACTTAATGCTCGTCGTTGAACATCAAATGTCCACTCACCAAAGCGTACTATGTTGCCATCTTGTTTGTCTGCATCGACCGTGCCTGATGAATTGCGCGCTGCCGAAATACGCCACAGCAAATTTTTGACACGAACTAACAATTCTCTTAGCTCAAATGGTTTCGTGACATAATCGTCGGCGCCCATTTCTAGACCGACAATCTTATCAATGCTATCCGTGCGTCCTGTAACCAGGATAATCCCAATGTCTGACTGACTGCGAAGTTCGCGTGTTAGCATCAAACCATCCTCTCCAGGAAGGTTGATATCCAACATCACTAAATCTATCGCATTGTTTTGTAGTGAATCACGCATTTGCTCGCCACTTTCGGCTTCGCTTACGTGGTAACCTTCATTCTGAAAGTAACCAACTAGCTTGCTGCGAGTTACTGCGTCATCTTCTACAACTAATACGTGATAGCTCATTTACACCACTTATTTACATTGGTCATCGTTCTAACGAGTATTCTATTCATAAACAGTAACATTTCTAGTATTTGTTACTTTAAAACCAAGAAAGATGATTTTTTCTTGATTCAAGACAAACCTAGGTCATCTGTTCATATTTTTCCATTTTTAGACTCAATTCTATACAGCTGACATTATCGCTGTTCATCTTTATTGGGTACACTAAGCGCAGTTATTTTAGGAGCCTGACCTAATGCAAGAAATTAAATCATTCAATGAAAAACGCGCAGAAATCTATTGGTGGCTATCGAGCTTATTGGCGAAAGAGCTCACTCAAGAGGCGTTAGACCAATACCATTCAGCCGAGATTCGTTCGTTTCTCTCTGGGCTTGGCGACAACCCAGACCTAAAGCCTTCTGTCGACAACTTAGTTGATGCGCTAAATCGGCTCATGGACCGTGAAGACGCTCAGCTTGAACTAGCCGCAGATTTTTGTGACTTGTTCCTGAAATCAGACAGAGACTCTGCCCTTCCTTATGCGTCGATGTATGTAGGCAAAAGCGGACTACTTAACGACGAGCCGGCGAGAGAAATGGAAGCACTAATGCAAAAGCATGGTGTCCAAGTTGATGAAAACCTAAACGAACCTGCGGATCATATCGCGATTGAACTCGACTTTCTCGGCAATCTGATTATTCGCTCAAATGAACTTGAAAGTGATGTTGAAATGGAAAACGCACTTGAAGAGCAAGACAAGTTCATCAACCGCGCACTACTTAATTGGGTGCCAAAGTTCTCCGCTAAGTGCAAAACTTTAGATGATTTCGGATTCTACTCTGCCATTGTGACGTTAATGGTTGCGTTTATGGAACTTGACTCTCGCTACCTAAAAGGCGAATAAATACGAGCTTTTGTGACCACGAGCAGGGAACAAAAACCTTTTTATTTGCGCTTAGTTTGTTTGCGGTCTAGAATCGTGACCGCAAACGATAAAAATGAACGAATTAAATACAAACCGCTAATTATGAGCGGTTTTTGTGTTTCTGATACTTTCTGCCAGATTATCCTACACTTAGGAATATTGTTTCGTGGCAGTCATCGACAGGACAAAACCTTATGGCCACCATAAAAGACGTAGCGCGCTTAGCCGGCGTATCAACAACTACTGTATCTCACGTAATTAATAAAACGCGTTTTGTTGCCGAAGCGACCCAAGAAAAGGTCATGGAAGCAGTAACAGAGCTTAACTACGCGCCTAGTGCCGTTGCTCGAAGCTTAAAGTGTAATACAACACGAACGATTGGCATGCTGGTGACTCAATCAACAAACCTCTTCTTTTCAGAAGTTATTGATGGTGTTGAGAGTTACTGTTACCGCCAAGGTTACACGCTGATTTTGTGTAATACTGGCGGCATCTATGAGAAGCAACGCGACTATATCCGCATGCTTGCAGAAAAGCGCGTAGACGGCATCTTGGTCATGTGTTCTGACCTCACAGAAGAACTCAGCGAAATGCTTGACCGTCATAAAGACATTCCTAAAGTGGTTATGGACTGGGGCCCTGAAAGCTCACAAGCTGATAAAATCATCGACAACTCAGAAGAAGGCGGCTATCTAGCGACTAAATACCTGATTGAGCGTGGCCACAAAGATATTGCTTGTTTGAGCGGGCACTTCGAAAAAGCAGCATGTCAGGAGCGTATCGCAGGCTTCAAACGAGCAATGAACGAAGCGAACTTGGCAGTTGATGAAGACTGGATCCTTGAAGGTAACTTTGAATGTGACACTGCAGTCCTAGCCGCAGACAAGATTGTTGCAATGGATAAACGCCCGAGTGCCGTTTTCTGCTTTAACGATACGATGGCACTGGGTTTAATGAGCCGCCTACAACAAAAAGGTATCCGCATTCCAGAAGATATGTCCATTATTGGTTACGACAACATCGAGTTAGCGGAATACTTCTCTCCACCGCTCACGACTGTTCACCAACCGAAACGACGTGTCGGTAAGAACGCGTTCGAAATTTTGTTAGAGCGTATCAAGGACAAAGAACACGACAAGCGAGTGTTTGAGATGCACCCTGAAATTGTCGAGCGCAGTACCGTGCGCAACCTCAACAAATAACATCATTACTCAGCGCCTGACTCTTTGATTAATTATCAGTCAGGCGCATATAACCCACCAAATTACTGAACTAAGATCACATTTACTCACTACAAGTGTGATACTTACCTCAAATATTATTTATTCTTAACTTGTTCGAACAATGCCACGAACAGGGCAAACCATTTCGAAAGGATGGGACGCAAAGCCTCCGGCCTTAAGTATACTTATACAAGGTAGCGGGGTTGCCGATGGCAAAAATGCAAAACTAGTACATTAAGCTTTCTCGTAAACTGGACGCGTCTCAATACTGAGTATGAGCAGACATGGAATTCGTCGAGATTTTACGAAGTGTTTTCTTGTATGACACCTTACTGACAAAATTTCTGCATTATTTTGCTAATCTCTCGGACCTGAATTGGTGGCGTATACATATACACCGAGAAAATACAGCATGGATAAACCAATACTTAAAGACTCAATGAGACTATTTGAGCAACTTGGTCAAATTAAGTCTCGTTCAATGTTTGGCGGCTTCGGCATATTCGCAGATGAGACGATGTTTGCTTTAGTGGTCAACGATAAGCTTCATGTAAGAGCGGATGCTCAGTTAATCAAACAGTGCAATGCCCTTTCTTTGGAACCCTACGTCTACAAAAAACGTGGTTTTCCCGTTGTGACTAAATATTTTGCTTTGAGTGATGACATTTCCTCAGACAATGAAAAAACACTGGCATTGGCAAGACAAGCGCTGATCGCAGCAAAAGAAGAGAAAAAAGTACAATCGAAAGCGAAACCAAATCGCTTGAAAGACCTACCCAACCTGCGCTTGGCAACAGAAAGAATGCTAAAAAAAGCCGGGATTGACGATGTCGAGTCACTGGAAGAAGCGGGCGCTGTTAAAGCGTACAAGGCAATTCAATCGACACACTCAGCAGAAGTGAGCGTTGAACTGCTGTGGGCACTAGAGGGAGCAATCAAGGGCACACATTGGTCTGTTATACCGCAAAGCCGAAGACAAGAACTACTGAATAAATTGAGCAACTAGCTCAATCAACCGATGAAAAAGCCAGCACTTGCTGGCTTTTTTAGTCTCTAAGGAAATATTTTCTTCTCGCTCTCGTTCTTATTGTCTATATCAATCATTCCCTATACTAGCTTAAGTATGTAACTATAGGGTCAGAGTTATCCTTGCGAAGAGTATTAAAGGACGCAATTATGAATAAAAAATTGATCTTGGGGATAGTCTTAGTTGCGCTTATCGCCTTTCTGGCGATGAACTTTGGGCAATACCTGACGCTTGAAAATGCGAAAGCTCAGCAGCTTGCACTCTCAGATTACATCAGCGAAAACTTCGTCTTCGCCGCATTGACTTACTTTTTCGCCTACGTCGCCATAACCGCGTTTTCCATTCCTGGAGCAGCCGTTGTTACGCTTCTGGGCGCTGCGCTCTTTGGGTTTTGGACAAGTTTGCTGTTGGTCTCTTTCGCCAGCACCATTGGTGCCACGCTCGCCTTTTTAAGCAGCCGTTTCCTATTGCGAGACTGGGTGCAAGGAAAGTTTGGCGATAAGCTGAGTGCGATTAACCAAGGCGTAGAGCGTGATGGGGCGTTTTATCTATTCTCACTAAGGTTGATTCCTGTCTTCCCTTTCTTTCTTATTAATTTACTCATGGGATTAACGCCTATTTCGGCAGCTCGATTCTATTTTGTCAGCCAACTAGGTATGTTACCCGGCACAGCCGTTTACTTAAATGCGGGTACTCAGTTAGCGCAAATTGAGAGCCTGTCTGGCATTGTCTCGCCTTCCGTCTTAGCGTCATTTGCTTTACTGGGTCTTTTCCCAGTCATTGCGAAATGGGTCATGAATAAAATTAAGTCATCGCCATCCGCACAAAATGGCTCGGCGTCATGAAAATCTACTCAGCGAGTAATCCCCCCGAAGCTCACATTGTCTGTGAGCTTCTAAAGTCTCAAGACATCAGCTGTGAAGTCCGTGGTGAAGGGATATTCGGGTTGCAGGGAGAAGTCCCATTTGGTGAAAACAGCGAGCCTTATGTTTGGCTTTTAGAACCAAATAAGTGCAATCAGGCGAATGAGATCATCGACCAATTTAGGACAACGCAAAATGGTAGTGACTGGCACTGCAGTCAATGTGGAGAAGTCAACGAATCACAATTTGGGGTTTGCTGGCAATGCGGCACCGCGGCAGATTAAGTCGCCTTAATTTGCTGTTGTATAAAGGCAATCGAATGCTGATTGAACTCTTCCGGACGCTCTACATTACACACATGTCCACAATCAGGAATCTCAAGCAATTGACTCTGTTGGTGAACGGCAACCATCTCTTTCACTGGCTTAATAAACATGTAGTCTCGCTCTCCCATTAGATACAGCGTCGGAATTGGCAATTCTCTATCTTTGAAATACTTCATTAATGGGTTTACTTCTGCCGTGAGTATAAACCAGCGCTTAAACTCTTTCTGACACAGTTTTTTGGCTTCGCGGATAAACAGGTGACGTGATTCTTTCTGTGTCCGCTGTGGCATTACGATATAAGCAAACAAGCTGTATAACCACATATAAGGCACGATGTGTTTACATAAGTTACCTAGACGCACCAACACTTGTGAACGCGTGTTCAGGCGTGTTACTGCCCCACCCAACACCATGGATTTCACTCGCTCCGAGGCAAGCTCTGCGATATTTCTTACGATGATCGTGCCTAAAGACATCCCAACGAAGTGTGCTGATCGAATCTTGAGATGATCCAGAACTTGGAGAATGTCTTGCGTGACCGCCTTAAACGTGTAGCGGTTCGCCATGATCTCCTTTAGTAGCTGATTTGATCGTCCGTGCCCTCTTAGGTCTATGAGCAACAAATTAAAGTGCTGCTTGTACGCTTTGATTTGTTTAAACCAAATAGACGAACTGCCTCCGGCTCCATGCACAAAAACCACCCACTCATTGCTTGTTGGGTGTTCAAATGTTTTGTGAAATAGCATTTCAGAGTTCATAGTGACGTTCAGAGTTTCTTACTGGAATAACTTGGAAGCAGAAGATTAGCACAAACTAATGCAATTTTAATTCAGCTTATGTCATTTCGTGTTACTTATCTTGTCTAAAATTGAAAAAACACAAAAAAAGGCGTCATACGACGCCTCAATATACTTAGCTTGTTCCGTTAGCCATTGAGCGCACTGTGATAAAGCGTCAAATACTCATCCGCAGCTTTGCTCCAGCAGAAATTTTGCTCCATTGCGTATAGTTGCACTCGTTTTACTTCGTTAGGTTGTTGTGCGTAAAGCAACAACGAGCGCTGTAAAACAAGAAGCAACGCAATCGGTTCAGGCTCATCGAATACAAAACCCGTTGCGATCGCAGGGTTCTCATCGTAGTCGTTAACGCTATCTTTCAGCCCTCCAACACCTCGGACGATAGGCAAAGTGCCATAAGCCATACTATAGATTTGGTTTAAACCACAAGGCTCAAACTCCGAAGGCATCAAGAAGAAATCCGAACCAGCTTCAACTAAGTGAGCTAACCCATTGTCATAGGCCTCGACAAACTTGAATTTGTCGCTGAACAGCGCTTCCACCTCTTTCAGGCGCGAAGCCAATACCGGGTCACCGGTACCAACAATGACAAGTTGAACATCGTGCTTCAAAAACTGTGACAGGATAGGCAATAGGTAATGCACACCTTTTTGATTGGTAAGGCGACACACCATTCCATACATAGCGACATCTTTTTCAGCCAGTCCTACCGTTTCCTGCAAGCTGCGCTTACACGCTCGCTTACCCCTAACCATACTTTGGCGGTTAGCTCGATAGTTGGCAGGCAGGTATGCGTCCGTTTCTGGGTTCCAAGCAGAATAGTCACAACCATTTAGAATCCCCACTAGATCATCCGCACGACGCTGAAACTCGGCGGCCATGCCATGACTACCCAGTTCAGTTTTCAGTTCATTTGCGTAGCTTGGGCTCACAGCATTAATTTTATCTGCATTTAGCACCCCAGCTTTTAGCATGGTAACGTGCGAAGGGCTCACCGCCGCATCAGGTGCGTAACGAGCATGAAACTCAGGTAGGCATTGCAACTCATCATAGCTAAACACACCTTTAAAGACTGCATTGTGAATCGATAAAACACTTTTAGTTTTAGCGAAAAACGGGCATGAACCATATCGATGTCTAAGCAAAAATGGGACCAGTCCTGTGTGCCAATCATTGGCGTGAACAATATGCGGTTGAAAATCAAGCTTTTGCAACATATCTAGAGACGCAGCGCTGAAAAAGGCAAATCGCTCACCATTATCAGCGTAAGCTTGGTTATTTTCAGCGTACATTTCAGGGCGGTCAAAATATTGAGGACAATCGATCGCATAAACAACGACACCAGAAATCGACAGTTCACGAACTTTATAGGAGGTATGCGGCCAGTGCTCTAGCTGTGTTTCCAGAATGACTTGCGCTTGCTCTATCCCTTTTACATTTCGATAAGCGGGTAACGCTAAACGAACGTCTTGATTGAGTTCTCGGAGCGCTTCAGGAAGCGCCTTGGCCACGTCCGCCAAGCCGCCACTTTTGATCAATCCCTCGACTTCCGATGCTACGAATAGAATAGATAAATTCTTAGTAGCCAACACGAGCTCCTTTTGGAATAACTACGATGCCTTCATCGGACACATGGAAGTGCTTTTTATCTTCCGTAAGGTTCACACCAATTTGAGTACCCGGTGCGATATCAGCATCTTTATCGACAATTACACGACGCAATACACAGCCTTCGCCGACTTTCACGTCGCCCAGAAGGATACTTTCACTGATATCACACGCCGATGCAATATTACTGCGGAAGCCAAGCACACACTTCTCGATTCTTGAGCCACGCACATAGCTGCCGTTACATACTAGACTATCGATGATTTGTACACGCCCGTTATCTGAGTCAGTGAACGTTGCGGGTGGTAATGGTGGGTAGTAAGTGTGTAGCGGCCACTTGCGGTTATAGAGCGAGAAAGGTGCATCTTTTTCCAACAAGTCCATATGTGCTTCCCAGTACGCGCCAATCGTACCCACATCACGCCAGTATACTTCTTCCTTTTCACCTGTGATTCGGTTGGTGCTAAAGTCGTAAACGTAAACGTCTCCGCATGGGAACATTTTTGGAATGATGTCTTTGCCGAAATCATGGGACGAATCTGGGTTGTCCGCATCTTCAATTAACTCAGAGAACAATCGATCCGCTTCAAAAACGTAGTTACCCATTGAAACCAGTGCGTGCTCTGGATCCCCTGGGATTGACTTAGGATTTTCTGGTTTCTCCTGGAAGCCGACCATACGCCCTTCTGCATCGACTTCAATTACACCAAACTGCGAGGCTTCAGACAGTGGCATACGAAGCGCAGAAACGGTCAAGGCCGCTTGCTTTTCCTTGTGGAAATCGAGCATCTGCTTGATGTCCATTTTGTAAATATGGTCAGAGCCAAAAATACAGACTTGATCTGGTTCTGCCAACTCCATAAAACGTAAGTTTTGATAGATCGCATCGGCTGTCCCTTCATACCAACGCTTACCAGTGCGCATCTGCGCAGGAATAGGGTCGATAAAACGATCGGTAATTCCATTGATGTTCCAGCCTTTCTTCAGGTGATGGAACAAAGATTGTGATTTAAACTGAGTCAGTACGTAAATACGCATCAAATCTGCATTAACAAAGTTATTCAATGCAAAATCGATCAATCGGTAACTGCCGCCAAATGGCACCGAAGGTTTACTACGAGACTCGGTCAACGGACGCAAACGCGAGCCTTCTCCACCAGCAAGGATCATACCTAAAACACCAGCCATTCTATTCTCTCCATATAATATTTTTTCGGATAAGCATATTTTTTTATTGGGGGGCTTATCTCATTTCCTAAGAGCGCACGACACGATAAGGCATGCCACTCTACAACCTAACGTCGTTAGCAATCCCTACACAAAAAATGTGCAAGAGGTTTATTATAAGTTATCGTATTTCAAAAAGATTACAATTTAAAATATGCTGTACTAACAGCCGCACACGCATTACTTTCCATCACTCTGGGTTAGCTCACACAATGCCCTTCACCTGGTACAACTCCGTAACAGATTAACTACAAATTAGTGATACTTGCATGGATAACTGAGGCATTACTCGATTTTTAGAACAATTGAGATTGTAAATGTATGATTAAAAAAGGATTACAGATGCATGTTATGCAATTTGATCCGCAGGTGCTCGACAATGATGGATGTAGACCTTCTCGCCCGATTTTCCCTTAGCAAGATAAAGCGCTCTGTCTGCCATGGTCAAAGCTTCTTTTTCTGAGGAACCTGGATGAATAACGGTCCCTCCTATGGCCAAGCTGTCAGTGAGGCGTTGAAGGTGCTCACTGTCCATTTGCTCCGATAAGATGCAAGATTTAATTCGTCCTGCAAGCTGATTCAAACTGCACGGGTACTTTGTTCGTACCAAAACTATAAACTCATCGTCCTCCCAACGAGCGGCTTGGTCATAGACTCGGATCGCGTGACAAATCCCTCGCCCCGCGGCTGACAACGTAGATTCAAAACTTGCCGACGCCGTTTCAATCGTTTCGTCATCCGTTAACCCCAGATCTATCCAAATAAGGCCAAAGGCAGTTTGCTCTCTTTTAGAGCGTGCACTTTCCATTGCTAGCTCCTTCTCCAATCCTTTCTTATTCCACAACTGAGTCACAACATCGACCGTGGTTAACTCGTCAAGCGCTGCTGTACGCGAAACCACCATTTTATGGAGTGAGTGGCGACTTTTCGTTAGTTCTTCTTCTATAACAGACAAATGGTTTGCCAAGTCGCTACTGCGTTCACTAACAAAATAATCACTCTCCTT
The DNA here is from genome assembly GCF_027587055.1 of Vibrio sp. MarTm2. NCBI lineage: Bacteria > Pseudomonadati > Pseudomonadota > Gammaproteobacteria > Vibrionales > Vibrionaceae > Vibrio > Vibrio sp. MarTm2. The sequence continues at coordinate 295,037 of NZ_JAPPTK010000002.1, read as the reverse complement.
CGCGAGTTTGTGAATTCGCTGGGCAGAGATTTCAAGGGGCTTAACCCAAACATTCAGCCAGTAATAGTAAGAGAACCCTCCAAACAACAGCGTGATCACGACAAAGATGTAACCCAAATTGCTGTACGTCCAAGGCGGCAACATGCTCTCTACATCAACAAACGTGAGCTCATACCATCCCAACTCTTCAATGTAGTTGATGGAGACAACCGCTCGCCCTTGATTTTGCTCGATCATCAGGGACTCCGCCTCTTGACCGTATTTTTGCTTGCGCATGAATTGGGTCAGCACCTCCAAATCTTGGCGATTGGGGATCATCGATGCCAAGTCGGGCTTCTCAAACTTCGCATTTCTCAATGGATAATCGAACTGGCCAGATTCTAAAATCAGTTGAACCCTGTGCTTCTCATCTACAAAAAACGTTCTTAATGAAGAGGTATCAAGATGCGCCAACTGACTCGTAAAGAGATCAATATCCATCCCAGTCCCTACGATGCCGAGAAACTGACCTTTGTCGAGAATAGCTTGGTTGATCCAAACCTTAGTTCGATCGATATGGATGTCTTTCGCGATATTGACTGAAAGGCGTTGGCCTTGCGCTTTTTGGTCAAAATACCAAGTGTCAGTTACAGAGGTTGGCTCTAAATAGTAGCGAAGATATGATGGCTGGCGAATGCTGGGGACATCGTTGTAGTGATACGACAAGTCACCGTCAAGCGCGATAAAGAAATTCTTGGATTTGAATTGCCAACGATATCGTTCCAAAACAGCTTCTGCGGTACTACGATAGACTTCATCGCTCGCATTTCGGCCCCATGACACGATGTGCGGGTCTGTAGCAATCTTTTGGGCAAGTGCGACTTCTTCTAATATTGGTGCTAGCGTTTGCTCAATGTCATGCTGCGCAGCCACTTGGCTGTACTTCCAAATCAAATCTTGTACGACGCTATCTACAGCTTTCTTTGATACGGTATACGCGGTTACAGCAAACACACCACTGACCAGTATTAAGAACAGCAACAAGGTTTCTCTTAATTTCATATTATTATCCCAACTAACCCTTAACCAATAGAAGCTACTAACTAAGTTGTCAAAAGAGATAACCATGAAATAAGCAATAATCACCCTGAATACTCAAAAAGCATACATTCACTGCAACTAGCTACTACTTTAGTGATATGACGCGTATTAAAAAAGCAGCCAATTGGCTGCTTTCGTTGCGTTGAGCGAAAAGTCGTTACTTTTTCTTAGCTGGCTTTTTACGCTTATCCGTAATTTCCCATTTACCGTCAATGTAGAGCGCCGTGTAGCCTGATGGCTTACCATCTACTTCAGAGCGAACATAATTCTCTTTCGTTTTACGGCTAAAGCGCACAACCATTGGTAAGCCGTCTGGATCTTTCTCTGGCGCTTCAGTTAAGTAGTGGAACTTAGGTGAAATACGCTCTTTAAATCGAATCAGCTCTTCTACTAATGGTGCTCGAGTCTCGCGCGATTTAGGGAAAGTGCTAGCGGCTAAGAACAAGCCCGATGCTCCATCACGCAACACAAAGTAAGCATCAGAGTTTTCACACTCTAGCTCAGGCAGATGCACTGGATCTTCTTTCGGTGGAGCCACTTCGCCATTCTTTAGGATTTTACGCGTGTTTTTACACTCTTCACTCGTACAATCCATGTATTTACCAAAACGACCGTTTTTCAGCACCATGTCGCTGCCACATTTGTCACACTCGACAACGGGGCCATCGTAACCTTTTACTTTGTACTCACCATGCTCGACGACATAGCCTTCACAATTTGGGTTATTACCACATACATGAAGTTTACGCTTGTCATCAATCAGGTAAGCGTCCATTGCCGTTTCACAAATTGGACAACGTTTTTTCGCACGAAGGGCAGCGGTTTCGACGTCTTCTTCAAGAACGTTGATAATGCCGTCTTCATCACCGAGGTTAATCGTTGTTTTACAGCGCTCTTTCGGTGGGAGTGCGTATCCAGAACAGCCTAGGAATACACCGGTCGATGCCGTACGAATGCCCATTTGGCGAGAACACGTCGGGCATTCAATATCGGTATAAACGATATGATTTGGCTTCATACCGCCTTCTGCTTCATCCAGTTCCGCTTTCGCTAAGTCGCCAGTGAAATCCGCGAAGAAGTCATCGAGTACATTCTTCCAGTCCGCATCACCTTCAGCAATCTGGTCGAGCTTTTCTTCCATGCGTGAAGTGAACTCATAGTTCATTAGGTCGTCAAAACTGCCGTCTAAGCGGTCAGTCACAATCTCACCCATCTTCTCTGCATAGAAACGGCGTTGTTCAACTTTTACGTATCCACGATCTTGGATCGTTGAAATAATAGAAGCGTAAGTAGAAGGTCGACCGATACCACGTTTCTCAAGCTCTTTAACAAGTGCAGCTTCAGTAAAGCGCGCTGGTGGCTTGGTAAAGTGCTGCTTAGGATCAAGTGCAACCAGATCAATTTTATCGCCGACTTGAACCGCAGGAAGGATCTGGTCTTCATTTTTGCCCATAGGACGTTGAACACGAGTCCAACCATCGAACTTCAGAATACGTCCTTTGGCTTTAAGGGTGTACTCTGCCGCTTTCACGCTAACCGTTGTTGAGTCGTATTTCGCTGGCGTCATTTGACATGCAACGAACTGATTCCAAATTAATGAATACAGTTTGTGCGCGTCAGCTTCCATACCATTTAGGTCTTCGGCTTTGACAGAAACATCAGAAGGGCGAATTGCCTCGTGCGCTTCTTGTGCACCCTCTTTGCTTCCATAAACGTTCGGCTTAGCGGGTAAGTACGCATCACCAAACTCGCTACCAATGAAACCACGCACAGCATCCACGGCTTCTGAACTCAAGTTTGTTGAGTCGGTACGCATATACGTGATGTAGCCCGCCTCATAGAGGCGTTGAGCTAACATCATGGTTTTCTTAACGCCGTAGCCTAAACGCGTGCTAGCGGCTTGTTGAAGCGTCGATGTGATGTAAGGTGCTGATGGCTTACTAGACGTTGGGCGATCTTCACGTTTACAGACTTCGTATGCCGCTTTCTCAAGCACTGACATTGCCGACTTGGTTTCTGCTTCGTTAACTGGCTTAAACGCAACGCCGTCTTTTTGCGCCACTTGCAAGCGGAAATCTGTTTTGTCAGCCGTTTTAGTATCAGCATGAATGTCCCAAAACTCTTCAGGTATGAAAGCTTTGATTTCGCGTTCACGTTCTACCAATAACTTCACCGCTACCGATTGAACACGACCTGCTGACAAACCACGCGCTACTTTTTTCCAAAGTAAAGGAGAGACCATAAAGCCAACAACACGATCCATAAAACGACGCGCTTGCTGAGCATTGACACCCGGCATGCTTAACTCGCCCGGTTTTTCAAAAGCTTGTTGAATTGCGTTTTTGGTGATCTCATTGAACACCACGCGCTTGTATCGCTCTTCATCGCCACCGATGATCTCACGAAGGTGCCAAGCGATGGCTTCTCCTTCGCGGTCCAAATCGGTTGCGAGATAAACGCTGTCAGCGTCTTTGGCTAATTTTTGCAACTCAGCGACCACTTTTTCTTTGCCCGGAAGCACTTGATAGTTTGCTTCCCAGCCGTGGTAAGGGTCGATACCCATTTTTTTGATGAGCGCTTTGCGATCTTTTTCTTTTTTGATTCGCGCTTTTTCTTCAGCACTTAAGCCTTTGGTTGATACCGCAGCTGCTTTTTGACCCGTGCTTTGGCCAGCGGTCGGCAGATCACGTACGTGACCCACACTCGACTTTACAATAAAGTCTTTACCTAAATACTTATTGATGGTTTTCGCTTTGGCTGGCGACTCCACAATAACCAGTGACTTACCCATAATTGACTCAAGTGTCCTATAATGACGGCCAAACGACATTATCGTATGGCATACTTAATGCTTCAGTTCTTTTTTTACTATTGAGCGAGATTACAAGAAGATCAATATCTTTTTCAAAAATAAACTTTAACTGCTCGACAATTCGACGAAAGTCGATGGACTAGAAAGGGCCACATACTAAACGTCTGTTAATCCTAGATGCCAGTTTCTCAATAGTTTTTATGCCTCTTGTCACAAAACCAATCGTATGGGGGATTCCTGGCAGCTCGGTAAACCCTTGATCTAGACCATTTGCAATCCAACGGATTAATCTTAGAATCACCGCATTATTTCTTAGTGTTAACCATGAGCATAAACGAGTACGACTATGAGCGATAAGAAAGTTATCTCGCAGTTTGAACTGCTGATGATTGCGAATCACATCATCCAAGAACACGACGACTACATTGAAGGTATGCGCGCGGATAGCGTAGAAGAAAAAGACGGTGTGTTGGTTTTTAAAGGCAATTACTTTCTTGATGACAATGGGCTCCCAACCCCAAATACCACAGCCGTATTTAACATGTTTAAATACTTAGCTCATCACCTATCAAAAGAATTCACCTTAGAAGGTTGAAGATAAATAGAACAAGGGTTGGTATTCAGTACCAACCCTTGTTTCTGTTATGCCCTATCGAATATGACGATCAAACTTAAGAGCTCAACCCCGCCAACTTATCAAAGTAGTCAGGGAAGGTTTTTGACGTACACTTAGGGTCGTTGATTGTCACTGCCGTATCGCTTAATGCAACCAGTGAAAAACACATCGCCATACGGTGGTCATCATAAGTATCGATCGCTGCGTGAGTAAGCTTCGCTGGCGGATTGACGATGATGTAATCTTCACCCTCTTCCACTTCAGCACCAACCTTGCGCAGCTCTGTCGCCATTGCTGCTAGGCGGTCAGTTTCCTTCACGCGCCAGTTATACACGTTACGAATTGCAGTGGTCCCTTTCGCAAATAGAGCCGTCGTAGCGATCGTCATTGCCGCGTCGGGAATGTGGTTGAAATCCATGTCAACGGCTTTCAACTCGCCGACTCGCGAAATAACATAGTCGTCACCCCATTCGATCTGTGCACCCATTTTCTCTAGCGCATCCGCAAATTGAATATCGCCTTGAATGCTGTTTTTACCGATACCCGTAACTTTAATTTCCCCACCTTTAATCGCGGCGGCAGCAAGGAAGTAGGATGCAGATGACGCATCACCTTCAACCAAGAAATCCCCTGGCGCTACATACGATTGGCCTTTGCGGATAACAAACTCTTGGTAATTGTTGTTTTCAACGTGAACACCAAACTGTGCCATGATGTGCAGAGTAATATCGATGTACGGCTTCGAGACTAAATCGCCCACAATTTTAATCGTTACATCATCTTGCGCGAGTGGCGCAGACATCAAAAATGCTGTCAGAAACTGGCTTGAAATCGAACCGTCGATTTCGACCGTTCCACCTTTTAGTCCCGTACCGTGAATTTTAAGTGGCGGGAAATTCTCGTTCTCTAGGTACTCAACTTCTGCACCCGCTTGACGCAGGGCATCAACCAAATGGCCAATCGGGCGCTCCTTCATGCGAGGCTCACCAGTTAATACGTATTCACCTTGGCCAAGACATAGTGCTGCAGCCAAAGGGCGCATCGCAGTTCCGGCATTACCAAGGAAAAGCTCTAACACTTGCGCAGACTGAAAGGGCTGACCCAAGCCTTCGACCTCACATATTGTCTTATCTTCGGAGAGTTGATAGTGAACACCAAGCTGAGTCAGTGCGTTCAACATATGACGAATGTCATCACTATCAAGTAGATTGGTGAGTCGAGTCTTGCCTTTAGCAAGAGCGGCCAGTAGCAGGGCGCGGTTTGATACACTTTTTGAACCAGGCAGGTTCACTTGTCCAGAGACTTTATTGATTGGTTGTAACGTAAGGCTTTCCATTAAAATTGATATTCCTTGCTCGCACAGCGTTACTTACTGGGCGATGAAAAATTCTTCGTACTTGCAGACTATCTAAAATCCCTACGTAAAACCAGATCAAAACGGGTATTAACACTGAATAATTATGTCATCCGAGCTCATGATAGAAAACGAGATGCTCAATAGGTTTTATCGACTCTGACGCCTTCATCAAAATAGAGAATTCGGACGTCATCCCCTCGTTCGAATAACATCTGATTATCAACGTCTTGAATCACATCGATGAGCTGGCCTTTCTCTGTTTTGATCAGAATTTCAACCAATCTATATTCTATTCGATACTCTTGGTTGGCGTGGTTTCGAGCAACGCCCGCTCCAGCGATTGCGCCCACCGCAGTGGCTACTTCCTTCCCTCGCCCATCGCCAAATTGGTTGCCGATAACCCCGCCGACAACGGCACCCAACAAGGTTTCCCAACCAGAACCTTGTGCTTTTACAATATCTTGCTGGCTGATGTAACGGACTGTTTCAACTTTGCCAAACACGACATCATTAACCGGACGAGCCGTATTTCGCTGATATGCTGCATTGGCAATTAGCGGAAAAACCAATATGATCCACAATAATTTTTTCATTTTCATACCCTATTTCATGACGCTCTATCTTACCGAACTTGATCCAGATGAGATTTGGTTCCCTTCGCCACAAGATGCCTTGGACGACCCCAATGGTTTACTTGCTATCGGAGGCGACCTCCGCCCTGAGCGGCTTGTCTTTGCTTATCAAAACGGCATTTTCCCTTGGTATGGCCCCAATGAGCCCATCCTATGGTGGAGTCCTTCACCAAGAGCGGTGTTTAACCCTAAGACATTCAAACCCGCCAAAAGTCTCAAAAAGTTTCAACGTAAACACGGTTACTCCGTCAGTATAAATAGAGCAACAGAGTTAGTCATTGACCAATGTGCAGCGCTAAGGAGCCCAGAAGAAACTTGGCTGAATCCCGATATGCGGTCTGCCTATAAACGCCTTGCTAGTTTAGGTTATTGTCACTCTGTGGAAGTTTGGTCAAACGATGAGTTAGTAGGCGGTCTATACGGTTTATCCATTGGCCAGATCTTTTGTGGTGAGTCGATGTTTAGCGTAAAAACCAACGCGTCCAAAATGGCACTTTGGTTTTTCTGCCAACACTTCAAAGAGCATGGTGGTCAATTGATCGATTGCCAGGTGATGAATCCACACCTTCAATCGTTAGGCGCGTTTGAACTTGAAAGAGAAGAATTTGCTCAAAGCCTGCTATCATTTAATCAACACCCCGTAATGAAAGATTGTTTTAAACAACAGTGGCTAAAGTCACCAATTGAGGGAATAAATGAGCTCTGATCTACAACAGATCCGAATTGGACTCACAGACAGCCATCAATGCAGTTATTTAACCGACAGACAAGAGCGCGTCGCCGTTGCGCTCGATCCATCAATGCATTGTGGTTCGAGTTACGAAGTTCTGCTTGCCAACGGATTTCGTCGCAGTGGTGATACCATTTATAAACCTTACTGCGACAACTGCAGTGCTTGTCATGCGTTGCGAGTTTCTGTCCCTGACTTTCAGATGTCAAAGAGTCAAAAGCGACTGTTAAACAAAGCCAAATCCTTTGAATGGACGCTGAAAGAAAACATGGATGAGGATTGGTTTGAGCTTTACGCCCGTTACATTGAGGCGCGCCATCAAGCGGGCTCCATGTACCCTCCCAGGAAAAATGAATTTTCCTCATTTTCTGCTTGTGCGTGGCTGAATACTCAATACTTGCACGTCTACGATGATGGAAAGCTGATCGCTGTTGCCGTGACCGACATTTTGTCCAATAGTGCCAGTGCTTTCTATACCTTCTTTGACCCCGACTATGACCTCTCTCTTGGTACGTTAGGCGTGTTGTTTCAGCTTCAATATTGTCAACAACAAGGCAAACAGTGGCTCTATTTAGGCTATCAAATTGATGAATGCCCAGCGATGAATTACAAAGTCCGCTTTCAACGCCATCAAAGGCTAGTAAATCAGCGTTGGCAAGGGTAGAATACGCCCCAACTTTACATAATTCATTTTTAGCGGCATTATGCGCTGGTAAAAATTGCCCATTTTGAAAAGAGGATTAAATGGCTAAAGAAGACGTAATTGAGATGCAAGGCACTGTCCTTGATACTCTTCCAAACACAATGTTCCGTGTTGAGCTAGAAAACGGCCACGTAGTTACAGCTCACATCTCTGGTAAAATGCGTAAGAACTACATCCGTATTCTTACTGGTGACAAAGTAACTGTAGAGATGACTCCATACGATCTATCTAAAGGTCGCATCGTCTTCCGTGCTCGTTAATCTCCGACTGCCTCGTGCAATCAGAATTAGTCGAATACAACAAAAAAGCGAAGCCTAGTGCTTCGCTTTTTTGTATCTCATGATTATCCTGTTCTCAGCCACATAAATAGGTATTACTTCTACAAGCCGCTTGTTCATGATAAATAATCCCCCGATAGAACAGCAGGTATCGCATGCTTGTTCACAATACCCATTTATGCGCCCGTCACGTCAGATGAACATGATTGGGCTTCTGAGTAGGTATTATGCAACATGCATGGGCCAAATTCGGATAACTCATCACTAGGTGGCAATATTGATTTAGCGGCTTGTGGAATAATACCTACTTAGGCGCCCTCTGACTCTTAAGCTATTTACCCAGTGCTTCTTTGTAGTGCTCACGGCATACAGACACGTATCGGTCATTGCCACCAATCGCAACTTGATCACCTTCCGCAATCGCCACGCCATGCTCGTCGGTACGGATAACCATGTTTGCTTTACGACCACAGTGACAAATGGTTTTTAGCTCAACCAGTTTGTCTGCCCATGACAGCAGATATTTACTCCCCTCAAAAAGCTCCCCCAGAAAGTCCGTTCTTAAGCCGTAGCAAAGTACAGGGATATGGAGTTTATCCACCACTTCCGTAAGTTGATACACCTGCTCTTTCGATAAAAACTGGCATTCATCCACTAAAATACAATGACGTTTTTCGACTTCATTAAGAGCAGAGATTTCTTTATAAAGATTCGTTTCGCCATTAAATAGCTGCGCGTCAGACTGCAAACCGATTCGAGAGCTAACTTTTCCAACTCCGTAACGATCATCAAGTGCTGCAGTAAAGATGACTGGTGTCATACCGCGCTCTTGGTAATTAAATGATGATTGAAGAAGAGTGGTTGATTTACCCGCATTCATTGCCGAGTAATAGAAGTACATCTGAGCCACTGGGGTTTCCTGTTTAGAAATGTATAAAAACTAAAGAAAAGGGCTGAATGAACAGCCCTTATGAATGCTTGACTCTTACTTGCGACGCCATGTCGTGCCTTCTGGGCCATCTTCTAGGACGATGCCCATTTCAGTAAGCTTATCGCGCGCCATATCAGCATTTGCCCAATCTTTTGATGCACGCGAATCATTACGCAGTTTGATGAGCGCTTCAATTTCAGCCACTTCATCGTCATTGCCTGCATCACCTTTTAGGAAGGCCTCTGGATCTTGATGGAGAATACCGATCACGTCAGCGAGTTCACGCATTAATGCACCCAATGCACTCGCTGCTGTGATGTTTTCCGTTTTAAGACGGTTGATCTCACGAGCCATATCGAACAGAACTGAATACGCTTCTGGTGTATTGAAGTCGTCATTCATCGCATCCGTAAAGCGTGTCACATACTCTTCACCGCCAGCGGCATCTACCGATGCATCTAAACCACGAAGTGAAGTATATAGGCGCTCTAGAGAAGCGCGGGCTTGGTTAAGGTTCTCTTCGCTGTAGTTCAATTGGCTACGGTAGTGGCCAGACATTAGGAAGTAGCGAACCGTTTCGGCATCGTAATGACCTAGTACATCACGAATTGTGAAGAAGTTACCAAGTGACTTAGACATCTTTTCACGATCGACCATCACCATGCCACTGTGCATCCACGTATTCACGTAGTCTGTACCATGAGCACAGCAAGATTGAGCGATCTCATTTTCATGGTGCGGGAACTGAAGGTCTGAACCACCGCCATGGATGTCAAAGTGGTTGCCTAGAATAGACGAGTTCATCGCTGAACACTCAATATGCCAACCTGGACGACCTGCACCCCAAGGCGACTCCCACGTAGGCTCTCCTGGTTTAGACATTTTCCAAAGCACAAAATCTAGCGGGCTGCGCTTCGCCGATTCAACATCGACACGTGCACCCGCTTGAAGCTGGTCAAGATCTTGCTTCGATAGCTTGCCGTATTCGTCAAACTTCTCCACTTCAAACATCACATCACCGTTGCTTGCAACGTATGCAAAACCACGCTCAATCAGCTTTTCAACCAGCTCGATGATTTCTGCGATGAACTCCGTCGCGCGAGGCTCTACGTCTGGACGCTTCATGTTTAGCGCGTCAAAGTCAGCGTGCATTTCGCCGATTAAACGCTCGGTTAGCGAGTCGCATGACTCACCATTTTCATTCGCACGCTTAATGATTTTGTCATCGATGTCGGTAATGTTGCGAACGAACGTAAGATCGTAGCCCAAGTAACGTAGGTAACGCGAAACCACATCAAATGAAACGAATGTGCGACCATGGCCGATATGACAGAGATCGTAGATGGTTACCCCACAGACATACATGCCTACTTTACCGGCAGTGATTGGTTTGAATTCCTCTTTCTGTCTCGTGAGTGTGTTGTATATCTTTAACATGATCTCTATCTAATAATTAGGTGAAATAAAATAGTGTGCCAGTATATCAACTAGTCTTCGCTAAGGTAATCCCTCAAATGCGCAAAAAGCCGTCAATAACACCGATACTCAGGTCTCAACCCTCACTTTTCACGTATTAATGTCATAAAAGTTAAGATAGAATCTTGGGTTCAAATCAAAAACCATATGTAAAGGACATAGTCATGATCACCCTTCACACTAATTTTGGTGATATCAAAATTCAGCTAAACGAAGAGAAAGCACCAGAAACAAGCGCGAACTTCCTACAGTACTGCCGTGATGGTTTCTACGACAACACTCTTTTCCACCGTGTTATCGATGGTTTCATGATTCAAGGTGGCGGTATGGAGTCTGGCCTTCGTGAGAAAGCAACTCGCGCTCCAATCAAGAACGAAGCAAATAACGGTCTGAGCAATAAAGTGGGTACGCTAGCAATGGCTCGCACTATGGAACCGCACTCAGCAAGTTCTCAGTTCTTTATCAACGTAAACAACAACACATTCCTAGATTTCCGTAGCGAAAGCCTAGATGGTTGGGGTTACTGCGTATTCGGTGAAGTGGTTGAAGGCATGGACATCGTTAACAAAATTAAAGGTGTTAGCACTGGTTCATACGGCATGCACCAAGACGTACCTCTAGAAGATGTGCTAATCACAGGCACAACTATCGAAGAATAACGGTAGTTAGGAAGAGCCTCGCGCTCTTCCTTTTCTTTTAGGTAAGCTCACCCATGACAACACTATTTATCTCCGACTTACACCTTTCCCCTTCTACTCCTGAGATCAATGCTTGTTTCCGCAAATTCATGCGAGAAGAAGCGATTCATGCAGAAGCCCTTTACGTATTGGGCGATTTGTTTGAGTTTTGGATTGGCGATGACGACAAGTCCGATTTTGCCTCCGCCATCCGCGAAGAATTTAAGAGGCTCACAGAGAACGGCGTTCCTGTCTTCTTCACACAAGGAAATCGTGACTTTCTAGTGGGGAAACGCTTTGCTAAACAAACTGGTGTTACTCTGCTTGGTGATGAAACGACGATAGACTTATACGGAAGAAAGGCCGTTGTCTTGCATGGCGACACACTATGTACCCGCGATGTCAATTACCTAAAATATCGAGAGAAAGTTCACCAACCTTGGCTCCAATGGGTGTTCAATCGCATTCCGATGTTCATCAAAAAGAAGATCGTGTCTAAGGTTCAGTCTGATATTAAAGATGACAAGCAAACCAAATCGTTAGAGATCATGGATGTAACTCAAAGTGAAGTCGCACGCGTAATGGCAGCTCATGGTGTTGATCTGATGATCCATGGCCATACTCACCGCCCTATGGTTCACACATTTGATAGAAGTGGTACGACAAATACTAGAATTGTATTAGGGGATTGGTACACTCAAGGTTCCGTGTTGAGCTTTGATAAAGAATCCTTCGAACTTCAAACTAGACCGTTCAGCACCGACTAAACGATTGATTTTTCTCAATCAGCTCTGATATTTTTTATGCAGCAGAACATCTGCTGCGAGTCGTAAACCTATTCATTGAGCGCGGCATAAACCTTGAAATATTCGTACATTGCAAGACAACCTATACTTGATAAATCCAAAAAAACGGTTGGTTACGAGCTACTTTTTAGGGACGGACCCAAAAACACATTTCCCGCGATTGACCCTGAGCACGCAACCAGTCGATTACTCTCCGACCACTTTCTGTCTACTCATTACGCTACCTTGGGCGACAAACTTGGGTTTGTGAACTTTCCCTATCAAAGTTTGATCAATAAGGTGCCAACATTGTTCCCTGCAGACAGTTTGGTGATTGAGATTCTTGAAGATTGTGAACCTACAAGCGACTTGTTAGACGCAGTCAAAGAGATGGCTGCGCTCGGCTATAAAATCGCACTCGACGATTTTGTTCCCTCCAAAGAATGGCGGGCTTTTCTGCCTTTTGTATCCATCATAAAGTTTGATATTCAAGCGATTTCGCTGGACAAAGCACAGCTGTTTATTGATCGGTTCTCAAATAGCAATATTCAATTCTTGGCTGAAAAAGTAGAAACCCACGAGGAATTCGCTAGAGCCAAAAAAATGGGTTTTGACTACTTTCAAGGGTACTTTTTCAGCAAGCCTGAGATGATTCAAAGAAAGTCGCTTGAGCCTTCATTTATGACTGTTGTACAACTGTTGACGGAAATTTCCCATCAAGAGATCAACTATGCCAAAGTCGAATCACTGATCAGCACAGACGTCACCTTGTCTTATAAACTGCTCACCTACGTCAACTCTTCAGCACTTGTTAGCAACAAGATTCAATCGTTTAAGCAGGCATTGGTTTATCTAGGAGAAGACAAGCTTCGCAAGTTCATCTCATTGGTGGCGCTGGCTTCGACCCAAGAACACAAACCCGATTACTTGTATGGATTGTCAATTCAACGGGCCCGTCATTGCGAATTACTTTCCCGCTCATTAAGCCCAAAGCTCGAAGCTGGACAAGCCTTTTTGATGGGGATGTTTTCTCTACTAGATAGCTTACTTGATCGCCCAATCGAGCAAATCATTAATGAGGTTCCCGTCGAAGAGTCAATCAAGCTCGCATTGACAGAAGGTGCCGGCGAACTTGGGCAACTTCTTGGGCTAATCCGTGCTTATGAGAGAGCACAATGGGATGATGTCTCTCAGTACTGCTCAGTGCTAAAATTAGACCAACCTGCACTGAGCGAAAGTTACGAGAAGTCCGTTAAATGGACCGCTGAACTTCTCGCCGTACAACGATAAAACTTGGAGTAAACATGTCTCTATGTCCTTGTGGCACCATGCAAGAGTACGCGCAATGCTGTGAGCCTATTCATCTTGACCCAAGCCTTGCCCAACAGCCTGAACAACTGATGCGCTCAAGGTACTCTGCTCACGTGAAACAATTGGTCGACTTCGTGGTTGACACCTACCACCCTAGCTGCAATGCGCAATCCCAGCGAGATGAAATAGCAGAATCGGTATACGGGGACTGGCGAGGTTTGGAAGTCATATCAACCGAGCCTGGTCACAACGAGGATGAAGGCTTTGTCACTTTCAAAGCACGGTTTTATCAGGATGGTCATGAATACTGCATGGAAGAGCGTTCACGCTTCCTGCGAGAAAATGGCCAGTGGTATTACATCGATGGCACCTTCCCAGACGAGGCAAAAGACGAGCGTCTCTCTCAGACAGTGTCTAGCCTTAAAGTCGGCCGCAACGATCCATGTCTGTGTGGTAGCGGGAAAAAATTTAAAAAGTGCTGCGGTTAATAACTAAAAAGGCAGGAACCTTCCTGCCTTTTTACACTACTGTTTATTGGGATTAACTCGCACAATGTCTTGTTGCTCGGGTTGAAACTGCTTTTTCAATTCTGATTTTGATTTAAAGCTAATTTCCCCACCTTGAGCCACAGTCATATGCTGAGCATCACTATTGTGCTTTGACTGATACATCATCACTGCCTGCATGCATGAATCTCGTTGCTCTTGGGTTAATACCGTACCTTCAGGCCACTTTCCTGTTTCAACAGCAAAAAGTAGACGCTCATAAGCCTCAGGTGTGATGGCATCAATTAACTGCTTTGCGTCCATGGTGTATCCTTAATATAAATCGAACAGCAGTGAACATAGCGAGCTACACTCCTGAGTCAAGGAAAGAACAACAAATAAGTCTAACGGATCACAAGCGACCAAACTATGAAAAAACGATATGCTCTTACACTCAGCCTTTTAACCCTTCCCTTGGTTGGCTGTTTTGAAGGCCGACAAAATACAGAACAACTTTGTGAGAGCAACCCAGGGCTAAAATGCGAACGCTTAAACATGGACGATGGCCAATGCCGATTACCAAGAACTGATTTGATTTGGCATCGATTCGAAGTACTTAAGAATCCAACACCAGTTAACAAAATAAAAGAATATGAACTGGTTGCGGAGTACAAGAAGTGCTTAGAGCTCGCTTCTCAGATTCAAGCTATCGACCAAACAGAACTCAAACAAAGACGATTCCAAGCCCTAGTGAACGCAGGTAGCGATCTAGAGACTATCGCTGAAGAGCTATCAAAGTCCTCATCGCCAGATGCGCTCTACTTTTTATGGAGCCGGATAGGCAGTGACCAAGCAAAACGCGCATTTTTGCAACTAGAAGGCAGCCCTCAACTCGATACCGCAGAGATGCAATATGCACTCGCGACCTTCTACACGAGCCGTGATCTATTCAAAACACGTCAATTGTTGCTGCGAGCGCTCGAATTGACCAACCGAACTAATATCAACAATGAGGTGTTCAAATCATTGGCAAGTATTACCTACCGAATGAATCAACGGGAAGAAGCCTATATTTGGGCAATGGTTGCCAGTGATTTTGGTGTTCCTATTGCAACAGAACAAGAACTGCAGCTTTTGTATGGTTTTGAGAGCGGTAAATACAAACAGTTGGAACAGATTGCAGAGCAACTTAAGGAATCGATAGAACAAGGCACCTTTAAAAAAGAGCAGGTGCCTAGATTCCAACAAGACAGTTGAAAGGATAAAACAAACGGCGGTGATTAAATCACCGCTTTTTTATGAATTGTTGAAAATTAACGACACTGAGTTTACACAGAATCGCTCACCGGTTGTCTGCGGTCCATCGGGAAAAACGTGACCTAAGTGGCTATCGCATGCTGCGCAGCGTATTTCTGTTCTCACCATTCCGTGACTTAAGTCTTCTAAATAGCGAATAGCACTATCATTTATAGGGGCATCAAAACTTGGCCACCCACAACCTGAGTCATATTTGTTATCTGACTGGAACAGAGGGGCTTGGCAACACGTGCATGAATAGACACCTGTCTGTTTATTGTGGAGCAGTTTCCCAGAGAACGGCGCCTCTGTCCCCTGCTCTCTACACACACGAAACTGCTCTTCTGTTAAAGCCTCACGCCAGTATTCATCAGGCTTAACGACTTTTTCTACCTTATGTTTCACTGGATTAGATCTCCATGTTCTCATTTTTAGTTATGACTTTTTTCGCGAAAAACTTGCGAATAATCACTTTTGTAGCACATACTTTGACACCATAACAGGATGATTAAACTTTCAGCAGCGCTGTAAACATCTGAACTATTTTACGTCAACTGGTTAGGGAAAAAACCAGTAATCCGTTCAAAACATAACCATTTGCGACTAATTGTGAAAAAAAGCGACGCTTTTTTTTGACTTTAAACAAGTTAAGTCCGATTATCTGTTGCAGATTTTGACTGGATTCTGTAATTTTACTACCAGTTATCTTTAATCAGAAATTAAGTTGTGGAGCAACTATAATGACTATCAAAGTAGGTATTAACGGTTTTGGCCGTATCGGTCGTTTCGTATTCCGTGCAGCGCAAGAGCGCGCAGACATCGAAGTAGTAGGTATTAACGATCTTATCGATGTAGATTACATGGCATACATGCTTAAGTACGACTCAACTCACGGCCGTTTCAACGGTACTGTTGAAGTTGAAGGCGGTAACCTAATCGTTAACGGTAAAACTGTACGCGTTACAGCTGAGCGCAACCCAGAAGACCTTAAGTGGGACGAAATCGGTGTTGACGTTGTAGCTGAAGCAACTGGTCTTTTCCTAACTGACGAGACTGCACGTAAGCACATCACTGCTGGCGCTAAGAAAGTTGTTCTAACTGGTCCTTCTAAAGACGCGACTCCAATGATCGTTATGGGTGTTAACCAAGACACTTACGCTGGTCAAGACATCGTTTCTAACGCTTCTTGTACTACTAACTGTCTAGCACCTGTTGCTAAAGTTCTTAACGACAAGTTCGGTATCGTTTCTGGTCTTATGACTACAGTTCACGCTACTACAGCAACTCAAAAAACTGTAGACGGTCCTTCTGCTAAAGACTGGCGCGGTGGTCGTGGTGCTTCTCAGAACATCATCCCATCTTCAACAGGTGCTGCTAAAGCTGTAGGCGTTGTTCTTCCAGAACTAAACGGCAAACTAACTGGTATGGCTTTCCGCGTACCAACAGCTAACGTTTCTGTAGTTGACCTAACAGTTAACCTAGAGAAAGGCGCATCTTACGAAGCTATCTGTGCAGCAATGAAAGAAGCTTCTGAAGGCGAACTAAAAGGCGTTCTAGGCTACACTGAAGACCAAGTTGTTTCTCAAGACTTCATCGGTGAAGTTCAAACTTCAGTATTCGATGCTAAAGCTGGTATCGCTCTAACTGACAACTTCGTTAAAGTTGTATCTTGGTACGACAACGAAATCGGTTACTCAAACAAAGTTCTAGACCTAATCGCTCACATCTCTAAGTAATTATTACTTTAAGATAAGCGTTTAGCGCAGAATCTTGTAAAAGGCGGCTCTCGAGTCGCCTTTTTTGTATCTGGAATTTGAGAGCATGCTCCCCAAGCTATGCTCTCCCTGCGATAGGAAACATACATGGATTTGAAAACTCTCCCTGCCCTTACTGTACTATCGGACAACGTCACGATCGTTGAAGTTGACCAAGTTAAAGTTGTTCGCGTCATCCATGAAAAAGCAACAGCTGGTATCGCTTTACACGGCGGGCATGTCATTTCATTTAAGCCTGAAGGTCAAGAAGATCTGATTTGGATGAGCGAACAAGCAATCTTTGATGGAAAGGCGGCGCTTCGAGGTGGTATTCCTGTCTGCTGGCCTTGGTTTGGACGCATTGCAGCACCCGCTCACGGTTTTGCACGTAACAGCGAATGGACATTGCTTGAACACCGAGAAAATGAACATGGTGTGATTATTGAACTCGGTTTGATGACATCAGAATCCACTTTATCTGTTTGGCCGCACCAGTTCCAAGCTCACTTATTAGTTGAAATCAGTGATGAGTTAAAAGTAACTCTGGATGTCATTAACACCGACGAGCAACCTTGGACATTCTCTGGCGCACTTCATACCTACCTAAACGTTGCTGATATTGAAACAGCTAAAACCACAGGTATGGGCGCAGAATACATCGATAGCCTTCTCGACAATAAAGTTTGCCAAGGCGGAGACGAACTAGTCCTGACTGATACCATCGACCGCGTATACACCAAACCTGAATCGGTAATCAATGTTGCTGATGGTACCCGTACAATCAGCGTTGAAAACCAAGGTCATAACTCTGCTGTACTTTGGAACCCATGGGCGGCAGGCGCAGAAAGCATGGGTGACATGCAAGACGATGGCTATAAAACCTTCCTATGTGTGGAATCGACTCTGCATGCTCCAAGTCTCGAGCAAGGTAAGACTTTACAGCCTGGTGAGCGTCATCAACTGATCACCAAAATCTCAGCATAATCTTTTCCTTGATTGGCAGGTCGAACAACCTGCCTTTCTTTTACACCATGCTCATTCTCAAGACGTAACAATATACGCCTATCTTTTTTTCGCGTTCCTCTTTATATTCTTGTCATTATACTTTTGCCTCAACATAGGTTACCTGTCCCGTATATCCAGGTGCCGCTTTTGCCACAGAGCGATATTGGGTACAGCGTTTGAACCAACAGGTTTCAATGGAAGCTATCAATGTTGGGCAATACTTCAACACTCAACTCGAGCGTTATGAGCACATTCCTGATCTGTTGACCAGCCACTACAGAATCCGACAAGCCCTACAGCAAGACACCGCTGCTTTGGCGCTGAGCAAAGTGTTGAGCGACATACAGAAAACCAGCGGCGCGAGCGATGTTTATGTACTCAATGCCACTGGCGATGTGATTGCCTCGAGTAACTACGACTCAAACGACAGCTATATTGGTTCCAACTACGCTTTTCGCCCCTACTTCTATCGAGCTATGCAAGGAAAACGTTGGGTCGACTACGCTCTTGGGCTTCGTTCTGGAGAGCGAGGTATATTCTTCTCGGCTCCGATTTACAGCGAAGAGGAAATCATCGGAGCGATTGCGGTCAAAGTCGATATCGACAAGTTTGAGCAAGATACTAAATGGCTTGCTGGTGAAACCAGTACCAAGTTTATGATGTTCGCCCGAGATGAAGTCGTGTTTATCTCTAACCACCCCTACTGGCGGTTAAAACAACTTAGGGAGAGCGAAGATTATTCTTGGCAAGACATTCAAGCGACCTATCGATACCTTGACCTCAAGCAGCAACGAATCCCAAATTCCCAAGAATCCACCGCCTACCTTGATGGTAAGATATGGTTGCTTGAGCACTCACCAAACACTCAATCCCGGTACGTATTTGGCGAAACACAGCTAGATTTACTCGACTTCACGTTAGTGGTGTTGAGACCGATAAGCCACACTCATCAAAAAGTACAAGTCGCTTTGATACTCGCCACACTCAGCTATTTCACAGTGATAGGAGTCGGCATTTTCGTTTTTCGCCGATTGGCGGGCTATAGACAACTTATTTATACCCGCAACTCATTAGAGAAAGAGGTCACTCAACGCACCCACCAGCTAGAACAAGCCCATCATGCGCTGGTTCAATCAACCAAACTGGCGACCATTGGCCAACTATCGGCGAGTATTAACCACGAAATCAATCAACCTCTTAGCGCGATGAGTACCTACTTAGTCAGCACCAAACGGATGCTAAGCAAGGGTATGGTCGAATAAGCCTGTGAAAATATCGCCAAGCTTGAATCTCTAATTACACGAGTTCATCGTATCGTCTCCCAGCTCAAGCAATTTAGTCGCGCCAGTGAACATCAGCTAGGCTGGTGCTCACTACAAACCTGTATCAACAATGCCCTTATCGTTGTAGGGCCCAAGAAAACGGGGAGTGGGTAGACATAACCCTCTCGGATACTGGAACAGGTATCGATCTACAAACCATCGCGTCTATTTTCGAACCTTTTTTTACCACCAAATCCGACATTGGTCTGGGTTTAGGCTTAGCGATATCGAAGAACATTATCCAGTCATTTGGTGGCGATCTCACCGCTCAAAACAACGCCGACCATCAAGGGGCAACCTTCACATTGAGGTTAAAAAGAAAAACAGATGCCAACGACTAAACAAGCCCACATCATCATTATTGACGATGAGCAAATCATTCGTGATTCTCTATCTCAACTTCTCAGCATTGAAGGCTACCTGACTCAAGCATATGAGCGCGGTGAAGATCCGTTGAAAGCCATCAACAAAGATTTTGATGGTATCGTCATTACCGATCTCAACATGGCTCAACTGCATGGCTTAGACGTTTTAAAGCAGATTCAAACCATCGACGCCGATATTCCGGTGATAATGCTGACTGGCTATGCCGACGTGCAAATCGCAGTTACAGCACTTAGAGAAGGTGCTTACGATTTTTTCGAAAAACCCATCAATGAAACCTTGCTCGACAGCGTGAGCAGAGCGGTAGAAAAACGGCGACTGGTGTTGGAGAACCGCCATTTAAAAAACTACCTAAAAAGCGCAAAAACAGGACCACAAATTCTCGGTGACACGCCCGAAATGCAAAAGATGATGCAATTTCTCAATACGGTCGTCGACACCCCAACTGATATATTAATTCAAGGGGAAACTGGCGCAGGCAAAGAGATGGTCGCGCGTTATCTCCATGAGCATAGCGAGCAGCGCTGCAAAGCGAACTTTGTTGCCATCAACTGTGGAGCCGTGCCCGAGCACTTAATAGAGAGCGAACTCTTTGGCAGCCGCAAAGGTGCCTACACAGGCGCTGATGCTAATCGCATTGGCAAACTTGAATTTGCCCAAGGAGGCACCGTTTTTCTCGATGAAATCGAAAGCATGCCACTGGCTATGCAAGTTAAGATCCTGCGGGTCATCGAAGAGCGCAAAGTGCCCCCGTAGGTAGCAACAAAGCGATCAATCTTGATATTCGATTTGTCGCCGCTACCAAGGTCGATTTATTAGCGATGGCAGACGAAGGGCTCTTTCGCTCAGATCTCTACTATCGCTTGAATCTCGTTACCATTCATATCCCGCCTCTCAGGGCACGCAAAGCAGACATTCCACTCTTGTTTAGGCATTTAAGCTCGATAGCCGCTGGGAGATTTCATAAACCATTGAGGTCATTGAAAAGTGAGGAGCTTGAACAACTCATGCGCTACGACTGGCCCGGAAATGTACGCGAGTTAAGGAACGTTGCAGAGAGGCATGTTTTACTGGGTCTACCACTAGAGCTAAGCCAAACCAGTGCGTTAGAAATGCCAGCAGATGATCTGCCGCTTGCAGAGAAGGTCGCCTTTTATGAGTGCGCACTGATTGAGGAAGCCTTGAGTCAAACCTCAGGGTCGGTCAAAGAGGCGCTCAAGTTGCTAAAACTGCCCCGGAAAACCTTCTACGATAAAGTGTCCAAATACGGAATAGAACGCAATAAGTTCATCACCCCTTGAGTGTGGAAAAGGTGACAAATACACTTTTATTTCTGTGTGAAAATCCACACAAACAATCGAAATCGACAAACCAAATAACACGTAAGCATTTTTTTTAATTTACATAAATATTATTTTCACAATCTGACAACACTTTTGCACTACAGGAGGTCTGCTCGGAAGCAGCAGCCTATTTAAAACCTCTCACCAAGTGCAAGATTGGTGTTATTAAAGGATGAAAGAATGAGTGATAATAATAAAAAACACCATGGTTCATGTTATGCCTCGGACCTTTGGTTATGCTCGCGACCCTAGTGATGGAACCGCCTGTAGCAGGGCTAAGTGTCGATGCTTGGCGCACTGCAGGTTTAGCATTTTGGATGGCGAGTTGGTGGATCTCGGAGGCGGTCCCCATTCCCGCCGCCTCACTACTCCCTCTGGTTGTGGTCCCTGTTGCTGGCATTGCCAGTATCAAACAGGTCGCCGCGCCTTATGCTCACCCACTAATTTTCCTATTTTTGGGCGGATTCCTCATTTCTATCGCCATGGAGCGTTGGAACCTACACCGTCGAATGGCCCTCAAAACCATGCTCACGCAGGCAGCAAACCCAGCATTCAGGTATTGGGGATTATGCTGGTCACGACGTTTCTATCAATGTGGATGTCGAATACCGCAACCGCAGTGATGATGCTCCCTATCGCCCTGTCGGTAATTAAGATCGTTACCGACCGCGACCCGAACAACAATCAGTTCGGCAAAGCGATGCTCCTCGCGATTGCCTACGGCGCTAGCATCGGTGGTATTGCCACCCTCATTGGTACGCCACCAAACGCGTTGATGGCGGCTTACTTATCCGATAGCTATAACATTGAGATTGGATTTGGCCAATGGGTGATGCTTGGTCTTCCTCTTTCTATCGTGCTCCTGGTATTCACTTGGCTGTGGTTGACCAAATTTAGCTACAAAGTCGATCAAGCTGGCGAGGTGAGCTCTAAGTCCGTGTTTAAAGACCAACTCGACAAGCTAGGCGCAATGTCAGCGGGCGAGAAGAAAGTGTTGTTCATCTTTGCATTCGCTGCACTCGGTTGGATTTTCCGTCCTTACATCGCGAAGGCAACGGGAATCGGTCTATCAGACACGGGAGTGGCAATGATGGCGGCGATCTTACTGTTCGCACTTCCGGTCAAATCGGGCAGCAACCAAGGTGCAATACTTCCTCCACTGGACGAAATACAAGCGATAAGTAAGCACATTGCCTTCGCAGTTGGAAAACAAGCTATTGAGGAAGGGCTGGCGCTTCCCCTTTCAGAAGCTGCACTGAACCACGCGATTGAAACTACCTTCTGGCAACCTCAATACCGCCATTATCGACGCACATCGTTCTAATCCATACAGCAGGAGAAACCATGACTCCTGCTCGCTTAACTGCTGAGTTTCATTATCAGGAGGTTACGTTGTAGAGACCTGACGGAATCCTTGTTAATTCAAGGGCAACCAGTTGAGCAGTGGACGCAACAAATACATAAGGCAAAATTTCCACCCTCATGCAATAAAGCACTTCCTCTTTGGGTCTACTCCTAGCTAGCCGTTGGCTAACGCCCTACTTTTGACAAATTACTTAATAAATATCAATTAAGTCGTTTATATAAATCGATAGCATACATTCCATAATAACCAATTAATTATAAATACTAGGAAAGACACGACATGTTGCAAAAATATAGAAATCAAAGCGTTGGTTTCCAACTCAAGTTGGTGATCACCTTGTGTCTGGCGGTCGCATTTTCAAGCATATCGGTACTGGTTTACCGCAATGCGTCTGATGTATTACTTGAAAGTACCCTTAAAGAGCATCAGTCCAAGGTTGAGGCTATGGCTAAAACCATCGCAGGACAATTCAATGCTTATCTGCATACAGCGAAAGTTCTGGAATCGACATTTCGCAATGGTTATCTTGCCGGCGTTTTTATCGAAGATTACACCGTTGATTTCCAAGGCCATCAGGTTGCGAACATCACGCAATACAGTGAAAGTTTGATCAATGATACCAATATCGTTGATAGCTTCACTCGAGATACGGGCGCAATTGCCACCATTTTCGCGCCTCTGGGCAATGATTTTATTCGCGTTTCCACATCCCTTAAAGACCCGCAAGGCAATCGAGCCGTAGGTACGACACTTGGCCAAAACCACCCTGGTTATCGAAAGCTTATGAATGGTCAGCCTTACTACGCGCAGATAAAACTGTATGGTCAACGCTTCATTACTTATTACGCGCCACTTAAAGACGTGAATGGCAAAGTGAACGGGATTACCTTTATCGGCCTCCCCGTAGAGCGCGCTACTCAGAATTTGTTTTCTTCTTTGGAAGACGTCAAATGGGGTGACACTGGATACACCATTATTCTTGACAATGCGAAAGACAACTTAGGGCGCTACCTACTGCACCCGAATAATAAAGAGACCGATCCACCGATTCAAAACACTCAGGACTACAATGGCAATAAGCCCTTCAACAAAATATTTGAACAGACAAACGGACTGATCCGTTACCCTTATGAAAGTAATGGAAACGTTGGAGAGAAATACCTTGTTTATACTGAAGTGCCAGGGTGGGATTGGAAACTGCTAGGCGGTACTTTTATTAGCGAAGTGACAAAAGGCAGCCGCACATTGCTGAATATCATCGTCATTATTTCTCTGATCGTGGCTGTTGGTACATTTGCTATTCTGACCCTCGTGCTCAACAAGACACTCAAACCACTGACCATCCTCAATGGTTATATGAGTCGACTTGCTAAAGGTGAAGTAAGTCTCTCCATCCCGAAAACAGGCAGTCAATCACGCAATGAGATCAACAACTTGAACCTTGGTGTAGCAAACATGGCCAGTCAGCTAGACAATCTAGTCGGCCAAATTCGCTCAACCAGCGATCAAGTAGAGCAAAACTCCACCAGCGTGGTAAGCGATGCACAGCGCAATCTCGACCAATCCGACTTACAGCAAGAACAAGTAGAGCAAGTCGTTACCGCCATCGAAGAAATGGCTGCGTCAGCTCAATCTGTCGCACAACAAGTGGAAAGCATTGCTGAAAACGTTCGCTCAGCCAATACCGATAGCCAATCAGGTTTAGAAGTCGTTGAGGGAGTTTGCATAGACGTCGCTCAATTGAATGATCAACTCGATCAATCAGCTGCGGCTATTGAACAAGTCAATGTTGATAGCGAAAGCATTCAGACCGTCACCAAAATGATTGATGAAATCGCTGAGCAGACAAATCTGTTAGCACTTAACGCCGCGATTGAAGCGGCAAGAGCCGGAGAACAAGGCCGAGGTTTTGCGGTAGTCGCGGATGAAGTACGCACTCTTGCACATCGAACTCAAACCTCAGTGCAAGACGTTGTCTCCATTATCGAGAAATTAAGAGGCTCAACCAGTAATGCGGTCAATATGATGGCGCAAAGCCAGCAAAATGCGAACAAAGTTCTGGATAAAGCCCAAGAGGCAGGCAATGCACTGGAAGCTATCGCGAGCCAAGTCGAAGCAATTGCAACCCAAGCAGATGCGATTGCGGCGACATCCGAAGAGCAAGCACAAGTCTCTCAAGAGATTGCGACCAGTGCGCATTCGATCAATGAACTTAACCGCCAAAGCCGAGACACCAGTGCGAAAACGTCAGAGAGTGCTGCAGAGCTTCAAAAGCAAGCGCAAGACTTAAAGCAGCAAGTGGACTTCTTCCACTAACCTCACCAAGAGCCGAAGTCATTCGGCTCTTTTTCCTTCGCCTCTGTTGCCTGTTTTTGTTAAAATCTCGCTCCCAAATCTGTATTGAGCATGATATGAACTACCAGTGCCCTCTATGCCATCAAGCACTTTCCTTTTCACAGCATAGCTTTCGCTGTGTCAACAATCACGCCTTTGACTTAGCCAAAGAAGGTTACGTCAATTTGATACCAGTACAGCATAAGCGCTCTAAAGATCCCGGTGACAACAAAGAGATGATGCAAGCGCGCCGACGTTTTTTGGAAAAAGACTACTATCAGCCTATGAAGCAAAAGGTCGCTGAGCTTTGTGCTGAATTTATAGAAAGTGATACGCCAAGCCTGTTGGACATCGGTTGCGGCGAAGGCTATTACACTACCGAAATGGCTACGCGCTTAACGAAAAAATATCCCAATGCACAAACCTATGGCCTAGATATTTCGAAAGTCGCAATTCGTTATGCGGCAAAACGCTACACAAACTGCGCGTTCAGTGTTGCCTCGAGCCATCGTCTGCCGTTTTCCGACAACAGCTTAGATGCCGTTGTACGAATATACGCGCCTTGCAACGCTGACGAATTAGCGAGAGTAGTAACCGATCAGGGCGTTGTTATCACGGTGACACCAGCGGCTCGTCACCTCTACCAATTGCGCGAAGCGATCTACTCAGATGTGCGACTCCACAGTGAAGCCCCTGAAGAAATTTTAGGTTTCACATTAGAGAGAGAAGAAAAGCTCAGTTACGTGATGCCACTTGCTCAGGGTGATGCTTACGATCTGCTACAGATGACTCCGTTCGCATGGAAAGCCTCAGACACACTAAGAGAAGAACTTCAATCGGCTACACTGTACGAATGTGAGGCAGATTTCATGTTACGCGTTTATCGCAAACAGAGTTAATGGATAATAATTCTCATTATTATTGAAACATCGATAAGCCTCCAGTAGTATGCACGCACTAATTTCTGGAGGCTTTTTAATGCGTACTCTATTCGCGACTTCGCTTATTACTCTTTTCCTAACAGCCTGCTCAACCACGCCAGAGCAGCGTCCGACTACCTTCTATGATTACAGCTTGCTCTCTCCTGACGCTCAACCGGTCTCGTTGACTCAACTGCCAAAATCGCTTGCGAACGCCGATGTCATCTTAGTCGGTGAATGGCACACTCATGCAGGTGTTCATCGCTTTCAAACCGACCTATTGAGACAGTTGGTGCAAGAGCAGAAAACCATTGCCCTTTCTATGGAGCAATTCTCGCGCGACAAACAAAATGTGCTGGATGAGTACCTAGCGGGGAGCATTGGTGAGCAAGTCCTTATCAGTAACGGCAACGCTTGGCCAAATTACGAGAGCGACTATCGCCCATTGGTTGAGTTTGCCAAAACAAGCGGCCTTGACGTCATTGCCGCCAACGCGCCTAAGCCTATTGTGCGCTGCATCGGACGCCAAGGTGTCGATTACCTCGATAAACTGACGATCAAAGAGCGCTCATTCCTCGCCAGCGACATCGATACCTCAAACTCGCCATACAAAGAGAAGTTCATGGCTTCAATGCACCATGGCAAACCAGAACAAACAGAGAAACAATTTGCCGCTCAAGTCACATGGGATGAAACCATGGCAGAAAGCATTGTCTCTTATTTGGCGCAGCATCCTGGCACTCAGGTCGTTCATGTGGCAGGCAAGTTCCACACTGAGCTTGGTCTAGGAACCAAAGCATCCATTTTAAAGCGTAACCCTGATCTAAATGTTGTGGTAATTACGCCCGTAGCAAGCACCGACACTGACAGTGGCGACGACTACCGCTTGTTGGTGAGCGCGCCTCCGGTTCGTTATGTACAAATGGAAAACCGCATAAAAGCCTACCAAAAATTGAAGGGACGCAACGACAATCTGACTTGTCGCTAAAGCCTTACGGCGGGCTATTTCACCGTGTAGCCCGCCAATACTCCTACCTGTCTTCACCTTCCACCAAACGGGCACACTTTATGCTTGTGTAAATCTCATACAAATTACGCATATTTTGCACAAGTTTTTCACATGACGGCCGATACATTGGCTGAGGACAGTATAAGGAGTTCACTATGACGCCAGTAGGAATGGAGCCAGCAAAGCTAGCGACTACCCAGCAGATTAAGCCTCAGACACGTCCGATGGATAACGCCCAACCTACGACACCACTGAAAGTCGAGCAAAACAAAGTTACCCTGTCAGAAGAAGGCAAAGCGCTCTTGGCGGCTCTACAGGAAATAGACAAAGAGTCTAACGTAGACAAAAGCGACAAGACAGTTGGCGATAAAGTCGAGTCTTTTGCACACGGCGCGCTCGGGATGGATCACCCCGATAAAATAAAAGAGGAAGACGATAGTTCATATACAGCAGGGCAATTCCTTTCCGCTGCGGCAACCGTAGGCGGAATTCTACTCGCTGTTTTGTAACCCTGTATACTGTAACCGATTAGAATTATTGCTCTTATCGACAAACGATTGCGTTTGTTGAGGGGCCATGCCGCATTCCATAATCAACCAGTTTTTTGTTTATGGAAAAAGATCGTGAAAAACGCATTTTCGCTTATAGATAAGCCCACCTTTTTTGGCGCGATAGGCCTTCTGCTTGCCGTTGTATTCCCTCTCATTTTGTTCCCGCAGCAAGGGGCTGACTGGATAGCTGTCGCCAAAACCTTCATGACCGACAAACTCGGTTTCTTGTACCTTGCACTTGGTATTACTGCCTTCTTCTTCATGATTTATGTCGTATTTAGCGACATGGGCCAAATCAAACTTGGCGATCCTGATGAAAAGCCCGAGTTCGCGACCTCTTCTTGGGCAGCCATGCTGTTTTGTGGCGGTATCGGCGCAAGTATCCTCTACTGGGGCTGTATCGAGTGGGCCTATTACTACCAAAACCCACCGTTTCAACTAGAGCCTGGCAGCGAAGAGGCGGTTCGTTGGGCCGCGACATACGGTATCTTCCACTGGGGGCCAATCGCTTGGTCTATTTACCTCATCCCTGCCCTGCCAATTGCTTACTTCTTCTATGTCCGAAAACAGCCGGTACTCAAAGTGTCTAGCGCACTCATGCCTGTGATTGGCGAAGAGCGCACCCAAGGCACCGCTGGCAAAGTGGTGGATGTTCTGTTTATTTTTGGTCTTCTTGGCGGCGCTGCTACCACGCTTGGCTTGGCTGCCCCGCTCATTGGTGAAGGACTCTATTTCTTGTTCGGGATAGAGCAAAGCACACTTAGCCAAATTGCTATTCTGCTGGTTTGTACGGCAATCTTCGCTTACTCATCGTATGCGGGGATGGAAAAAGGCATCAAAATCCTCAGCAACATCAACTTTTGGGGAGCAATGGGCCTACTCGCCTTTGTCCTAGCCGTTGGTCCTACCATTTTCATGCTGGAAACCGGTCTAGACTCGATTGGCCGCATGTTGTCGAACTTTTTTGTCATGGCAACTTGGGCAGAGCCTTTCGGGGGATATGGCAGTTTTGATGACACACATTTCCCTCAGGATTGGACGATATTCTACTGGGCATGGTGGCTAGTCTTTGCTCCGAGCATGGGCCTGTTTGTCGCTCGCATTTCACGAGGCCGCACAATCAAACAGATGGTGTCGGGCTCAATCTTCTTTGGCTCATTGGGCTGTTTTTTGTTCTTCATGGTGCTTGGCAACTACGGTTTGTCACTTCAACTATCAGGACAACTCGATGTGGTTAGCATCCTCAATACACAGGGAGCAACCAAAGCCATTTTCTCGATGCTGGATGCACTACCAATGGGCACCTTGGTGATTGCGGTGTTCACCCTGCTCTGCGTCATTTTCACTGCCACCACATTCGACTCCATCTCTTACATTTTGGCGTCTGTTGTACAAAACAACGTTACCGAAGAGCCGATGCGTTGGAACCGTATGTTCTGGGCGTTTGCTCTTTCGTTCTTGCCGACGGTTTTAATGTTCCTAGGTGGGTTAAGCACGCTGCAAACCGCCGCCATTGTTGGTGGTCTACCACTGCTTGGCATCTCGGTTATGTTGATGATTTCAGCCGTTCGTGCCACCTCGTTGGACTTGCGCCATCAAGAGGATTACGTTGAACCGACCATCAATATCGAAGAGCTGCCTGAAATGGACCCTTGGTCTTTGGAAGGCATGGCACTGGCACGTTTTGAGCGAAGCCGTGACGCAGCCCAAGAAGCGGCTGAACAAGAACGTCAAGCGCTGGCAAACGTGATGAAAGTGAAAAAGCGCATCCGTGCATTTGCTCTTGAACATGATGGTGAAGAGGCATTTTCAGATCATCATTTGCCGCAAGAGCTGCAAGACGAACTTCAGTCTGCGCTTGATGCCGTAGCAAAAGCGCAAGATGCCAAAGAAGCAGCATCAGAACAAGCGCAAACCGCACGAAGCGAGTTCAATCAAGTGGTTCTCAACGCCGCTAACTAATTTTCTTTAACCTTCCCTAACTCAAGCCTACTGAACGTAGGCTTTTTTCATTCTTTTCAATCAAAATCGAATAAATACTCAGTTTTATATTTATGACATAAATACGAAACACAGTTGACACAAACCAGTGCTTTAATCAGCTCGCTTATCAAATAAGGACAATTCAATGAAGCACTTAATCAAACCTGTTATTGCCGCAGTGGCAACGTCTACGCTCTCGTTCAACGCACTTTCAGCGGAAATCAAAAACGTGATTTTGATGATTGGTGATGGAATGGGCCCCCAGCAAGTTGGCCTGCTTGAGACCTATGCCAATCAAGCGCCGAACTCCATCTATAACGGTAACAAAACCGCGCTGTACAAACTGGCTCAAGAGGGTGTGATTGGTTCATCCCTCACCCACCCTGAAGACGCGATTGTCGTTGACTCGGCCTGTTCAGCCACCATGCTTGCAACGGGTCAATACACCGCCTCGGAAGTGATTGGCGTTGACTCTCAGGGCAACCACATTGAAACCGTTTTGGAAAAAGCGAAAAAAGCAGGTAAAGCGACCGGCCTGGTTTCGGATACTCGTTTAACCCACGCCACACCAGCCGCTTTTGCAGCGCATCAGCCTCACCGCTCACTGGAAAACGACATTGCGTCAGATATGCTGGCGACAGGTGTGGATGTCATGCTGTCTGGCGGCTTACGCCATTGGATCCCGAAATCAACCAATGACAAAGGGGAAACATACAAAGCGCTTCAAACCCTGACGCAAGGTGACGTTTACCTCAAATCAAAACGTAAAGATGAACGCAACCTGCTTACCGAAGCTCAGCAAGACGGATATCAGCTGGCTTTCAACCGCTCAATGCTCAATGATGCGAACGGTGACAAATTGCTAGGCTTGTTCTCCTACTCAGGAATGGATGACGGTATCGCATACAGCAACAAAAAAGCGGATGCAAAACGCACTCAGCCAAGCCTAAAAGAGATGACCGAGAAAGCGATCGATGTTCTATCGAAAGACAAAGAGGGCTTTTTCTTAATGGTAGAAGGCGGTCAAATAGATTGGGCAGGTCATAGCAATGACGCAGGCACCATGCTGCATGAAATGATCAAGTTTGATGAAGCGGTTGAATCGGTATACCAGTGGGCCAAAGATCGTGACGATACCATCGTGATTGTCACTGCAGATCATGAAACCGGATCGTTTGGTTTCAGTTACTCGTCTCAAAACTTGCCGAAGCCTCAAAAGCGTTCTGGAGAAGCCTTTGCTAAGCGAGACTACGCACCGAACTTCAACTTTGGCTCATTTGATATCCTAGATGGATTGTACAACCAAAAACAAAGCTACTACGGCATGATCAGTCAATTCCAAAAGTTGGAAAAATCACAGCAAACTCCACAGAAGCTGGCTGAGATTGTGAACCAAAACAGCGCGTTCCCAATTACTGCAGAACAAGCGGAAAACGTACTGGCGAGCAAGCCAAACCCTTATCGTCTTGCGCAACACAAATACTTGGCTGAAGAGAACGTCCCTGCGATCAACGACTTTGACGCCTTCTTCCCATACAACGACCGTGGCAACCTGTTAGCTAGAGAGCAAGCTACTGGGCAAAACATCGTCTGGGGAACAGGGACACATACTCACACGCCAGTAAACGTGTTTGCATGGGGACCCGCTGAAAAGATCCTACCTGTATCCAAAATCATGCACCACTCAGAACTCGGTGAATACATTAAACAACAGGTTAAGTAACCCGAGTACTATCAACTTGCACTAAGTCACGCCCTTCGGGGCGTTTTTTGTTTACGGCGCAGTGATTGACTCTCAGCGAGTGAGAGATAAGAATAGACCCAGCAATAACTAAGGTCTTCGAACATGTGTGAAATATTCTCCCAACAACCTCAAGAAAACTACCAAACGGTCGCTCGCTCTATTCGCATTGATGGCCACGCCACCAGCATTAAACTTGAGGCCAGCTTTTGGCAAATCCTCGAAGAGATCGCTGCAAAGCAAGAGATGTCACTCCCTCGCTTTATTAGCTCTATTCACAACGAAGCCTTGCAGCACAACGGTGAGATTAGCAACTTCACTTCGCTACTTCGCTGCGCGTGCCTCATTTACCTGCGCCAACCAAACAATGTAATGGAAGAGGTAAAACAGCAACTGCATGAGTTCGCGTAAAAATCGCCGTGTCGTACTCTAGTACTACCTAATCTGTTTTCGCTGCCCGTATCCTACCCAAATCAGAAGTAAGAGGCAGTTATGACAAAACTCATTCACTCCATGGTCAGGGTTAGCGACCTTGCCCGCTCAATCGTTTTTTATCGCCAAGCCTTAGAGCTTGAAATCAAAGACCAGTTTATGTTTGATGGCTTTAGCTTAACCTACTTGGCAAATGCGGAAACCGGGTTCGAGCTAGAGCTGACGCACAACCACGGCCAAGAAGAACCATACAGTCATGGCACTGGATATGGGCATTTGGCGGTAAGTGTCGAAGACATTGAGCAAGCACACAAACGCATTAAAGCTCTGGGAATTGACGCATCGGATGTCAAAGCACTCGATCACAATGGCACTCACCTTGCGACCTTCTTTTTCATCACCGACCCAGACGGATACAAAATCGAGTTTTTGCAGCGCCAAGGGCGTTATCTTTAAAGAATATGACTATGATCCATTTAACCGCGACTTTTGATGCCAAAGATGGCGCCGAGCAAGATTTACAAGCGCTATTAACAGCGTTAATTGAACCCACTCGCAATGAGCCAGGCTGTGTGTCTTACCGTTTATTTAAAGATACAAACGTAGCAGGCCGTTTTGTTTTTCAAGAACAATTTGCCGACCAAGAAGCTTTCGACTTTCATAGCCAGCAACCCTATTTGCAAAACTTACTCGGCCAGCTTGATGGTATCTTGAAAGGTGAACCCGTCATTACTTTCTTTGAAGAAATCGAATAACAAAGAGCGCCCTAAGTGGCGCTCTTATTGTTTATCCCTCTAGCTCTTTCACCATATGCAAATGAACATCTTGCTGTGGGAACGGAATAGAAATTCCTTCTTGGTCAAAGCGCAGTTTCACTTCCTTAGTGACGTCCCAATAGACATCCCAGTAATCGTCCGTTTTTACCCAAGGGCGAACAATAAAATCGACGGATGACGTATTCAAGGTGTGTACTTTGATGTTCGGCTCAGGTGAACGTAGGACCAACGGGTGCGAGGTGACGATATCAGTCAATACTTGTTCTGCTTTGAGCAAGTCATCACTGTAACCGATCCCAAATACCATATCGACGCGACGAACTCGCTCATGGGTCACGTTCTTAATCACATCCCCCCAGATTTTGCTGTTAGGAATGATGATGATTTGGTTGTCGAACGTTTTAATCGTCGTATTGACCAAACTCATATGGCTCACCTTACCATCCACACCACCCGCAAACACGAAATCGCCAACATCAAATGGGCGATAAATCAACAGCATCATGCCCGCCGCAAAATTGGATAGCGTATCTTGCAATGCAAAACCGATAATGACCCCAGCAATACCAAAACCGGTTAACACTGGCGCAAGGTTCAAGCCGACTTGTGACAGCGAAACCAAAATACCAATCACCCACACGACGTTACCCGACATGTTAATAAAGAACTCTTGCATCAACTGAGAGAGTTTTAAGTTCTTCGATATCACCGTTTTACTCACGACCTTGCGAGTCAACTTCGCCACCATGCTGGTCGCTAAAATCAGTAGCGCAAACACAAACAGTTGGAACAGGTGCTGAGGCGCGTTGTTGGCAATCCAATCCCAAATATTGGTCGACCAATTGGACAAAATCGACAACAAGACTTGCCCGTCGAGCAAATCCTGGGTGATGCTGCCCGTCACATCAAAGATCAATCGCTTGTACTCAGACGTATCGATATTCAACTGATCAGCGATCGAGATAAGCGAGTTTAAGCTGTCGACCGCGATGTTCATTCGTTGCTTAATAACCAACTGAGTCAATTGAAGCGACGACTTTTCAGATTCAGGGCTCACCGTTAACTGCTTGCCAACGACACTCACCTGCTGATTGAAATACTCGACAGAGGCAGATATCAAGCGTAAGCGTTTACTCACTAACTCAGTAAACGTCTGCTCAGCGAGCGTTTCGTCCACACCCAACTGCTTCAACCACTGAATATTCTGCCAGTTGGCTTCAATAATGGTATCGAGATAATGCTGCAACTCTTGGTAGTCATTGAGTAGCGCCAGCCGTTCTTCTTCTTTTGCTGTGTTGATTTTTTCTGATAGCGTTTTGATTTTCTCTTCCAGAAAAATTGACGCATTTTGAGAATACTTTTGCTGCATTTCAACTTGTCTAACGAGCTCATTCTTCGGAATAGAGTCTCGATTGATGGCCGCAGATAAAGCGCTTCTTAAATCCTCATTTTTCTGGAAAAGCTTAAGCTGCAACGCGTCTTTTTCTTCGCCACTGGCACTAATTAGCGCATCGGAGAGATCTTTTAAGTCCGAGTTGATGGTTTCGATCTTCAACTGAGCTTCAGACTTAACCGGCTCTGTCACTTCTTGCGCAGCAAACGCCGAGAAACTCAGCATGGCCGCCAGTAGCAAAAACACAATACCTTTTGGTAACCCTAAACAACGGTGAGAAAGCAATCGCATGACAACCTCAAACAATAAGTCTTTGTTTCTTTTGTAGATAGCAGTAAGTGTACACCACAAACAGAAAAAGAAATGCGTGCTGAACGTTAAAGAACAGCAAATAGAAAAACAGCCGCATAATGCGGCTGTTTCAAAGAGATTAACGGTTAGGATGATTTAGAATGTGGTCCTCCCAATTGACCACTTCTATCTCATAGACCACTTTGTTGCGCACACTTTCCCCTGCCGCATGCATGGCCGATTTAGAGCCTGTAATCAATGGATGCCACTCTGGCAAGCTCTGCCCTTCGGCGAGCAAACGATACGCGCAGGTGTGAGGAAGCCACGTGAAGTCTTCAATATCGTCTTGAGTCAGCTTGGTACACTCTTCATCATAATTGAAACGATTCGGATAATCTTTACACGAGCATGTCTTACTATTTAACAAGCTGCACGCAACATTGGTGTAATAGATTTCGTCGGTATCTTCATCCATGAGCTTATGCAGGCAGCATTTACCACAACCATCGCAAAGAGACTCCCACTCTTGTTCGGTCATCTGCTCTAGTTTTTTTGTTTGCCAAAAGGGTGCGCTCATTGGTGTTACTTCGTTATCATACAGGGGTGCGATTTATACCGTTTAGACTTCCAAAATTCAAGGGCAAAGTTTGAGCTGATCACACTTGGCTTTTTTGCTACTATCCCGCTCTTGCAAATTTCGAGGTCAGTTTGATGGATTGTCGCTTAGGTTGCGGCGCGTGCTGTATTGCGCCCAGTATCTCTTCTTTTATCCCAGGAATGCCCAATGGCAAGCCTGCCGGGGTTCGGTGTATCCAATTGAATGACGACAATCTGTGTAAATTGTTTGGAAAACCAGAACGCCCCAAAGTCTGCCACGAGTTTAAGCCTTGTCCGGTAGTATGCGGAAAAACCAATCAGCAAGCACTGAACAATATTGCAGAGTTAGAGAGCCTGACCTAAAAACAACCACGCTCGAGTTACATCTGCCCTTTGCATTCATTTTATAAAACTCATCACAAGTTTTTCTCTTCGTCACAATCGGTCACACTGGTGGTCATTCATTCAGGTTATAGTTCCCACATCACAGATTCACTGATGCGGAACTATGACCATCACTCCTACTTTTCACATCATACTAGTTGAAGATGACAATGAACTCGCTGAGTTGATTCAAGACTTCTTACAAAACTACGAATTCAGCGTCAGCATCGTCGGTGACGGCATTCGCGCCGTGGATACCATTCTTAGCCAACAGCCCGATCTTGTGATCCTTGATGTTATGTTACCTGGACAAAGTGGCATGGATGTATGCAGAGCGATTCGTTCTGGATACACGGGAATGATATTGATGCAAACCGCATTGGATGACGATATTGATCAAGTGATGGGGCTCGAGTTGGGTGCCGACGATTACATCGTAAAACAAGTAAAACCAAGGCTACTCTTATCGCGAATAAGAGCGCTACTGCGTCGCCAAGAACGGACGCTCTCCTCCAAGCACGAGCTTCGCTTTGGTGATTTAGCGATCAACTTGCGGCATCGTAGCGTCGAACTCAATCAGCAAGCCATCAAACTCACGACATCCGAATTCGAATTACTGCTTTTATTAGCCAAGAATGTTGGTGAGGTGGTCTCAAGAGATGACATTGCGCAGCACATTAGAGGGTTTGAGTATGATGGTTTAGATCGCTCGATTGACAGACGAATCTCTCGATTACGGCGTTCGCTCAATGACGATCCAAACCAACCTGAATTGATAAAAACAATCCGCGGCGTTGGATACCAACTCTGCATGACATCACTAGGGACTTGATATGATTCGAGCGTTTTCTATTTTGTGGCTAGTGGTTTTTGTGCCGATTGTCCTGCTCATCATTCCCACGAAAATCAACCCAATTCAGCGGCTCAACGAAGCGTTCTCTGAGAACTTTTTCCAGCAAATCTATTCGGTTAACTTTGACATTTTGTCGGAAAAATTGCTTAACCAACCCCAAGATCAATGGCACCAGACGATTCAACACTATGCAAACCATTTTGCCTACCCGCTTAAGCTAGAATCTCTTTCTGACTTCACGTTCGATCAATCGCTCCACGAATCACTCATGCAAGGGCATGTCTCGTTTCTGTATGGCGATCCAATGGCTTTGATTCAACGTGTCGGGGAAAGTGATAAGGTCATCTATTTTGCCCTTAATGAATCCACAGAACTTGCGGTTCTTAACCAAGCCAGAGGGACGTTATTTCTTGCCGCCGAGCACCTTCGTTCACTCCCAAAGGAAGAATGGGATGCCGATCTGGCAAGGCAAAATCAGTTGATTCCCTTCTCAATTCGCTTAAAAACACAGTCTGAATTATCCGATGACGCCCTGTCTGCTCTTAAACAAACCATCAATGGCCCCGTGAGCTACGTGAACAACATGGGACAAGTTGAGTTACTCGCCGCCATTGAGCCTGGGCTGTGGCTTCATGTACAAGACGACCTATCGCAAACAACGCAGATGAAGTTGACCTCAGCCATTGGCGTTCTGTTTTTCTTATTGATCTCACTTGCTCTGGTACTGTGGATCTTCCCGTTGTGGCGCGACTTAAAACAGCTTGTCGCTACTGCCAATGAATTTGGGCGTGGGCATCTGTCACGACGAGCAAAAGCATGCAAAATGACGGTCGCATCCCAACTTAGCCTTTCATTCAACAAAATGGCAGACAATATCGAGAACTTAATCGCTGGCCAAAGAGAGCTGACCAATGCCATCGCCCACGACTTACGGACGCCTCTCTACCGGCTTCGCTTTGCCCTCGAAATGCTGGATGACGAACAAACATCGGCAGCTCAAAGAGAAAAATATCGCCGTACCATCGACTCGAGCATTGAAGACCTCGACCATCTCATCAATCAGAATTTGGTGTTGGCCCGCTACAATCGAGTCGCAGATATTAACCAGTTCTCTCACTGCCATTTCGCCGACTGTCTAAAGCAAGAAGTCGAGCACTTCATCCTTGAGCATCCCAACTTGATCATCAACCTTGAGGTGTCGCAAGATCTGCAACAACGACAGGTATTCATTGACCAAAACGGACTGATGCGGGCGGTCAAAAATCTTCTGAGTAATGCCAGTCGTTACGCTGCCACAACCATCACGCTCAGTTTTCAGTGCCAGCACAAGCACTACGTCATTTGTGTCGAAGACGATGGGGTTGGAATCGCGAAAACGGATGTAGAACGCGTTTTCGAGCCTTTTGCACAACTTGAAAACCAAGAGCGTAGCAGTGGGAAAGGATACGGATTAGGCTTAGCGATCGTCAAACAAATCGCCCATTGGCACAGTGGACAAGTACTCGTTGACGACTCTTCACTCGGAGGCGCTAAATTTATCATTCAGTGGCCTCAGTCTTTTACGATGCAACCGTCCTAATCATCTTAATGTGACCAAAATGGACACAAACTGTCCACGATTCGCCAACGACCCATAAGCAGAGTGAATGGTAATTTTAATTCGCATTACTTTATTGCTAATTAAAAGGACGTCACATGATTTCTCGCTTCACTCTATATCGTTGGTCATGCTGCACGCTGCTCGCACTCTTGCCCATGAGTAGTTTCGCACAAACCGACGCATTTACTCCCGGATTCAGCGGTACACTCAGCATCAATGCAGGATGGAGTCAAAACCAGTCGCAATCCAGCACCCACGATGACAATGCCAGCACTGCAAGCCTAGATGATGAAGGTGAACGCATCGCTCAAGCCGCGCCATTTATTCTTGGTCGCTTGCAATACAGTTTTGGCAATACTTTGATCTACTTGGGAAATAGCGATGATCAAATCACGCAAGCACAGTTTCAGGCCGAGCTAGGAGTCTCCCAAAAAATCACGAAACACCTTGTGGCGACTGGCGCTCTGTTTGGCAACTTACCCGGAATGGATGAGGTGTGGGAGGACCCATATCTAACCAATCAAGACAGAGAAACGACCGACCAACGCGTATCGGGTGGCCGCCTCTCACTAGACTTCAATGCTCCTTTCCCTGTGTCTGTGAAATATGCGTACGCTACCAGCGACATAGAACAAGATGATATTGGTTTGTCACTCAGCCTCTCGCCCGTGCAGCGTGATCAACTTGCTAGAGATAGCCAATATCACCGCTTTGGGACCGAATTAACTTTCCCCCTTCATCCGAGTGTGATTCTGGCACCTGCACTTTACTACACGGTTAGAGATACGAAGGGCGATGCGCACGACTTCGAACAATTCAGCGCGCAACTGTCCGTCATTTTAAATCTGCATCAACATAGTATTACCACCACAATTCGAAATAGCAGTAGCGCCTTTGACAAAGAGAACCCTGTATTCAATCAAAAACAAGATCAGAACACTGTCGGCGTCTTTTCTGTTTATAGCTATCAGCAACTCTTTGGCTGGCAAGGTACTCAGTTGCATGTGATGGCGGGTTATCAAAAACAGGACTCCGACATCAACTTCTACGATAGCGAAAATACCTTTCTTTCAACGGGCATTAGCTACAACTTTTAACCAAGGAATAACACGATGAACGACTTGAAAGTACTGAGTATTGCGTTAGTGCTGTTCACATTCGGCTGTGTCGATGATGCAAGCGACACTGAAAAATACACTAAACCGACTGTGAACGCAGGCTCGGATCAGTTGCACACGCTTCCGCAGGCAAGTGTCACCTTAAGAGGCTCAGCCAAAACTTACCCCAAACACCTCTACAAGATTAAAACGACGCGATGGAGCCAGATTTCAGGTCCTCAGCAACTTGCTATTTTGAACGGTGACAGCTTAACCGCAACACTGATCAATCCAACCATTGCAGGCACTTACGAGTTTGAACTGTATGCAAAAGACAGTATCGGAAGAACCAATACTGATAGGGTCAAAATCATTCTTAGAGAGCAGCAAGTGTTGGTCAACGCTCGATCGACATCAACTTACCTTGATGACTACCAGTTGATGTGGGATTCAGTGTTCCATCGTTTTGCCGATCAGTATGACGTCGAGCAGCAGTGGCACCGAATCTACCAAGCCTACTGGGTAAAAGCGGCAGACGTCGCCAATGAATTAGAGTGGCAACAACTCATCGATACCCTAAAACGTGAAATGGCAAGCGAGCATAATCAACGAGAGCAACCAGTGCGAGATGATCAACCGACGTTTGCCGTTGACTGGTCGAGCAAAAATGGTATCGCGGCTGTCACCCTATCCGAGCCCAATCAAGTTACACCGACCGAACTGCGTAAGGCGATAGACTCACTATGGGCAGCGTTAACCGATAGCCATGAGGTTCACATTAACGTGATAAGCAGTTCGCCGCTTACCGAACAGATCCGATGGACCTTGATGGAGAGATTCGCTCAACAAACGATGGATGTGTGCTTACTGGATGGAGAGAAATCTAACTCTTGCGTCACGGTCAATGCCAACAAACGGCTTGAAGGTAAACGCCTCTTCGCTTCAGATACCAGTCGCGATAGCGTTTTGAGTCGATTTTTACTTGCAAGCCAAAATGGTGAAAGCCGTCTTGTGATAAGCCCCACAGTGACTCAAGAAATAGAGCGCTTTAGACACTAAGCCTATAGACGTAAAAGTGGCTCACAATACAAAAGCGATGCTCTTGGCATCGCTTTTTCAACTTAACTTTTGTCGACCTAACAACGAGTGGGATAACGTTGTACCGTCTACCAATTCGAGTTCGCCACCGACAGGAACCCCGTGAGCAATGCGGCTTGCCGATACTTGGCTTTCTTTACATAGCTCAGCAATGTAGTGTGCTGTTGCTTCGCCTTCAACGGTGGGATTTGTCGCCAAAATCACTTCGCTAATATCACCACGACGTAAACGATAGTCCAACACATCAAGACCAATATCGCTCGGTCCGATACCATCTAACGGAGACAAGTGCCCCATCAAGACAAAGTAACGTCCAGAATACTGCCCCGTTGCTTCCACTGCTGCAATATCAGCAGGGCTTTCAACCACACAAAGCTGGCCATTTTCTTGCCGCTTCGGGTTGGTACAGATATGACACACTTCCTCTTCTGTGAAAGTACGACATTCGCTACAGTGGCCAATTTCGGTCATTGACTGGCTTAGGGCATCCGCCAGTTGCAAGCCACCTTTTCTATCTCGCTGTAACAAATGAAAGGCCATACGCTGCGCCGACTTGGGGCCAACCCCAGGTAGACAACGTAAGGCCTCCATCAATTGTTCCAGCATATGACTGGTACGCATTAACTAACCTTGTCGATTAGAACGGCATTTTCATACCTGGTGGTAATTGCATACCGCCAGTTACGCCAGCCATTTTCTCTTTTTGAGTTTCTTCAACGCGGCGAGCAGCATCGTTAAATGCAGCAGCGATAAGATCTTCAAGCATCTCTTTGTCGTCTTCCATCAAGCTTTCATCGATTTCAACACGACGTACACTGTGACTACCAGTAATCGTTACTTTCACAAGGCCAGCACCAGACTCACCGGTCACTTCCATATTTGCGATTTCTTCTTGAAGCTTTTGCATGCGATCTTGCATTTGCTGGGCTTGCTTCATTAGATTGCCCATACCGCCTTTACCAAACATGTTTATCTCTCTGGTTAGTTAGCTTGTTTCGTTATAGATGGGGTTGAAGTCAATCGCTTTCAACCCCGATAATTAAATTGGTCGTACACTCTCTTTATCAAGTTCAGCCGCGAAACGTCGCTCGATAAAGCGAACATGTTCATCATTTTCTAGGCTGGTGAATGCTTGCTGCAGTTTGCCCTGATAAAGTTTATCTCTTAATTCTAGCGGGGTTTCCCC
This sequence comes from Vibrio sp. MarTm2, assembly GCF_027587055.1. Taxonomy (NCBI): domain Bacteria; kingdom Pseudomonadati; phylum Pseudomonadota; class Gammaproteobacteria; order Vibrionales; family Vibrionaceae; genus Vibrio; species Vibrio sp. MarTm2. The sequence continues at coordinate 254,449 of NZ_JAPPTK010000002.1, read as the reverse complement.
CTTATCGCCCACTTCCACGCTCAGGTGGCACTCTTCACCCAATACGCTATTGAGCGCCTGAAGCAGTTCACTCTGTGCGCGGTCGGTGTTCAGGTGCGCCTGTTCTGGTCGTAGCGTCAATGAAATAGAAGAACCACTGCGCTCAAAATGCGAGTTCAGCGCGAGCTGCTCGGTCAGCTTGGCGGTCTCTAACTTACTTATCAATGACGCCCAGTCACTTTGCTCTAAGCTCTCAACCACCAGCTTCTGTATCATTTCTGGTGTTTTTTCATGCTCTAGGGCTTTCTTTAACTGTGTCGGTGTAAGCTCAGTTTTCTGCGGCTCTTTTTGCGGCAGAGTTGGCTTCCAGCGATAAGGCTCATTCTCTTCTACAGGTGTTGCAGTCGATTGTGGGTTTGACAAAGGCGACACCTGCGATGCTCCACCGTGCTTTTGAGCAACACGGTCGAGCACAGAATCTGGTTTAGCAGATGTCGCTCTAGCCTTTTTTGGCGCGTTTCCTGATGCGTCAGGATTTGGTGTTAAACCTTTACGCTGAGATCGCAGTTGATGGCGCAATCCGCTTATCGGTGATGTTCCTCTGCTCGTAGGCGGCTGCTCTGACTGTGCAGGTGGGCGCTGTTGAGGCGCGCTTTGAGAAGGAACATGCCCTTGCATTGGAGCATCATCATACATTGGCGGCGCATCGTATTGCACAGGCTCATTCATGTAGCTCGGAGGCGGAGCGTCATAACCTTGATCTGGTGCCGACGGTTGAGTGTGCGGAATTGGCGCTGAAGGGCTTTGCTCAGTCATCGCGCTTTGGGGAGCCGGAGCAGGTTGAGGTTGCGACGTTGCCTGCGGCGCACTAGCAACTGGCGCAGGGCTGACCTCAGGTGCGGTTGAAATTGCGTTCGCCTGTGGCTGAGGGGCGGGTCTAAATGCCATCATGCGCAGAACAACCATCTCTAAGCCAATTCGCTCCGACGGTGCTAACGGCAGATCTTGACGACCTTTCAACGCAATTTGGTAGTACAACTGCACATCTTGCGGAGAGAGCGCTCGGCTAAGTAGCTCTATTTTTTCAGCGTCAGGCTGCGCTTTGTCTAGCGTTGAAGGCAACGCTTGGAACATCGCCATACGATGCAGTTGGGTCGCAAGCTGTTGCAGCAACCCATCCCACTCTACCCCGTTTTGTGCGAGCTGGGTAACCATCTCCATTGCTTGTTGTGGCTGTTTGGAACTGATGGCTTCAAGTAAATGCAGTGCCTGATCCGTATCTAGCGTTCCCAACATGTGGGCAACGCTATCAGTTAACACAGTACCATTGCCAAGTGCGATAGCTTGATCTGTCAAACTGAGTGCATCGCGCATACTGCCATCCGCAGCGTGTGCGATCATACCAAGAGCACGAGCCTCACTGGTCACTTGCTCTTTAGCTAAAATGTGGTCTAGCTGCTCATGTATAGTATCCACACTGATTGGCTTCAGATGGAACTGTAAACAGCGAGACAATATTGTCACTGGTAGTTTTTGAGGATCCGTGGTCGCCAGCAAAAACTTCACATACTCTGGTGGCTCTTCAAGCGTTTTTAATAACGCATTGAAACTATGGCGCGAGAGCATATGAACTTCATCGATGAGATAAACTTTGAATCGACCGCGAGCCGGTTTGTACTGAACGTTGTCCAGCAATTCACGAGTATCTTCGACCTTTGTGCGCGACGCAGCATCAATCTCTAGCAAATCAACAAAGCGACCTTCATCGATTTCTTTACAAGTGGCACATTGACCACATGGCGTCGAGGTAATGCCTGTTTCACAGTTTAACCCTTTGGCAAACAAACGACCGATTGTCGTCTTGCCGACCCCTCGCGTACCACTAAATAGATACGCGTGATGCAGTCGATTCTGGGCTAACGCATTTTCGAGTGCTGTTAAGACATGGCTTTGACCGACAACTTCCGTAAATTTTGTCGGACGCCATTTTCGCGCTAAGGCAAGATAACTCATGAATTAAACCTATTAATAACTTACCCGATTAGTGACCTTCAAATTCACAGATGCTGTAAACATTAAGACCTAGGCCCTCAAGACGCTTGTCTCCGCCAATTTCAGGAAGATTGATTACAAACGCCGCATGCTCTACCACACCACCAAGCTGACGAATCAATTTAGTCGTCGCTTCGATTGTGCCGCCCGTTGCCAGTAGGTCATCAACCACAAGGACTTTGTCGCCTTCTTTGATCGCGTCTGTGTGAATTTCTAGTGTGTCAGTACCGTACTCAAGTTCATAAGATTGAGCGACAGTTTCACGTGGCAATTTGCCAGGCTTGCGAACAGGAACGAAACCAACACCAAGCTCTAGTGCTAAAGGCGCGCCAAATAAGAAGCCTCGTGCTTCGGTGCCCACAACTTTAGTGAATCCCATCGATTGGTATTTTTCCACCAGAAGTTTGATGGTTGCGCGGTACGCCGCTGGATCTTCCATCAAGCTAGTGACATCGCGAAATAGAATGCCTGGTTTCGGATAGTCTTGAATGCTTTTAATACTAGATTTGATCAGTTGGAGTGTTTCAGTTGTCATAATTCATTACTTAGATTGGCTAGGCTTGTAGGTTTATATAATTAGTATTTTCAAGCAATAGCGTGGGTTCTCTGCACAATGCATTGCTGAATCTATTCAACATGCTGACTAAAAGGTTTGTGCCTAAAAAACAAACGCCCACTCGAAGGTGGGCACGCTTCCTTGCAATCTTAGTGATTTTCTTGCTCGTCAGCAAGGCGCTCAATCACAGGCAACCGAATAAACCAAACCAGAAGTGCCACCAGCATGAACACTAGCATAATTTTTAGCCAGAAATGGGGAACAAACCATATTGAGAAACTGAAGCTCAGCAAAATGTAAACGGCACCTCGGGTTTTCACCTTAGTGGTAACCGCCTTGTGGTTGTGCCAATTGTCTAATATTGGTCCAAAGGTTTTGTGTTGGTGCAGCCATCGATGAAATCGAGGACTGCTGCGCATAAAGCACGCGCTAGAAAGTAAAATGAAGGGTGTGGTCGGTAACAAAGGTAGGAATATGCCCAGAATGCCCAGGCACAAACTCAGGATACCAACAATATTTAAGCTAAGTCTGCGAATACTGATGGCATGCCCCTAGAAAAATTTAGAAGCCCGCGTATCCGTTAAGTACACGAATCCAAGTCAAAGTAGCTGGAAGTGTAGGGATAAGTAGGACTGCAATAAAACCTAAAAAGTAAAAGATATTATAAGGTTCTTTAAAATCTTTGTCTGCCATGGATTACTTCTCTGATGTAGGTGACGATTTATTTAAGACCAAGTGAAATAAGGGTTAACACTATGGGCTTTTTTTGTTTCGGCGGACTATACCCTATTCTGTGTTCTGGAAACACCGAGTAAAAAAAGGGTTATTAAGATTTTATGACTGAGGCGAGCAGCGCTTAAGCACTGCCACCACGGTAGATGTCTAAGGTAAAGCTACTCGATCCCAAGCAACTAAGGGCAATCTGACAAGCAGACTGAATCGGCAACTCGTCGGTGATAAAGTTCTTCACGCAGTTATCGCCAAGCGTAACCCCGGGCTGAATATGTTGAGAGATATAACCATTTGACCACTGGCAATCAAGGCCGGCGGGTAAAATGGATAGCGTCCCTTCAGAGAGGTCTGCAACGCCAAACAAGGCTTTAACTGGCGTAGAGCATTGTGAGCATTTGATCCCCTTCTCCAGCAAATAGGCGATGTCTTTTACATCGGCGTTGAAACACTTGAGGTTGCGTAAATAGTCATGGAACAAGGCACGAACCAATAGTGTGGTTGCAGCACCGTGCTCCCCTTCACTTGCTGAGTCAACGATATAAAACGCAAACTGCCCGTTCATTAGCCAAGCGTAATCAAACACAATAGGCATCACTTCGGTAGACTGCAGAATGCGGTAACTGCACTTCCAGTCCCCTTGCGAGGTATCCCGATCAGGAAGCAGGGCGTGAAGCAAATCTTTGGCGGCACTGCGATTTTCCTGCAAGAACTCAAGATGCCAATGGAGCTCTTGCTCTTCGGGCACATCCCCACTATCAACACGGAACCATTGACTTGCAAAATCACGTTGGTCACTTAAATGATTATCCGAGTCGTCTAAGGTATTCTCAATCGCGCACATCAAATGCTCGTAATTGCCAATCGGCTTGGGCAAGAAATCCTTTATTCCGTAACGAAGCGCTTTTGCAACATCGGCCATATCGTCTGTCGCAGACACCACAATCAAAGGCAGCGATGGATACTCCAAGCTCACCTCTTCTACAAACTCGATGCCATCGAGTACTGGCATGGCGAGATCGCACATGATGATGTCTGGCTCTGCGCTCTTAAGCTTCCTTAAACCGTCTAACCCGTTCTCAGCCTCGACGACTTTGTATCCTTGAGATAGCAAGAAGCCCGAGGTGATGCGACGGAAGATAGGATCATCGTCAACCAACATGACAAGTTTTTCACCAGGGGCAATATTGGGAGTATCGCTCGGTGCAACTTCAACTGTTTTATACATAAACCTTTGCCTCACACAACTATAAAGTACAACGTGTTTATTATTGTTATTCGGTCTAGTGACCTTTGTTTCAAACGCCCTTTAAAAGTAGTCACGAACGGCTGTTTATACAAATCTTCCACTTTTGCTCTGGGTTGCATACTATATGTATGGAATATCAAATATCGATAAAGATGTTGATATGTCTCAACCTTTGACATTTGATATAGATATAAATTAACCAAATTCGTAAAAAAATGTGTCTACTAAAATGAAATTAGATGATCTCAACTTGTTCAGGCTTGTGGTCGAAAATGGAAGCTACACTGCGACTTCCCGAAAAACTATGATCCCTGTTGCAACGATTACTCGACGCATACAGGCTTTGGAGGATTCTCTAAACCTGCGTCTACTGAATAGGCACGCGCGTAAACTTTCCCTGACAGAGGCGGGAGAGCGCTTTTACAGCGAATGTTCACCGCTGCTAGACCGATTGACGCTCACCGCAGAAGAGATCTCTGATGAATGTCGCGGTGCTGCAGGTAAGATTCGTATAACGGCGCCATCAAACTTAACCAAGCGTATGATGATGCCAATGTTTAACGACTTCATGAAACAATACCCAGATATCAATCTGGAGCTGACAACAAGTAACCATTCAGAACAACTTGATCCAACGGAGTGGGACGTAATCTTCCGAGTCGGCCCTCAACGAGATTCCAGCTTGATCGCTCGAAAAATTAACTCGGTGGAAGATATTTTGGTCGCGAGTCCAGAATATTTAAAAACGAACCCTGCACCAAAACACGCAGAAGAGTTGCACAATCACAGCCTGTTAAAAGGCGCCCCACTGTTAAAGTGGCAACTGTCTAACCAAAATGGTGAAACAGTGGTTAACAATGACAAAGGTCGCTTTCAAGCTAACGCACTTAATGTAGTTCGTAGCGCTTGTAGTGACGGCTTAGGTATCACCTTGATGCCTGATGTGATGCTAAAAGAGTTCATCGACGACGGTAGTTTGGTACGAGTTCTCGAAGACTGGAGCGCAAACCCTCGCGATATCTATATGCTTTACAACCATAAAGATCACCTGCCGGAAAAAGTGCGCCTGTTCATCGATTTTGTTATCGCCTACAACATCCACTGACAAAAAAAGAGCTTGGTATAACCAAGCTCTTTTTGATTTGATTACAAATACTCTACGAATTTACTCAGGTCGCGCTCTGGCACCTTCATTGGCGTACACCCTGGAGTACCTAGGTAAAGGAAGCCGACGATTTCATCCTCTCCCTCTAAACCAAATGCCTTGTGCACGGCTGAATGGAACATCCATTTCCCTGAGCGCCAAAACGCCTGAAAACCCTGCGCCACAGCCGCCATTTGCATTGCTTGAACGGCACAACCCGCAGACAAATGTTGCTCAAAGGCGGGCACTTTTTCATGTTCGGTCACTTTCGCGATCACAGTGATCACCATCGGAGCTCGAAACGGCGCGTTTTTCACCTTTTCAATGACAGCGTCGTCACTCTTATCTTCTACCGCTGCTTTCACCAGAATGTCCGATAGTTTGTTTAGCCCAGACCCTTGTGAAATCACAAATCTCCACGGCGTTAAGCCAGCGTGATCAGGTGCTCGCAAACCGGCACGTATGATGTTTTCTAGCGCTTTCCCCTCAGGAGCTGGCCCTGACAATTTGGCAATTGAGCGACGGTTGAGCAATAGTTCTAAAGCGTCCATTTGAAATCCTTAAGCTTTACTTCTTGTTTTTCTTGATAATAACTCTCAAATAGAAAAAAGGCGAACCTTATGGTTCGCCTTTGCCTGTTACATGAAATTACTCGTAGAACGGTTTATCTAGCCCTGCTCGCGTCAGTAGGCCATCGCAAGGTGCAAATCGATCACCGTATTTCTCAGCGTGTTGATTCATGATCTCGACCAGTTTCTTCACGCCGATTTGGTCCATGTAACGGAAAGGGCCACCCAAGAATGGTGGGAATCCGATACCAAAAATGGCACCAATATCACCGTCACGCGGGCTGCGAATAATGCCTTCATCCAAACAGCGAACGGCTTCATTGAGCATAGGTAGCACACATCGCATCGCCATGTCTTCTTGCGCCATCTTGGATTCAGGGCTCAGTCCAAGCAGTTTGTAGACAGATTTGTCGACTTCCTTCTTTTTGCCCTTGTAGGTGTAAAAACCTTTGCCGCTTTTGCGCCCTTTGCGACCATCATTCAAAAGCGTATCGAATACGTCTGGTCCTTTAAATCGCTCGCCAAGCTCATTGACCAAGATCGGCATAATCTTCGCGCCAATATCAACGCCGACTTCGTCAAGCAAAGTGATTGGTCCGACAGGGAAGCCGAAGTTGAGCAGCGCTTTATCGAGGTGTCCAATCGGCTCACCAGACATTAGAACTTGCGCCGCTTCGTTCATGTAAGGGGCAAGAATACGGTTGACATAAAAACCCGCGCAGTCTTTGACAACAATTGGCGTTTTGCCTTGTTTGCGAGCAAATTCCACGACCGTCGATACCGTCTCGTCCGAAGTTCCCTCGTGCGGAATCACTTCCACTAGTGGCATTTTTTCAACTGGGCTGAAGTAATGCAGACCGACAACGTTTTCAGGTCGCTGCGCTTTTTCCGCAATCTGTCCGATTGGGAGTGACGACGTATTTGTTGCGAAAATGGTGCTATCTTTGGCATTCTCTTCGATATCTGCGACCATTTTCTGCTTTAGGTCGAGATCTTCGAACACTGCTTCGATCACAATGTCGGTATGGTTGAAGCTGGTGAAATCTGTCCCGCCAGAAAGCTGTAACATCTTCGATTGCAATTGAGCTTTCGAGATAATACGGCGCTTGCGCTGAGTTTCGAACAACTTGTAGTTGTACTTCAACGCATTCAATACCCCATCTTCTGAGACATCTTTGATGCGAACCGGCACTTTCGCTTTAGCCACGCTGACATGGCTAATCCCCGCGCCCATCAAACCACCGCCTAAAACAGCCGCACGCTTGACAGGTAACGGCTCTGCGTCACTGCCGTTCTCTTTTTTCATCTCTGTTGTTGCAAAAAAGATTGAACGTAGCGCCTTAGATTCAGAGGTCATCACAAGCTCAGCAAAACGCTCGGCTTCTTTCTTCTGGCCCTGCTCGAAGCCTTTCTCTAAACCGTAGCGAATTACTTCTAAGATGGCGTCTGCGGCTGGGTAGTTTCCGCGAGTTTTCTCGAATGTTTTCTTTGCCGCTTGCTCAAAGATCACCTTACGTCCAAGGCCTGTGTTTGAAATAAGTTTCTCTTTGGTCGAGACTTTACGCTTGCCTTTGCTTTTGCGCGCGTTCTTTTCAACAAAGCTTTTCGCGACATCGAGCAAGATGGTCTCAGGCACTACAGCATCTACGACACCCAGCTTTTTCGCTTTTTTTGCACGAAGCTGCTTACCAGTTAAAATCAAATCTAGCGACGGCAGTAAACCAATCAAACGAGGCAGACGTTGCGTGCCACCTGAACCGGGCAGTAATCCAAGCTGCACTTCTGGCAGCCCTAGGCGAGTTTTATCAGAGTCAGTACATACTCGGTAATCACACGCTAGTGCCAGCTCCAAACCGCCACCCAAACAAGGTCCGTGGATCGCGGCAACAACGGGATAAGGCAAATCCGAAAGATGTTGGAACATTTGCTGGCCTTTCTCAGCCAATGCCTGTGCTTCTGCTGCCGTTGAACATGCATCTAACATTCGAACATCAGCGCCAGCGACAAAGTTGTCTGGCTTCAATGAGTGTACGATCAATCCTTTAATGGACGATTTTTTCTCATCAAGTTGAGCAAACACGTCTTCCATTTCTTCAGCAAAAGCCGCTTGAAGCGTATTCATCTTCTCGCCTGGGACGTCTATCGCCAACCAAGCGAAGTCATTTTCGTCAATGTTTAGCTTAAATGCTTTCTGCTCGCTCATTACTCAACCTCCAAAATCATAGCTGCACCAAGACCACCTGCCGCACACGCTGTGTTCAGCGCCAAACCGCCACCTCGGCGTTTTAGCTCTCGTAATGTTTGGGTAATCATTCGTGCACCCGTTGCTGCGAAGGGGTGGCCATAGGCGATAGAACCGCCAAGGACGTTAAACTTGTCCATGTCGATTTCACCAATCGCTTTAGAGCGGCCAAGGTGTTGTTGTGCAAATGCATCGCTAGCAAACATTTTCACGTTTGAAAGCGCTTGAGCAGCGAAGGCTTCATGCATGTCAATTAAAGTAAGATCAGAAAGCTCAATACCCGCTCGTTCTAGCGCCATAGGCGTTGCGAATGACGGCCCCATCAGCATATCCGTTTCAACACCAATCGCAGAAAATGCGTAAGAACGGATATAGCCCATAATGTCTAGGCCGAGCTCTTTTGCTTTCCCTTCACGCATCAGCATGATTGCTGCTGCACCATCAGTCAGCGGTGTACTGTTTGCTGCGGTCACACTGCCGTACTGTCTATCAAAAGCCGGACGCAACTTCGCATACCCTTCTAGCGTCGAGTCATAACGAATATTGTTGTCTTGCGAGATCCACTTCTTATACGGCTCTGGGAACGCGGTCATCACCTCGCCTTCAATCTTGCCTTCTTGCCAAGCCTGAGCCGCTAACGTGTGAGAACGGTGCGCTAAAGCATCTTGCTCTTGACGAGAAATGCCGTGTGATTTGGCCATTTGCTCTGCGGTCTGGCCCATCGATAAGCCTGTTGAGTATTCAGCCACCGCCGGTGGAACGGGCATTAAGTCTTTCAGGGATAGGCTTTTTAGAATCTTGAGTTTTTGGCCAACTGTTTTGGTTTTGCTCAGTGCTAATAGGTTCGCAGCCAACTTTTTGGAGACGCCAATAGGCAATACCGAGGAAGAATCTGCCCCGCCAGCAATACCGACATCAATAGTCCCAGACATGATGCTTTCCGCAACATTGACCGCAGACTGAAAGCTCGTTGCACATGCTCGCGTTACGCTGTAGGCATCAGTATTAATGTCCATACCCGTCCCGAGCACAATTTCACGTGCGATATTCGGTGCTTCAGGCATTTGAACCACTTGACCAAACACAACTTGATCGATCAATTTTGGGTCGATCTCTGTACGTGCCATCATTTCGCTTACTACCATTTTGCCTAGGTCAACAGCTGGCACTTTGCTGAACTCAGTGCTTTGACGCGCAAAAGGGGTACGCAAACCAGCGACAATTGCAACGCGCTCACCAGAGCGGGTTTTCACTTCCTGCTTGCCCATTGTTTCTCCTTGGATATTAAGAGGTCTGACCACGTCATTGTAACGAGATTGTTAACGCAATCAAACAATCGTTTGAATAAACGTGATTTAGAATAGAAAAGTGGTCGCATAGACTTTGCGAAAAGAGAAAACAATAACGGCTATTTATATAAATATTATCAAGATGTTGTTAGACTTTTGAATCAAAGACCACATCAATAGATCTTTGGCGAATCTAGAGGCAAAAAAAAACCACACAAAACTGTGTGGTCGGAATGTATAAAGCAATTAACTTACGCCAATTGAAATAATCAGTTTCCTGATTAGGAGAAAGTAAAGTCAGCCTTCAAAAGGAAGTGTCATCTTGCTCAACATGTCAGTGAAACACTGACTAGATGACAGGTGTTACTATAACCGCTGTGAGACGGTAGATTTTGAAATAGATCAATTTTAGGTGAGTTTCTAAAGCTCAATAGCATTTATGTTGCAACGAAATTGTTGAAGGCGCTCCTAGAAGGCGCACATTGTATAAAATAGAAGCAGTAACCCATCGCTTGCTGGCTTTTGATTCCAACGGGACAGGTTGAACGCACGTTAAAAACGTTCAGCAAACTCATCCACAGAGCAGTTAGGGAGGCTCTTGTGTCGATTCTCAATTTTTTTGGAAAGAAAAAGTCTTCCGATCCGGTCAACTCGGATATGGACAGACAAAGAAAATATGAAGCGCTCGTGAGAGCCTATCACAGAGACCTCTATCGCTACGCGTATTGGTTGTGCAAAGATCCCACCATCTCAGAGGATTTAGTACAAGAGACCTGTTTACGTGCGTGGAAGTCTCTCGATAGTCTTCAAGACGAGAAAGCCGCCAAATCTTGGTTAATCACCATATTACGCAGAGAAAACGCTCGTCGCTTCGAGCGCAAGCAGTTTGATCTGGTTGATATCGATGACCACGGAAACGATGCTAAGGTCAGCGATGACCCGCATCATCAGACCGAGTGGATTCAGGCACAAATAATGAAACTTGATACCGATTATCGAGAGCCACTATTTCTTCAAGTTGTTGGAGGGTTTAGCGGTGAAGAGATCAGCGAGATTCTTGATCTTAATAAGAATACTGTAATGACACGCTTATTCAGAGCTCGCAATCAGCTAAAAGAGATGATCGACCCAGAGAGTAACCAAAGAGGACAGCATAATGGATGATTTAGAATTTCGTCGCCGCATCATGTCCGACCCTAAATGCAGAGACAGCGAACTCAACGCCGCGATAAAAGAGAGTGAATCCAACGCTAAATTCGCCGATGAGATTTTAGATCTGGATGCTCAAATCGCTAAAGCGATGAATGTTGAGGTCCCTGAGGATCTGGCTGATCGTATTTTGTTCAATCAAACCTCGAACGTCCAAGAAGATAATGTCGTTCGCCCTAATTTTGCCCGTCGAGCGATGGCCATGGCAGCATCAGTCGCTTTTGTCGCTGGTTTGTTGGTTGGGCAAGTTAACTGGGGAAACATCGTGGTTTCTCCGGCACAAGCGAGTTTAGCATCAACAGCGCTCAAGCATGTTGTTGACGAAAAGCCGTTCGTGAATCATCTAGACGAACAAGTTAAATCCTCGCAAATCAACGCGAAAATGGTGCCGTTTTCTCATTCATTGAGTGCGCACTTCCCTTACCACGTGTATTACTTAAATCACTGTGGTTTTGGTGAGTCTAATGCACTGCATATGGTGTTTAGGGGCGAAAAAGGCAAAGTGACTCTGTTTCTGACAGGCATTGCCGCCAATGACGTATCCGAATTTGCGGAAGATGGTATGGTGGGTATCATTGAACCAATGGGCGAAGTGAGCCTCATTTTGGTTGGAGATAAAGGTGAAAATGTCGCTAAAATCGCCGAAAACATCCTAGATATCATCAAACCTATGGGTTAATAGGAAACAATCTTCAAACAGATAAAATAAGGCTCGATTCAATATCTGAGCCTTATTTTTTACCTACCATATAGAGCTAAAACTCTAAAAGAGTGCTTTTTGCAGCACAATCCTGCCAAATAGACGTCATTTCTGTAATTTTCCCTTCCAACTAGCCAATGGTCGGATTTCTATATCCTATACTTGGGTCTAGTATCAGCCACAACTGAGCTTTTGCTCAAAAATATCGCCCAACTAGAGGCGAACCAAAAAGGAAAAAGCACAAATGAACAAGACGCGTCTGTTTAAAAAATCACTATTAGCAGTGACCATTACCACAGCAACTCTCGCTTCGCAGCAGGCTCTCGCTGCAGGCTTCCAACTTAACGCTCAATCAGCAACTGGTATCGGCCGAGCATTCGCCGGTGACGCTGTTATTGCAGATAACGCTTCTGTTATGGCACGTAACCCAGCAGCGATGGCGCTATTCGACAAGACAGAACTTTCTTTAGGTTTTGAAAGCATCACTTCAATGATTGAAGTGAAAGATGCAAAGTATACGCATATGGATGGAATTGATTTCTCTCAACTTCCTAATCTAGTACCTGCTTACTCAACAACTGAGGCTAACTACGACGACGCGGGTGATACCTCAATTGCACCAAATATTCACCTAATTGTTCCAGTTAACGATACATTTGCTTGGGGTATTAACGCCTACTCTAATTTCGGAACCAAAACCGAATTTAGCGATGATTACGTAGCCAGCGAATATGCAGGCCTAACAGACGTGAAAAGCATGAACATTGGTCTTGCTGGCTCTCTAAGAATCAATGAACAATGGAGTGTTGGTGCTGGCCTAGACCTAATTTATGGTCAAGGTAAACTCGAGCGTAACTTAAGTAATGAACTTAACGTTCCTGGCAAACCGCAACTTACAGGTGCTAAAGCGCTTGATGCGGATGCGTCTGGTTTTGCACTAGGCTTCAATGTAGGTACAGTCTACGAGCTTGATGAAAATAACCGCTTTGGTTTCTCATACCGCTACAGCCCAACACTAGCAGCTAAAGGCGACATCTACTACGACGGTCAAGAGCAGAGCGACACTTTGTACATGCCGCTACCAGATATGGCGGAGTTCTCTGGCTACCACCGTATTGAAGACACTAAGTTTGCCGTTCACTACAGCGTTCAATACATTGGTTGGGGTGTTTTTGACAAACTAGAAGCTGATAAAGCTGGCGAACTAAACACTTACGAGTGGCAAACAGGCATGCACTATGCACTTGGTGGTACTTACTACCTAAACCAAGACTGGACGTTGCGTGCAGGCTACATGTATGACACAAGCGCTCAAGATAAAGTGACTTCGATTTCTGTTCCAGATTCAGATCGTCAGTGGTTCTCTGCAGGTTTCACTTACCACCTAGATTCAAAGTCTAACATTGACTTCGGCTTTACTTACCTAATGGGTAAAGACGTAGACGTGAAAGAGTCTCAGTATGATGACGCAACTGGTGCTCTAGTCTCTTCGATCGAAGCGACAACACACGCAGACGCAATTCTATTAGGTCTACAATACAGCCGTAGCTTCTAATAAAACGAAAACTCTATTTCAAAGGCCAGTGTTCACTGGCCTTTTTGCTATCTACACGACAATAATCATCTGATACAACAAGCTTTCCCTATCCCCTTTCGGTTACTGAGCTTACACGTGTATCGATAAACCCCTCTCAGACACTACATGTGTACGCTGAAATATCAAAACAAGACGTTAACATTTAGTGTTTTCATCTTTAGCATTCGATTTGTGACAAATTAAATTTCAAATACCTGCAATACACTGTTTTTAATTTTTAAAGTAATAGCTCTAACCTTATCATCACCCGACTGATTAATTCGAATCTCAGCGAACATTATAATGAAAACGAACAAGACTCTCTTATCACTCGCAGTGGCGTGTAGCCTAGTGAGCACCTCTTCAGCCGTTAATGCTGCAGGCTTCCAACTGGCAGAATACTCAGCAACAGGTCTAGGCCGTGCGTACGCTGGTGAAGCAGCAATGGCAGACAACGCAAGTGCACAATGGCGCAACCCAGCGATGCTAACTCAACTTGATGGCACTCAAGTGTCTGTTGGTGCAATCTACGTGAACCCAAATGTTGATGTGAAAGGAGAAGTTGATGGCAGTAAGTCTCTAAATCCAACGCTTCCTAAAACTGAAGCATCTTCGTCTGATTTTGCTCACGACGCTATTATTCCAAACCTATATATCTCGCACCGTTACTCTGAAGAGCTCGCGATTGGCTTTGCGCTTGGTACCAACTACGGGATGGAAACCGACTTAGGTAAAGACTTTGCTGCCTCTCACTTTGGCAACGAAGCAAGCATTATTACAAAAGAAGCTAACCTAAACCTTGCTTACCAACTTAACGAAGCGGTAAGCATTGGTGGCGGTATTCGCTATGTGATGGGCGAAGGTAGCTTTGGTGCAACAGCTCCAAAAACAAACGCATTCGGTCTTCCTGAAGGCACACATCTCAAGTATATGGAAGGGGAAGATACCGCTTGGGGTTGGCAGTTAGGTACTGCGTGGCAAATCAACGATCAGCACCGCATCGGCTTTACATATAAATCAGCCGTTGACCTCAAACTTGAAGGTGATGCAAAAATCTTTAGCTCTAAAACTTTTAAAGTTGAAGAAAGCAAAGGCTCTATGGATCTAACTTTACCGCAAACAGCAGAACTAGCGAGCTTCCACCAACTGACAGACAAACTAGCTATGCACGCTAGTATTAACTGGACAGATTGGAGCAGTTTTAAAGAGCTGTATGCTGATCTGGACACACTTGACTCTCAAATGGTGAAAGTTGAAAACTGGAAAGACAACTACCGCTTTGCAATCGGCGCGACTTACCAAGTAGATCCAAAGCTTGCGCTACGCACAGGTATTGCCTATGACACATCAGCAGTGAGTGATAAAAACCGTACTATCACGATTCCAGAAACGGATCGTACATGGTTGAGCTTAGGTGCAAGCTACGAATTTACCAAACAGTTCTCGCTAGACGGCGGCTTTACTTACATCTTTGCTAAAGACGCATCAATCACTGAATCTCGCGGCTATGAGTCAGATGACAAAGCGCAGATTGTGGGTGGTGAGTTTGTTGGTGAGACAACGGGCAATGTTTGGCTAATCGGTCTACAAGCCAACTACACCTTTTAACTCTCGCTAGAAGACAAAAACGAAAAAGGCTTGGTCAATCCAAGCCTTTGTTTTATTTAAGAGTTAGACTAAAAATCGTCTAGGTATTCGTCTAAGTAAGCTTCTTCTTCTTCATCGTACTGCTGAGTTTCGATTTCCGCTTTGAAGTCTTGACGTTGCAAATACGCATCTCGGGTCAGCGCATAAGGATCCGGAGAGTTATGCAGCATTGACTCTTGTGGCACTAAAGCAGCTCGGCTTTCCATTCCTTCCAACGCCCATTTTCCTAGCCCTGCCCAGATATTCAAATAAGAGAGCGGAACATACATGCCATCCACCACGTCTGTCGCTTCACGAACTGTCCAAGGTCCGTAACCAGGAACCATGACATAGGGACCATTGCCAACACCATAATGACCGACCGCATCACTGAATGCTTTTTCATTGTGATCAGTAATTCCCGCAGCAGACGCGACATCTATTAAACCAAGCAAGCCGAATGTAGAGTTAATCCAAAAGCGATTAAAGTGATCCACTGCTTTCTCGCCGTTACCCATCACAATGTTGTTGATCATGCTTGATGGCTCGTCAAGATTACTTAAGAAGTTAGCCACACCTTGCCTGACAGGGACAGGAACGTAGTCCACATAGGCCAATGACACTGGTCTAACTAAGTAAGGGTCTAAATAATCGTAGTTAATACTCCACATCGCACGGTTAAAACCTTCGATGGGATCGCTACTATGAGACTCATAAGACGTTAACTCAGACTCTTCAGTAGTGTCGGGAGCGCTTGCGCAACCAGCAAGTAGAACACTTGCAATCAATGCGAGCCAAATCTGAGACGTAAAGCTTTTCATTATTATTTTTCCATAAAAAAGGCCGGTTAATCACCGGCCTCTAATCAATGATAATCCGCTGCTATTAATAACGCTTATCAATCATAACTTCAACAGGTTCGCCCATTGTAACGGCTTCACTTTCACCAAACCAGTCCCCTTCTTTGGTCGCCACATTGCCATCACTGTCGATGCGTGCTCGTACCATTAAAGATTCAAGTGAAGAAAGCTTGCGCTCAGCTATCATACTGTTGCCGTCATCGAGTACAACGGTGCGCGGTAAACTGCCAACTGGGTATCGCGCGGCCGCCACAGGCATCGGTGAACCATCTGCCGTGTGAACAGATACGATCAGCGCTGCATTTGGATCTGCCGTCACGTCATCCGCAATGTTGATCGTTACAGACACTGACTGCCCTGAACCCACTTGTTGACCCATTTGCTTTTGCGCATTCTCAATGCTTCGGCTAAGCATTTCATAACGGCTGTCTTCTGGACCAATCATTTGCTGCATAATGCTCCAGTATCGAACCGCGGCTGGGAAGTCTTGACGCTCAAACGCATCAAACGCCAGTAGCGAGAAGACACGCAAATCGACATAATCTTTCTGAACTAGGTTACCCAGAATGCGACGTGCGTTTTCCTGGTCAACATCATCTTGAGACAACATCAATGCTTGAGCATAACCCAGCATAATATCATTGCTCTCTGGCTCTAAGTTGTATGCCTTTTTCATTGAACCGATAGCAGTATCAACGTCACGATTAGCTAAAGCAATTCGCCCAAGCAACAACCAACCGGTTGAGTCTTCAGGCTCGTAATGAAGTCTAGTGCGCAATGCCAATGTAAGATCTCGCATTTCATCATCACTCAGCTGAGCGCCTTCTGGTGACATGAGCTTCTTCGATAACGCTGGCAAGTTTGATGTCACTTCCTGCCATTGTAGGACATCTTGCTGCGCACCAAATTTGTAGTACATGCCATAAGACAAACCGACAACCAAGAGCATAGAAGGTATCATCACCGCCATTGGTGATATCGCGTTTTCCTGCGAGTTTTTGTTATCAGCTGGAATGTCGTCGAGCAGCGATTGCTTGAGGTCGTCAATCAGGTCTTGTTGATTTTCGACTAAACCTTCTTCTGCTTCCTCTTCGAGTTCCGTCAAGCGATCTTTATAAAACGCTTTGTTTAATTCATCGCGTAGCGCTTCATCATTGTTCGCTTTTTGTCTCATCACTGGCAATGCGATAAGTACGCAGCTGAATACAACAAGAATGATCGAAGCTATCCAAAATAGTGTCATTACTGCTTGTCTCCATCATTCTTTTCATCAAGTAGCGCTTTTAAACGCGCTTCTTTGTCTTGGTCCCAATCTTCAGCCTGTTCAGGCGTTACTTTCTTAGCTCGGCTTCTCAATACAATGAATCCGAAACCAAATAAGAGCACGCTGATCGGACCAAGCCAAAGAATGGCAGTGGCCGCGGTAAACGGAGGATTGTAGGTCACAAAGTTTCCGTAGCGAGCGATCATGTAATCAATAATTTCTTGCTTTGATTTACCCGCTTTGGTCATTTCATACACTTTTTCGCGCAGATCAACAGCCAGTTCTGCATTGGAATCAGCAATGGTATTGTTTTGACATTTTGGACAACGTAGCGTGTTTCCAAGCTCTTTAAATTGCTGTTCTTGCTCAAGCGTATCGAACTCATGAACTTCAATCGCCGCATGAGCTGCCATTGAGAATGCCATCGCCGCAAACAGTGAAAGCATTAGCTTTTTCATTGTTTCGCCTCCGCAAGTAGGCCTTCGTACATAGGCTTAAGCTTTTCGTTCCAATTGCGATCGTTGACGTCTCCAACGTGTCGGTATCGAATCACGCCATTCGCGTCAATCAGGAAAGTTTCAGGCGCTCCATATACGCCAAGGTCTAATCCCAACATACCGTTACCATCAAACAGGCTAATAAGGTAAGGATTACCAAGATCATTCAACCAACCAATCGCTTTGGTTCGATCATCTTTGTAGTTCATACCAATGATCTTCACGCCCTCACCAGCTAGTTGGTTTAGGTATTGGTGCTCTGCATAACAAGTAGGACACCATGTCGCCCATACGTTCAGCAATAGAGGTTCACCCTTGAAAATTGCTTGATCGTACAATTTACCCGGTTCAACAAGATCCTCGAGACGAAACTCTGGCACAGGTTTACCCACCAAGACAGATTCCAGTTTGGTTGGGTCGTCACCTTGAGAGTTTTTTACCAACTGAGTAGCAAAGATAGCCACTAAACCCAAAAATGCGACGAGCGGAATAAACAGTAATTTCTTATTCATTATGCCTCCTGCTTTTTGGCGCTTTTTCTGAAACGGTAACGTCTATCGCTGATGGCAATCGCACCACCTAATGACATCAGTAATGAGCCAGCCCAAATCCAACGAACAAATGGTTTGTAGTAAATGCGTACTGCCCACGATTTGTTGTCATCAAGACGCTCACCCATCGCAATATACAAATCACGCGTGATACCGCGATCAATAGCAGCCTCAGTCATCATTGAACGAGCGGTTCGGTAGAAACGTTTTTCTGCGTGGAGCGTGTTTACATATTTTCCGTCTAGCGTAATTTCAAAATCAGCAATGTACCCGTCATAGTTTGGACCATCTTTGTCACGTAGACCTTTGAAGTAAAAATCGTAACCTTGGATTTGATAATGTTCACCGGGCGCTAAACGTACATCTCGCTCGATACTGTAATTTTGCACCATTGCGATACCAATGATAGAAACAGCAAGACCGATATGACCAAGCATCATCGCCCAGTGGCTACGCTGAAGCTTTTTAACACCTTCCATAAATGGGTGGCGATGTGTCGCTCGCTGATGAAGCTCAAAGCCGTGCATGAAGATGATCCAAAGTGCCATCAACCAGCCCAAATAAGCCATCGGCAAGAAGAAGTCCGAGAAAATCAAGGTGAAAATACCCGCCAAAACAACCGACGCTACACCTGAGATGAGCATAGGCTTTTTCAGAGATGACAGATCATCACGCTTCCAACGGATCAGAGGACCAATACCTAGCAAGAATGAGAAAGGAATCATCAGCCAAGCAAACAACATGTCAAAGAAAGGCGCACCGATCGATACTGAACCCAGACCGATTTGCTTGTGAACCAAAGGCAATAAGGTACCAACAAGAACAACCACAAGGGCAGCGATCAATAGGACGTTGTTAGCCAACAATGCGTTTTCACGTGAGACCAAATCAAAGTTGCCTCGAACTCGCACCGATGCACCTTTGAGTGCAAACAGTAGCAAAGAGCCACCAATGACAAACACGAGGAAGCCAAGGATAAACATACCGCGAGATGGATCAGACGCGAAGGCATGTACCGAGACCAAGATTCCCGAGCGCACGAGGAATGTACCCAGCAAACTCAGAGAGAACGCCGATATCGCCAGTAACACAGTCCATGCTTTGAAGGTGCCGCGTTTTTCCGTCACCGCTAATGAGTGCATTAGTGCTGTACCTGCGAGCCATGGCATAAAGGAAGCGTTTTCAACGGGATCCCAGAACCACCAGCCGCCCCAGCCAAGTTCGTAATACGCCCACCATGAACCAAGTGCGATACCCAACGTTAGGAAAAGCCATGCTGCGGTAGTCCATGGACGTGACCAACGTGCCCAGGCGGTATCGAGACGACCCGTCATTAACGAGGCAATCGCAAACGAGAACGCCACAGAAAAACCAACGTAGCCCATGTAAAGCATTGGAGGGTGAATGATTAACCCTGGATCTTGCAGTAAAGGGTTTAGGTCTCGCCCGTCAACAGGGAAGAATGGCAGTGTGCGCAAGAATGGGTTTGAAGTAACGATAATAAACAGCAGGAAGCCAACCGTAATCATCCCCATCACCGCGAGTACTCGGGCTACAGATTCTTGTGGCATACCGCGACTGAAACTCGCAACAGCAACCGTCCACGCCGCTTGAATGAGAACCCAAAGTAATAACGAGCCCTCGTGAGCCCCCCAGACCGCAGTTAAACGATAGTACCAAGGCAACTGGCTATTGGAGTTCGTCGCTACATAATTAAGGGTGAAATCATTGGTGTAAAACGCCCAAAGAAGCGCAATAAAAGACACCAGAATCAGCAAGAACATACCCCAAGATAGAGGTCTTGCTGTGTTCATGAGCATGGTATTGTTTCTTGAGGCCCCCACCAACGGCAGAATACTGAGTAATACTGCCATCGCTAGCGATACGATAAGGGCAAAGTGACCAATTTCAGCAATCATTGACCGCTTCCTTGTTTTTGTTGTTCTGTGTATTGAAGAGGTTCATGCGTTTTCTTCATCGCTTCTGCGATCTCCGGTGGCATGTACTCTTCATCGTGTTTCGCTAGCACTTCAAACGCTTCAATAGTCGTTGCGTTTTTTAAAACGCCTTGTGCAACAATGCCCTGTCCTTCTCTAAATAGATCAGGAAGAATACCATTGTAGAGAATCGTCACTTTCGGGCCAACATCATGCAGGTCAAACGATACCTGTAGTGAACTAGGGTCACGCTTTACAGAACCTTCAACAACCATACCGCCAATACGCAATCGCTGACCAACCTCTGGTTTGGTACCGTCTGGTTTACCATGGACAAGTTCAGTCGGTGTGTAGAACAAATCCATGTTTTGATTGAGCGCATACAGCATTAAACCGATGGTCGCGCTGATACCAATAAAGATGGCAAGAACAATGCCGAGCCTCTTTTTACGTCTTGGGTTCATAATGTGTTCTCCAAATTCTTAGCTGCGTCAATGCGTGCTTGTCGATCAATTTTTGATTGGACTTCTTTTAACAACGCGTTACCGCGACGGACACTGGTCCAAAGAATAATCAACATGGATAAAAACGTAATGCCAAAAGCACTCCATACATAACCGGCGTAACCGCCCATAGCGAAAAAGTCGCTCAAAGATTCAAAATGCATGTTTAGTTACCTCTCTGAGACTTAGCTGCCGCAAGCTTCGCCACCCAAGGGCGATGACTCTCGTTTTTAATGATTTCGTTACGGAAACGGATCATAGTTACAGAACCAAAGAAGAATGCGAAACCAAATATGTTTAGTAACAGCGGCCAAAGCATGTTGCTTGAAATTGATGGCTTTTCAAATTTGGTGATGGTCGCGCCTTGGTGCAATGTATTCCACCATTCAACAGAGAAGTGGATGATAGGCAGGTTAACCACGCCAACAATTGCCAAGATACCAGCCGCTTTTGAGGCTGTTTTTTGGTCATCAAACGCGTGATAGAGCGCGATAACGCCAAGATAGAGGAACAAAAGAATCAGTTCTGAGGTAAGACGTGCATCCCACACCCACCAAGTACCCCACATTGGCTTTCCCCAGATAGCCCCTGTTAGAAGGGCAATAAAGGTATACACGGCTCCGATTGGTGCCATCGCCGATGCGGCCAAATCTGACAAGCGAATTTGCCATACTAAGCCAATAAAGGCTGCTATCGCCATCGACATATAGACACCCATCGACCAAATAGCGGACGGGACGTGGATATAGATAATTCTGAAACTGTCACCCTGTTGGTAATCTGACGGAGCAAATGCAAGTCCCCATACGGTCCCTACGGATAAACACAGCAGGGCTAGTATGGAAAACCAGGGCAATAGCTTACCGCTGAGCTGGTAAGCAGATTCAGGCTTGGCATAGGGATGGAGCCATTTCCACATGTTTAGTTCTCACTCTTACTTCAGTCTGTCTTTCATCGTATTCACAACTTAGACAATTATTAGTTTTGTAATTTATAGAAAGGGAAAAATTCGTGCTTGATCAAAAACAATTAATTGACGCTTACTCGAAGCGCTGCCGCAATCGCAAAAGGTGTCAGAGTCAACGCTCCCATAAACATTGCTCCTAAGATTGCCAATTGACCGTTATACGCAATACCCAGCGAGGCTGCATCAATGGCAGACGTCGCAAAAATCAAAATTGGAATGTACAGCGGAAGCACTAGAAGACTGAGTAGCACTCCGCCTTTTTGCAAGCCAACTGTTAACGCCACACCAATCGCACCTATGAAACTTAAGGT
Organism: Vibrio sp. MarTm2; assembly: GCF_027587055.1. Classification (NCBI taxonomy): domain Bacteria; kingdom Pseudomonadati; phylum Pseudomonadota; class Gammaproteobacteria; order Vibrionales; family Vibrionaceae; genus Vibrio; species Vibrio sp. MarTm2. Next base: position 232,639 of record NZ_JAPPTK010000002.1, on the reverse strand, counting down.
TGGTGTACCGACAAATAACGTTAAAACAACCGAAAGCCAAGTATTAAAATCCAACGACAATAATATTGCTAAAAGAGGGCTGATTAAAATTAGAGGTAAGCCCGTTAAAATCCAATGTGCTGCAACTTTGGAGATCACCACGACAGGCAATGGAACAGGCATTAGCATCATCTGCTCTAGCGAGCCATCCTGAAAGTCGTCACGGAACAATCGCTCCAAAGACAATAACGCTGAAAGCAATGCTGCTACCCAAACAATACCAGCTGCGATCCTCGCCAACAGGTTAGGCTCTGGTCCGATACTCAACGGAAACAGAGTGATAACAATGATGAAAAACCACAAAGGATTCAGAACATCAGCTTGTCGACGAAAAGCGATTAAAAGCTCTCGACGAACGATACTATTCATGGTTCCTATCATGTTATTCACCCAGTTTAATTTTTCTAAGTTTCGGGTTGTCAGTGAACATATCTTGGTGCGTCGTTAACATGACGATGCCGCCTTGCTCCGCATGGTTGAGAAACAGCGCTTCCAATACCTTCACACCCTGCTTATCAATCGCCGTTAGCGGTTCATCTAAGATCCACAACTTGTGCTGGCTCAACCACAATCTGGCTAACGCTACACGTCGTTGCTGACCCGCAGAGAGTTGGGCAACGGGAACATCTTCTCGACCAGCCAAGCCTACTTTGGTCAAAGCTTGGTAAATAGTTTCTTTATCAATTGACACTTTTGAATGAACCGACAGATAAAAGCGTAAATTCTCGTAAGCTGTTAAGTCGCGTTTTACGCCTGTTGAATGACCTAAAAACAGCAAATCTTCATGAAAAGCATCACGGTTAGATTCAATACTCTCGCCGTTCCAAAAAATTTCTCCCTGATCGCGGTCACCTAGTCCGGTGATAATGCGCAAGAGAGTCGTTTTACCCGTACCATTGCGTCCTTCTATTTGGACTAATTCACCGGAATCTATACTAAAAGAGAGGGATTCGAAGAGAATTCTTTCATCTCGGATGGCGGTAAGTTGTGATACTTCTAACATGGTCGGTCACTACTAAATTTTTGAGTCGCTATATTACCACAGCCATATCGCCACAACACAGCATTAGACCTATACGAATCACGAAACTAAGTAAGAATCTGTTAACAATTAAACATATCGTGACTCAACTACCACTAAATGGTTACATACTTACATTAAAAAAGGTGCCGTATGGCACCTTCATAAGTTTGGTTATTTTCTAGCACGTCTTTGACGAGGTTGAGATTTTTGCCGTTCAGGACTGCCCTCCAACGGAGGAACTTTCTCTTTACCTGCTATCTTTTTCTGCAGTGACATCATAAGTTCAGCTTCGGCTTTAGGTAGCTCGCACTCTTCAATGAGCTCGTTTAAATCTGCCCCAAGCTGTACCATTTTACTCGCTCTTGAGTAAAGACGACCGTCGCTATCTTCTTGCTCTAGTTCGGTAATACGCTCGTTTAGATGCTGAATGATATCCTGCTGTTCACTAACTCGCTGCCCCAACCCAACAACCACTGAACGGACTTCAAGTAGTTGTTTGTTTGACTTTTGCAGCTCTTTATCTAAGTGGCGATGCTGTTGACGCAGTTGATCAGCCACCTTTGTTTGCCCTGATCGCAAACGTATCAGTGCTAGAACAAATAACAGAATGACCAGAGCCACTACGCCAGCGATCACTGGCATACTGGCTAACATACTCTCATCCATTATAGGTGAGCCATCTCATCCCATTCTTCATCAGTTAGCAGCTTGTTCAGATCAACAAGGATAAGCAGCTTACCGTCTCGGTTGCTCACACCCTGAATGAACTTCGCACTTTCATCGGTACCCACACTTGGCGTGGTATCGATTTCTGAAGAACGCAAGTAAACCACTTCAGCGACACTGTCTACCAGAATACCGATAACTTGGTGTTCAGATTCAATAACAATAATACGCGTGTTATCCGTAATTTCGCCTTCGATCAAACCAAAACGAGAACGTGTATCGATAACGGTAACAACATTACCACGTAGGTTGATAATACCTAGTACGTAATCTGGAGCACCCGGTACTGGCGCAATTTCAGTGTAACGAAGAACTTCACGAACTTGCATTACGTTGATGCCGTAAGTTTCTTCCTCTAACTGGAACGTCACCCACTGAAGCACTTCGTCATTAGACTGGTCTTTTCTTACTTCTACTTCACTAGTTTGAGACATACCTATTCCTCTCTACGCCTAAATTGGCACTCATGTACTATTTGTCTAACGCTTTTACATCAAGTCCTGCATTAAGCATAGCTATCAATGCTTCAACATGAATCAATGCACACATTTTTTCTTTTACCATTCCAGCTAACCACGGGCGTTTACCCGCCGTTTCTCGCCAGCGAACCATGCTTGGGTCGAGAGCTTCGGTGCCCTTTAACTCTGTAGAGGCAAGGCCCCACATACTCGCACCTAGCATCACAATGTATTGATAAGCCTCTTTGTGAGAATCATCTTTAAGTTTTTCTGGCATGACCCATTTAGCGGTGTCGACAACGTCAAGTTGCGCTTCTCGACTGGTTTGTAACCCTAAATACCAAACAGGTCGACCAATCAGATGATTAAGCTCAGCAATGCGATGTATTCCCCCCAACTCATCGAGCGGAACCGCAAATGTCACACCATTGACATCAAAGTAGAGGACTTGAAAATCGGTACTTCTCGCCGTGGATTGCCAGTTATCCAGCCCATTACCACCAGTCTCGGTTTCTAGCTGAACACTAACTTCCGGTTCAACTTCGCCAATCTGATCGACCTCAGCGACGTCATCAGCAATTTCAATCTCGACGGCTGGTTCTGCTAGCGCTTCTTGAGATACGCTCTCGGCGACAATGTCAGGCTCGGAAATATCCCATTCTTGAACCTCTTCTTCAACAACTTGAGCTTGAGCGATCTCTACCGTGTTTTGCTCTAAGACCTCTTCTAAATCAAGCTCTGCAACAGGGTTAGTCGTTTCCAACTGCTTTAGCAGCCTTTCGACATCATCAAGATTTGGGACTTCTATCTCTTCTGATGGCAACTGGAAATAGCTTTTTTCATCGACAGACTGCAGCATCGGCTGCAAAGAGTAATCTTCAAGCTCCTCTAGCTCTGGCTCTGGCTCTGGCTCTGGCTCTGGCTCTGGCTCTGGCTCTGGCTCTGGCTCTGGCTCTGGCTCTGGCTCTGGCTCTGGCTCTGGCTCTGGCTCTGGCTCTGGCTCTGGCTCTGCAGAGAGAGTAGCCTTTGACTGCTCTTTGGCAACCAGTATTTCTTCCTCTTCTACACTTTCTTCGAGTAGCGCAGTGAAGTAATCGTCTAGCGCTTGCTCACTGGAAAGCAACGACTGGCTACTCATCGATAGACAGCCTCTCTAAATAAATCAACAACTGCTTGTAAGCGAATACACCTCTACTTCCCGATGCAAAGTGAGACACAGGTAAGTGCTTTAAGCTTGCATCACGGAACTTAGTGTCGATCGGTACCGCAGAAGACCAAACTTGGCTTGGATAATCTTTTTTGAGTTGTTGAAGCGTTTGTAACGATGCGCGCGTTCGCTTGTCGTACATGGTTGGTACGATCGTAACTTTGAACTCTTGGCCTCTAGATTTCTGCATAATCGCCAGCGTACGAACCATACGCTCTAAGCCTTTCATTGCTAAAAACTCGGTTTGCACAGGGATAAGAATACGATCGCTCGCAGCAAGCGCGTTGACCATCATGACACCCAAAATTGGTGGACAATCGATGAGCACGTAGTCGTAGCGCTGTCGTAACGCATTCAATGCTCGCTTCAAAATCAAACCCATGCCACTGCGATTACCCATCACACGATCTAAGGTTGCTAACGACATGTGAGCGGGTATCAAATCGATACCCTCAATATCTGACTTCATGACTAACGGCATCACTGTATGCTCGTTAAACTCTTTAAGCTGAAACAGATCAAAGAGGCTTGCTGGCACACCGTCAGAGTCATAACCAAGATAAGTCGTCAATGAAGCGTGCGGATCCGTGTCTACAAGTAGAACGCGTTTTCCTTGCTTACTTAGCAAACCAGCCAACGTAATGGTGGTTGTAGTTTTACCTACACCGCCTTTCTGGTTTGCTATGCTCCATACAATCATGCGTAACCTCTATGCTAGACCAACTTCAACTAACATGCGCTCTGCAATACGGTCGAGCGGTAGGTCTTCTGTTGAAATGCCAGCTTTAGCCACCGCTTGGGGCATACCATAGACCACGCAACTTTCTTCATCTTGCGCCCAGATTGTCGCACCAGTGCCCTTGAGCATGCGTGCGCCTTCTCGGCCATCTGCACCCATTCCGGTCAGAACCATTGAAAGTACTTGATCTGCATAAATTTTCGCCGCACTTCCAAAGGTAACATCAACACAAGGTTTATAGTTCATACGCTCACCACCATCGATAATGCGAAGCTTCGCATTCCCTGGGCGACCGTCGATCATCATCTGTTTACCGCCTGGCGCCAAATAAGCGACACCTGGTCTTAGAACATCACCATCTTCCGCTTCCTTAACCTGAATTTTACATAATGAATTCAAGCGACTAGCGAAAGCAGCAGTGAATGTCGCAGGCATGTGTTGGATCAACACAATTGGATGCGGGTAATTTGCCGGTAATTTTGTCAATATTTTTTGCAATGCAACCGGACCGCCTGTTGACGTACCAATCGCGGTTAACTGATATTTTTTACCCGTAGCTTTAAAACGCGCCGCAGGCTTTGCTTTTACCTGAGGAGCCGCTTTCGTTTGCAACGGTGTACGACTCGGAGCGGCTGGAGTGGTTGATGTTCTTGGCTTGGTTACCGGAGCAATCGTTGGGCGACGCATAAACGTACGCTTCGACGCAATTTGAATAACACGTTGTTGAAGCAAAGAAACAGCCTCATCTCGATTGCGAGCTATGTCTTCAAACTTCTTCGGTAAAAAGTCCAACGCACCAGCATCTAGCGCGTCTAGTGTCGCTTTTGCTCCATCATGCGTAAGTGATGAGAACATCAAAATTGGAATAGGACATTTTGCCATGATTTCACGGACGGCGGTTATACCGTCCATGACTGGCATCTCAATATCCATAGTAATAACGTCAGGCTTTATTTTGAGCGCTTTCTCTACCGCTTCTTTACCATTGGTTGCTACATCAATGACTTCCAGCCTCGCTTCAGAGTTGATAATTTCACTCACTCTGCGGCGGAAAAAACTCGAATCGTCAACAACTAATACTTTGATCGCCATATATTTCCTTTTATATCTCGCGACTTAGATTCGAGAAGCAGCGGCATACTGCTTAAGCAAGTCAGGCACATCGAGGATCAACGCGATATGACCATCACTGGTGATTGTTGCACCCGCCATGCCTGGAGTACCTTGTAGGAGGTTATCTAGAGGTTTAATAACCACCTCTTCCTGACCGATTAAGGTATCCACAACAAAACCAACGCGCTGACTACCAAGCTGAACAATCACGACGTGGCCGTGACCTTTGCGTAACTCGACGCGCCCCGCCTGCGGAGCTAACCAGTTTTGCAAGTAGAACAATGGAATTGACTTGTCACGAACAATAATTGTCAATTGACCATCAACCACGTTAGTTCTGCTTAAATCCAAGTGGAATATTTCGTTCACACTTGCTAACGGAAGCGCAAATGGGTGACCAGCAACACCGACCATCAGCGTTGGCAAAATAGCCAATGTTAACGGTACTTTAATGGTGATCTTCGTTCCTTTACCCATTTCAGAGTCGATATCAATAGAACCGTTCAACGTATTAATGGCCGTCTTCACTACGTCCATACCCACGCCTCGACCAGAAATATCTGAGATTTGCTCTTTACTTGAGAAACCAGGCATGAAGATAAGGTTGAAACATTCTTTGTTGGTCAAGCGAGATGCAGCGTCTTCATCCATGAGGCCACGTTTAACCGCGATACCACGAAGTTTATCAGGGTCCATACCGCCACCATCATCGACGATAGCAAGTTCAATATGGTCACCTTCTTGGGCTGCAGACAGAATCACTTTACCCGTTCTAGGCTTGCCAGCAGCAACACGGTCATCAGGCATCTCGATACCATGGTCGACTGAATTTCGAACCAAGTGGATCAGTGGATCCGCAAGCGCTTCTACCAAGTTTTTATCTAAGTCTGTATCTTCACCACGCATTTCAAGCGTAATGTCTTTGTTTAGGCTACGCGCCAAATCACGTACAACGCGAGGGAAGCGACCAAACACTTTCTTGATTGGCTGCATACGCGTCTTCATCACCGCGCCTTGAAGGTCTGCTGTAACAACATCAAGGTTAGCAACCGCTTTCGACATCTCTTCGTCGTTGCTATTTAAGCCAAGACTCAGCAGTCGATTTCGAACCAGAACCAGCTCACCCACCATATTCATAATGATGTCTAACGTCGAGGTATCAACACGAACCGTTGCCTCTGCTTGAGGCTTCTTAGCTTGAGCGGCGACTTCTTTCTTCGCTGCTGGTTTCACTTCAGCCTTTGCTGCTGGTTGCGCGGCAGGTTTTGGCGCTGGCGCAGGAGCGGCAGGTTGTGCAGGAGCAGGAGTCGACGCAGCTTGAGCGTTAACTGCTGCTGGTTTGGTCGCCGCTTCCAGTTCTTCAATAGACGGGCCTTTACCCGAACCATGCAATTCATCGAGCAGCTTTTCAAACTCCTCGTCAGTCATCAAATCGCTATCGCCAGCCATCGCTGCAGAAGGTGCTGATGGAGAAGTTGGAGGTGGTGGTGGAGCAGAAGCAGCCGCTGGTTCGTTCTCGCCTGGCGCTTTACCAACACCATGCAGTTCATCCAGCAACTTCTCAAACTCATCATCGGTAATGTCACCGCTCATATCAGCAGCAGGCTGCGAAGCGGGTGGCGTAGGCGCAGCAGGCGCTTCTACTGTGCCAGGCGCACTGCCTTTACCGTGCAACTCGTCTAACAGTTTTTCGAATTCATCTTGCGTAATTTCGTCAATAGAACCTGCAGAAACGTCGGCACTTGGCGCTGGTTCAGGCGCAGCGACCGGCTCTTGCTGAACAGGCTCTGGAGCTACTACAGGCGCCGGCTCTTGAGCTACGGGAGCTTCGTCTTGTGATTCAGGGTTACTTAGACGATGAAGTTCATCTAGCAAAGATTGCTCAGCGAGTGGCAAAGGCTCGCGATCTTGAACGGCTTGGAACTGTTCATTGACAGTATCTAACGCCTTAAGCATCGTATCCATTAAGCTTGCACTAACAGAACGCTGTCCATTACGCAAGATATCGAACACGTTTTCTGCACCGTGACAGGTGTCAACCAGTTCAGTCAATGACAGGAAGCCCGCACCACCTTTAACGGTGTGGAAACCACGGAATATCGCGTTCAGTAGATCTTTGTCTTCAGGGTTATTTTCTAGTTCTACCAACTGCTCGGAGAGTAGTTCTAGAATCTCCCCTGCTTCCACCAAAAAATCCTGAAGAATATCTTCGTCTAAATCGTAGCTCATATGTTACCTCTAAAACCCAAGACTCGAGAGCAAATCGTCTACTTCGTCTTGTGATGAAACGGCATCATCCCTTTCATGAGGGTTAAGAATCGGACCTTCCGGCGCCGTAGATGCATCTTTCTTGTTATCTGAGTTGTCATCCAGTTGGGTGGTGCTAAACGCCGTTAGGATTTCAACCAACCGGCCTTCAACTTCATTAACTAACGTAATAACGCGAGAAATGATTTGGCCGGTTAAATCTTGGAAGTCCTGAGCCATTAGAATTTCCGTCAGCTGACCTCGAAGTTCTGAACTGTCCCCTTCGACTTGACTCAGTAAGTCGTCAATTCGATGGCACAGCGCTTTGAATTCGGCGAGATCAATTCTGCCATGCATCAGCTCATTCCATTGTGGTCGCACTTTCAGTAGGCCTTCATGCAAATTGTCTGCAATCGGCATACAGCGGTCGACAGCGTCCATGGTTTTATTTGCAGCAACCTCTGTTTTGTCAATGACGTATTGAAGGCGATCCCTTGCGTCCGGGATTTCGTCATTGGCAATTTCACTCATGCGTTCATCAATTGTGAATTGCTTGATTGACTCATGCAGATCACGAGTTAACTCCCCTATTTCTTGAAGCATAGGGTTGGTCGACGTCTCGTAAACCTCTCGAAAAAGAGTATCTGCTTCTTGCTGCTGGTCATTTTCCAACAGCTCGACGAGTTGCTTTGCCTGTTCTAATGAAATCATTCTTTTGACCTTTAGCTTCGCTAAGTCTTACCTTGACTATAGACGCTCAAAAATCTTATCTAGCTTTTCTTTAAGCGTAGCGGCAGTAAAAGGCTTAACGATATAACCGTTTACACCTGCTTGTGCAGCTTCAATGATCTGCTCGCGTTTTGCTTCAGCGGTAATCATCAATACAGGTAGGTGCTTCAGCTCATCGTCTGCACGAATATGCTTCAGAAGGTCGATACCTTGCATACCAGGCATATTCCAGTCTGTTACGACAAACTCGAAGTCGCCTTTCTTCAACATCGGTAACGCCGTTAAGCCGTCATCAGCTTCTTGGGTATTATTGAAACCCAAGTCGCGAAGTAGGTTCTTAACGATACGGCGCATTGTTGAAAAATCATCAACAATAAGGATCTTCATGTTTTTATTCAAAATTGCCTCCACTGAGTTCGATATCAGTGTTTTACTCATTATTTGTCCATGCACTTAATTTAGTGCGTAGACGCTGCATTGATTGACTTAGTATTTGGCTAACGCGTGACTCGCTAACCCCAATAACGTCGCCGATTTCTTTTAAGTTTAACTCTTCATCGTAATAAAGCGAAAGTACTAGTGCCTCTCGTTCTGGTAAAGATTTGATCGAATCGATTAACGCTTTGCGAAAATATTCGTCTGCAACCCCTTGAAAAGGCGTGTTTGCCTCTTCGTCACCATCAGGGGTGATGACATCTTCCGAGACTCCTAGGTCTTCAATCCCAACCAATCTCGAACAATTTATGTCCGTTAACGCGGTATGGTATTGAGTTAAACTCAACCCTAAGTGCTGTGCGACTTCGGCATCTGTTGGGTCTCGATTGAGTTCCCCTTCAAGTACCGAGATCGCTTGGCTAATCTCGCGGCTGTGTTTATGTACAGAACGTGGCACCCAGTCTCCACGTCTTATGTCATCTAGCATAGCACCGCGGATACGAATACCCGCATAAGTTTCAAAACTGGCGCCTTTTGTACCATCGTAGTTTTTCTGGGCTTCAAGCAAACCAATCATGCCTGCTTGAATAAGGTCTTCGACCTGAACACTAGGAGGTAACCGCCCGAGTAGATGGTGGGCAATACGCTTCACTAGCACCGAATACTTTTCTAAAAAAGCTCGCTGACTGTTTTGGTTTGCATATTGGTCATAGGTCAGGGCCTTATTCACCAAATGGTTCCTCTAGCATTTCTGTTCTATTTAGTAATCGTTCGACAAAAAACTCCAAGTGTCCACTCGGGGTTTTCGGAATTGGCCAAGTTAACGCTTTATTCGCCAGTGAACCAATCGCCAAAGCCGCAGGTGAACGCGGGAAAGCATCAACAACAATCTTTTGTTTCTTAACCGCTTGTCGCACTTTATCATCTAATGGAATACATGCTACGAGCTCAAGGCTAACATTCAAGAATCGCTCTGTGACCAAGGTCAACTTTGCGAACAATTCTCGCCCTTCTCGATAACTTCTGACCATATTTGCAACGATTTTAAAACGCTGGACATGATGCTCTTTGCTCAATAGTTTAATTAAAGCATATGCATCGGTGATCGACGTAGGTTCATCGCACACAACAACAACAACATCTTGGGCAGCGCGCGAAAAGCTGACTACCATATCAGAGATACCAGCGGCCGTATCAATTAATAATACATCCATTTCGTCTTCAAGGCTGCCAAAGGCACGAATCAAACCGATGTGCTGCGCATGAGACAGTTCTGTCATCGACTGCGTACCGGATGTCGCGGGAATAATTTTAATTCCGTGCGGACCTTCAACGATGGCGTCTTTTAGGTCGCATTCGCCAGCAAGTACATGCCCTAAGTTTCGCTTCGGTCGAATCCCTAGCATGACATCGACGTTAGCTAGGCCCAAGTCGGCATCAAGAACCATGACTTTTTTGCCCTGACGCGCCATGCAAATGGCCATTCCTAACGTTACATTAGATTTACCAACGCCACCTTTACCGCCTGTGACTGATATGACCTTTGTTAACGAAGGTTGTGTTAAGCGGCGTAATCCGCTTGCTTGGTCTTGTATCATAGTATTTGTCATAATCGTCCGCCGCTAGAACCTTTCCGCTTCACTATTCCAGTAGTGAGGCTCGTCGTCTGCCGACTTCTCTAATAATTCGTTTGCCTTAGCTACCATGTATTTTGGCTGTGCAATCACTATGTCTTCAGGGACACGCTGTCCATTCGCGATGTAGGCGACAGGTAGGGCATTTTGCACTACCACACTTACAAATTCGCCAAGGCTTAGAGATTCATCAAGCTTAGTCATAATGCACCCCGATAACGGTATGCGCTTAAAATGATCAATCGTTTCCTGTAGGACTTTTCTCTGCGCCGTTGCAGGCAATACCAGATAACTATGGATCATTTCACCGCTTTCGTGCATTAAGGTGTCGAGCTGCTCAGACAGCCTGACATCACGCTGTCCCATACCCGCAGTATCGACAAGAATCAGGCGGCGATTCCTTAACTGATATATTACATCGGCTAACTCTTTGGAATCTTTAGCGACTTTTACGGCACATCCCATAATTCGACCATATATGGCCAACTGCTCATGGGCACCAATTCTGTATGTGTCCGTGGTGACCAAAGCAACGTTGTCTGCTCCCCACTCCATTGCCGCTCGCGCAGCAAGTTTTGCAACAGTGGTGGTTTTCCCCACCCCCGTTGGGCCAAGCAGTGCAACAACACCACCTCGCTTCAAGATATCTTGCTTAGATATTGGGATCTGGTCCGAGACAAGACCTAGCAGCGCCTTCCACGCTTTGGTTGGTGGCGTGTCTTCAGGGATGTAGCAAGCAAGCTGGTCAGCAAGATCTGACGAGACACCCATTCGCTCAAGACGCTTAATCAACATCGCTCTGAGCGGTTCTCTTCGCTCCACTTCTTGCCACATTAAGCCAGACACTTGGTGCTCAAGAAGACGACGAATGGACATCATCTCTTCTTTCATTTCTTCAAGGTCTTCGTTGGATACGGCTTGCTCGTTCGGCTTGCCACGCTCATAACGGCTAGGGTCTAGCTTGGTTTGTGGTCTTTCTATTCGGCGATCTTCCGCGATAAGACGGGCTAATGGAGAATCTTCTTTGAGCTGCACGCGCTCGTTGCTGTTTGAACGAGAAGCCGCTTGCCTTTGAAGCAAGGCAGAAAGCGAGTCGGTCTCTCTTTCATCGGTTTCATCTTCATGCTCCGGCTTACCGCCGCTGTATTGCTTGAGCATATTGGCGAAACGTTGCGTCATCGAGCGTCCAGAATCCGCTTGTGCTTGCAAGGTAACACGATCATCTTCAAGTTGACGTTTTGACGGCGTCGGTATCGTAGCAGGCGCTTGGCGAGGAGCATGTCTTGGGCTGGAACCATAGCTGTTGTTTGCCGGACGATTTGTCGACCCATCGCTGTCTACAGCGGCAACAATTTCCACACCACCTGCGACTTTTTTATTAGACATGATCACCGCATCATCACCGAGCTCCCCTTTCACTTGGAGCAGTGCTGTACGCATGTCTTTGGCAAAAAATCGTTTAATCTTCAATTTGGGTACCGTTTATTCTCGCATTTAGAGCTAGTTACCAACCGCCTGAACAATGCGAATTTGTTTCTCGTCTGGGATTTCCTGATATGAGAGTACTCTCAAAGACGGAATCGTGTTCTTAACAAACTTCGCCAAGGTTGAGCGCAAAACTCCGGAGGTTAGTAACACCGCAGGTTCGCCTTTGAGCTCTTGCTCTTGAGTGGCTTGACTCAATGATGATTGTAGTCGCTCAGCTAAACCAGGCTCGATCCCAGCAGATTCACCACCAGAAGCCTGCATGGTCTGATGCAAAATTTGTTCCAACTCCGGAATTAGAGTAATCACTGGCAATTCTGGCTCTATACCATTGATTTCTTGAACAATTAAGCGTTTAAGGGAAATGCGAACCGCAGCGGTGAGAATGTCAGGTTCTTGACTTTTGCTCGAGTATTCGGACAAGGTTTGAACGATAGTACGAATATCTCGGATTGGCACACCTTCGTTAAGCAAGTTTTGTAGCACTTTAACCACAACGCCCAATTGGAGTTGGTCGGGTACAAAGCTTTCCACCAGTTTAGGTGTACTGCGGCCCAGCATCTCAAGTAGGTTCTGTACTTCTTCATGACCAATTAACTGCGACGCATTGTTGGTCAGCAGTTGGCTCAGGTGCGTCGCAAGGACCGTCGAAGAATCGACAACCGTGTACCCTAACGCTTGAGCATGTTCGCGCTGCTCTTCTCGAATCCAGATAGCCTCTAGGCCGAAGGCAGGATCAATCGTGGGCTCACCATCAATCATTCCATACACCTGTCCTGGGTTAATCGCGAGCTCCATATCAGGGCGAATTTCAGCTTCTCCAACAGCGACGCCCATCAAAGTGATGCGATAGCTGTTTGGCGTCAGTTCTAGATTGTCACGAATATGTACCGCAGGAATGAGGAATCCGAAATCTTGGGAAAGTTTCTTACGTACACCTTTCACGCGCTCTAACAGCTCTCCGCCTTGGTCTTTATCGACCAAAGGAATTAATCGATAACCGACTTCTAGGCCGACAATATCGACAGGCTGAACATCGTCCCAAGAGAGCTCTTTTGGCGTGGGCGCTTCTGCTTCTGTCGTGGCGGGTAGATTGGGTTTTTCTGCTGCTTTTTTGTGTTTGCGATTGATCCAGTACGCCGCGCCACCAGCCAAAGCAGCCAGCAGTAAGAATGCAAAGTGAGGCATGCCTGGAACAATGCCCATTACGCCCAAGATTATCGCTGTAATCGTCAGAGCTTTAGGGTTGTCAAACATTTGAAAGACAAGCTGTTGTCCCATGTCTTCATCGGTATTTTGGCGTGTTACCATAATGGCTGCGCCAATCGAAAGGAGTAACGATGGAATTTGTGCAACTAAGCCGTCACCGATCGTCAGTAGGGTATAGATTTGAATCGCTTCACCAAACCCTAAACCGTATTGCGCCATACCGATTGAGAGACCACCGATAATATTGATAAACAGAATCAAAATACCGGCAATGGCATCACCTTTAACAAACTTAGATGCACCGTCCATCGAACCATAGAAGTCCGCCTCTTTCGTCACTTCTTGGCGACGGGTTCTGGCTTGGTCTTGATCGATTAACCCCGCATTCAAGTCGGCATCGATGGCCATTTGTTTACCAGGTAATGCGTCCAACGTAAAACGAGCGCTTACCTCAGATATACGCCCAGCACCCTTGGTTACAACCATGAAGTTGATGATCATCAAGATAAGGAACACGACCAAACCAACTGCGTAGTTACCGCCAATAACCACGCTACCAAAGGCTTCAATCACACTACCTGCCGCACCAGAACCCTCATGACCATAGAGCAATACCACTCGAGTTGATGCGACGTTTAGCGCTAAGCGCAACAAGGTCGCAATCAGAAGTACTGTTGGAAATGCAGCAAAATCAAGGGGTCTGCGAGTGTAAACCGTGACCAGCAAGACAACCATTGCAAGCGCAATATTGAAGGTAAAGAATAAATCGAGCAAAAATGCAGGGATAGGTAATACAACCATCCCCAACGTGGCCAAAACCATGACGGGGGCGCCAATCGCAGGCATCGCTCTTTGTGGGATAGAGGGTAATTTATCCGCAAATGGTAAAGAAAACTTCATAGATAGGCGTTAAATTTTCTATGGAATGAGAAACTTATTGGAATATGCAAGTTTCAGTCCATTTATCATGTCAAATAAATGACTGGCAATGATGGATAAACACCCCACCGTAATACGGAGAAACAAAGGTAACTTCCGATTTGATAAGTACGCATTGTCGTTGGCACAATGCGTAGTGATTTAAGGTGTTTACAAGAAGGTCACGGTTGAATATTAAAAGCGACGTCACCGCGCTGCTTTTCAAGTGAATAGTCGATACAAATGAGCCCTGAAGTTGGGAACATTGGTGGCACCATCCCGGGAACAAACTCCGCCGTCAAATAGCCCACTAACGGCAGATGAGAAACCAGCAAAACCGAATCCAGCTTTTCCAAATCGGCTACGGCTTGTAGGTAATCCGCAACCTCTTCAGCTTGACCGTAAGGCGTAATATCTTCATTCGTTTCGATGCTTTTGGCACTTAAATAGGTCGAAATCTCTTGCCATGTTTGCTGGGCACGAATGTATGGGCTAACGATTACCTTATCAAACTGCTGGAATCCTTGCTGAGCACAAGCCTTCGCAACTGCAACTGAAGCGCTTCGGCCTCGGTCGGTTAACTCACGCTCTGCGTCACTGGGCGCGTAATGCTCCGCTTCTCCGTGACGCATGATAAAAATTTTCATGGCTTCATCCTAAACTATTCTCTGAATTATTATTGGTGATCAGAATTAATATTATTTGAATTGTCGCCCACACAATGCGCGTTGGGAGCTTCAAATCGATCACTCTCATCAATAATTATATCAAGTACTGTGGCAAAGACTCAGACTTCGTTAACACTCTTTGCGACAAATCCCACAGCCAGCGAAACCCTATTTTGCTCAGATTTCTCAAACAGATAGTTTGCACTGATGGATATCCGAGTCATAATTATTAGGGCCTGTTGACATTATCAATACTGAATTGGCTTACACATAATTACCTCATCGGAGACAATCACGTGCACATCAGCCCCAATGATAGCAATACATACCGTTACCTCACTTTACCTAATGGTATCAGAGTGTTGCTGACGCATGACGTCAATGCGCAAAAGAGTGCCGCGGCGTTGGCCGTCAACGTGGGCCACTTCGATGATCCTCAAGACCGAGAAGGGTTAGCCCACTATTTGGAACACATGCTATTTTTGGGGACCGAAAAGTACCCTAAAGTGGGCGAGTTTCAAAGTTATATCAATCAACATGGTGGCAGCAACAATGCATGGACTGGGACCGAACATACTTGTTTCTTTTTCGATGTATCCCCCAACGCTTTCCCATCAGCCTTAGATCGATTCAGTCAATTCTTTACCGCTCCACTGTTCAATCCGGAAGCATTGGATAAAGAACGCCAAGCGGTTGACTCTGAATACAAGTTGAAACTCAATGATGACTCGCGTCGCTTATATCAAGTCAATAAAGAAGTGATCAACCAAGCGCATCCGTTCAGTAAGTTTTCAGTTGGTAATCTGGAAACGCTGGGCGATCGGGACGGCAAATCCATTCGAGATGAGATAATCGACTTCCACTATTCGCATTACTCTGCGGATCTGATGACATTGGCCATCATTGGTCCACAAGAGCTTGATGAGCTTCAAACCCTGTGCGAAGAGATGTTTAACGACATTCCCAATCACCAACTTGCGGGCAAAAAAATCGATGCTGAATACTCGGACGCTGATTCAACTGCAATTTCGGTGCATGTAGAACCGATAAAAGATCTGCGCAAGCTGATTCTCGCCTTCCCAATGCTTGGTATGGATGAGTACTACCAAACCAAACCACTCTCTTACTTCGCGCACCTGCTGGGAGATGAAGGACCTGGAAGCCTGATGGTCGCACTCAAAGAGCAAGGCTGGATTACATCCCTCTCCGCAGGTGGAGGCGCGAGCGGCAGTAACTATCGGGATTTCACCATTAGTTGCTCACTGACGCAGGAAGGGATGTCGCATACAGACGATATCATTCAGTCGGTATTCAGCTACATAACCCTTATCAAGACACAAGGTATGGATGAATGGCGATACCTCGAGAAAAAAGCTGTTCTTGAATCTGCATTTCGCTTTCAAGAGCCCACAAGACCACTTGATCTGGTCAGCCACCTTGTCATTAATATGCAGCACTATCAGGCCGAAGATGTGGTTTACGGCGACTACATGATGCAAGGCTATAACGAGCAACTACTCACTTCTCTGACTGATTATTTCTCAGTCGACAATCTTCGTGTCACACTGATTGCTCAAGGGCTAGATTACGATAAAGAAGCAAAGTGGTACTTCACACCCTACGCGGTTCACCCGATTAGTGACCAGCTGCGATCACATTATCAACAGCCATCACCGCTCAAATTTTCTCTGCCCGATAAAAACCCTTTCATTTGCTACGATCTCGACCCTCAACCCATTGAGGGCAATGACACTGTGCCTCAAGTGATTGAAGAGTTACCCGGCTTTAAGCTTTGGCATTTACAAGACACCGAATACCGAGTACCGAAAGGCGTCTTGTACGTTGCTATCGACAGCCCCCAAGCGGTTTCAACCCCGACAAACATCGTAAAAACAAGACTTTGCGTTGAGATGTTCTTAGACAGCTTGGCAAAAGAGACATACCAAGCAGAAATTGCGGGCATGGGTTACAACATGTACGCCCATCAAGGTGGCGTTACCTTAACCGTGTCGGGTTTCACCCAGAAGCAACCTGAATTAATGCAACTCATTTTGCAGCGCTTTGCTAAACGGGACTTTAGTCAGCAACGCTTTGACACGATAAAAACGCAAATGCTAAGAAATTGGCGCAATGCTTCGCAAGATCGTCCAATTTCGCAGCTCTTTAATGCTCTAACCGGAATTTTACAACCGAACAATCCCCCCTACTCGGTGCTAGTCGACGCGTTAGAGTCCATAAGCGTTGAAGAGTTGTCCAGCTTTGTTGAAGACATTCTTTCCGAGTTGCATGTTGAGATGTTTGTGTATGGTGACTGGACGAAAAAAGAAGCGCTCAGCCTCGGTAATACGCTAAAAGACGCGCTAAGAGTCAAGAATCAACAGTACGAAGAATCGTTACGACCGCTTGTCATGTTGGGTAAAAACGGGTCGTTTCAGCGGGAAGTATTTTGTGACCAAGAAGACTCAGCCGTGGTGCTTTACTATCAATGTGAAGATAAGAGCCCCCGTAGTATTGCACTGTATTCACTGGCCAACCACTTAATGTCGGCGACGTTTTTCCATGAGATTCGAACAAAGCAGCAGCTTGGCTACATGGTAGGCACAGGGAACTTACCACTAAACAAACATCCAGGTATTGTGCTCTATGTTCAATCACCCAATGCCGCTCCAAGCGAGCTGATTCAGTCCATTGATGAGTTTTTAAACGCCTTTTATATGGTCCTACTCGAGCTAAATGAATACCAGTGGCATAGCAGTAAACGAGGGCTATGGAACCAAATCGCGGCACCCGATACGACATTGAGGTCTCGGGCACAGCGGTTGTGGGTTGCGATTGGTAACAAAGATCTCGACTTTAACCAAAAAGAAAAAGTGCTAGAAGAACTCAAAACTCTGGATCGCTCCGACATGATTCGTTTTGTTGTCAACGAGCTCAAACCTCGTACCGCCAATAGACTCATAATGCACACGCAAGGCAATGCGCACCACGAGTCAGAGAAACTCGAGCTTGGCTCTGAGATCGGATCAATTGAAGAGTTTCAGTTAAGACCAAAAGACATCGAACTCGGTTAACTCGTGACGCCATTAACTCGCTTGTTCAGATTCAACAATCTTCTTTAACGAATGTGGGTGTAGCTTGATGCACACCCCGTTTCGTTTAAATGCCACCGTCGGATTGTTCAAACGTTCCCCTTCTCCTTTTGGGCTTGAGAGCTTGATTTTCACACCTTGCTCCGGCAAAACATCATACTTCTCAGCGAAACATGGAAATTGGCGCTTGAGATCTGCCAAATATTCTTCCGCCGTTTTAGCTTGAGATGGTACAACAAACTCCACATGCTCCCAGCTTTGTTCGGGGTAGTACTTACCCTCTGCGGGATAGGGTAGCTCCAAGCACTCGATTTTCCACTCTAATGCGTTAAGTGGCTGATTGAATTCAAGAACGATGATCGGTCGACCATTGATCATCGCGTTCGAAATTTCTTTCCCTGCTTTTAGCCATTCTTGATGGGCTAAATGTGCCAATTCTGCTTCGTTGATGCGCAGCGCAATATGATCTGCTTGAAAATCCGACAAATTAATATGCAAGATTTCGCCTAACTGTTGGATTTTATGCATAAAATCGTGCAATTTTTGCTTCATCTGTTGGGGCATTAATTCAGCATCAATCAGTCTTTGAGACATTTAATTTCACCTAAAACATTAATTTTTCTTCAATACTAACAAGATCATCAGGAAAAGTAGAAAATTTCCCAGTTCACTCCCTATAAGGAATCCAATAAAGTTGCTATTATGTGCTCCAAATTATGAACTAGATCGAGATATACATTCATTCCATTTCGGTGGATATTATTCAGGCAACGACTGCAAGCCTATCAATAGCGAATGTATACCCAACCAATTCCCTAGAATTGAAGGAAGCGCGTGTGAATATCCAAGCACTTATTAATGACAAAGTTTCTCAGGCTCTAGAAGCCGCTGGCGCACCTGCAGGCAGCCCTGCCGCAGTCCGCCAATCTGCAAAACCACAGTTTGGTGATTACCAAGCGAATGGCGTAATGGGCGTAGCGAAAAAGCTAGGCACAAACCCACGCGAATTTGCACAGAAAGTATTGGATGTTCTGGACCTAGACGGTATCGCAAGCAAGACTGAAATAGCAGGTCCTGGTTTCATTAACATCTTCCTAAGTGAAGAGTTTCTAGCGAAGCAAGCCGAGTCTGCATTGGCAGATGCTCGCCTAGGTGTCGCGAAAGAAGAACAGCAAACGATCGTTGCTGACTACTCTGCGCCAAACGTTGCTAAAGAAATGCACGTCGGTCACCTACGTTCAACCATCATCGGTGACGCAGTTGTTCGTACTCTTGAATTCCTAGGTCACAAAGTGATCCGTGCTAACCACATCGGTGACTGGGGTACTCAGTTTGGCATGCTTATCGCTAACCTGGAACGCGTACAAAAAGAGTCTGGCGAAGTTTCAATGGAACTGTCTGACCTTGAAGCCTTCTACCGCGAATCGAAAAAGCTCTACGACGAAGACGAAGAGTTCGCCCTTCGCGCACGTAACTACGTAGTGAAACTACAAAGCGGCGACGAATACTGCGCTGAGATGTGGAAGAAACTGGTTGACGTTACTATGGTTCAAAACCAACGTAACTACGACCGCCTAAACGTATCTCTAACGCGTGACGATGTTATGGGCGAAAGCATGTACAACGACATGCTACCTGGCATTGTTGCCGATCTGAAAGAGCGTGGTATTGCTCAAGAAGATGATGGTGCTCAAGTTGTCTTCCTAGAAGAATACAAGAACAAAGATGGCGAAGCGATGGGTGTTATCATCCAAAAACGTGATGGTGGCTTCCTATACACCACGACGGATATTGCTTGTGCTAAGTACCGGTACGAAACACTAGGCGCAAACCGCGTACTTTACTTCATCGACTCACGTCAACATCAGCACCTAATGCAAGCTTGGACTATCGTTCGTAAAGCGGGTTATGTGCCAGAAGAAGTATCACTTGAGCACCACGCGTTCGGCATGATGCTAGGTAAAGACGGTCGTCCATTTAAGACTCGTGCAGGTGGTACGGTTCGTCTTGCTGATCTATTAGATGAAGCAGAAGAGCGCGCAATCAAGCTGATCGAATCTAAGAACGCAGGTCTTGATTCAGAAGAGAAAGTCAAAATCGCTAACACTGTTGCTATGGCAGCGGTTAAGTATGCTGACCTGTCTAAGCACCGTACAACAGACTACGTGTTTGACTGGGACAACATGCTAGCGTTTGAAGGCAACACGGCGCCTTACATGCAGTACGCTTACACTCGTGTCTCTTCTATCTTCGCTAAAGCAGGTATCTCTATGGATAACCTAGCAGGCGAAATCAAAGTGACTGAAGAGAAAGAAAAAGCGCTTATCGCTAAACTGCTACAGTTTGAAGAAGCGGTACAATCTGTTGCTCGTGAAGGTCAACCACACATCATGTGTAGCTACCTATTCGAACTAGCTGGTCAGTTCTCTAGCTTCTACGAAGCGTGCCCTATTCTTAACACTGAAGACGATTCAGTGAAGCAGAGCCGCCTGAAACTTGCAGCACTGACTGCGAAGACGATTAAGCAAGGTCTATCTCTACTAGGTATCGAAACGCTAGAGCGCATGTAATTAAGCATCAAGCTTTTAGATAATCAGAAAGGTTGGCGTGAAAGCGTCAACCTTTTGTTTTATCTGGCGTATACTGACGTCATTCAATTCAAAATGGAAAACAATAATGAGTTTTGAACTGCACCCTCAATTGGCAAAAGATACCACCATCATTGGCCACTTTCCGCTGTGTGTTGCACTGCTGCATAAAGACAATGCAGTGCCTTGGGTCATCTTGGTGCCTAAGCGTGCCAATCTAAAAGAGCTGCATCACTTACCAATGCAAGAACAGCAGCAATTTTTGCATGAATCTCAAGCGGTAAGCCAAGCGCTAGAAGCGACCTTCCAGCCAAAGAAACTCAACCTCGGCGCGCTTGGTAACATGGTTCCTCAACTCCACATCCATCACATCGCTCGATTTGAAGACGACATTGCATGGCCAGGGCCGGTATGGGGAAATACCAAGGGAAAGTTTCGGACTGAGCAAGAGCAGTCTGAGATCCAAACAAGAATCGGCAACGTCCTTTCATTAAGTAAGCTGTTCACTCGCGCATAAAAAAAAGCCGTTCTATTGCTAGAACGGCCCATTTAATTGGCTCGACTACATTGTCACTGTCACGGCTAAAGCATTACGTGCAACCATTGAGTAACGCACACGAGTGATATGATTCGCCGCATTGGTATCAACCAAGCGAGATATCACCCCTTTCCTAATCCAAACGGATAGCATGGCATCCACCCCATCTTCGCTCAGCGCAAACTGCTTGGCTAATTCACGTTGAGAAGCAGTGCCGTTGCGCTCGATGTAGTACTTTAACTCAGACAATATCATGCGACTTGCACCTCAAGCTCTGGCTGCGCCTTCTGACCAGCTCTTTTCAATAGCTTGAAAACGATCAAACTTGTCAACATCACACCACCAATCCAAGCTGCGCTGGTTACTGGATGATCAGCAAAGTGAGTTACTTGGTAATAGAGGGCGGCACTTCCATAGGCCAGTCCCATCGTCCAAACCGCAATAAATCTCGCGTATTTGCTGCCAAATTCACGCACATAAGCTCCCATTGCCGCGACACAAGGAGTGTAGAGCAAGATAAACAGTAAATAGGCAAATGCAGCGTGACCAGAAGCGAAGTGGGACTTTAGATTACCAAAGATAGACGCATCAACTTCCTGCTCTTGCGCAACAGCTTGGCTGTTTGTCAAATCACCAACCTCAATACCGAGTGGGTCTGAGTAACTCAAGCCGGAAAGGTTATCAGGGATTGACATTACGGCCTCTTCAAGACTTGCGATTAAATCATACTCACCCGCTTCATCTTCTGCTGGTGCGTAGAGACTATTGAGAGTCCCGACAACCGCTTCTTTAGCAAAAATACCCGTAATAATACCCACCGTTGCTGGCCAGTTGTCGTTCTCGATACCGATAGGAGCAAAGACTGGTGTGACGACTTGGGATACTTTGGAGAGTACCGAGTTATCGCTATCTTCGTTGCCAAATGTTCCATCTGTGCCAACAGAATTGAGGAAGCTAAGGATGGTCACTACCACCACTATGGTTTTTCCCGCCCCCAAAACAAAGCGCTTCAGTTTTTGCCAAGTCTTAATCACCACATTACGCATGGTCGGCAATTCATAGTCTGGCATTTCCATAACCAAACTATCGCTAGAACCGGGATAGATGGTGTGCTTGAGCACGAGGCCCGTCAACACAGCGGCAAAAATACCGATTAAATACAGGGCGAAAACCACATTCTGACCACTCTCTGGAAAGAACGCCGCTGCAAACAATGCATAGACAGGCAGTCGCGCACCACATGACATAAATGGCGCCATAGAGGCAGCTAGCTTACGTTCACGCTCTTGATCCAATGTACGCGTCGCCATTATTGATGGGACGTTACAACCAAACCCAAGAACAAGCGGAACAAAGGCTTTTCCCGGCAAGCCGATTTTTTGCATCACTTTGTCTAATACAAACGCAGCACGAGACATGTAACCTGAGCTTTCAAGCACAGCAAGGAACAAGTACAAACAAGCGATAACGGGAATAAAGGTGGCTACCGTTTGAATACCCCCACCTAAACCATCAGCGATTAAAGTCACCAACCAAACAGGGAGATGGCTATCCAACAAATAATGCCCGCCATCAACCAGCAAGGCTCCCACGCCAATATCGAAGAAATCGATAAATGCGCCACCAATGTTGATAGAGAACATGAACATTAAATACATCACCACAAAGAAAAACGGCACGCCAATCCATTTATTCAAGATGATGCTATCCACTTTTTCGGTAAAACTGTGGCTAAGTTTTCCCTCACTACGACGCACTTTTTTACATTGGTCATGCAAAAAGGTGTACTTCGTATCTGCAACCAACAAATCAATGTCGATGCTCACTTGAGATTGCGTACTAATCACCCGCTCTCTCTCTTGCTGTGACAATGCGTTGAGTACGAGGCGATCATTTTCTAGAGCACGAATAGCCATCGCTCGCGCCGCAACATCTCTCTCTTCAGCGAATACTGGCTCCAACTCTTTAATGGCGCTTTCAAACTCAAAACCATAGTCCAAACGCAACTCATCCAACGCAACCCCTTGCACGACGGCTTTGTGAAGCCGATCTTTTAGAGTGAGCACCTGGCTTCGACTGTTGGCTGAGATAGCAAAGACTGGGCAACCCAACATGTTTTCAAGCGCTTTGATGTCGATCGTTTGCCGCTCGCGCTTCAGTGCATCCATCTTGTTCAACACAACAATCATAGGACGACCCAGTTCACGCAGCTGAAGAGTCATATAGAGACTGCGTTCAAGGCAGGTGGCATCAACGACATTAATGATCAGATCCGCTGGATGAGTTAATACTGCTCTAGAAGCGATAGATTCATCGATACTGTTACTGTCATTGCCGCTATCAAGCGCATAGATACCGGGTAAGTCTGTCAAAGAAAATTGATCCCCAGAGTGGAAGAACTTACCGGTTTTCTTTTCGACCGTTACGCCCGCCCAGTTGCCAACCTGCTGCTTGGCCCCTGTTAGCCCATTAAAGAGTGTTGTTTTACCACTGTTCGGGTTACCTACAGTGAGAATTTGATAGTCCACTAGTTCACCTCCACGCTAATTGCACTGGCAATATTTTCGCGAACAGCAAGTGATACACCACGAACTTCAACTTGAAGTGGGTCGCCCATTGGCGCTCGGCGAATCAAAGTCACCGATGTTTGTGGCAACAGCCCCATCACCATAAGTTTTTTTCTCACATCAATAGAGAGCTCATTGAATCCAGTAATAATGGCTTTTTGCCCTTGTTGTAGTTCTGATAATGTCATAAACAGGCCAGCTATATACAAATGAAAAGTATTTTTATTAACGCTTCTAATAGTACTTCCTTCAAATGTAACAATTCTTGTCTGAAATCAATCTTTGCACTTTTGAAAATGTCATTTTCGTTAAAAGAAACGTCGTCAAAAACGTTAAAAACTAGAAATGAAAAAGGAAGTAGAATTACCAAAAACAAAAAAAACCAGACAGAATTGACTTTTAATCCTTTAAATTCATAGGGTTAAATAACTTGTCGCTTTTCTTATGTAATACTGGCGTTAATTTTATAAGTAAAAAAAGGCCAAGGATTTATAGTTAATCACGTCGAGAGGGAGACCTTAAGACAAGAATTCCAGAGGTGGCGCATCCAGCGTCACTCCGGCAGCAAGCGAAGGTGTCATTGGCACCCGTGGTATAGTCCCCCCGGCTATACCACGATATTTTTTTCATCTCATCTCAATTGTTACACTTCAAACCTCAATCCACTGACTAGCTTCAACCACTAAGTTTTCGTCTAAGATAACTATTGAACGTATAATCATTTTTGCGCAATAAGACTGCTACGATGTAGTTCTATGGCTTAATTCGGTTGTAGATTTCGGGATTAGAGCTTACGACGAAAAAGGACACGAAGTCCTTCTCTAGCCAAGATAAAGTGGACTTTACGACTCTTGCTGCTCAACAAACTGCGTAGGTGGGACGCCAAAGCGATGTTTGAAACGTTGACTAAAATAGGAAGGGTCGTTGAATCCGCACTCAAAGGCAACGTCAGACACTTTCTCGCCAGCCAATAAACGGCGACAAGCTTGATCCAGGCGCACCTCCGTTAAATATTCAGTGAAGGTTTTTTCAATCGCAGCTTTGACTCGTCTCTGTAAACTACGCTCTGAAACATACAACATCTTCGCTGCAACAGACGTACTGAATTCTGGGTCAGAGTAGCTCTCTTGCACTAATGCTTTTACTTTTATGAGCCATGGGTCTTCAGCTGGCGCTTCAAGGCGGTCTTCCTCAGTAGGTAGCTCGATCACTGACTCTTCATCAAACGATTCACTGCCCTGCCAAGTGATTTCCATTAGATTTCGCTCAACCGAACTGTGAGTGCTAATAGAACCACCACTTTGATCAACCAAGGAATGAAGGGTTTGCAGGGTTGAAGAGTGACTGTAGTTTTCTAGTGACTCACCTTGTTCAACAACCGACAGTGTCACCCACTGCTCTTCTTTACGTATCGAGATGATCACGACTTGGTTTCGGTAACAACGTTTGGTAATGCTATCCAGTAACGTATTGAGCAACTCGTCGAGATTAAACGTCGCCAGAGTGATATAATGATCCGAGTCATCATTACGCTGAAATTCAACCTGAATACCCGATTTAATCAATTCTTCTTCCCAACCATTCAGTACCGAGTGCAAAATCAAATTGAGGTTGTAAACCGGAACCGCTTGACCATTGGTTGTTCTGACATGGAGTAGTAGATCCAACTCTTTGACCAGATAATTAAGCATATGTTGATGACCACCACTCTGCTCTGAAGGGTGCTCTACGGACGAACTGATCAGACGTTGTTTCATCGCCTCAATAGACTGCGTTGTGATTAAGCGTCGAATTTGCAGCTGCTTTCTTAATTGCTGGTTATTACTCAACAAGATACGACTTTGGTGACGCAGCTGGTTGGTTTTCAGGGCTACCTGAGCTTTAAGCTGTCTGTTGGCTTTGGTCATGATTCGTGAACGCCAATAAACAATCGTGGCCAAAACAAACAGCGTTATAAGTGCATAGGCTAGAAGTGCATAAGTCGTTAAGAACCACGGTTTGGTAACATAAAACAGGAACTCGTTGCTTTGACCACGCTGGTTCGTGTTGATCACCGCTCTAACCTCTAGCCTGTAGTGGCCGGGCATCATATGGTCAATATTCAGCGTCGCGCCATCGAGAAGCTGCCACTGTTCCTCATTGAGACGGTACTCTACGGAGACTTTATTGACTTGAGGTAATACACCAAATTGGAACGATACCGATTCACCGTAGCCAACTTCTAATAGTTGCTCTGAGGTTTCACCGAGCGAATGAAGGGTTTGATTGACTTTTACTTGGCTAATGATGACTTTAATATCAGGCAAACGGCTCACAACCAGTTCGTGAGTATTCACTTTAATCAAACTCGATTTGGCTCCCAATAGCAGAGTACGCTCACTATCAATGCTGTAACTACACAGGCGTGGAGAAAACTCGTTGCTTATCAAACCAAAGGGCTCGCCGTAGTGGCGTATCAGGTCGCCCTGCTCAGAATATCGTGTAAATCCAGCAGATGACGTCAGCCAAATGCCATCTTGATTTTTGATTAAGCACTTGGACGTGATGTGTCCATCAAGTAAAGGAATCGGATCGACATGTCCGTTGTAGAGACCAAAACGATAAAGGCCGTAGCGGCTGGCAACCCAAACTTGCTCATCCGCAACCTGAACAAGATTAATGACCAATCCAAACGGAACACTCTCACCTACGAAGTTCACTTGCCCGTCGCGCATTACATACACTCCGTGCTCTGTACCCAGAACCAGATGACCTTGAGACGTAACCATCATTTGCGTGAGCTGAGCAGGCAAGTATCTTTTAATCATCCACTCAGAGCCATATTGCGTCAGCGTATTGGTCGTCATCTCATAACTCCACAGCTGCTGATCGCTTGCTCCCCACAACAGCCCCTTTCCATCCAATTCGAGCAGTTTGGTTGGGAAAGACTTCAGATAGATAGGTAGATTGTCATCTTTAATAACCTGCCCAGTCATCGAGTCGACACACACTATCCCGTTGTTTGTCGCAAGCCACAAGACACCATTGTGTTCAACCAAATCGTGCACTTTCCCTCGGTAAAAAAGCTCGCGTCTGCTGACTTTATTCAAGCTCAATCGATACACGCCATTATCACTGATCATCCAATAACCGTCTTTGGTCTTCATACGAGTCAGATAACGAGGCTCGTCCATGGATAAATTCGTCGAGAGTAGACGATCGGGGAATCGTTCGAACTTGTGCGAAAAAAGCGAGAAGTAACGCACCCCTCGATCGGTCGCAATCCAAATACCACCAGATTGATCGTTTAGCAGCGCATATATTTTGCCTTGGCTGACAACATTGTCATTGAAGCCAGAGGACGTCAGACGCTTACTTTCGCCAGTCAAAAAGGAATAGACAACGAGACCTTTCTCGGTCCCGATCCAGTATTCTTGACTCGTTTCAGCGATACTTAGCACATGTGAGCCGGGTATCTTTTGTATGGGTTTGTTGGGGTTTTGGATATCAAAGATCAAAGCGCCCTTAAGTGAGCCGATCACAAGTTCTCGACGCTTGTCAGAAAAGTAGATCTTTTCAACGTGCTTTTTCCCTGAACTCGCTACATGTTCAAAGTTCTCATTCTGAGAAAGGTAAACCCCTGCGTTCGTACCTAACACCCATTTTGACAGGATGAATTTTGCGTCATTTATCTCAATCGATGCGGATTGGCTGTACTGATAAAGGGAAAGCAGCGAATAAGTATTGAAGCTGCCGCTATCAACGTCATAGGTGTAAAAACTAGTATCGTCAGAGAGCCAAATATAGCGCTTGGATGCCCCTATTCTCTTGATTTCGACGCCGGGTTGGAGACTGAAAATGAGCTCTCGCTCTTTATTTGGTTCAGTACGATAAATCTCATTGCGGAAAAATGACCAAAAAGCATTGTCTAAAAAGGCGACGCGATCAACCTCATGCTCCAACGCAGAGCCAGACTGAGGCATGATATTTTGACCATCAAAGAACAGTATTTGATTGCGAACATCTTGGAACCAAACGCCACCACCATCGGCTAAAAACAGATCCTTAGCGGCAAATACTTTTCCTTGGGCTTGTGTGGGTAACGGGTAGAAAACAGTTGGCGTTGACTCGACAGCACTGACGATAGGCGCCAACCAAATTAGAACCGTAACCCATAAGGCTCTTATCACCTAAACTTTCCCTAACAGCAATAGAATTGAAACAGAATAGTGTTCGTTCACTAATGGTAACGCCGAACAACTGAATATTTATTTTGTGAAGATAATTATCTAAGAATAGGGATAATAAACAAGTGAGTCTGCGACATTACGCTGACTTTTAAAGCGAAATTCACATCTAAATGGCTTGCTGAAGAAAAATGTTGAAAAAGGGAGCCAACGCTCCCTTTCATTTTACTCGTAACCTAAACAGCTGGAAAAGCTGTCGGCTAAGTTCTGCCTAAACTGAAAATAAGCTCCAGGCTCTACTGGCACCTCAGTACCCAGAGGGTCAAGGACTCCAACACGAGCGTCACTCCCTCGAGTAACAGATTTTACGACAGCAGGTGTAAATTGTGGCTCAGAGAAGACACAAATCGCCTGCTTAGAGGACAAGGCTTTACGAATTTTAATTAGTGTTTTTGCCCCCGGTTTTCTGTCAGGGCTTACCGTAAAGTGACCTAAGTGGTTCAGTTCAAAATCACTCTCAAAGTATCCGTACGCATCATGAAAAACGTAGTAACCTTTCTCTTTCACGGGAGTAAGCTGAGACATCAATGCCACTTGTTGCTTCTCTAGCTTTAGTAAGAACGCGGCCAAGTTATCCTGATATCGCGGAGCATTTTTCTCATCTAAACGACTCAACTTGGCAACGATCGCTTTTGCTACCTGCTGAGTGGTTTTGTAACCCAACCAAAAATGAGGGTCGTGGCTGCCATGATCATGGCCGTGATGGTCATGATGATCGCCGTTGTACTCTCGTAGCTCCAATCCATCAACGTCACTCAGAGTGAGTACGCGATCGCGATTTTCAAGAATTTTAGCAAGGAACGGTTCGAGGTCATTGCCAAACCAAACAATCATATCGGCACTTTGAATACGCTTTACGTCAGATGGTCTCAACGCGTAATCATGAGGGGAAGCATTCGCTGGGATCAAAACATCAACTTGGGACACTTCTTGCGTCAACTCGGTAGCTATCATTTGAATGGGTTTGATACTGGTTAACACGGTCGCAGCATTTGCACTAAATGCCGCCAATAAAACACTGGCAAAAGAAAAAATACGCTTCATAAAGGGAACAGTCGTCTAGTCTAACAAGGGATTAAATGTTACATTATAACATTAAGTAATTGCAAATGAGTGCTATTCATGTCGACATTGGTCGAACTCACTGACATCTGCGTTCAATTTGAAGAGCGCAAAGTTCTAGATAGAGTCTCTTTAAAACTGAACCGTGGAGAAATTACCACGTTAATCGGCCCTAATGGTGCAGGCAAATCAACGCTAGTAAAAGTGCTACTCGGTTTACAGCGCAAGTATCAAGGAAAAGTAACCAAGAGCAAAGGTCTAAAGATCGGCTACGTACCTCAAAAGCTCAAGCTTAATGATTCACTGCCGCTCAACGTAACAAGGTTTTTGAAACTCTCTGGCCGATTCAGCCAACAAGAGATCATAGAAGCATTGAAACTGGTTGGCGCCGAGCACTTGCTAACTTCAAACATGCACAGCCTATCAGGTGGTGAAAACCAGCGTGTCTTACTCGCTCGTGCTCTACTGCAACGTCCAGATTTATTGGTGCTTGATGAGCCAGCACAAGGCGTTGATGTTCAAGGGCAAATAGATCTTTATGATTTAATCGACACCATTCGCCATCGTTTCAATTGCGCCGTTTTTATGGTGTCTCATGATCTGCATCTTGTTATGGCGAAAACCGATGATGTCATTTGTTTGCATCATCACATTTGTTGCTCTGGATCGCCAGCAGCAATAAGCCAGCACCCAAGCTATATCGCACTCTTCGGCCATGGCTACCAAGAGGCGCTTGCTCTGTATAACCATCAGCATACTCACCACCACCATGATTTGGCAGGGCAACCAGTGTCTGGCGATGCTTCAAGCTGTTCACATCATTCACACGGACACCACCATGATTGAGTTTTTACTACCATCCCTGCTTGCTGGGCTTGGCATTGCCATCATTGCGGGCCCGCTTGGCTCCTTTGTCGTGTGGCGCAAAATGGCGTACTTCGGTGACACACTGGCACACGCATCACTCATGGGTATTGCATTTGGTTTTTTGCTGAATGTAAACCTCTATCTCGCACTGGTGGTTTGTTGTCTCGCTCTTGCGCTGATTCTGGTGACTCTGCAAAAACAACAACTGGTTGCGACGGATACCCTACTCGGCATTTTGGCCCATAGCGCTTTGTCTCTCGGTTTGGTTGCCGTTAGCTTTTTGGACGATGTACGAATTGATTTGATGAGCTACCTCTTCGGTGATTTGCTTTCCGTAACCCCCACCGACTTGATGTATATCTACGGCGGTGTGATTGTTGTTTCCACGATATTGGCAATCTTCTGGCGCTCGCTACTTGCGACAACTGTCAGTGAGGATTTAGCAGCGGTTGACGGCCATAATGTTGATTTGATGCGCCTTGTTTTGATGCTGATGGTCGGTTTGGTTATCGCTATTGGTATGAAGTTTGTCGGTGCGTTGATAATGACATCGCTATTGATTATTCCTGCTGCTGCTGCGCGTCGATTCTCATCAACGCCAGAACAGATGGCACTGTTGGCTTCACTTATTGGTGCTCTCGCTGTCGTGTTTGGTTTAAGCTTATCTTGGCACTTTGATACACCGGCAGGACCATCGGTAGTGATTAGCGCGACCGCCATGTTTATGCTCTCTCAACTAGTCAGAACCAAGGCATAAATAGAAAGCCGACGTAATATACGTCGGCTTTTCAGTCTAACTCTTGCGTTTACGCGCCTTCGTTATGTAACTCTAGGTTAGCAAGTTCTTGTTGAATCTCACGCTGGACTTTCGCATCATCGTTGCGTAAAGACTCCAAAAACTCTAGATACTTCTGGTCGATATCTCCGGTGACATATTCGCCGTTAAACACAGATGTTTCGAAACGAGCAATGTCACTGTTACCAATGCCAACTGCTTCTACTAAATCTTCAAGCGTTTGGAAAATCAGTTCATCGGCACCAATCTGCTTACAGATTGCATCGTTATCGCGGCCATGAGCAATCAGCTCATTTGCGCTTGGCATATCGATACCGTAAACGTTCGGGAAACGAATTTCTGGGGCAGCAGAGACCATGAACACTTTCTTAGCACCTGAATCACGCGCCATTTCGATAATTTGCTCAGAGGTCGTACCGCGCACAATGGAGTCGTCCACGAGCAGGACATTCTTATCTTTAAATTCTGAACGAATCGCGTTGAGCTTGCGACGAACCGACTTTTTACGCTGCTGCTGACCAGGCATTATGAAGGTACGTCCAACATAACGGTTTTTCACAAAACCTTGACGATATGGTTTGTCAATCGCTTGAGCAATCTGCAGGGCAATATCGCACGATGTCTCTGGGATTGGAATAACCACATCAATATCTAAATGCGCGTACTCATCACGAATTCGATCACCAAGTTTCTTACCCATTTCTACTCGAGCACTGTACACCGAGATTTTATCGATAAACGAGTCAGGGCGAGCGAAATAAACAAACTCGAAGATACATGGGTTAAGTACTGGGTTGTCAGCGCACTGCTTGGTATGTAGCTCACCATCAAACGTAGCGTAGATCGCCTCACCAGGAGCCACATCACGAATGAAATCAAAACCAACCGCATCTAGTGCGACCGATTCAGAAGCCACCATGTATTCCGTACGACCTTCCACTTCACGCTTACCTAGGCATAGAGGGCGAATGCCATGTGGGTCACGGAAAGCAATCATACCATGGCCGATGATCATTGCCGTTACCGCGTACGCTCCGCGAATTGCACGGTGAACATTCGTTACAGCGCGGAAAACATCTTCGGCTGTCACATTGCCTTTAACCGTATCTATTTCATGCGCCAGTACGTTAAGCAATACTTCTGAATCCGACGTCGTGTTAAGGTGACGACGGTCTTTATCAAATAATTTCTGACGAATTTCATTGGCATTCGTTAGGTTACCGTTATGAGCCAACGTAATACCAAAAGGAGAGTTAACATAGAAAGGCTGCGCTTCAGACGCACTTGAGCTGCCTGCCGTTGGGTAGCGAACATGACCAATACCAACTGTGCCTTGCAGTCTTTGCATGTGCTTTGCTTCAAACACATCTTTCACCAAACCATTCGCCTTGCGCAGACGAAAACGATTGCTTTCTATGGTACAAATACCCGCGGCATCTTGGCCACGATGCTGCAAGACCGTCAATGCATCATAGATAGACTGGTTTACAGGCGTTGTGCCCACGATTCCAACAATACCACACATGTCCTAACCCTCGATTTTCGACAATGGCTGACGCGCTAAAGCGCGTCAGATAAGAAACTTGATGTTGCTTGTAAGTGTTCAAAGAACGGAGCAATGATGTGCTTAAACTGCGGCACCAATTGCGAGCCCTCAAACCACTCCGTATCTGGAAACGATGTAAACGTATCCAGAAAAAATAGTGCAGCCGAGACAATCAGAACACCGCGTAAAGCACCAAACACAATACCCAGTACTCGGTCAGTTCCTGATAAGCCTGTTTTTTGCACCAATTGTCCGATCACGTAGTTCACGACCGCTCCAACAATGAGTGTTGCTACAAACAAGGCTGCAATCGCCGCTCCGTTTCGAAACATCTCATCTTGGATATTGGTAAAGTACACCGCTAACTTTGCGTAGTACTGACTGGCGATAAAAAAAGCGCCAAACCAAATCACTAATGACAACGCTTCTTTAGCGAAACCACGAACTAAACTGATCAAAGCCGAAAGGCCGATCACACTTAAAATGACAATATCTAACGGATTCATTCTTTACTTACATCTTAAGTTGGCGCGCATTTTAACAGAAAAA
Organism: Vibrio sp. MarTm2; assembly: GCF_027587055.1. Classification (NCBI taxonomy): domain Bacteria; kingdom Pseudomonadati; phylum Pseudomonadota; class Gammaproteobacteria; order Vibrionales; family Vibrionaceae; genus Vibrio; species Vibrio sp. MarTm2. The sequence goes on along the minus strand of NZ_JAPPTK010000002.1, from coordinate 200,180 downwards.
ACGCTGACGCAAACGTTTTCTTATGGGTTTAGTGGTTTAAATTTGAGCAATTGACCTTTTGAGCCGGTAATTTTTTCGAGTTCAATCACTTGGCGTTCAAGTTTGCTCTTCGACACATCTGGGCCGATTATTACTCGCGTAAAATTGTTCTCTGGCTTCGCATGCGCTTGATAGCCACGCTTTTGCAGATCTTTGACAAGGTTCTTCGCATTGTCAGCATTTTTGAGGGCCATCAACTGAATGATCCACGCGTTTTCTTGATACTCATTACGCTGCGGAATTTCCTTAACGATAACAGGTAACGGTTCTTCTTTTGCCCCTTCGGACTGTGCTAGAGAAGTGTCCTCAAGCGTCACCTCTACTGGTGTTTCGGGTAAACTCGCAGAGTCGTCAATGGGGTCAAGAACTTCGAATGACTCAAGATCATTGCCGACTTCAGGTTTAATCGGAATACTCGCAATCTCTTCTTTGTAATGTGTTTTCTTACCATCTAAGACATCAGGTAAAACAATCACCCCAATTGCAACCAAGATGATGGTACCGACTAAACGGCTTTGAAACTTACTGGCCATTTACTCTCCTTTTCTTTCCCAGTGTTCAAGCACTTCCCCTACCGTGTGGAAAGAGCCTACCACGAGGATGACATCTTCGGGGGCCGCGTGTGTCATTGCCGCATCAAAAGCAGCCATAGGGGATTCAAACTGGACATTGCCTGCGGGTAGGTGCTGACAAAGCTCATCCGCCGTTGCTGCTCTTGGTCCAGTGAGTGACGCCGGATACCAGTGCGTCGCAATTGGCGTTAGTGCTTCAAGCGTTGCTTTAATGTCTTTGTCATGCAGCATCGCGACCACTGCATGTATCGTTTTGCCAGGGTATTGTCGGTGAACGCGGCCAACTAAGTACTCCGCAGAGTGCGGGTTATGAGCGACATCAAGCAAAACGGTTGGCGAATGATTGATGATTTGCATTCGACCAGGAAGCTGAGCGTTGTTCAATCCGTTGACGATGTTAACGTCTGTGATGTCTAGATTCGCTGTTGCAAGCGCCATTAACGCCGTGGCAGCATTTTGCAAAGGTAAACTCGGTATAGGGAGCGCTTCGAGGTCATAAGACCCATGAGTCCACGTCCACTCGGTTTCGGAAGTTTGCTCATATCGGTATTGAATATCGACTTGATAAAGCTCAGCACCGATGTCATCTGCGTGTGCAGCGACGGTAGAAGGCGCTTTTGGCTGACCGCAAATAGCGGGTTTACCACTACGGTAGATCCCTGCTTTTTCGAAACCAATCACATTGATGTCATCGCCAAGCCAATCGATGTGGTCGAGAGCAAGGCTGGTGATCACAGACACATCGTGAGCAACAACATTAGTCGCATCCAAGCGCCCACCAAGACCAACCTCAAGCAAAACAACATCGACTTTTTCAGTTTGAAATAACCGTAAAGCGGCCAAAGTGCCATACTCAAAGAAACTTAAACTGATATCACCACGCTGCTGTTCAACAAAGTCAAAGGCTTCGGTGTGCTTTTCATCGCTTAAATCTTGGCCATTGATTCGAACCCGTTCATTGTAACGAATCAAATGAGGAGAGCTGTAGACACCAACGGAATAGCCAGCATCAAGTAAGATGGCTTCCATTAATGCACAAGTAGAACCTTTGCCGTTGGTTCCTGCAACAGTGATAACGGTAGGTGCGGGTTTGGTAAGATTGGCAGACTCTGCCACGGCTTGAACACGTTCTAAACCAAGATCAATGGCAGACGTATGGATATTTGCTAAATAATGAAGCCACATCGAAAGTGGGGATGTGGCTTGAGGAATTTGGGTTTGACTCATCTAACTAAAACCAAAAATTAGTGGTGGTTTGTTAGTGTGTTACTTTACCCTTTTTCTTCTACTTCTGGTACATCATAGTGCGCTTCATTTGGCGAATCATTCACAGAAACTACCAAAGGCGACGCTTGGTTGGTCATTTTAGCCAATAGACTACCGATACGCTGACGCATTTCACGACGGTCGACGATCATATCAATCGCACCGTGCTCAAGTAAGAACTCACTACGCTGGAAGCCTTCTGGTAGATCTTCACGAACCGTTTGTTCGATAACACGACGACCAGCGAAACCAATCAGAGCTTTAGGCTCACCGATGTTCACATCACCAAGCATTGCAAGACTCGCAGAGACACCGCCCATAGTTGGATCTGTCATCACTGAGATAAACGGCAAACCTTTCGCTGATAAACGCTCTAACGCCGCACTGGTTTTGGCCATTTGCATTAGCGACATCAGTGCCTCTTGCATACGTGCGCCGCCACTTGCTGAGAAACAAACAAGACCGCAATTGTTTTCCATTGCTGCTTCCACAGCACGAACAAAACGAGCACCAACAACAGAGCCCATTGAACCGCCCATAAAGGAAAACTCAAACGCACAGGCGATAACCGGTAAACCAAGTAGCTCACCTTTCATAACCACAAGCGCGTCTTTTTCGCCGCTACTCTTTTGAGCCGCTGACAAACGATCTTTGTATTTCTTTGAGTCTTTGAACTTCAGTTTATCTTTCGGCTCTAACTCATCTGCTAGTTCAACGCGCTCACCTTCATCTAGAAACGTTTCTAGGCGACGACGAGCCTTCATGCGCATGTGATGGTCACATTTTGGACACACTTCTAGGTTACGCTCTAGCTCAGCGTGATATAGCACTTGTTCACATGACGTACATTTCGTCCATACACCTTCTGGAATAGAAGCTTTGCGTGAACTACCGATGTTGCTTTTTTCTAAAATCTTTTCAAGCCAACTCATGGAAGACCTTTTCTCTACTACTCCCGCGCAAAGTGCGAAGGATACAAATTCTGAATTTATGCGTGAGGATTAAAGCATATAAAATGCCAGCTGTGCACAAAAAACTGGTTGTACCTATTTTCTGTACCTATCTCTCACACCCTAAACAACTGATTGTTTCGACAATTTAACACGAATTAGTTCAAGTTATCGGGCAAAAATAGTGGCCCAATCGGCACTCTTGGCAATTCAAACTCTTCAGGGTAATCCACATCGACTAGGTACAACCCTTCCGCTTTTGCTGTTGCACCTGCGAGCTTGCGATCTTTCGCCCCAAGCAACCATTGAATCCATTCAGGCTCTTGCTCGCCACGACCAACACAAATCAGACTGCCTGTAATATTGCGAACCATGTGGTGAACAAACGCATTGGCTTTAATATCAATCACCACGTACTGGTTATGCCGTGTGACATTAATGTGCATCATATTGCGCCAAGGACTACGTGATTGACAGTGGGTCGCTCGAAACGAAGTAAAATCGTTTTCACCAAGTAAGTATTGTGCCGCTAAATGCATTTTCTTTTCATCTAGCTCACCATGATAGTGGCTTACACCCGTAGAGAGGATGCCTGGTCGTAGCGCGCTATTAAAGATAATGTAGCGATAGCGACGCGCGGTTGCAGTAAAGCGCGCATGAAACTCTTCAGGCACTTCTTTCGCCCAACGCACGGCAATATCACCGGGAAGATTCGCATTGGCGCCCATTGTCCAAGCCACCATTTTACGGCTTGCCGTCGTATCAAAGTGGACCACTTGACCTGTACCGTGCACACCTGCATCTGTTCGGCCTGCACATTGAACTTCGACCGGATGGTTTGCGACAACACTCAGCGCTTTCTCCAATTCCTCTTGAACGCTTTTCACGTCTTGTTGACGCTGCCAACCATAGTATTGAGTACCGTTGTATTCGATACCTAAAGCTATTCTCATCAGGGGATCTCTCAGGGTCTGCTCAGTAAGGGCGGCAAGTATAAACACTTTCCAGAAAAAAAATAAGGGGGACGCCTGTCCCCCTTGAGTTTGATTGGTTAGCTGCGGTTTATATCGTCGATTAAGCGTTTTGCTTCGCGTCGAATTTCATCGCTTCCATCTACAATGGCTTCTTCAAGTAACTTTTTCGCTCCTTGAGCGTCGTTCATTTCCATGTAAATTTTAGCGAGATCCAGTTTTCCCGCAGCCTCTGCATTTGAGTCAACATCTTCACTGCCAATATCACCGATAACGTCAGGGAAATCATTCAGACCAACATCAAGCTTCAGCGAGTCATCAATCTCTTGTGCTTCTTCGGCGTCCACTTCCGCCATCAGTTCATCAATGGTTCGGAACTGGTTTTCTCGAGGATTGAAATCGTCGAGTGATTGTTGGTCTTCCCAATTTTCATCAAGAACTTGAGCTTGCTCTGGAAGGTTTTCTTGAGACCAAATATCTTGCTCTTCTTCTGGAATATCATCACTGATTTGCGCTTGTTGATCATCAGACAGTGTAAATCCATTCCAATCTTCTCCACCCACTTCCAACATAGCGTCGATGTCCATACCAGCACTATCTGACGTTGTCGCATCAATTGGGTTATCAAATGAGAAGCTTGCCGTTTGGTTCTCTTCTGTATCAGAGAGCAGTTCATCAAACGCTTGTTCATCGAACTCGCTTTCAGACAAACCTTCAACCGATTCTGTTGCGTCTTCCAAATCTGGAAGTTCAATATCATCAAGATTGAAGCTTGTCTCATCATCTTGCTCAGAGAGTTCTTCACTGCTCTCACTGAACATATCCGCAAGCGCGTCTTGCTCGTCGTACTCAGGAAGGTCGAGATCGTCTAGCTCAATAGATTCGTCAACAGGCTCAGCGCTTGGCTCCACATCAGCTTGCTCTGCTGCTGGCATCTCTGGCTCTGACGCCATATCCGCCAGCGCGTCTTCTTCGCTGTATTCTGGAAGGTCGAGGTCGTCTAACTCAATAGATTCGTCAACAGGCTCAGCGCTTGGCTCCACATCAGCTTGCTCTGCTGCTGGCACCTCTGGCTCTGACGCCATATCCGCCAGCGCGTCTTCTTCGCTGTATTCAGGAAGATCGAGGTCGTCTAGCCCAATAGATTCGTCTGCAGGCTCAGCGCTTGGCTCAACCTCCGATTGCTCTGCTGCTGGCAACTCTGGCTCTGACGCCATATCCGCTAGCGTGTCTTCTTCGCTGTATTCAGGAAGGTCGAGATCGTCTAGCTCAATAGATTCGTCGGCAGACTCGCCGCTTGGCTCAACCTCCGATTGCTCTGCTGTTGGCACCTCTGGCTCTGACGCCATATCCGCCAGCGCGTCTTCTTCGCTGTATTCAGGAAGATCGAGGTCGTCTAGCCCAATAGATTCGTCTGCAGGCTCAGCGCTTGGCTCCACATCAGCTTGCTCTGCTGCTGGCATCTCTGGCTCTAGCGCCATATCCGCCAGCGCCTCTTCTTCGCTGTATTCGGGAAGGTCTAAATCGTCTAGCTCAATGGATTCATCGACAGGCTCAGTGCTTGGCTCCAAGTCCGATTGATCTGCCGCTGGCATCTCTGGCTCTGACGCCATGTCCGCCAGCGCGTCTTCTTCGCTGTATTCAGGAAGGTCTAGATCGTCTAGTTCAATGGATTCATCGGCAGACTCAGCGCTTGGCTCCACATCAGCTTGCTCTGCTGCTGGCATCTCTGGCTCTAGCGCCATATCCGCCAGCGCGTCTTCTTCGCTGTATTCTGGAAGGTCTAGATCGTCTAGTTCAATAGATTCGTCAACAGACTCAGCGCTTGGCTCCACATCAGCTTGCTCTTCTGCTGGCATCTCTGGCTCTGGCTCTGGCGCCATGTCCGCCAGTGCGTCTTCTTCGCTGTATTCAGGAAGATCGAGGTCGTCTAGCTCAATGGATTCATCGGCAGACTCAGCGCTTGGCTCCACATCAGCTTGCTCTTCTGCTGGCATCTCTGGCTCTGACGCCATATCGGCCAGCGCGTCTTCTTCGCTGTATTCAGGAAGATCGAGCTCGTCTAGCTCAATGGATTCATCAACAGACTCTGCGCTTACATCAGAAGAAGGCGCTTCTTGTGACAATGATGCAATTGAGTCTTCCTGAGCAATTGCTTGTTCAGGTTCATCTACTAACCAGTCATCATCTTGCGGAATACCAAACTCGTTTGGAATCGCTTCTGGCATTGGTGGGCGACTTTCGTCCACTTCTGGAGTCTCTGAAGTCTCTGGAGTCTCTGGAGTCTCTGGAGTCTCTGGAGTCTCTGGAGTCTCTGGAGTCTCTGGAGTCTCTGGAGTCTCTGGAGTCTCTGGAGTCTCTGGAGTCTCTGGAGTCTCTGGAGTCTCTGGAGTCTCTTTAGATGGTGCCTGTGCTTGCTCTTGTTGTGCAAGTGTATCTTCTTGCTCTACAGCAATGTTTTCTTCGCCGCTAACAGGCAAAGGCTCATCTAGCTCCTTGTGCAATTCGTCTTCCTGCTCAAGGCTTGGTTGGGTATCCTGAGGGGATTCAACTTCATCAATCGCAGCGGTCAGCCAATCGTCGTCCTCATCGTTGCTTGATGATACGTCGACATCTTGTTGCTCATTGGCCGACTCATCGATGATCGATTCGTCATCGTTTGCTAATGCTTGTTCGATGGTGTCAACGTCTGGGCTTTCAACTTCTTCTATCGCCGCCGTTAGCCAGTCATCTTCGTCATCTTCTGGCTCTGGCTCTGGCTCTGGCTCTGGCTCTGGCTCTGGCTCTGGCTCTGGCTCTGGCTCTGGCTCTGGCTCTGGCTCTGCAAGTGTTTGTGCGTCATCCGACAAGTCAACGGAAATGTCGTCTAGTTCAGAGCTTGGTTGCGTGTCAACAAGGTCATCGAGGTCGAGCTCATCCAGAAGAGGGTCGGCTTCAGGGGCAACACTCAACATGTCATCCATAAAGTCTTGGCTAGAGAAGTCTGCAGAGGTCTCTAGCGTTTGTGGCTCTTCATTCAACGGCTCGAGGTTATTCTCAGAATCAGCTTCAGAGTCAATCTGCGCAGTTTCATCTAATAAACTGGCAATATCTGACTCATCAAGTGATTCATCACTTGCCTCAGGTTGTTCGTTATCTAATAAGTAGTCTTCAGCGCTTAACTCTTGATCCTGCTCTGCAGGAGACTCTTCAGCCAGAGGTTGCTCTTCCAACTCTTGTGGTTGGCTCGCTTCGGTGATATCGGCTTCAGGCTCAGGTTGCGCATCGTCTTGTAGATTCTGCTTTTCAATCTCAAGCAACTCTTCAAATAGATCGGTTCCTTCATCACCTAACGACTCTTCTTCATCTGCACTGTCAAAAAGTTCGTCAAGTAAATCTGTACTATCATCAAGCGAGCTCGACTCTTCACTGACTGCATCGGCGCCAATCAGCTCATCTAACTCGCCATCAAGATTAAACTCGTCACTCTCTTCAGACTCATCAACCAACTCATCCAGCAGGTCGGTGCTTTCAGTGTCAATGGCCGATTCGTCATCATTTAGGCCGATCAGTTCGTCAAAGAGGTCTTCACCTTCCAACTCTGAAGCTGGTTGTTCTGGCTCTTCAACGTTATCCGCCAGCAACTCATCAAGAAGATCTGTGCTATTTTCATCAATCGCAGTGGTCTCTTCCTCAAGCATCTCATCGAGGAGAGCCGTTTCATCGATTGAATTGGCTTCAAGTGTTTCTAAGTCAGCCTGAGCTTCCATCTGAGCGAAAATATCGTCGATTTCACTATCGGAGGCCAAACTCGGCTCTTCTAGCGATGTTTCGTCTTCATCACTAAGATCGAAGTCGTCCCCTTCATCTAGCAAATTATCGAAATCTAAACTTTCATTGCCATCATCTTCGATCTCACTGAACAGATCATCCAACATTGATTGGTCAAGACTACCGCCATCAAGCTCTTCCGACTCACCGTCTTCAGCAAGCAATGAGTCGAGCGCTTCTTGCGACATATCGCCTTCATCAGAGAGATCGAAACCTTCGTCATCTCCGTCATCGATCACGACTTCGTCCAGCGCACGCTCCATCTCTTCTAGACCGAGCGCTTTGTCGTCGCTGTTGACACTGATGCCGCTAGAGCCCATATCACCATCAGTGAGGGATTCATCTAGATCCCCATCGTCACCGATACCCGCGAATGGGTCATCGCCGTCCTCACCTTCTAGGTTAAAATCTAAATCGCTATCGTCCAAATCAGCGAAGACATCATCTTCGTCCGATTTACCTAATTCACCTTCATCACCAAACAAGGCTTCATCGTCATTTGAGTCGCCGAACAGATCGTCATCGAGTAACAAATCATCATCGATGTCTTCATTCATCGTTTCTGCGGCAACCGGAGCAACGGTTTGAGGTTGCGGCGTCTCCTGCTGAGCCTCTGGCGCACTCTCTTCTTGCTTATTACGGCGGCCAAGTAGCATAACCACTAACAAGCCGATAAGTAGCCCAGGAATAATTGCGAGCGCAGCCACCAACCAAGTGTTGGAGAAGAATTTATCGAGAGACGAAGGCGCCATTTTTTGCTCTTCCGCAACACGCATTCTCTCTGCTTCTAACAGTTTTTCGACTTCGTTGCGGATGCGTTCTTCATCACCGAGCTCGTCTTTAAGCACGTCAACTTCTGACTGAACCTGCGCTAGCATTAATCGAAGCTTGTGGTTCTTTTCTTCTAGCGCCATTAGCTCGCCTTCGGAGCTTTCTAGTTGGCGCTCTAGCGTATTGACCTGCGCGGTCTTTTCCTGCTGAGCAATTTGCTCAAGTGGCGTTTCAGGCTTTGTCTCAACAACGGCTTCAGTCTTTGGTGGAGTAGAGGTGCTAGCCTCAGTCACTGGAGCTTCAGGTGCACTCGGTTGAACCGCCGTTGGCGTTGAATTTTGAGTCACCTGTTCTAATCGAGCTTTGTGCGCCGCCATAACATTAACGGCTTGCTGAGTGGAAACGCCTTGAATCTGCGCTAGTGATGGAACACGCAGTGTGCTGCCTGGTATGAGTTCATGGATGTTCTGGTTGTCAAACGCTTGAGGGTTAAGCTGGAAAATGGAATAAAGCGTTTGTTGAATTGAAACAGACGTATTGGGGCGCAGTTGAGTAGCGATTCCCCATAAGGTTTCTTGCCCTGTTGTTGGGCCATAGAAAAGAGAAGGCTCTGCACTGCGCAGGCCATTAGATACAGACTCAGAGAATTGAGGAGACGATTGGATCTCGCCATTCGGTCCCTTTAGGCGGATACTCTCTGCGCTTACGATAGATGTTTGAGTCACGGCAACCATTGCGAGTGGCAATAGTAGACGCTGTAGAAGTCGACGCATATAAGGCTCAGCTATGTGCTCAATTAATTTAAATATACAGTGATCTGTTAAATATATCGGATAAAGCGGGCAAAACTATAGATATAGAACCAAAAAATGTGTGGCTAAAGCGATAATCGCAGTAATCTCACACATTTTTTCTTTAATCGATTAAAAAAGCCTCACACAACGGTGAGGCTTTGACAATCGTATCAATATGCAAATCAGTAGTAATCGCGGATCAGCACTTCTGCAATCTGCACGGCATTGGTTGCCGCCCCTTTACGAACGTTGTCAGCAACCACCCACAAGTTCACGCCACTGTGATGGCTGATGTCATTGCGAATACGACCAACCATTACGTGATCTTTACCGCCTGCATCACGCACTTGCGTTGGGAAATCTTCTCCTTGGAATACTTCAATACCGTCAGTATTTTCAAGTAAGTTGATCACTTCTTGAGCATCGATTGGCGCACAGGTTTCTAGGTGAATGGCTTCTGCATGACCGTAGAAAACCGGCACACGAACGCACGTTGGGTTCACTGTGATAGCTGGATCGTTGAAGATTTTTTGCGTCTCCCACACCATTTTCATTTCTTCACGGGTGTAGCCGTTCTCCATGAACTGATCGATTTGTGGAATACAGTTGAATGCAATCTGTTGAGAGAACTGATTATTTTCTGCTGGCATACCGTTCAACAGTTTTGCTGTTTGTCCTGCAAGCTCATCAATACCCGCTTTGCCAGCACCAGAAACAGATTGATATGTCGAAACGTTGATTCGCTCGATACCTACTGCATCATGAATTGGTTTTAGTGCCACCAGCATTTGGATGGTTGAGCAGTTCGGGTTAGCAATGATATTGCGGTTACGAAACTCGGCGATCGCTTCTGGGTTCACTTCTGGAACCACGAGCGGGATATCGTATTCGTAACGGAACTGCGAGGTGTTATCGATCACGATCACGCCTTCATCTGCGGCGATTGGCGCCCATTCTGCAGATAGCTCTCCGCCTGCAGAGAATAGGGCAATGTGCGCTTGAGACCAATCAAACTCTTCGACGTTTTGTACGCGAACTGTCTTACCATTGAAGCGGTAGGTCTTGCCTTCACTACGCTCACTGGCTAGAAGAAAGATCTCACCGACAGGGAATTTGCGCTCTTGAAGCACTTCCAAAATTGTTTCACCGACCGCACCGGTCGCACCTAAAACGGCAACATTATACTGTTGGCTCATTGACTTACCTCAACCTGAAAACCTAATTTAGCCAGTGGCGCTAAGTTACATGACTCATCACCGACTAGCGTGACCGCGCTGTACTCTCGACGATCCCAGTAATTTTTACGCATCAGGTCAAATGAACCTGGCTTACTGATTTCTCGACGGAACAAGGCGTCATCTTTACGCACATCATAGATTAACTGCGTGATGTTGTGCAGCGTTGCTTCATCCCACGCTCTGTCCAGTACCATAGTAGGAACAGGCGCGGTTGGCAGCAAATCACTGGCATGCGCATGTAATTCGTTGTTTAAGAACTCGCAGTAACTATTAAAGATCATCGTCGTACCGCGAGCTTTCCCTTCGAGGCCATAGCCTGCAACATGAGGGGTTGCGAATGCTAGCAGAGGCAGAAGCTCCATATCAACCTCTGGTTCGAATTCAAATACATCCAGCGCTGCAATAAAGCCATCATTTCGCTGTAAACGCGCTTTCAACGCAGCGTTATCGACCACAGGGCCACGTGCTGCATTGATCAGAATCTGATCGCCACGCAGTTGCTCCAAACGCGCCGAATCAAGAATATGGTGAGTTGGATACTCACCGTCACGAGTGATCGGAGTGTGCAGTGTGATGATGTCAGCTTGCTCCAACAGGGTATCAAGCTCAGTAAATTCACGTGGGTCGCCCGCTGCCTGTTTAGGCGGATCGTTGATCAATACATTTAAACCGATACCTTCAAGGCATTGCTGAAGGTAGCTTCCCACTTGTCCTGCACCAATGATACCTATGGTTTTATCAAACACAGAGAAACCATGCTGCTGAGCCAATACCATCATCACGCTAAACGCATATTCAGCCACGCCAACTTTGTTGCAGCCAGGTGCCGCCGTAAAAAAGATGCCTTTCTCTGTCAGCAAAGCTTGGTCAACGTGATCCATACCTGCGGTTGCGGTGCCAACAAACTTCAGTTTATTGGCTTTAGAAATGAGTTCTGCGTTAACTTTAGTGACTGAACGAATCATCAATGCATCGACATCAATCAGATCATCGGCGGTAAGTGTTCGACCAGGCTTTAAGACTACCTCACCAAGCTGACTAAAAAGCTGCTCGGCGTAAGGCATATTTTCATCGATAAGGATTTTCATGACTTTAAATGCGCGACTTTCATGTGAAGTGTAAAAAATTTATTTGATTGTGCAGAAAAGCACTCACGGTGTCGAGGTGATTGTTGAGCAGAAAGAAAAATGCCCGGCATTAAGCCGGGCAAAGTTCCAGAACAAAAGGATCCTGACCCGCTCTCCATGGGTCAGAGTCTGCGTCTGTTCGACCAGTACTAACAAAAGAACCAGTCAGCTCTGGAAACTGGATTGCCGAGATAACTCAGCAAGTTCAGTTAGCCTTGGTACTTCTTGATAACTAGAGTTGCGTTAGTACCACCAAAACCAAAACTGTTAGACATTACTGTGGTCAATTCTACATCGCGTTTTTCTGTTACGATATCAAGACCTTGAGCAGCTTCGTCTAGATTCTCGACATTGATACTTGGTCCGACAAAGTTGTTGTCTAGCATCAGTGTTGAGTAAATTGCTTCATGCACGCCAGCTGCACCTAGTGCGTGACCTGTCATTGCTTTTGTTGCGGAGATTGCAGGGCTGCTCTCACCGAATAGCTCTTGAATAGCACCAAGCTCTTTCACGTCGCCAACCGGCGTTGAAGTGCCGTGAGTGTTGATGTAGTCGATACCGTCAACATCTTGCATTGCCATCTTCATACAACGCACCGCACCTTCACCTGATGGCGCAACCATGTCGTAGCCATCAGAAGTCGCACCGTAGCCCACGATCTCACCGTAGATTTTCGCGCCACGAGCCAATGCGTGCTCAAGTTCTTCAACCACTAGCATGCCGCCGCCACCAGAGATAACGAAACCATCGCGGTTTGCATCGTAGGTACGAGAGGCTTTCTCAGGCGTTTCATTGTACTTAGTCGACAGTGCACCCATCGCATCAAACATCATGGTTTGAGACCAATCTAGCTCTTCGCCACCACCTGCGAATACGATGTCTTGCTTACCAAGTTGGATTAGCTCCATCGCGTGACCAATACAGTGAGCAGACGTCGCACACGCAGAGCTCATTGAGTAGTTCACACCACGAATTTTAAATGGAGTAGCTAGACATGCAGAAACCGTTGAAGACATTGTACGAGGTACCATGTAAGGACCTACGCGTTTCACGCCTTTCGCGCGCATGGTATCTACTGCCAGTGCTTGGTTTAGCGCAGAAGCACCACCAGAGCCTGCAACGATACCTGTACGTTCGTTTGATACTTGGTCTTCAGATAGGCCAGCGTCTTCAATCGCTTGCTGCATGGATAGGTATGCATACGCAGCCGCATCACCCATAAAGCGCATCTGTTTGCGATCAATGTGCTCAGCAGGATTGATTTTTAGATCACCCCAAACTTGAGAACGAAGACCTTGCTCTTTGAACTGCTCAGAGGCAGTAATACCAGATTTACCTTCTTGTAGAGACGCTAAAACTTCTTCGACGTTGTTACCGATACTTGAAACAATACCCATACCGGTGATTACGACACGTTTCATTATGACATTCCTATAATTCTAAAATCCGCTAGATAATAACTAAGTTACCCCGGAAAAGTGGTCAGCTTTCCCATAAATCCGTACAATCGCACCAACTTTATTGCCTTTATCACAAAAAATCAGACGCTATGACCTCGATTACCAATGCACAACTTGACTGGAATGACGCTGGCACCCCCGTTTCTGACCAATTTGACGATGTCTATTTTTCTAACGTTAATGGGTTAGAAGAAACTCGTTACGTGTTTTTACAGCAAAATCATCTGCCACAACGTTGGCAAGAATTTGACCAACAACGCTTTGTGATTGGTGAAACGGGTTTTGGTACTGGGCTTAATTTTCTGGCTGTTTGGCAATGGTTCAATCAATTTAGGCTGCAAAACCCGCAAGCTCCACTAAAAGAGCTGCATTTTATCAGTTTTGAGAAGTACCCCCTAAGTAAAGCCGATCTCATCAAAGCGCATGAAGCGTGGCCAGAACTTGCAGACTTCGCTCAGAAACTTCAGCAGCACTACCCTATCGCAGTGCCTGAATGTCACCGTATCGTGCTTGAAGATGGCGCGATCACCCTTGATTTGTGGTTTGGTGATATCAAAGACTGCATGCCCAAAGTTCCAGTCACAGAGAACGGCATCATTGATGCTTGGTTCCTTGATGGCTTTGCGCCAAGCAAAAATCCGGAAATGTGGAACCAAGATCTATTTAACGGCATGGCAAGCTTAGCCAAAGAGGATTGTAGCTGCGCGACGTTCACCGCCGCTGGTTTCGTACGCCGAGGATTGATCGAAGCCGGTTTCGAGATGAAAAAGGTTAAAGGTTTTGGCACTAAGCGAGAAATGATTGCTGGTACGTTGAACCAACGAGTAAAAAACAGCAACATCAAGCCTTGGTTTGCTCGTAGCCAGAGTAGTAAAGCCGAATCGATTGCTATTATTGGTGGTGGCATCGCCAGCGCGACCCTCGCCACAACGCTGATTCGCCGCGGTAAATCTGTCACCCTATACTGCCAAGATGAGGAGCCTGCACAAGGGGCATCGGGCAATCGACAAGGCGCCGTTTATCCATTACTGAATGGCTCACACAGTGGCGTTTCTCGCGTTTTTGCGCCTGGTTTTCTTTTTGCACGTCAGTTCGTAGAGCAAGCTGCGGACAACATTGATTTTGACCATGATTGGTGCGGCGTCACACAGTTGATGTGGGACGAATCATCAAGCAAAAAACTCGATAAGATGCTAGAAGGCAATTTTGACGCCCAACTCATCCATAAGCTTTCCCCTGAAAAAACCAGCGAAATGATTGGATTGCCCATTGATATGTCGAGCGTCCACTACCCGCTCGCAGGTTGGTTGTGCCCGTTCCAATTAACCCAAGGGCTTTTCTCCCATTTATCGCAGAGCGGTCAGTTCACTGCGCATTTTGATTGCAAGGTTGACTCTTTAGAGTGGAACGAAGAGACGCAAGCTTGGATTGTGGCCTCGGGAGACAACACCTTCCAACACGACACAGTAGTGATTGCTAATGGCCATCAATTTGACGAACTGATGCAAACGGCCAAAGTGCCACTAGGGCAAGTCAAAGGCCAAGTCAGCCATATACCAACCACGGATGCTCTAAAGAATCTGAAAACGGTATTGTGCTACGACGGGTATATGACGCCGGTTAATCCCAATAACGGGCACCACTGCATTGGCGCGAGCTATGATCGTTCAAATTTAGACAACGTATTTGACCCTGTCGCTCAACAGGAAAACGGCGACAAGCTCCGTCACTGCATTCCAAACCAAACTTGGCCACAAGAGGTCGATACTACCAGCAACCAATCACGCCAAGGTATTCGCTGCGTCAGTCGTGACCACTTGCCGTTTGTTGGCAACGTTGGCCAGTTCGAACAGATCTTGGATGCGTATCAGGATTTAAACCAAAAACACGACGATCAAATTGAACCGGTTCCTCAGTACGACAACTTGTTCTGCTTACTTGGTTTGGGCTCACGCGGATTGAGCTCAGCACCGTTAATGGCAGAAACGTTGGCTTCGCAGATCTGTGGCGACCCGCTTCCCTTGCCTGTCGATGTATTGGAGCAACTCCACCCAAGTCGAATGTGGGTTCGAAAGCTGAAAAAAGGCAAAGCTATTACCGAACTGTAAACAACGGCTAAAAAAGAAAAGGAACGCATATGCGTTCCTTTTTTGAATTTGTCTGTTGATTATAGCTGACTAACCGCTTGTTTAATCTCGGCTGCAATCTCTGGGTTGTTGATGCTACACGTTGCAAAGTCGAAGTTGTCGTAGAAGCTTGGTACGGAAACCGACGCTTTCACCTCTGCACCAAAATAAGGAGCTGAAGCAACTGCCGAGGCCAACACCGTTTGCGCGCCACCAGGACCTGGAGAAGTCGCTAAGTACACCACTGGTTTGTTTTGGAACACACTGCGGTCGATACGGCTAGCCCAGTCAAACAAGTTTTTGTACGCCGCTGGGTAGTAACCATTGTGCTCTGCGTATGAAACGACAATTGCGTCCGCTTCAGCTAAATCTGCCAAAAACTGCTGCGCGCCCTCTGCTTGGCCAATTTCTTTCTCTTTGTCTTCGCTAAACATTGGGACATCATAATTATTGATGTCGAGAACTTGCACTTCTGCGCCTTCTACTTGTTGAGCAGCATAGGTTGCTAGTGCTTTGTTGATTGAAGTTGAACTGGTTGATGCGCCAAATGCTACGATTCTCATGATGTCTATCCTGTCTCTTGGTTTGTATGACTAGATTATCGAGCGAGCGAAAGACCAACAAGCGCAAAAATAGAAAGGGGTTGTTCGAAAAATTCGAACAACCCCTTATCCAATACAATTCTGCCCGGCATCACGCCATGTTTGCAAGCTCTTGCCACAGATCATTGACGATGGTTCTGTCTGCTGGCGTTAACTCTGAGCGAGCCGCATCCAGACTTGCTTCAATGCGAGCTCGCAGCGTTTCAATGTCATTGATGCCCTCTTCTTCACAAGCAGCAGCAGACAAGGAAATATGGCCTCGCAAGTAACCACCCGCGAACAGTTCATCATCTGAGGCGGAGGAAATTCGTGCGTCAATCAGCTCAAGAAGCTTCTCTTCAAATTCAATAATCATGGTGATGCGTTGCCTAAATCAGTTTGCGTCTCAAAAAGGATGATGAAGCTTCTCACATTGAGAATGTGAACGCAAACCCTATATACAGCAAGGCTTGAGACTATGGCACGCTCTGTGCAATTTCAGTGATAACCACACACCAGACCGAGGAAGTACAATGAAATTAAATCAGATCCTCCAAGGGTTAACGCTATTCTTAACCGCGCAAGGTTTCACCACGTACACCAACGCAGAAACGCCTTTTACGGATTGCCCATCAGAAGCATTTCTTATTCAAAGTCCATCAAGTGCGCCTGTCGCCTATGGCGTGAATATCGATTTGGGCAGCTACGTTGTGCTCGACTCTTCGTTGGGAGCAGACAAAATTAACGCGGTAGGGTACAGCCAGCATGATGACTTTATCTACGGTTGGGATTACGGATCACAATCTCTGACCAAAATTGACGCGAACTTTGTCAAATACCCGCTATCTATCAGCAAACCAACAGGCGTTCCTGCCTCAATTTACGTGGGGGATGTGGCTTTGGATGAAAACGCTTGGTATGGCTATCGCCCGAACTATGGACTCTATAAAGTTGATCTAGTCACGCAAGTAATGACGCTCGTCGCCAACTCAAGCCAATTTGGTAATCTAGCCATTTATGATCTCGCCTTTCATCCCGATAACGGCCTCGCCTACTCCATCGATGCGAACGGATATTTGTGGGAAATTGATGTGAACAGCGGCACATCAACACGACTCAATCAAGTGTTAGACAAAGTCGAACTGGGATACAAATTGACGTTTGGCGCGATCTATTTTGATGTCGATGGCAATCTTTACGGAAGCAACAACAGCAACGGTTACGTATTTCGGATAGACATCAATGGCAATGCTTCAAGCGCCGCCTTTTTCGCTTACGGACCATCAAGTAATTCGAACGATGGTGCGCGTTGTGCTCTCGCTCCTGTAGAACCGAGCATTTACACCGATTTCGGCGATGCCCCGGATAGCTATCAAACCTCTTACGCTCAGCTTGGGGCAAGACACGGTCTATCGGATCTTAAACTCGGCGCATTAGTGGATGGTGAGTCAGATGGCAGCCCATATCCACTCAGCGATGATGAATCAGATGGCAGCAATGACGACGATGGTATCCAGTTTCCCGTCCCAGTTCAGGTCGGACAAACCAGTAAAATCATCGCCACCGTTAATGGTGCAAGCAGTGATTCTGTCCTTAATGCGTGGATAGACTTCGATCGAGATGGCAGCTTTGAAAGTAGCGAACGCATCATTAGCGATCTCAGTGTCAGTGACGGTACCAGTGATGTCTTTTTCTCAGTCCCGACATGGGCAAATGTAGGGCAAACTTGGGCAAGATTTAGACTGTCCAACACATCGGGGATCGGTCCATCTGGCGGCGTGCCAGCTGGTGAGGTCGAAGATTACCAGATAGACATTACCGAAAGTGGAGTGGTAACGGAAAGCTACCCAACGGGCGCATCTCACGTCACCTTCGCTTATGAAGATCAGTACCCACTTGTCGGAGACTATGACATGAACGACGTCCTGATGAACGTCAAGTTCACAGAGTATCAGTTAAACGATCAGGTGATTCGACTTAAGATTGAAGGTCAAATCGCCGCATTGGGTGGGGACAACCGTTCAGGTTTCGCGATCCGCTTACCTAACGTTGCTCGCAGCGACATTAAACAAGACTCAGTTGTGTTGACGGTCAACAACGTTGAAGCAGAAGGCGCAGTGCTGGAAGAAGGCACAACAGATGCCGTCTTTATCATTCACGAAGACCTGTGGGACATAACAGAAGCTGGCGAAGCCGAAAACTGTACCATGTTCCGAACTCAAACAAACTGTGGAACCAGCTACCGACCCACTTGGCAGCTCACGCTGTCGATGAAAAATGCCATCAGCACAGATGTGATGCCTGCGTTCCCTTATGACCCATTCATCTTTGCTGCGCCAGGTCATTACTACGGCGATGTTGGTCTGGAAGTGTCTGGCGGCTATCCTGGCCGTGGACTCGAGATTCACCTTAAGAATAAAGCACCGACCAGTAAGTTCAACCCAGCGTACAAGTCCAAAGGCGTAGATGCGTCATCGGGAAACACTCACTATCACGACGCTAACGGTCTACCTTGGGCAATCGAGATCCCTATCAGTTGGAAGCACCCGCTGGAAAGAGTCAACATTCTTGAAGCCTATTCTCAATTTGCTGGCTTCGCACAAGACAGCTCAGGCGGTACGTCTCCGACCTGGTACGCCAACTCAAACCTCAACAAAATTTATCAAGACTAAGGAGAAGCCGATGAACACGTTAACGAAACTTTACCTAGTCACCTGCTTCTCATTAAGTCTGACTGCCTGTGGTGGTGGCGGTGGTGGCGGTTCTTCCTCGCCAAGCGCTGGAAGTTCTGGCGCAGCAACCCCTACACTGCAAGATCTTAAAATAGACAAAGAAAACACGCTTGAGTCTGTGTACCACTTGTCAGTGGATGTCGACCTCGCCGACCTTGATGGCAAACAAGCCTACATTGCGATTTGTGACAACAGCGCGGGTAAAGCAAACATTGACTATGACCAGTGTTTAATCAAAGCCAGCTTGAAACAAGGCAGTGGGCAGTTTGATCTTCGGGTTGCGAATCATTGTGACTCATTGGTGGCGGTTGTTTCCGTTATGGAGCAAGGGGTACCAGTCCGTTACTATCAACATCAGCATGATGGTCAAGCGAAGACGGTTTGGTACATCCAATAAGCTTACACTTACTCGCCTATATCCACAAAGAGGATACACAAAGAAGCCGCTCCAAGCGGCTTCTTTCTTTGAATTTACTGAACAACAAATTGATCAATGGTTAACGGTGGTATTTGATAAAAGTCTCTCATTGCATCCGATAGCATTTTGACTCGTAGAGGTATGCCTTGGTCGAAAATCTTTTCCACTTCAGCATGCACTTTGGTCATAAATCCAATTCGGTCTGGCTCAAAGTCGCCATTTAAGTTGTCACAACTGACGCTAAATGGAAACCCAGCACTCATTGCGAGTATCCACTCATAGGCTTGCGGACGAACCTCTACTTTTTCAAACTCAGCTTGGACTTGCTCGGTACGTCCATCAGGCTCATACCAATAACCAAAATCTTCCAGTAACCGACGCTCAGGACCTGCGACACACCAGTGCGCAATTTCATGCAAAGCAGAGGCGTAAAAACCACGAGCAAAAATAATCCGATGATGGGGATGAGACTCATCGGCAGGCAGGTAAATGGGTTCGTCACCACCCAGTTCTAATTGGGTGTTGTACTCAGCCAAAAATGTACGGTTAAAAATGGTGATTAAGTCTTGATACTCGTGGGTCATAGCTTGATATTCGGTGATATTTACAGCGCGAGCATTGTCGCATGTTCTGTCTTCAATGCAAATCCCCACACAAATGATACTGGCATTAGAAAAAGTTATCGGATAAACGTTTTCGCGGTCACAAAAACTCATTCGTCACCGATCACATTTCCCACTACACTCACGCCTTAATTTATATGATGGCAGAAGCATAAATCTGCACGATTTAAGGCAACAACAATGTTACTCAGCGTTTTATATATCATTGGTATCACAGCAGAAGCGATGACTGGGGCTTTGAGCGCCGGTCGCAGAAAAATGGACTGGTTTGGGGTTATGTTGGTAGCCAGTGCGACCGCGATTGGTGGCGGTACTGTGCGTGATATTTTGCTGGGTCACTACCCGCTAGGTTGGGTGAAGAATCCTGAATTTTTGGCGATCACCTGCATTGCGGGCGTGCTTACCACTGGCTTGGCGAAATGGGTGATTAAACTGAAAGGTTTGTTCATCCGCCTAGATGCGCTGGGTTTAATCGTCTTTAGTATCATCGGCACTAAGATTGCGATGGGCATGGGACATCATGCGATGATTTGTATGGTTTCCGCTCTTGTGACTGGCGTTTTTGGTGGTCTTCTTCGCGACCTGATTTGTCGTCAAACCCCGTTAGTCCTACATGAAGAGCTCTATGCGTCTGTCGCCCTCGTTGCCTCTGGGCTGTACCTTGCTCTGCTCGAGTTTGGCATCAATGATGTCACAGCCACCATATCCACCTTGGTCGTTGGCTACGTGCTGCGTATGGCGGCGGTGCGATTCAAATGGCGTCTCCCTTCCTTCCAATTGGAAGCTGAGAGCTCGATTCATTGATTAAAAAAGGCTTGGGAATCCCAAGCCTTTTCGCTATTAGTTTAACGCTTTAATCAAGGCTATCTCTCGCTCAAGCTTGTGTTTTTCCCCCTCAGACGCATCAACCAACTGAGCTTCGCGAAGAGCCAACGCATTTTGTTGCTCTTTCGCCGAAGTAAACAACCAATCTTTCACGTTGATAGAAGCTATGTTGGTGTATCGACCATCTTCACTGCTTGGCACAGAAATTTCGCCGCTATTAATCAGCGTCTTAACGATCTCGCGTTGTTCATTGTAGCTATCATCCAACCCGACAAGTTGCCAGCGCTGTTGTGGCTTACCTTCATAGGTACCTTGCTTTTGCTCTGTTAAGTAGCGAATCGTCAGGTTGCGAATGGTGCCCTGCTCTTCACCATATTCCGCCTCTGTATCAAACAACACAGGGAACGAACGCCCTTCAAGTACACCGCCTTTTTTGGTCAGGTGGCCCATACGATAGCTATTCATACCAATGCGCACATCACTCTTGTCAGTAACGGCTGAGCCATCAGAAAATTTAAGGTCGGTAATGCGCTCTCCTTTTGGCTTGGTCAAGTCAATCTTGTACGTCACACCGGCAAAAAAGTCATTGGTCGAGTATTTAGACGCTCGTCGCTCTGGATCAAAGCTGTAAGTCACATCTCCCGGTTTCACAGAGTTAAAGTAACCCGCAGACCACTCCATATACGTTTTCAGTTCTTTACCCGTCATTTGGTAAACCGTAATTTCGCCGCCCGCATACTGGTAGTTGTAAGCAATATCTTTCGCTTTGATAGGACCGACATCAAGCTCGGCGTTGTCGTTATCAATTTGCAGAGCAATCACATTCGCCTTTGGCGCGTAATGGAAGCTCGCTTCTTGGAACAGAGCACTGATACCTGTATCTTGAATATGTACCTGAGGGATACCGCGGATTTCATTTTCAGGAACCAAGTCAACGCCCGTTAACTCAGCAACCTCTCTGTTAGCCATCTCTCTTAAACGCTTATGATATGGCTGATACAACGCCTCCATTTCCTCGTCGGAGTCGATACCTTTGATTTTATAGGTAAAGCTGTCTTTGTTGACGAGAGTGAACTGGCCATCTCGCTCCTCAAATTGCAAATCGACACGAGAGAGCGCTCGACCATATTTATCTGGCTCTGTGATAATCACACCATTGACCACTGCCTTATCAATGCGAGTATGCATGTGACCTGCGACGATGGCATCAAGCTCTGGGTTGGCATTAGCAATATCAGTCACGCCGGTATTGGCAATATCGTTTTCATTGTCTACGCCCATATGTGCGACAAGTACGATGGCATCAACCTTGTCATCAATTTGCTCAATGACTTTTTTCACTTCTAGCGTCGGATTGGTAAACGTTACGCCTTCGAGACGATTCGTCCCTTCTGCAAACACTTGTGTCATCGGCGTATCCATCCCTATCACACCAATTTTGATGCCTCCGCGCTCAATCACTGTGTAACCTGGAAGAAATGGATTGCCGTCTGGACGTTTGATGTTTCCACCTAGCGACTGGCCTTTAAACTGCTTTAGTGAACGATTTAACACGCCCAAGCCAAAATCAAACTCGTGGTTGCCTAATACCCAAACATCGTATTTCATTTCGTTGAAACCAAGCATCATTGGGTCAACAGGTTCATCTTTGAATGTCTCGACAAAGTTGCCTTGAATGGTGTCACCTGCGTCAACAAGAATGGTGTTTGGTTGCTCTGTTCGAATCTCTTTCACCTTGGTTGCTATCTGGCTCAAGCTGCCACGCATGTTCAGTTTGTCCGCAGCGTAATCCCACGGCATGAAATGACCATGTAAATCAGAGGTACCAAGGATCGTGACTTGGTGAATATCGCCGTCTGCGGCTAACGCGGGAAAAGAGAGCGATAAAAAGATCGCGCTGGATAGTAGGGTCTTTTTCATTTGCATTATTCATTATGTTGTTAATAAACAGCGTGAATATTATTAACTTAACCACACCTCAAATGTGATTTAAATCTCCTAAAAACATCCCTGTAACATTCAATTGCACACATATGAGAGAGAACGCTCACATTCAACAGGGATTTGTCCCTAATAACGTCCCAAAATCATTCACCACATAAATATCCACCAATCAATAATCAAACTGCCATTTATGTGAACGCTTTGGCACTATTGAACAAAATGCCATCACAAGCTTCAGGACATTATTGAAATATATGCAGTTCTTGCGCTTGAATCTGCACTCAGAAAAAGACACTTGGTAACGATTCACACCGATATCGGATATCCATTCATCATGCATAAAACCAACGTAAATGGACTAAAAATTCGGCTAGATCGACTGTGAACCAATACACAATTTTTTGCGGATGGGTTCGATAATCTAAACAGACAGGGAGTAATCATGAGCTTTGGTGCCCATCGTGTGTCACCTCCTAATAACGACAATCGACATACCGTTCACCACAGCGCTGACCACTAATCCAAATAAGGACTCAACGATGAAAAAGCACTTATCTGTTACTGCATGTTCGGCTCTCATCACCTTTGTACTCTCAGGCTGTTCGACTGCACCTACCCCTTCAGCTTCTTTGCAGTTAAATCAACTTATCGATAACTATTCGGCACAAAGCGCTCAACTCGACGCGACAGAATATGGTCTCGTGAATGATCAAATGGCGTTGACACGTCAGACGCTGGATAGAAGCTACCTTGACCAACTGATGCAAATTGATCGCACACAGCTGACCGATGAGGAAAAGGTCTACTTCGATACCTTCCGCTTCGATCGGGAAATCGCTATTCGAGGAGCGACCTTTGCCAATGCCAGATTTGGCAACCCTGATGTACCCCTGACCCATTTCTACAACTATATGCAGTGGAACGCTGAAGACGCCGGCGCAGCGATTGCAAATGATGCTGAAAATCACCAAAGCTATTTTGCTCAGTTAACCAAACTCAATGAATACACGTCCTGGGTGCGCAACCTACATAGTCAATACCAACTTGGTCAGTTGGAGCAGATCCAACTACCCAAAGTACTGGTGGAAAGACTCTATCAAAATAGCCTTGCTACCATAGCGGCTGATGATTGGGCGATATTGAAAGTCGGCTTGAACGATTTGAAAACGCAATCAGGATATGAACCAAGTTTTGTTGAGGAGTATCAGTCTGCTGTAGATAGTGCCATCAAAGCGAGCGACGACTTGCTCAACTATCTAAGTACCGACTACCTGCAAACGGCACGTGGAGAAGGCACACTGAGCGATCAACATATCGGTTGGGGTGATTTACCCAATGGGCAAGCTTGGTATCAGTGGCACTTGGATAGAAACAGTACCACAGGGAAGCCGGCTCAGGAGCTCTACTCGTTAGGCGAAAAACTGGTCGCCGAGGCAAAGGCTGAGATGATCCGAGTCGCGCGATTGGTCGTCGACAAACGCGGCTCCACAGTAAAAGCGGCATTTAGAGATCCAGACACGCAAGCGGTGACAATTCGTACATTCCATCTTGTCACCAATACGGGAGAAATTGACCTGCCAGAATTTTTTGCTTACTTGAACAGTGAGCAATTTTTCTATGGTCGAGATGGCGCACTTATCTCTGGAACACCTCATGAAACAACCTGTAAGGCGGCTTCGGATCAATCAGCTTGTGAAAGCGCACTGCTCGATTACTATGCGTTCAAAAACAACGCAAACGACGTGGTTGCGCAATATTTTAAACCCATCAAGACAGACTACACGATTGAACCAACCCCAGCTGGCGGCGAGCGCTACGATGGCGTCGCGTCCTACGACAACAATGTGTTCACCCTCAATACCAACCCAGACTACAGTTTACAAAAATGGAACGTTTCAACCCTTCTGCTCCATGAGGCAGCGCCAGGTCATCACTTCCAGCACGCCTATGCAAGCGAGTATCCACCAGCAAATATCCCAAGCTATATGGATGACATTTGGTACACCGCCTATGGCGAGGGTTGGGCGCTTTACACCGAGTGGCTAGGATTAGAAATGGGTATCTACGGAAAGCTGAACGACAACGGCGTGCCTAACTTCACCAATGGTAACGGCATGTGTTTGCCAAACTTGGACTACAGTCAATTCCAAGGTGGCATCTATACCAATGAGCAAGAGTGCAATGCCTTACAGTACTTTGGTAGCCTCAACGAAGCCCAATTGAGAAATATGCGCCTAGCCGTCGACACAGGCATTCACGCCAAAGGTTGGAGTATTCAACAAGCTCGCGACTATATGCGGGCGAATTCTGCCCTCGGAGATGGTGATATTGAATCGGAAAGCTATCGCTACGCCGCTCATGTGGGACAAGCCGTTTCCTATAAATCTGGCTATTTGGTGATTAAGGAGATGCTCGACAAAGCGCAATCGCAACTAGGTAACAAGTTCGATTATGCTGAGTTCCATGATCAGTTACTTCGTTACGGTCAACAACCGATGGAAGTGGTAGAAGAAAGTATCAACAACTGGATAGCGTCTAAATCGTAATCCTCCGCGTAGCCAAAAGTTGATCTCCTATCGGCTTTTGGCTTTTTTTGGAGAGGGGGCGTGTGTGGTATGTCGCACATGAGACGTAAGCACACGTAAGCAAATTAATTACTTATGCTTACGAACAAAGTTTTGTGGTTGGTCGAATAACGTGCTGAAATTTACAAAAATATAAATTAGAGATCACCATGACTCAAACACAGCCTCGCTTCGCCTTTGTTAGCCCAGAGCTACGTACTATCACTGTTCTCCAGAATGGACAGCCTCGACTTCTTGAAACCAACTGCACATTCGAGCTTGCTGACCTTGCGCCGCTAGCGATCAACGCCGCTATTGAAGAAGAAACACGTGTGCTACTCATGGATAGAGAAACGGGTAAAAAGATCGATTTCCACGACGTTTTGACCGCATAAAAAATAGCCCCGACATGACTGTCGGGGCTACCTTATCTAAACACTATCTATAACTAGATTTGTGGTGTTTCTGTCGTCACGCCATGGTTTTGACCACGATGGCGCAGTAAATGATCCAGTACCACAATCGCTAGCATCGCTTCCGCAATCGGCACTGCACGAATACCCACACATGGGTCATGACGCCCTTTAGTAATCAGCTCCGTTGACTCACCTTGCTTAGTGATGGTCTCACCCGGCACAGTGATGCTCGAAGTTGGCTTAAGTGCAATGTTAGCAACAATATCTTGGCCTGTTGAAATGCCGCCTAAGATACCACCCGCATGGTTACTACCAAATCCATCCGGAGTAAGAATGTCGCGGTGTTCACTGCCTTTTTGGCTGACAACATCAAAGCCATCTCCAATTTCAACGCCTTTCACCGCGTTGATACTCATTAACGCGTGCGCAATATCGGCATCCAAGCGGTCAAATACTGGTTCACCCAAGCCTACAGGTACATTGGTAGCAACCACTTGTAGTTTCGCCCCAATGGAGTCGCCCTGCTTTTTAAGGTCACGAATTAGTTGGTCGAATGCGTCCACTTTATCTGCATCTGGACAGAAGAAAGCGTTGTTTTCGATTTCATCCCAGTCGACTTTATCAATCGACACATCACCCATTTGCGACAAATAAGCACGAATCTCTACACCAAACTCTTTCTTAAGGTACTTTTTAGCAATCGAGCCTGCTGCAACACGCATGGCGGTTTCACGTGCAGAAGAGCGACCGCCGCCGCGGTAATCACGCACCCCATATTTTTGATGGTAAGTGTAATCCGCATGACCTGGGCGGAACTTATCTTTGATTTCTGAATAATCTTTAGAACGTTGATCGGTATTTTCAATCAACAAGCCAATTGAAGTGCCTGTGGTTTGGCCTTCAAATACACCTGAAAGAATTTTCACCTCATCAGGTTCGCGGCGTTGGGTGGTATAACGAGAAGTACCCGGACGACGACGGTCCAAGTCAATCTGAATATCTGCTTCGCTAATTTCCAGACCTGGAGGGCATCCGTCGACGATACATCCTAGTGCGATACCGTGACTTTCCCCGAATGTGGTTACGCGGAAATGTTGTCCGATACTGTTTCCTGCCATTACTTCCTCAAACTGGTTTCACTCTGTACACAGAGCTTTACACTTTAATTTTTCATAATTTCATAGTGTCTTTATTACCGATTGATGTAAACCCCCAAACGGCAACTATTTTGCTTTTGCCACGCATAAAAAAACGCCAAGCCGAACGATACATTCGGCTTGGCGTTGATATGTTTGTCTAAGCGTCGCGTTAGTCTTTGTAGATAGAAAACTCGGCTGCGTGCTCTAACATTTGCTCACGCGTTAGCATAAACACGCCGTGACCACCATTTTCAAACTCTAACCAAGTAAATGGAATATGCGGGTATTGCTCCATCATGTGGATCATTGAGTTACCAACCTCACAGATAAGAATACCGTTTTCAGTTAGGTAGTCTGGCGCGTTTGCAAGAATGCGGCGTACCAATTTCAAACCGTCTGTACCGGCAGCCAAACCCAGTTCTGGCTCATGGGTAAACTCTTCTGGCAGGCTGTTCATGTCTTCTTCATCCACGTAAGGAGGATTCGAAACAATCAGGTTGTACTGCTCTTTTGGTAGATCACGGAACAGATCAGAACGGATAGGGAAAACTTGTTGCTCCATGCCGTGGTCTTGGATGTTTTGCTCAGCAACTTGCAAGGCGTCGGTTGAAATGTCAATCGCATCCACTTCTGCATCTGGGAAGGCGTGCGCACAAGCAATCGCGATACAACCGCTACCTGTACACAAGTCCATAATACGAGCCGGTTCTTCAATCAACCAAGGTTGGAACTCAGCTTGGATTAGCTCACCAATTGGCGAGCGAGGCACAAGTACGCGCTCATCAACAAAGAACTCCAAACCACAGAACCATGCTCGGTTAGTCAGGTAAGCTGTTGGTGTACGTTCATTGATACGTTTCACCACTCGTTCAACAACGCGCAGACGCTCGCTGCTCGTTAAGCGAGAATGAAGAACATGCGGAGGCACATCAATTGGCAGGTACAGTGTTGGCAGGACAAGCTGAACCGCTTCATCCCATGCGTTATCAGTACCGTGACCATAAAAAAGGTTAGCGGCGTTGAAACGACTCACTGTCCAACGAATCATATCTTGAAGCGTGTGAAGTTCCGATACCGCTTCTTCTACAAAAATCTTATCCAAAATTGCCTCCGAAAAGCGCTACAATACTGCCAATCGCATTTTTAAATACGTATAAATGACCCATGAGTAAAAAAGAGACCGATATCGACGATGATTTCGCCCTTTTTAGGGATGCAGTACAAGGCGTAAAAAAGTTGTCACAGGATACCATAGTCCAGCAACCAAAAAGAAATACTAAGCAAAAAGAAATCGTCCGAACCAGCCGTGAAGCCAGTGATTCTGAGTTCTACTTTTCAGATGAATTTGTGCCGCTGCTTAGCGAGGATGGCCCAACCCGCTACGCACGTGATGACGTGTCGACCTACGAGGTCAAGCGCCTTCGCCGAGGCGTCTATGTGCCGGATGTCTTTTTGGATATGCATGGCATGACGCAACTTGAAGCCAAGCGCGAACTCGGCTCCATGATCGCCTATTGTGTGAAAAACGAAATTTCGTGTGCCTGTGTACAACACGGTATTGGTAAGCATATTTTGAAGCAGAAAGCGCCGCTATGGCTGGCTCAGCATCCCGATGTGATGGCCTTTCACCAAGCACCACTCGAGTTTGGTGGCGATGGTGCGCTATTAGTGCTTCTCTCGATTCCAGAGAAGTAATGAGAAGAGAGATAACGTAAAAAGGCTGACGCATCATTCGTCAGCCTTTTTAGTTGATAGTCGCACAATCTTATCTAAGTGCGCGTCACACTATCGAATAAGATAGATAGCGCCTACTTCCTCAAATCAGGCGGAATTGGTAGTTCAGACGTTTTAAGATTAGGTCTCTGACCACCACGCTTGCGGTACTGCTTAAGCTGGAATACATAAGCCAGCACTTGTGCTACTGCCGTAAAAAGTCCATCAGGAATCTCTTGCTCGAGCTCTGTAGAGTGATAAAGCGCACGCGCTAATGGCGGCGCAGGAATAACGTAAATGTCGTGCTCGCGGGCAATTTCGCGGATTTTCAGCGCCATATGGTCAGTACCTTTCGCCACGACAATCGGAGCGCGATCGGTATTTTGCTTATAACGAAGTGCAACAGAAAAGTGCTCTGGGTTGGTGACAATTACGTCCGCTTGCGGCACTTCTGCCATCATTCGGCGTTGGGCAGCTTCACGCTGCAACATCCGAATACGACCTTTAACTTCCGGCTTACCTTCTGTCTCTTTGTACTCGTCTTTGACCTCTTGCTTGGTCATTTTCAGTTGGTTGGCGTGTTGCCAAATCTGGAATGGAATATCTATCGCCACCACGATCAGCAAAGAACAGCTAATCAATAAAACAAAGTTGAGCAAAATATCGAGCGCGTGGAAAATATTCTGCGGGAAGACATCCATACTCAGCTGAAACAAATCTTCCTTGGCAGCATTGATAAGGTAAAACGCCATGCCCGATACCAAGGCTACTTTTAGTATCGATTTGATCAGCTCGACCCAACTTTGAATCCCAACCATACGTTTTAAGCCGCTCAATGGATTCATTTTGGACAGTTTTGGCATGGCCGCTTCAACGGAAAAGCTGATGCCCCCCACCCCCGCAGCACCTGCGACAGCAGCAACAAATAGCGTCACAAGGATAAGAATCAGAGGCAAGATAAGACTGGTCAACGAGCCGAGCGCAATATCGAACAGCTTTACATGATCGAATATCTCTTCTCTTGAGAGCGAGAAAAGGCGTTCCATAACAGTATATAACCCACGCGCTAACGAGTCGCCAAACCACATCAGCGCGACGGCACCCACTACCAACACAGATACGGACGCCAGCTCTTTTGACCTTGCAACCTGCCCTTTTTCTCGAGCCTGTTGCAAGCGTCTGGGCGTGGCGTCTTCGGTACGTTCTTGACCGTCAGACTCTGCCATTTAATCTCCCAGCAGTTAACAATTCAAACGGATAAAGCGACATATTTGCTGCTCACCTTGTAACCAGAATAGCTCATAGTGGCTGTACAATCCGCCAAGGATGTACCAACACAGCAGCAAACCGACCATCAATGCAAACGCAAAACCCAACGAGAAAATATTTAACTGAGGCGCAGCACGCGTCATCACACCGAACGATAGGTTAATGGTCAACAAAGCAATAATGCCGGAGAGAGACATACTCAGCGACACTTTAAACATGATACCAAGCCATGAGGCAAGCTCTCGAAAATCAACGGTCGTCAAGGAGCCGGCGCCGATAGGTAGCGATTGAAAACTCATCACCACCAACATGATCATCTTTAAGTGCCCATCGGTCGCTAAGAAAAACATTGTGGCGAGAAACATAAATAGCTGACCAAGCAACGGGGTATTCTGTCCATTGGCAGGGTCCACCATTGACGCAAAACCCAAACTCGACTGCATACCCAGTATTTGACCCAAGATAACAAAGGTTTGAATCATAAATTGGGTGACTGTCCCCATGGCCACGCCAATGACAATTTGCTCTAGCAAGGTCAAAAAGCCTTCAAATGAGAGCAGTTCAATCTCTTCGGGTACAGCAGGGATCACTGGCATCACAGCAAAAGTCAGGGCAAGCCCCAAGTACAAACGAACTCGGGTTGGAACAAAACGTGCGCCAGTGACTGACATCACCATAAGCATCGCCGATATGCGGGTGTAGGGCCAAAAGTAGTTGGCGAGCCAATCCAATACGACGCTTGCTGGGAATTCCATAGCCTAGTACAGCACCTGAGGAAGTCGCTCGATGATGCCGAAGAAAAATTCCATCATCATCTGCGTCATCCAGTGAGCAAAAAGCATCAAAGCTAATAAGGTCACGATCAAACGCGGCAGAAAACTCAAGGTTTGTTCGTTGATCGAGGTCGCCGCTTGGAAGATGGCAACCACCAAACCAATCAGCAAGCTGGGAATAATGATGGCACACACCATGATGAGTACCATCCAAAGTGCATCACGAAACAGCTCAACAAATATCTCAGGCGTCATTGTTATCTCCCGCTACAAGGCGAAACTGCCGGCCAAGGTGGAGAGTATCAAGTTCCAGCCATCAACCAAGACGAACAACATGAGCTTAAATGGTAAAGATACAATCATCGGCGAGAGCATCATCATACCCATCGCCATCAAAACAGAAGCGACCACCAAATCGATAATCAAAAACGGCAAGAAAAGCATAAAGCCAATCTGGAACGCGGTTTTTAGCTCAGAGGTGATAAATGCTGGGATCAACACCGCCATTGAGACATCTTCGGGGGCCGTTGCCGTCGACCCAGAAATATTCACAAACGTCTCCAGATCTTTTACGCGCGTCTGCTTAAGCATGAAGTCTTTCATTGGCGCTTGGGCCAAATCAAACGCCTCGCGAGCGGTGATTTGCTCGTTGATGTAGGGCTGCACAGCAACATCGTTAATTTTGTTCAAAACCGGTGACATGATAAAAAAGGTCAAGAAAATCGCGATACCGATGATCACCTGATTCGATGGTGTTTGCTGCAAACCCATCGCCTGACGCAATATCGACATAACAACGACAATGCGAGTGAACGACGTCATCAAAATGACCATGGCAGGCAAAAAGCCCAGCATTGTCATTAAAGCTAAGATTTGTAGGTTAACTGAGTAATCTTCGCTGCCATCGGCATTGGTTGTCATGGTGAAGGCAGGAACTCCGCCTCCCCCGCCCGTAAAGCTGCCCGTCGTGAGGGTTCGTGCCGCGCCTTGTTCTTGCGTCATGGCGCTCACTGTGACCGACTCTGACGCCGCCGCATTGGCAGGGATTGGCGTGTCGATCTCTTCTTGTGCAAACGAAGAAACGGAAAATAGCTGGACAAAAAGCGTCAAGACAAAGGCAAGTATGGAGCTAGTTTTTATCATGCTTTTTCAATAGCTGACTGAGTTGACTGGCGAATGGACTAGCCGCGAACGCCGGTTTGTTCAGCTCCTCCTGAGAAATGGGTTTATCCAACTTGGAAATCAATTGAATGGATTGCGCGGTGACACCAACCAGAAATTGCTCTTCACCCGCTTGAACAATCATGATTCGCTCTCGAGTCCCAACAGGGATTTGCCTTACCACACTCAAACCTTGTTGATTAACCAAAGCAGGAATGCGCATTCTTTTTAAAAGCCATGCGAGAAATAGAATGAAGACAATAACGAATAAGAGCGACCCAAACGTGGTCGCCCAATCGAGCTGGCTACTTGGTGTCGCAGCCAGTGCGGATGAGGAAAAGAAAACCAGAGACCCGAGCCCTAACCCTTTCACCAAATAAGCCATAGTTTACCTTAGCTTCTTAATACGCTCGGTCTGGCTGATCACATCAGTGAGACGGATACCAAACTTATCGTTCACCACCACCACTTCGCCATGAGCGATCAAGGTGCCGTTAACCAACACATCCAGAGATTCGCCCGCTAAACGCTCTAGCTCTACTACAGAGCCTTGGTTTAGCTGCAACAAGTTACGAATGCTGATTTGTGAACGCCCAACTTCCATCGAGATCGTGACTGGAATGTCGAGAATCGTATCGAGCTTGCGGCGCTCGTCGTCAGAGATCGGGCTTGAGGTATCTTCAAGCTCATCAAGTTGAGCCGACATCACCTCATCAACATCGATTTCTGGTGCGCTTGGATCTTCACCTAAGGCTGCCGCCCATTCGTCAGCCAGTTTTTGGTCGTCACTTGGTTCCATACCTATTACCTACAATTCTTTTAATCTTCGATTTCACCGTCATCATCTTCTAATTCAGAGATGACATCTTTACCAAGGAAGGCAATGTCAGTTTTGACCACATCCGGTCGTTTGATTTTTTCTGACACTTGTACCGCTAATTTATCACCTGAGCGCCCCATTTTTACTCGGTACGTTGGCAGCTCTTCAACAAACATAGTTGCGTGCTCTGGCATCGCGATTGGGATGATATCGCCAGGTCTCAACTCCATCAGGTCACGCAGCGAAATATCTTGCTCGAGTAAGTTCACTCGGAAGTTAACAGGCACATCCATGATCTCTTCACGCAAAGCTGTACTCCAACGAACGTCGGTTTCCATCTTATCGGATTGGACACCCGCATCGAGCAGTTCACGGATTGGCTCCACCATGGAGTAAGGCATAACTACGTGGAAATCACCACCGCCACCATCCACTTCAATATGGAATGAGCTAACGACAATAACCTCTGTTGGGCTAACAATGTTCGCCATACTTGGGTTCACTTCTGAATCCAAATACTCAAACTCGACCCCCATCACCGGTGACCACGCTTCTTTGTAATCTTCAAAAACGATTTTGAGCAGCAGTTGGACGATGCGACGTTCGGTTGGAGTAAATTCACGGCCTTCGATTCGCGCGTGAAAGCGTCCATCTCCACCAAAGAAGTTCTCCACCAAAATAAACACTAGGCGAGCTTCCATGGTGATCAACGCTGTCCCTTTCAAAGGTCTAAAGCGCACCATGTTAAGACTGGTCGGTACATACAGGGTGTTTTGGTACTCACCAAACTTCATCATCTGCACGCCGTTGATCGACACTTCAGCGGTCTTTCTTAGCATGTTAAATAAGCTAATGCGCATGTGTCGAGCGAAGCGCTCGTTGATAAGCTCCAGTGTTGGCATTCGACCACGAACAATGCGGTCTTGAGATGAAAAGTCGAAATCAACAGCGCTGGTGTCGCCAGCAACCGACTCTTCTTCTACCTCATCAACGTCATCAACACCGTGAAGTAGCGCATCAATTTCGTCTTGGCTTAATAGATCTGTCACAGCTCACCTATTGGATGACAAAGTCGGTAAATAAAACACGCTCAATTACGGGTTGCCCAACGGCTCGAGTTAAGCTGGCTTTGATGTCTTCAGTGGCTTTTTCTCGTAGTTCAACACGACCATTAGCACTGCGCAGTTGCTCTACCGTTGCCGATGCGAAGGTGCTCAGCAATGAGCTTTCAACCAATGGCGAATGATAACGCGCCAAGTTTTCGTTTTCAGATCCGCGTACCATCAACTGGACTTTAATCTGCACCAAGCGGTCTCGTTTATCGCCGGTCACGTTAAATATGAAGGGTTGAGCGATATTGACATAAGCAACCGGCTCAGTAGACACCACCACTTCTTGCTCAACGGATTCTTCAGCTGCCGCTTCTTCATCTGACCCCATCAAGAAAAACGCCGCACCACCGCCACCGAGTAAAAGAACGATGACTGCAACAATAATGATGATCAGTTTACCTTTTCCTTTGGGCGCTTCCGTTTCGACTTCTTCAACTGCCATAACTTAACGTTCTCTTTATGTTGGTATTTTATAGTTTAAGCGTAATAACTAATTCCATCACGCTTTGCTGCGACATTCAAATCAAGATTGATGTCTGGTTCAAGGTTTTCTTCGCCCAACCCTGCCTGATTGCTGCTTGGTTGACCACCTTGCCCCTGCCCGTTCGCAGCATAGCGGTTTTGCTGCTGTCCACTTGCTTGTTGCTGAACGGAGGTATCGCCTAATTGAACCCCCTGCTGAGCAAGCATTTCACGAAGGCGAGGCATCGATTGTTCTAGCGCATCACGAGCCTGCTGGTTCGCAACGGTAAAATGGACGGTCGCACCATCACCATTCATGTTCATACGAATCTGCATGCGCCCCAGTTCCGGCGGGTCAAGGCGTATATCGATGTTTTTGAGGTTCTTAGACATCATCATCTGAACGCGCTCCGCCACTTGATCACTGGCAATCTCACGATTCAATTGTAGCGGGACTTGAGCAGTTTGATCAGCGCGAAGTTGTCCCGTTGGGGAGTTCGCCTGTTGAACACCTGCTGCTTGCGCCAATTGTTGCGAGAATCCTGATTCTGTGCCGCCTTGTTCACCAGGCGCACCTTTACCATTATTAAGCATTGTACCTGTCGCTTTCGCGCCCATCGCAGCTTTTAGCATGGCTTGCTCAGTCACAACTGGAGAAGCCGCTACGTTTACTGGCGAATTCACCACGGTTTGCAGTTGTCCTGCCAACGCTTCAGCACTTGCCGCTGGCATGGTCGACGCCGCATTCAGCTGCGCTGCGTTTGCCATTTGTGTTGCTTGTGACTGACTAAGAGCTTGATGAACAGATTGAGCCACCGCCGCCTGCTGAACTTGCGGTTGTTTATGTTTCAGGACTGCGTCCTCATCCACAATAACTTCATCACTACTGACGGCCCACGGGATGGCTGTTGCAGCCGCTACGGATGCCGCCACCGGTGTTTCAGCGCTTAATGTGGCCGATTCAACAACGTTCGGGGTGACGGCAGCAGATTGAGCGTTCAATTTAGGCGAGTTTCCACTCTCTACGGGCACTTCCTGAGGTTTGGCTTTTTCCATCATTACCGGAGTGGCTGATGCCGCGACTAATTCGGGTGAGACCGCAGTTTCACTTTCTGGCGTCTGTCCCTCTGGCAGCTCATCGACAGCGACACTCTGAGCCCCGTGCTGCATTCCAACCGCGTCCTTCTCCGTTGCTGTATCACGCTGATTCGCGTCTACATTCAGAGGTTTTACTTCACCGCCGTTTAGCTGCACCTCAACATTTTCGAGCACTTCAGCGTCTGTAGCACCTGTTTGAACAGTAGCGGTAATGCGCTGTTCCCTTACGTTATCTGGATTGAGTGCATTGGGACCTTGCTGCGCAACTTGCTCATCAGAAACTTGCTGTTCGACAAACGGTTTTATCGCTGCGGGGATAGCGGCATCAGGTTCATTCGACGGTTGTGCGGAAGCCAATTCCGAAGCAGTCATCTTAACACTTGGATCAGGCTGCTCTGTGATTTTGCCAGCACTAGCTTGCAACTTAGGTTGCGACTGCAATGATTCGGCGCCCTTTGCTTTCTCATCTACGATTTGTGCCTCAGCTTGGAGGGAGGCAACTTCGGAAGGCTTGGAACGGCTCACTTTTTCTGCGTGGGTCGCTGCCGCTGTCACTTGAGTTTGACTCTCTTCCTGAGGCAAAGCCTTGCCGTTGTTCGATTGCAAGGCACTGTTAGACTGATCTAGGCGTTTAAGGATTTCTTGATTATCCGCGACTATTTTTTCGGCATCACTTGGAGCGGGTTTTGTTTCTAGGTCGCGCGCTTGAACAGGCTGTTTCTCGTCAGCCTCAGTGGTGTTGCTCGACGCAGACAATTTTGGTTGCGATTGTTCTTGACTCACAGAGCTCGATTCTTGGTCAGTCTTAGCGCGCTCAGTGTGGGTAACATCCGACTCTTTGACCGATTTCGAATCGGTATGCTGCGCATTATCGCTTGAGGCATCGTCGCTAAGCAGTTCATCTGCCGAGCTATTTTTGATTTTATCCGCGCTCGTAGTATCTCCAGCGCCTTTCACTGCCGCAGGTTCTTCGGAAACCTCTGCTTCTTTTGTTGCGTCGGCTTTGACGGATTTCTCGTCAGTCGCTGATTCACCTTTGATCAATGCAGCCAACTTAGAGAAGAAGCCCTCTGAGCTCGATTCCTCACTGACTTCGGTACTGCCGTCAACAACGGCAGCTTTGGTCGCCTTTGGGCTCTCAGTCACTGTTGATAGGTTTATATTCATAGTCAAACACCTGCGGCTGAACGTAACGCTCTGTTAGGGTGGCAAGATCGCCAAGTTATTCACTTACTCTGCAAGAAGTGAGCCACATTGCTTGTTTATAAAGGTGATGTTAGTTCGGTAAACGACGAGAAAATTGCAGCGTCGCAAACTCGTCCATTTGCTTTTGCTCACGTGCATTTTCTAGGTGGGCTTTTTCTTTCTGTTTCTTTTCAATCAACCATTCGTAAGAGCGTCTCTGCTTACGGCTTTCAAGCCAATGCTGCTCGCACCCTTCCACCTGACCTTTAAAGTGCTCTTCTGCTTGCTTTTGTTTGGCGAGTGTTTCATCCAAGGTGGTCAAAAATCGATTCAAATGGCTGTATTGGCTAGCCGTTAAGCCTTGCTGTCCACGCTCGACCAATTGTTTACAATAGTCTAAACGGTACTTTTCGATTTGCTCTAGTTGCTGGTAATAGCCTTCAAGCTCTTTGCGTGCTTGACTAAGCGCCAAAACGGCTTGATTTTCGCGCTCTTTTGCCTGTTCAAGTAGAAACTCTAGTGCATTGTCCATTGTCTACTACTCCCCTTGCAGCAAACCACGAAGCATGTTGACACACATATCGTAAGGGACGCTTTCTTTCATCGACTGCTGCAAATAGGCGTCGAGCTTCGGCTTGATGGTAAACGCGCCATCAATGGCGGGATCGGTCCCTGGCTTATAGGCACCGATCGATACCAAATCTTGATTCTTACGACATACTGACAGCACTTGGCGAACCGCTTTCGACATCAGTACATGCTCTTCCGAGGTAATCTGAGGCATAACACGGCTGACTGATTTTTCGACATCGATAGCTGGGTAATGCCCCGCATCAGCCATTTCACGAGACAGCACAACGTGACCATCTAGAATCGCTCGGGATGCATCGGCGATAGGGTCTTGTAAGTCATCCCCTTCGGTCAGGACGGTAAAGAAGGCGGTGATAGAGCCTTGTTCTGGGCTGCCATTCCCCGCTCGCTCCACAAGCGCTGGTAGCTTAGCAAACACCGAAGGTGGATAACCTTTGGTGGCTGGCGGCTCACCAACCGACAGAGCAATTTCACGCTGAGCTTGGGCAAAGCGGGTCAGTGAATCCATCAGCAGTAGCACATCCAAACCTTGGTCACGGAAATATTCAGCAATAGTTAGAGCAGTTTGACACCCCTTCAAACGCATCAAAGGTGAAGCGTCGGCGGGCGCGGCAACCACAACAGAGCGCTGACGACCATCAACGCCCAGTATTTCTTCAATAAACTCTTTAACTTCTCGTCCACGTTCACCGATAAGCCCTACCACAACCACTTGGGCAGTGGTGCCTCGAGTCATCATACCCAAGGTTACCGACTTACCGACACCTGAACCCGCAAACAGACCGATACGCTGACCTTTACCGACGGTAAGAAGACCGTTAATGGCTTTGATGCCGACATCGAGAGGTTCAGAAATGGGCTTGCGCGCAAGAGGGTTGATTGGTTGAGCGTTGAACGACGCGCGTTTTTCCGTGTAAATAGGACCGAGTCCATCAAGCGGATTTCCCACCCCGTCAATCACCCTTCCGAGCAGTTCCATACCAACAGGTAAGCCAGTTTCACTGGTCAAAGGGGTAACTTTCGCTCCTGGAAGTACGCCAGTGATTTGCTCACTCGGCATCAAATAGAGGCTTTCGCCAGAGAAGCCAACCACTTCGGCTTCCATTTCTCCATGCATGGTTTCAACGCGGCATAAGCTACCGATAGGCGCTCGACACCCTGTCGCTTCGAGAGTTAATCCCACGACACGAACCAACTTGCCTGAGGCAACAGGACGGCATGTTAAGCCGCTTGTGGTGTATTGAGAAAGGCGTTCTGCGAGGGCGAGCACTACTCACCACCTTGGTGACGATTCACCCCACAAAAACTTTGAATCACGCTGCGAATGCGTTCTTCCATACGGTAGTTGACACTTGATTCGCCCGCTTCAATCTGGACATCACCGCGATTGAGTGCAGGCTCAGGCGTCAGTGTCCAGTTACGGAAGTTCAGTTCCTCTTCACCATAGGAAGAGCGGATAATTTCTATGTCTTCTGGATGAAGCTTTAATGTGATGGCATGCCCCGAAATAGGCAAAGATTCGACCGATTGTTTGATGGTATCTAGAATCACTTGTGGATTGGTCTGCACTTCGACGTGAACCACTTCTTTCACTAGTGTCAAAACCATGTCGACCAGTTGCTTTTCAACTTGCGCGTTCATCAGTTCAAGTGGCTGCGCAAACTGATTAGCCAAGCCAATGAAGGTTTGAACTTGTTGCTGAATAAACTCTTGCCCTGCAGCAACACCTTCAAGTTTGCCCGCTTCAAGCCCTTCTTGATGACCTTCTTCTAAACCTTGTTCTTTGCCTTTTTCATAACCTTGCTTAAAGCCCGCCTCTTGACCTTGGTGCAAACCTTCTTGGTAGGCTTGCTGCTTGATTAGCTCGATCTCTTCTTCAGTCAGTTCAACAGGCGCTTCATCAACAGGCTCCGAGACTGTTGGTGTCCAGCTAGGGTCATAGTTCATCGCCGTTTGTTTTGCTTTGGCGTGCGTTTTAGACGTGTAGTCAGGCATTCCCCAACGCTCGGCTTTTTGAACGACTTCGTCATCATCTAAACGCAAGAAACCGCGTTTTCTTTCCCCAGACATAGACACCTTATTTACTCAACTGATTATAAGAACTCGTCCGCACCGCCGCCTAGCATGATCTCACCGGAGTCCGCCATACGACGAGCAATTGCCAGAATCTCTTTCTGCGCGGCTTCAACATCAGACACTTTGATTGGTGGCATCGCTTCAAGGTCGTCACGCATCATCTCAGCGGCACGTTTAGACATATTCTTGAAGATCTTCTCACGCAAGCCATCGTCTGCACCCTTAAGCGCGCGCTGTAGCGCATCTTGTGGTACATCACGCAGCAATTTCTGAATACCTTGGTCGTCCACTTCGATAAGGTTTTCGAACACGAACATCAAGTCTTGGATCTGAGTCGCCATGTCCTCGTCTTGATCGCGGATTTGATCCATCAAGATACCTTCGACGTTGTTGTCCATGTAGTTCATGATCTCTGCCGCAGCCTTCAGGCCGCCAATCTTGGCCGCTTGTGCACCTGCTTGACCCGCGAACTGTTTCTCCATGATTTCGTTCAACTCTGCCAGTGCCGATGGCTGAACTTCTTCAAGGTTGGCAATACGCATCATCAAATCGAGGCGGTCACGCTCAGCAAACTGAGACAAGATTTCGGCTGATTGGTCCGGCTCTAAGTAGGAGAGTACGATAGTCTGAATCTGCGGGTGCTCGTTGATAATAATGCTGGCCACTTGGCGTGGGTCCATCCATTTCAATGAGTCGAGACCTTTTGAGCCTGTACCCAACAGGATTTGGTCAACAAGGTTGTTCGCTTTGTCTTCACCCAGCGCCGCAACAAGGGCATTACGCATGAAGTCTTCACTGCCCATACCAATGTTGGTGTATTTTTGAATGTCTTCCAAAAATGCACGGTGTACCGCACCGACTTTATCTTGGCTGAGATCCGCAGCACGCGCCATTGCACTACCCACGCGTTGAACCTGTTTCGGCTCCAAATGGCGGATGATGCCCGCGGCGTCTTCCTCGTTCAAACTTAGAAGAAGAATCGCTGCACGCTCTTCCCCAGGAATGGTTGATATGTCTACGGCGTTTTCGGCAACGTCACCACCGCCCTCTTGTTGAGGCACTATTTCGTTAGGCATCTTGCATCCAATTCTTCACTACTTGAGCCGCAAGCTCTGGTTCATTTGCCACAAGAGCACGGACGGCTTTCAATACGTCTTCATCTTTGTGTAGGTTAGGCAAGTCAATGCTTGAACCAAATTCAAACAGCTCACCACCTTCAAGGTCGCTACCAATTAAGCTGGTTTCACCATCAGCGCCAATTGGCAATCCATCAGGTCCATACAACTGGTCGTCGTCATCATCCGACGCAGGGTTGAGAAGTTTCTTCATCGCTGGGCGAACAAGCACCAACACAACCACAATAATTACGAGTGCACTTGCGAACCAACGTACCCAATCATTGAAGTTCGGGTGTTCCCAAATCGGCACATCTTGCAGCGCTTCAACTTCAGGCTCTGCAAACTGCATACTCAATACGTTTAGTAGATCGCCGCGCGCTTCGCTGTATCCAACTGCCCCAATCAGTACTTGGCGGATCGAAGATAGGTCAGCGTCCGATAAAGGTTGATACGTTGTCTCACCCGTATCTGGATTCACAATCGCGCGATTTTTGATAGCGACGGCTACGGTTTGACGGTTCACCACACCTGTCTGGCGACGTTCATGGCTGATGGTCGTATCAAGCTCGTAATTGCGCGTTGCTTCTTTGTGAACAGAGCCCTGCCCTAAACCTGTCCCATCTTTCATTTGCGCGACATCTTGTGGAATTGAGGCATCCGCTGGCGGTTGATTACTCAACGCACCCGGTACGCCCGCTACCACACTTCCATTATTATAGTCTTCAAGCGTATATTCGCTTCGCGTTGATGGGGTATTGGGGTCAAAGCTTTTACGTGTTTGTTCAACAGCGCTGAAATCGAGCTGAATATCAACCTGAGCGGTGTAGTTACCAAAACCAAGAATAGGAATTAATACAGAATCGATTTTGTCACGAAGCGCTTGCTCTTGCTTGCGCTCAAGCTCGTGTTCTTTACGGCGAGCGGCAGAGGCAGGATCTTGGGACCCCGAACTCAACAATCGACCATGTTGATCGGTGACCGTAATGCGATTCGGTTTCATGCCAGGAACGGCACTCGACACCATATCGACCACAGAGTCGACCTCTTCTTGTTTGAGGTTCGCCCCGGTTGCCAAGGTCAAAAAGACAGACGCAGATGCTTCTTGGTTATGACGAACAAACACACTTTGTTTTGGTAGCGCAAGCAGTACACGAGCCTTGCGCACTTGCTTCATTTCTTCAATTGCTTTAGAAAGCTGGCGCTCGCGACTGAGCTTCAAACGCTCAAGTTCAAGACGCTGAGAAACGCCGAAACCCATATCTTGAAGCAAAATATCATCGCCCGCGTTTTTCTCTTGGTTCAATCCAGCACGAACCATATCCAACTTAAGCGTGTTGTATTCACTTGAAGGCACTAGGATAGTGTTGCCATCAAGTTTGTAATCAAGTTTTTGTTGATCAAGGTAGTCCAGAACAGGAATCAGCTCTTCGGTTTCATAAGCTCCAAGAGGTCTCATCTCGGGCTCTTTCACCCAGAAGAACAACATCACGATCAAGGCAACACAAATGGAAATAGAGAGGACTAACACGACTTGACGAAGCAGGTCGAGGTCACCCACCGCCATGTCGAACTTGGAGCTGCTTTTCTCGTCGAGATCGGGGTTTTGCACACCTGAATCAAGATCAGATGTCGCCAACATTGCGCTGTCAGCACCCGCTTCTGCTACGGTTAGGTCTGTTGATTGATTTTGCTCTGACACAGGTGTTACCTATCTTTACACTGGCATATTCATCAATTCTTTGTACGCTTCCACAAGTTTGTTACGTACTTGAATTGTTGCTTCAAACGCCACGCTGGACTTATTTCGGGCGATCATGACATCAGACAGTGATACGTTTTCATCACCTCGATCAAAACGTGTTTGTAGATCACCTGATGCTTTAGAAAGACTGTTGACGTTGTTAATCGCATTATTGAGCAGCTCACCAAAATCCGCGCCGACCGTATGGCCTGTTACTGCGGGCTTGGTATTCCCTGCTTCAAACATCATCGCTTGCATTTCGCTTTGGAAACCATCAATTTTCATCGATACCTCGGTCGTCAACTCTTTGACTAAAACTTTTGTTGTATTTATGACGCTGCAAAGTGTGTGCCATTTCCTTATGAGCGTCGAAAATAGCATGTTAGTTTGGAATATCAATCCCCGCATCGCGCATTTTTGCTAACTTGTAGCGCAAAGTTCTCGGACTGATTCCAAGTTTTTCCGCCATTTCTTTTCGGCGTCCGTTACACTCCACTAAAGTTTCAAGAATGATGGCGAATTCTTGGTCTCTTAGTTCACCACCCAGTCCACCAACCGATGAGGCCACTTTGCTCGAATCCACCTCTGCAACAGGCTGAATCACAGGCGCACGGACGTCAGAATTTTCCACCACTTGCTGTAAACCCGAGGCGTCTTGCCAATCTAACCCTTCAAGCAAAATCTGCTCTGCGCCAATGTGATTGTTTTCACTCAAAATAAGCGCACGCTGAACCACATTGTCGAGTTCACGAACGTTACCTGGCCAAGCATACGCGGCAAGTTTACTAATCGCTTGTGGGCTCAGGGTCGGTACCGGCATCCCCAGTTTTTTGCAGTTACGCTCAATAAGATGAACAGCGAGAGGCTCAATATCTCCAGGACGGTCACACAATGCAGGCCACGCAATTGGGAACACATTTAAACGGTAGTACAAGTCTTCGCGGAAGTTACCTTCTTGAACATATTGCTTAAGGTCTCGGTTACTGGTAGCCAAAACACGAACATCCAACTTAATGCTCTTTCTACTGCCTAAACGCTCGACTTCTCGTTCTTGAAGAACACGCAGCAGCTTGGCTTGCAGGTTCAAATCCATTTCACTGATTTCATCAAGTAAAATAGTGCCGCCTTGCGCTTGCTCAAACTTACCCGGACACGCTTGAACCGCGCCAGTAAACGCGCCTTTTTCATAGCCGAATAAGGTCGCTTCGAGCATGTTGTCAGGAATTGCTGCACAGTTTATCGCCACAAAAGGCCCATCTTTACGATTTGACGCGTTGTGAATGTAGCGAGACATCACTTCTTTGCCTGAGCCACTAGGCCCTAAGACCATTACACTGGCGTCGGTTTTCGCCACTTTATCGGCCAGTGCCAACAACTTAATGCTCTTTTCGTCGGCAACCACCGCATCGCCATTGTCATCCGACTTTACCGGCGCATAGCGGCTGACCATGTTAAGCAACACTTCTGGCGCAAAAGGTTTCGCCATGTAGTCGATCGCGCCATCTTTCATGGCCGAAACGGCATCTTCAATGTTTGCATACGCCGTCATCAACAGTACTGGGAGGTTTGGCCAATGCTGTTTGATATTACGCAGGAGAGCCAGTCCTCCCATCCCCGCCATCTGAACATCGGAGACCACAATATCAACCGTATTGGATTTAAGTTTAACCAACGCATCTTCTGCGCTATCTGCTTCTAGCCATTCGTAACCAGCCAAAGCGAGCGTGTCGACTAGGGCTTCGCGTAGACCTTCATCGTCTTCAACAATCAGTACCTTACTTTGAGCCATTATTACTCTCCAGTCTCAATATGTTGTTCAGAAGTGGTGTGGCGCTCTAGCGGGATGCACATGGTAAAACAGGCACCATCCCCCTCTTCTGAGATCAGCTCTAACCTTCCGTCGTGAGCACGACAAACCATTTGTACCACCGCTAAACCAAGGCCGGTCCCCTGAGAGCGAGTCGTAAAGAAAGGTTCCATAATTTTACTTTGCAATTCCTTGGGCACGCCTGGGCCACTGTCTTGCACCGAAATTCTTAATTCGTTGTTTACGGGTCTAAAAAAGACGTCAACTTGAGAGGCTTTGCCCGCGATTTGGATCGCATTCATCACCAAGTTACTTAAAGCAGACGCAATCGCGTTCGCGTTACCAAGGAGCTCCGTCTCCTCTTGTTCCACTTCGATGAAGTAATCGATCTGATTATTCTTCAGCGCAGTTTCCACCATGGGCGAGTATTCAGCCACAAGGTCTGAGATGGTAAAGGGTTTGACGACTTTATTGTCGCCGCCTTTTGCAAACAACAACATGTCGTTGACCTGCTTTTCTAAATCATGCAAACGATCCATTAGCTTGCTTTGAAAGCGATCTTTGGTTGCAGGCGGCAGATTTGGAGCACCAAGGTTTGAAGCGTACAACATGGCACTCGATAATGGAGTTCGTACCTGATGAGCCAAAGAGGCTACCATTCGACCCAGAGATGACAAACGCTGCAAATCACTGATTCTCGACTGAAGCAAGCGCGTCTCGGTGAGGTCCGTGATCAGAATAAGCTGGCCTGTTGCCGACGCCGAGATCGCAAGGCGAACCTTACGTCCATTACGCAAAGAGATCTCGTGCCCGTCATCTTCACGTGGGGCGAAAGCTTGTTGAATGATGTCGAACCACTTTTGACCGACAAGAGGCACTTCAAGTAAGCGCTGCGCTTCTGGGTTTGCTTCACACACCGTACCTTGAGTGTCGAGTAGAATTACGCCTGCAGGCATCACATTGAGCACTTGCTGATAACGTTCTACTTGTTCTTCTAAGGTACCAAGTGAGGTTTGATTCTCAGTAACTGGGTTGGGCTGCATGACGTATTTCTGCCTTAAAAACTACAATAGCCTAGATGCAAAAATCATTCCAGGCTATTGTTCATTATTTTCAAGCAGTTAGAGAAAGGTCGAGATTTTGACAGTCTCTTGAACGTGCAGTTTTCTAACGTTGCAGATTGTATTTGCGCATTTTTTCAACCAAGGTTGTCCGGCGCATACCGAGCATATCGGCCGCTCTCGCGACAACACCACCCTGTGCTTCAAGTGCTTGGTTGATCATGTTCACTTCCAAATCGGCGAGCATTTCTTTCAAATTAACCCCTTCAGGAGGTAAGTTTTGCGGCGCTGCCTCGCTATCTTGGAATAGGTCATTCGACTCTAAGCTAAAATCTTCAGAGAAGATGTCGTAAAACGCATCGCGCTCTTGTTCTTCAACCGTGCGTCCGGTGTTATACCCAGGTTGAAACTCAGGGATATCACTGTAGCGATATTT
Source organism: Vibrio sp. MarTm2 (assembly GCF_027587055.1). Lineage (NCBI taxonomy): Bacteria > Pseudomonadati > Pseudomonadota > Gammaproteobacteria > Vibrionales > Vibrionaceae > Vibrio > Vibrio sp. MarTm2. Next base: position 155,391 of record NZ_JAPPTK010000002.1, on the reverse strand, counting down.
GGTTGGCAAGTGGTTCACGTCGACAAGACTGTTCGGATAAAGAATGATCATTCTCTCAACTAAGTTGGCAAGCTCTCGAACGTTACCTGGCCAGTCGTGCTCCATCAAAGAGTTAATAGAGCGTGGTGTGAAGCAGATCGGTTGCGCGCCTTCCGCTTCCATCCGTGTCATTAGTTCTTGAAGTAGAAGTGGGATGTCATCTTTGCGATCACGAAGCGCTGGCATCTCAATTGGGAACACATTCAAACGATAATAGAGGTCTTCACGGAACGACTCATCTTCGATCATTGACTCTAAGTTTCTGTGTGTTGCCGCGATGACACGAACATCAACCTTAATAGTGGTATTGCCACCAACACGCTCAAAGCATCGCTCTTGCAGCACGCGCAACAGCTTGACCTGCATCGGCATTGGCATATCACCAATTTCATCAAGGAACAGTGTCCCGCCTTCCGCCAGTTCAAAGCGCCCTTTTCGCGAGGTAATGGCACCAGTAAATGCGCCCTTTTCGTGACCGAATAACTCACTCTCTAGCAAGTCAGGTGGGATTGCGCCACAGTTAATCGGAACAAACGGACCGCTTCGACGAGTGGAATGGTAATGAATGTTTCTTGCAACAACTTCTTTACCTGTCCCCGATTCACCCAAGATGAGCACATTCGCTTCTGTACTCGACACCTGCTCTATAAGATGACGCACTTCCTTAATCCCATGACTTTGGCCTACAAGGCTACGGAACAAGGTATTTTTGCGCGCTGATGAGACGACATTCATGCCTTTACGGCCAAGAAAGTCTTTACAGTGTCTTAGTGCTTCGCTTAGTTGTGGGTAGTTAAGAGGGAAATCGAGCTCACCAACATAGTGAGTCAGTTCATCGACAGGGTAAGAGTGTTGACCAGCAATCAAGAGTGGGACATGATTTGCACGGGCTAGCTTCTCGCTTAGGTTAGGGGCTAGCTTTCCACCAGCCACAGAGCCGACAATGCATCCAGCCCAAATCGCCGACCAGTCAATTTCTTCAACTTGGTCAGAGCTGATCGCTTCGCACTGCTCTCCAACAAATTCTAAAATATTACTGAGATTCGTCCGCGCTTGTGCGTCGTCCTCAATCACAAGTAGTTTCGCTAAACCTTGCATGGGTGAGAATAATTGCCTTTCTTTTGAAACGTTGTGGCTGATTTATGTTTCTAACGTCAATTCTAACTATAGAACAGAAATAACGATTAACAATTTATAAATTTCAGCAACAAAATAAGCCACTAGGCTCGTGAGTGGCTTCTATTCTATTTGATAAAAAAAATAAGGCAACCAAGCAATTAGTCGGTGTGATGTTAGCCCAAAACCAATTGGCGCGATTTTGACTATATAAGCAACCAATTGGTGATTATTTGACTCTAAATACCCACATCTGACGCAGTTAAATTGTGATATTCATTTGGAATTTGATCCCATGCCGATTTGATCTCGCGAATAATATCGATCACATCATCGATCTTAGCAGGGTTATTTTGATGATTCGCTTCTGTGATTTGCGTAATCATGAACTCATACAGTTGGTCTAAGTTCTGTGCGATGTCACCACCATCATCCATCGACAAACAGCTGCGTAAGCTAATGATAATATCAAGAGCCTTACCTATGCGCTCACCTTTGACAGGAATGTTGCCCTGCTCCATTGCAGCTTTGCCTTGAATCAGACGTTCGATTGCGCCTGCCATAAGCATTTGCACAATTTTATGCGGGGAGGCCGCACTCAGTTGGCTATCAACTGATACCTTTTTGTAAGCCTGTAATGAACCACGCATAAATAACCTCTCTATAAAAATTTCTTGTACTGCTGAACAGAACGTTGACCATGTCGGTACTTTTGTAATGATTTGCCGACTTCAGCCGTTTTTACTTGCATCAACTCTACGATAGCTTTTGTTTCTTGAATTGCTGAGTGCCACTGCGCCGTTTGCGCCAACTCGGCATCGCGTTCTATCAAGCTGAACAAGTTCTGCAATATTCGTTCCCTTGTATCGACCAAAGCGAGGATTTCTTCAGTCTCAAACGCCTCTTGTGTAATTACTGATGAAATAGTGTGATTTACATCACGCAATTCACCAAGATTTTGCTCAAACTCTTCAACCAAGTGCATTCATCATCCCAGCCAGTTGAGACTGCATTTTGCTCGTTGCATCTTGCATTGCCGTAAATTTGGCGTGAGTCCGCTTTTCTAAACTCTCCATACGGCGATCCAATGCCGCTTGATCATCTTGCAATGAGTAAGTTCGCTCTAGCATGCTCTTTTCACGTGTGCGGATTGCACCTGTCACACCAGTGAGCCCTTGAATCGCATCTTCCACTTTTTTGGCAAAGCCTTTGTTGCCACCAAAGAAACCTTCAAGTTTATTGAAGTTGTTGTTTAGCTGGCGGTCGAGCATGTCGTAATTGATTTCCAAGTTACCTTGACGAGTCGTGGTCACACCAAACTCAGTCAAGGTTTTAAGATCTTCCGGTGCTGTTTCGACATCAGCAGAGAAAACCGACTTTAGGCGAGCATCGGCATTACGAACCACACTGTCACCCGATAATGGCCCCGCCATACCGGTTCGAGGATCAACCCCCGCGAGTTCTTGCGAAAGTTGGTAGAACTGATTGTAGGCAGCCACGAATCGTTCAATATCGTCTCTTACTCGTTGACGGTCATATTCAATGTCAATTTCCGATACCGGTTTTCCAACTTCGGTGCGGCCTTTGAGTGTCAAATCGACCCCTTCAATGGCATCTTCAATGATGTTGTTGTCACTGGACAATTGCGCCACACCATCGAGCATCACTTTCGCATCTTGGGCGCTTTGAACTTCGGTCATACCATTATAAGTATCAAAAGACGCTTGTGCCGCCTCCAGATCCGCTTGAGCTTTATCCACACGCTCAAGGTAGTCCCGCTCTTCTTGGGTCAATTTAGCTCGTTCAAGCTGCTTCGCCTGCTCTGGCGTCAACTCACCACTGGCAACTTTTCGCTCAAGCTCAACTTTTTCATTAACCAACTTCTGCTCGATCTGAGCTTTCTCTTCCTCGAGCTTGGCCTGCGCTTCTTTTGGAGTCACGTAAGAGTCGGTAAGAGTACCAGATGCGGTGTTTGACCAGCCTGGAACATCACCCGACTTCTCAATCGCTTTATCGTCTAGCTCTGGCTCTGGCTCCCAGTAAGAATCCAGAAGCGTTCCAGATGCCGTTTCTGTCCAGCCAGGGATACGCTCTTCTGGTTTGAGATATTTGTTTGCTTCCACGCCAGCTTTAGCTGCTGCGGCCGCCGCTTGCGTCGATAACTCATTATCAGCACTCGCATCTTTTGCAGCTTTAGGATCGACTTTGATTGCCGCTTGTTTTGAGTTGTCGGCAATTTCTTGATCGACAATTTTTGCCGCTTCAATGTTTCGCTGGGCAATCTTATCGGCGAATTCTTGTTCTTTCGGGGAAAGAGGATTCAACAACTCTTGAGCAGCAGACCGCGCTTTCTCGAGGTCTTTAACACGCTGTTCTAGCGTTTTATATTCAAGTCTATTTAGGTTATCGCCCACTTTTGCATCAGCGACAATCGAGAGGTCGTTCGCTTCACCGGATTTGGTTGAAGCGACAATGAGTCGTGGGCCTTCGGTGTCGTTGATGATAGACGCCCGAACCCCAGGGTTAGATTTGCTGTTGTTAATGCCTCTAACGACATCAACCAGTTTGGAGTTATTAGAGATTTCGACGGTGAATTTTTTGTCGCCAAGCGAAACCTGCAGCTTGCCAGGGCCATACTTTGCGTCTTCAGGAAGTACGTCTGACGCAATTTTATGGCTCTGCGCAAGCTGCAACACATCGATAGCATAGCGACCAGCGATGGCATCAGTGGTTGCTGTCGCTGATACAACGGTATCATTTGTCGTTTCGACTTTTCTTGCGGCGAAAGCTTTCTCCTGACGAAAGCTCGCCATCAAGTTTTTCATCGTATCCAGCGACTCTCTGAGCCGACCATAGGCACTGATCCCGGTATCAATTTGGGCCCGCTCATTGTCGATACGTTGCTGCTTAGGTACGCGCTCCGAATCTACAATTTTGCTGACCATGGAATTGATATCCATGCCAGAATTCATCCCTATAGGGCCAAAACTCATCTACATCACCTCAAATTACGATTACACCGTTTGGTTCACCAATCCCGACGAATACCTCGCGGTTTGGTCCCTTAGGCGTCGAAGAATCTCCAACAGTTCCTCATCAGGAATCTGGCGAATAATATCACCGGTATCCGCTTCGTAAATGGTCACGACGTCCCGACCGGACTCTTCGTCGACACGAAACGATAAGCCTTTGTTGATGGATGAGATGAAGTCATTCACCTGTTCAACAACCCGCTCGCGCTCTTCTCGATTGAGTTTCTCTCGCTCTTTCGTTGCTTCGATCACTCTTTCGACTGCTTGAGCGGCAGATTCACTTACCTTTTCATTTACTTGCGGTTCCTTTTTCAAGGAATCGAGCAGTACTCCTTCGTTTTTTGAAGCAATTTTAGTGCCACTTTCTGAGCCGTAAGGCTGGATGTTCGATGTGTAGGATGATATGTCCATAACGATCTCCCTTCCACCTTTAGGTCACAGCACAAAGCTGCTACCAATAAGCTCCGTCGAACCTATCGATTAACCTAACAAGCTAAGTGCAGACGATGGTGACTGCTTAGCTTGAGCTAGGATTGAAGTACTCGCTTGCTGCAGAATCTGAGACTTAGTCATTGCGGTTGTTTCTTTCGCAAAATCTGTGTCCAAGATACGGCTACGAGATGCGTTTACGTTCTCGTTAATGTTATCTAGGTTATTGATCGCATGACCAAAACGGTTTTGGAAAGCACCCAGACCAGCACGCTGGCTGTCTACGTTCTTCAATGCGCCATCAATGATCGATACGGCCATTTGAGAACCAGCAACTGAAGTTACGTCTACGTCAGCAACTGTTTTGTTCTGTGCATCACCAAAACCGATTTCGCCACCAAGACCGCCACCGATGTCTAATTCAGTTGCTACCTTATTGTTCGCAGCAAACAGTTGAAGTTTACCATCTTCGCCAACAGATGCTTTTACATCTTCAGTTTGACCGTTGATGTAAGTCGCTACCTGCTCAATGTCGTCGCCGACTTTCGCGTTAATAGTGACTTCTTTCTCTTCACCATGTACATCAGTATAGCCAAGAGTCAAATCTGTAGAGCCTGAGACTCTCCAACTTGCATCTTTGGCATCTTCAGCAACATACGCTTTACCGCCCATCTCTGCCGTGTCAGAACGCATATTGCCCATAGAAAGCTGTACCGCTTCCCCTGAGCTCGCACCGATTTGGAACGATTGGCTACCGTAAGTACCATTTAGAAGTTTATTACCACCAAAAGAAGTGGTTTCCGCGATACGGTTAAGCTCATCATTTAGAGCCGTTACTTCTTCTTGGATTGCGATACGTTCAGATTTGGAGTTTGAACCATTTGAAGATTGCAGCGCTAGGTCACGCATACGTTGCAGGATGTTGGTACTCTCGTTCATTGCACCTTCAGCAGTTTGTGCAATAGAGATACCATCGTTTGCGTTTTTCACCGCCATGTCCAAACCACGGCTTTGTGATGTCAAACGGTTTGAGATTTGTAGGCCAGCAGCATCGTCACGAGCACTGTTGATTTTGTAGCCCGATGACAAACGCTCCATCGATTTCTGCATACCTTCAGCTGCACCGTTCAGGTGTCGCTGAGCAGTCATCGCAGACACGTTAGTGTTTACGTTAATTGCCATATTTGATCTCCTTAGGCATTAGGGCGATGTGCCTTTGCGTCTCTCACCTCGCATTGGCACATCTCATTTCTCTCAATCCTTTAACGGCGGACTTAGATTAACCTTTAGGAGAAAATTAACTTTTTTACGAATTTTTCTAGATTGAACACTAAAGTGTGATTCGGGTCTAAAAGTGGTTCCTATAGTGCTATTCAATATCAATCACTTAGCTAAAAACAAAAAATCCAGCCGAAGCTGGATTTTTTTCTAAAGCTGACGCTTAACCTAGTAGGCTTAGTGCCGAGTTCGGTGCTTGCTTCGCTTGAGCAAGAATCGAGCTTGATGCTTGAGATAGGATTTGCGACTTAGTCATTGCCGTTGTTTCTTTCGCGAAGTCCGTATCTTTGATTCGGCTCTTAGACGCATTCACGTTTTCGTTGATGTTGTCTAAGTTGTTAATCGCGTGGTTGAAACGGTTCTGGAATGCACCCAGTTCAGCACGGTGGCTATCAACATAGTTTAGAGCAGAGTCGATAATCGCTACCGATTCTTGCGCACCACCTACAGATGTTACGTCGATAGTGTCAACGGTTACCGCTTGACCATCTTGCATACCTAGCTCACCAGCTAGACCACCACCGAAGCTTACTTCACCTTCAACTTTGTTGGTGCCCGCAAACACTTGCAGCTTACCATCTTCATCGACAGACGCTTTTACCATGTCTGTTTGACCGTTGATGTAAGTCGCTAGCTCTTCAATATCATCACCTTCTTTTGCAGAGATATTGATCGTCTGCTCTTCACCGTCTTTTGGTGTTAACGTGATTGTTAGGTCATTTGAGCCAGCTTGAACAGACCAGTTCTTATCTTTGCCGTTTTCAGCTTGGTAGCTCGTACCACCCATGCCAACATTATCTGAGCGCATGTCGTTCAGAGTCAGCATAACTGCTTCACCGTTATCCGCACCAATCTGCATTGATTTGGTTGTAAACGTACCGTTTAGCAGTTTGTTACCACCAAATGATGTGGTTTCCGCGATACGGTTAAGCTCGTCGTTTAGTGCCGTAACCTCTTCCTGAATTGCTACACGCTCAGACTTAGAGTTTGAACCGTTAGCAGATTGTAGCGATAGGTCACGCATACGTTGCAGGATGTTGGTTGTCTCGTTCATCGCACCTTCAGCAGTTTGCGCGATTGAGATACCGTCGTTCGCGTTACGTACCGCTACGTCTAGACCGCGGCTTTGTACGTTTAAGCGGTTCGAGATTTGTAGGCCCGCTGCATCGTCTTTTGCACTGTTGATCTTAGAACCTGATGACAAACGCTCCATTGAAGTTTGCTGTGCGTTCGTTGCGCTATTTAGGTAACGCTGTGCTGTCATCGCTGCTACGTTAGTATTTACATTCACTGCCATGGTGATTTCTCCAATTGATTTTCCGATGTTTCCGGTTTCCGACGTCTCGGAAAACCAAGTAGTTCTCTCAAAGTTACTTTTATTAACGGCACGGTTTGGAAAACCTTGAGAATTTTTTTAAGTTTTTTTTGAAAAAAGTGCATTTGGGGAGGAAAGCGTGACCAACAGGAGAAAAACTTAAAAAAAGTGTTTTTTTTACTAAAGCTTTCTTTTCGCCAGTCGATACCGTTCTCTTTTATGAGAAAAACAGATTCTCAGATTCGATTAACCTAACAAGGTAATCGCAAGGTTCGGCTGTTGTTTAGCCTGCGCCAATATCGACGTGCTCACTTGTTGCAAGATCTGTTGCTTGACCAGCTGTGTGGTCTCTTTCGCGTAGTCTGTATCTTTGATTCGGCTGTTCGACGCCGCTAGGTTCTCATGCACATTATCCAGATTGGTAATGGCGTGATTGAATCGGTTTTGCAGTGCGCCAAGTTCTGCTCGATGGCTATCAACATACTTTAGCGCCGTATCAATCACGGATACCGCTCGCTGAGCGCCGCCGACATCAGAAATGTCGAGGTTATCAACCGCTTCATAACCCGCTAGGTTCATTTGCAGTTCATTGGCTAAGTTACCCGAGAACGAGAGTGTCCCTGAGGTTTCTTTACCCGCCATAAAGATTTGTAGCTGGCCTTCCTCATTCACCGAAGCGGAGACTTTATCGGTTTGACCATTGATATAGGTCGCCAACTCTTCTATGTCATCGCCCGCTTTGGCTTTGATTTGAATGACCTCTTGTTCGCCGCGAGCATTGGTGTATTCCATGTTCAACACATGATTTCCCTGCCCAACCTGCCAACTGGCATCAGCTTTGCCCGCTGCAACGTAACTAAAACCGCCCATTTCTAAGCTATCAGAACGCATGTTCTTAAGTGACACTTGAACCGCTTCACCTGAACTGGCACCAATTTGAAAAGATGACGAAGCGAACGAACCATTGAGCAATTTTCGACCACCAAAAGAGGTCGTTTCAGCGATTCGATTCAGTTCATCGTTCAAAGCTGCCATTTCTTCTTGTAATGCGGTTCGCTCAGCTTGGCTATTGGAGCCATTGGACGATTGAAGTGACAAGTCACGCATACGCTGAAGAATGTTGGTGGTTTCATTCATCGCCCCTTCCGCCGTCTGCATGATGGAGATCCCATCATTGGCGTTTCGCACCGCCACATCCAAACCACTCATTTGAGTTTCGAGTCGGTTAGATATTTGCAGGCCAGCCGCATCATCTTTTGCACTATTAATCCGGCTCCCCGAAGCTAAACGCTCCAGAGATTGGTTCAGCAAATCCGTCGCATTCGTCAGGTGACGCTGCGCGGTCATTGCAGAAACATTGGTATTAACAGTGATGGCCATGAATGACGGTTTCCTTTTATGGGCTACCTAAGTTATCGGCCTAAACGCGAGATCTTTAGAAAAATTGCACAAAAAAGCCGAGCGAGTTGCTCGGCTGTGGTTTCATTGATTGCTTACTTTAGTTTCAGTGACTGAAGCATCTGTGCAGAAGGTGAGAAGAAATAAGCCCCCGTCACCGCTTTAGTAAAGCGCAGAAGTTGATCGGTTTTACCGTCAGTCACGCCATACATGCTTTCTAGCATGGCTTTAAAGTTATGGAGAGTGTTGCAGTAGGCAATAAACAGTAGGCCATGTTCGCCAGAAACACTGCCATATGGAAGACTGTGGCGAACAATCTTCAACCCTTTGCCTTCTTCTTTAATATCAACGCGACCAACATGGGAAGCCGCAGGCACATCGTCTAGTTCGATAGAATCTGGCTTAGTACGACCAATCACTTTCTCTTGCGCCGACACATTCAAGCGATTCCAAGAAGGCAGGTTATGAATGAAGCGTTGTACCATGACATAACTGCCACCAGCAAACTCACCTTCAGGAATGATCGCCACTTCCGCACGCTGGCCTTCCTTCGGATTCTCGGTACCGTCGATAAAGTCCGTCATATCGCGAGAGTCAAGGTAACGGTAACCGTAAGTTTCATCGACCACTTGCACGTCTTGCTCAACGTCAGCCATCAACTTGCGCAGTAGATAGAAATGCAAATCATGACGGTTTGAGTGGCAATGAAGCAACACATCAACATCTGAGCTCGGCGCGACCACCTCGCCTTCACCGAGAACCGGGAAGTCAATCAGTTCTGGCGGCGTTGCAGCGTCGAGCTGAGTCCAGAACGACTTGGTGAAAGCAATCGACAGCGTCAAATCTGCACCAGGTTGCTGCTGGTTAAGCTCTTCGACGAGTTTCGGTAATGCTTTGAGTTTCTCTACGACCGACTGCGGGTTTTGTTTGATTTTCAGTAACGTATACTGAGCGAATGGGCCCGCTTCAGGAAGTATTGCACTTTGAGGGTTTGACATAGAAGATTCCTCACATTGTTATTTTGCACAGTGTATTTTGTTTTATGTTTGGGATATTGACACCGATCAGAGCCCACTCAATTAGGAAGCTGGCGGATTGTAAAAGCTGTCTCGCACGCTGCGGCTTTTCATCACGTAAAGACCAAACCAAAGCAGGACAAGCATGGTGACGCCATTTGCCCAACTAAAGGCCCCTTGCTCTAGATATACATGATAAACGCTTTGCGAAAATTGGCTGACCACGGTCACAAGCGTAATGCTTTTTCCCCAGCTTACTAATTTGTTTACCCAGCCCCTTTCAGGGTTTCGTAAGCTAATTAACCACATCAAAAAGATGCTCGGTAAGCCCATTGCCAAGCCTAGATACAGCATGGAATGATCAGGATAGACGATATTGAGAATCTTACTGCCACTTTCACGACTGGCGCCTGCGACAACAAAAACGACCCAAGCTTTGGCCATAAATAACCATCCCAGCCACAGCCATTTCGGCGCTTTCAAAAATCCATGTTTGTCGTATTGTTCTATTGAGTACCGCACTGATTCCTACAACATCTTCATTTCAATGGGATTCAATGTAACCCAATGAGAAAAAAGATCTATCAGATTTTTGTTAAGCCTGTCGATTTCGCACCGACTTTACGGAGAGCCAAAAGAATCCAACCAACAACAAAACCGGTAACCCCCAAAGCAGGCTATTTTGCCAAGAAAATCTTGGCTTGTAGCGGACAAATTCACCGTACCTTGCCGTCATAAAATCAATCACTTGTTGCTCATCTTCCCCTGCATTTATTTTCTCGAACACAATTAAGCGCAAATCTTTGGCAAGGGGGGAGTTTGACTCGACAAGGTTTTGATTTTGGCATTGAGGACAGCGCAATGATTTGGCCAGTGCAATCGCTCGCTTTTGATGAGCCGGGCTTTCAAACTCATACAACTCGACTTTGACTTCAAGCTCACTGTCTGATGCAGCGAAGACTTGTGGCTCTTGGGCATATAGGCTGAGCGACATCAACACCGCAACGACAATCCCTATATTACGAATCATGGTCATCCGCTTCTTGGCTAAAATATTGGGCGAACCGAGCATCCCATGAAGTTTGATTCAGTAGACCAAAATGCTTGTAGACGATTTCGCCCTCACGATTGACTACATACGTTTCCGGCGTCCCCACGACTCCTAGCTCTATCCCAAACTGACCCTTGGGATCAAATATGACGTGTCGATAAGGGTCGCCCCCCAAGGCTAAGTAGTTTTGCGCCGCGGCTTTTTTGTCTCGATAGTTTAGACCAATGATTGGAACCCCCGCACTGGCGAGTTGATTGAGAAAAGCATGCTCGGCCTTACACACTCCACACCAAGACGCCCACACATTCACTAACTGATAATCTTGTCCGAGAAGCGTATCACTGTGAACCACAGAGCCACTGGCTAGCAATGTGACAGGTATGAAAGGAAGTTGACGAACGACCGGCTGCTGACTAGGACCAAAGTTTCCCGATTGAAGCCCCGCCACCAAGAAACCAATAAAGCCCGCCAATAGCAGGACAAAAATAAACACTTTACGATTGTTGAATAGCGCCATGAGTCACTCTCGACTTGATCAACGAAAAAGAGCGCAGCAATGGCAACAATCCACCTAGTATCGCCATAATTGCGCCCGCCCAAATCCATGCAATATAGGAACGATATTGTATTTTGACCGCGTACGCCTTGCTATCAACCTTCGCGCCCAATGTGACATAGTAATCACCATGCCATGTTGAGCGAATCGCTGGCTCACTCATATTCATGACACGCACTGGATAGTGGCGACGTTCTGGTGCCAGCCTAAAGCTCGCGCCTGCCGGAGACGAAAACTCTATCACCCCCTGCTCAGCAGTATAATTGGGGCCAACGTACCATTCGGTAGCAAGGTAGGTCACTTGCCACTGCGCCAGTTCAGTGCTTGTGCCTGGCTCCATTTTACGATTGAGCTCATAAGAGTGTTGGCTGTTCATACTCGCCCCAATACAAACTACGGCTAGCCCAACATGAGCCAGCACCATAAAGCTCACCGTTCGGTTTTTGGCAGCGATCAGCAAATGACTACCAACAACCCATGCGCCGAGTACCCAAACTAGCAAGGTAGCGAAGCGCCAATCCGTCGCTTGAAGCCGATACGCCGCAGCCCCAACGAATGAGGCAGTCGCAAACAAAAGCACTATCGCGCGCCAACTCACATAGCTCCCATGATGCCACTTCATAAGAGGCGCAATCCCCATCCCCAACAAAGCGAGCAAAGCCAAAGGTTGAATCAGAGTATTGAAGTAAGGCGCTCCGACCGATATGGAGCCTAAACCCAGCAGCTCATAGAGCATCGGATAAAAGGTACCCAAAAACACCGTAAACGTTGCCACAACCAATAAGCCTGCAGACACCAATATCAAGTAGCTTCGACCCAGCACCGAGTGCAATGCTTCGCTACGAATGGCATCGCTTTGGCGAAGAAGCAGAACAAATGAGCCGAGTAAGGTGAGGGCTAAAATCGCGAGCAAGGCAATCCCTTTGCTAGGGTCAACCGCAAATGCATGCACCGAGGTTAAAATTCCTGACCGGACAATAAAAGTCCCGAGAATACTCAAACTGAATGTCACCAACGCCAAGCTGAGCGACCACAATGTAAGCTGCTGATAGCGCGATGAAGCAATCAAGGTATGCAGCAATGCCGTCCCCGTGAGCCAAGGCAGTAGCGACGCGTTTTCTACTGGGTCCCAAAACCACCAGCCGCCCCACCCTAGTTCATTGTATGCCCACCATGAGCCAACCAAGATGCCTAATGTCAGTAGCATCCATGATGACACCGCCCATAGTCGACACTCTTTCACCCAGTGAGCATCAAATTTGGGTTCAAGCAATGCCGCTAAAGCAAAAGCCAAGACGGTAGAGAATCCTATATAGCCGAGATAAAGCAAAGGCGGGTGAAAGATCAGCCCGACATCTTGCAGCATCGGATTCAAATCTCGTCCTTCAGTGACGTAAACATCACTGTAGCTAAACGGGTTTGACGCCAACAAGGTAAACCAACTAAACGCCGCGACAAACGCCAACATAATCCACAGAACATGCTGAATGTAGCGCGACGATTTACGTGGATGAAATGAGATTAACGCACTCCATAAACTTAAGGTAAACACCCAAAACAGCATGGAGCCCTCATGCCCACCCCACACCGCAGCGAGTTTGAAAAATTGAGGGAGCGCCGAGTTGGAATGGGTAGCGACATAGGCAAACTGGAACTGATCATTTAAAAATAGGAACGCCAGAAGCCCTAAACTGAGAATCGCCCCCACCGCAACCAAGCGTGCAATGCAAACAAGGGAGAGCACTGAGACTGCATTGCGATAGCGTTGCCAAGCAAAAATCGCTACGCTCAAACTGCTGAGCACTGTGATCCACACCAGCGACAATAGTCCTAGCTCTCCCACCATAGTTACACGACCGTCATCTGGCCAGCGTACAAAATAAAGGTACGCAACATGAGTACGCCAACTAGGCTCAGCATGGTCACAACAAAGATGTACCCACCATTATGGCGAACCTCTTTTGGCGACACCGCGTTCAATGTGAGTGGCAATAACATCCCAATCAGCACGACACCAAACCAGAACCAGTTAGACCAAAACCCGCCTCCAATCGCATTCCAAGCCGCCACTTCGTTTTGTCCGCCGCTGAAAATCAACCCCGTAAAGAAGGTAACCAGAACAAACAACTCAAACAGCACAACTGGACGTTCAAAGCCATGTACCCAAGACACGCTAGGGCTGCTCGCTGATTCTCTAAAGACTAAGATTCCAAACAGCAAGCAGGCTGCCGCGCCGGAAGAGAGGCTCGAGAACAAAAACAGTATCGGTAACACTGGGTTGTTTAGCATCGGGTACGTCTTCAATGCCGACAGTAAGAAGCCGGTATAGGCAGCCAAAACCAAGGCAAGGAAACCAAGAAACAGCTCCAACGGATTATTGACTTGCTTGGCTTTAATAAGCAAACCATCCACCAAATCCAGCAACCCGCTTGGCAATTTTCCTTCACAGAAGCTGATGATTTGGTGGCGAAATAGCACGCCAATCCAAACAAACAATACCGCCATATAGACTTGGAATAAAATGACGCCCATCGACATAACCGAGGTCACGTTGAAGTAAATCGTAATCTTCCAAAACTCGAGCGGCTTGGTTAAGTGGAAAACCAAGATCAATAACCCGACGATAATGCCAAACGGCGCAAGCCAAGCCACTGCTTTCAAAATGCCATTATTAGCAGGGTCACCGTCAATAACGTTGCGGCGTAGGTAGAGACCAATCATCACCGCCCCCGCAGACATACCCGCTAAGAAGAGATAGATGGCGATGATCCAATCCCACACTAACGAGTCAAAGTGAAACGCACTTTCAAATCCATTCATGATGAGATCTCCCCTTTCTGATGAGGCACTTTGTACAGTTTGGGCTTCGTCCCCAAATGCGCCTTATCGCGATAAACCACTTCGGTATTCAACACTTGGTTAATGTCACTATTGGGATCATTGAGATCACCAAAAATCAACGCGTTCGTTGGACAAGATTCCACACAGGCTGGAAGTTTGCCTTGTGCTAAATTGGTATCGCGGCAGAAGTTACACTTGTCAGCGGAATGGTCTTCAGGGTTAAAGAAACGCACTTGATAAGGGCATGCCGCCAAGCAATAGCCACACCCCACGCACTTCTCTTTATGAACATCCACAATGCCCGTTTTCTCACCTTTGTAGGCAGCTCCCGTTGGGCAAACATAAACGCAAGGTGGATTTTCACAGTGTTGACAAGATTTGCGAGTAAAACGGTAATCAACATTTGGGAACTCACCTTGGGGCTCACTACGAACTATTTCTAAGCGCGAGACACCCTCAGGGACCTTATTCACTTCACGGCAAGCATCAGTACATGCTGTACAACCAATACATGCGGTTTCGTCGTGAACCATGCCGTAGAGTTTGTTTCCGTCTTCTTCAACATTGGCCAATGTTTTTCGGCTACTTAACACCGCAGTACCCGCGACGCCTATCGTAAAGATAAGCGCCCCTGTACCGGCTAAAAAGTTTCGTCTAGAACAACTCATATCACTGCTCCTTTTTCTGCTGGTTAAAGTCAGAATGGCAGTCGACACAAAGCTTAATTTTCTCTTTGCGTTCTAAACCAAGCACTTTGGTTTTGCTGGCATGTACATCGTGACAATTCGAACAGGTCAAATTCTTTGCGTGCACATCGTGAGTCCAGCTATCTTCGCGCAAATACTTAGGCTGGTGACAGTCTGTACATTGACTATTCGCTTTGAGTATCTGCTCAGGATCGAGGAAGACTTTATCGGTCCCTGGTTGTGACTGAGCACTAGAATACTTCGTGACAATCGGAGCACCTTCACGGTGGTCTGGTCCAATGTTGTTATGACATTCGGTACACGTTACTTCACGGCTAAGGATCTTGTGTGCATCCTCACCGTGTGAACCTTGTAAAGATTGTTTCGAATCCTTATGACACTGGACACATTTATAGTCCTTGTCACGGATAAGCGTGACTTCATGGCGAGCGCTTTGGCCTTCAGTTTGCAAGCTTGAAGTGTCGGCAACGGCATGAAGCGAATAACCATAGAGGCAGAATGCTAGGAGAGACTTTAGCATTATGACTATGGCCAACTTTATATTGCCCATATTATCCTTTCCTTATTCCAGACCCACCATCGCCGAAAGCAACAATAGAAATCTGGTCAAAATTAATGCCCTTCGATATCGACAAAATATCCATATCAAATGAGATCAATTCTTATTTTGGAAAAGCCACAACGCTATATAAATAGTCTACTCCACCCACTCTTTAGAGGTAGTGTTTACTGTCTAAAAAACGATCTAAATCACCATAAATTTAGCGCAGTTTTCGCCATAAGCATTTGATGATAATAACTTTCATTAACAATAAGTAAATTCTCACATACCCCTTTAGAGGTATTGGCGAGGTAATTTGAACTGCGTCACTTAGCTAAATTGATCTAACGCAATGATGAGTTGTTACCAAGTTATTTTATTTATTTCTCTTTATTACAATTTATTTCAGTTCTCCAATTCTTAATTTGGATATAGCCAGTTCACAACGCTGTTTATAACAAACGGAATTACGGAGATAGCACTGTGAAAAAATTGCACTGGATACCATCATCCGCCGCGGCAATATTCCTGTTGGCAGGCTCAATGATGAGCTCAGCCAGCTTCGCGGCGTCTGAAAACAATGATCTCATCGATCCTAGAAACGATGCCTATGAGCAAAACCACCCGGATCAATACCAAAGCTGGAAAGCAACGTCTGAAAGTGACCACATTGAAGACGCACTAGCCGAAGACCCCAATATGGTGATCATGTGGGCGGGGTATGGGTTTGCCAAAGACTACAATAAAGCTCGCGGCCACTTTTATGCACTCGACGATGTGCGTCAAACGCTGCGTACGGGCGCTCCCCAAGACGATAAATCTGGCCCTATGCCAATGGCATGTTGGAGCTGTAAAAGCCCTGATGTGGGGCGAGTCATTGACGAACGTGGAGAAGATGGCTACTTCGAAGGTAAGTGGGCTCGCTTAGGTGAAGAAATTGCCAATCCAATTGGTTGCGCCGACTGTCACGACACTCGTAGCGAGGGTTTCAAAAAGGGAGAGCCTGCACTAGCGCTTGCAAAACCTTATGTTGATCGCGCGTTCCAAGCCATCAATAAACCGTTTGAAAAACAGTCTCGCCTTGATCAACAAGCGTCGGTTTGCGCACAGTGCCACGTTGAGTACTACTTTACTGGGCCAACCAAAGCGGTCAAATTCCCTTGGGATATGGGCACCTCTGTCGATGAAATGGAACAGTACTATGACGCGCTCAATTTTAAAGACTGGACGCATAAAGTCTCAAAAGCGCCAATGCTAAAAGCTCAGCACCCTGGGTATGAGACGTGGCGTGACGGCGTTCATGGTAAAAACAAAGTGGTCTGTGTGGATTGCCATATGCCTAAAGTGACCAAAGAAGATGGCACGGTTTACACCGACCACAAAGTAGGCAATCCGTTTGATCGCTTCGAAGACACCTGCGCTAACTGCCACACTCAAAGCAAAGAGCAAATGTATGAAATCGTTTCGAGCCGCAAAGCGCAAGTTCTCAACATGAAGCTGACGGCTGAGAAGCAAATTGTTGCAGCTCACTTTGAAGCAGGAGCGGCGTGGGATGCTGGCGCGACTGACGCGGAGATGAAAGATATCTTGCAAGACATTCGCCATGCGCAATGGCGCTGGGACTATGCGATTGCATCACACGGCGTTCACATGCACGCTCCAGAAGTCGCGCTTGAAGTGCTGGGTACCGCGGTAGATAAAGCCGCCGACGCGCGAACCAAGTTGGTCCGTTTGTTAGCGAAAAAAGGCATCACCGATCCCGTTGTTCTGCCGGACATCTCTACCAAAGAAGCAGCCCAGAAAGCTCTAGGGATGGATATGGAGAAGATGAACGCAGATAAGGCGCACTTCTTAGATACCGTAGTGCCAGAATGGGACAAAGCCGCAAAAGAACGTGAATCTCAGTACTAAGCGTTAACAACCAAAAAAGCCGGCGAACTTCGCCGGTTTTTTATGTTCGTTGCATTTATCAACTCGTGGCCAAGAAAAATGCTACTGGTTTTTCTGCATCTGCTTAGCGAGGTTTAAAGAATGAATGATGGAAGCTCGGTCTAAATCACGGTCTTGTGAATCGAGCATCTTTGTCCAAGTGTCAATCGCTTGCTGATAACGAAAGCTAATAAAATGATCACTGGCAATCAAAGAAAGGGCGGTTAAATTGAGCGGTTCTATCTTAAGAGCTTTGTTCAACAATGCGGTGACCTCAACATCGAGCACTTGGTTGTTCAAGTAGTAACGCGCGGTTGCTTTCGCCGCGTAGTGGCTGGCCACTGGCTCTGGGCTCAGTCGAATTGCGTAGTCAAAGCTCGTCAAGGCAGCATCAAACTCTTGCTGGTTCAGATAACCATGCCCCAATTGAAACCACAATGGCGCTTGATTTGGATCTTGCTTGAGCTTGCCCTGAATATCACTCATAGGATCACGCTGAGAAGTGACCTGCTCAGAGGCTTCGGGAGGGAGAGGCGGTGAACCTTTAAACCACATAAACAGAGGCACGGCGATACCCGCACTGAAAAGCACTATTTTTTTCACACAATACGCCTCATGCTGTAAATCTCAATTCCGCTTTAATTATATCGTGTTAGGATAAACGTATCTTTGATCCAGCAGTATTTATCTCATGAACAAAAAAGTCGTTCCGTCGCAAGAAACTCAGCAAGAAGCAATGAGAATTGCCAAAGCCACCCAAAAGCCCGGACAGACCAAAGAGCAAACCAAACTGATCGCCCAAGGGATTGAAAAAGGGATTGCGCAATACAAAAAGCAGCAAAAAGAGAAGTCCCGCCAAGCCGACAAAGCGAGAAAAAAAGCGCAGAAAGCTAAACGTGTTGAGCAAACCGACGTTGAAGCAGAGCTGCCAATGGATTCTCACTCACAACCCTCAACCCCAACTCGATTACCTTGGGTGTTGCTAGCCCTGAGCTGGATAGGATTTATCGCCTATGTTACTCAAATTCAATAATGCACTAATCCTTTCTCTGGTTGCCGTGTTCATGGCAGGTTGTACCTCGCCGATGAACCGTCTAGACAGCCCTGCTCAAACCGTTCACTTAAGAATGGATGCTGGATTTGATGCTGATGATTGCCAATGGCTGGGCGAAGTGACTGGCAGTGAGGGGCATTGGTACAGCTATCTGTTTTTTACCAATGATGTGATGGTGCAAGGTGCGATGAATGACATAAAAAATCGCGCCAAGAAACTTGGCGCGAATACTGTGTTTGTCACTGCTCCTCAAGACTTCACCACCTCCTTTACTGTGATGGGGAGTGCTTATCGGTGCAGTAATAAAGACTAGGCTTTAAAACCTAAACTTGCGGCGATGTCTGGCTCTCGGTCTATTACCCACTGGCTATCAAATGGGCCCCAATCAGAAAGTTGGTAATACCCATCATTGTGACGTCGCCCATCTTGAACAAACATCAACTCAATACCTATGCCAGGAAGAGCCTTAATGACATCTTGAATTGTTCGGCGTGGCCACCCAGTCTTTTCAATCAGTTTTGGAACGTTAGGTCGTTCTAGATTCTCGACAAGTAGCGCTAAATACAGTCGCCTTGCAAAAACAGGACTCAATTCCATTGATACCTCCTATAAAATTCTAGAGTCATTATTTCTGTTTTGTCGGGTCATGTGTTGCGTTTGATCAATAACTCTACAATCCCAACTTCCTGAAACACATTTTTTTTGCCCATTGAAATATATCGATCACACTTTTTGTCTCGACACAGAGTTCCTGATAGGATGCTGAAATAACAAAAAAGTCACTTCAAAGGGTTTATTATGACAATTACCATGTACGGTATTCCTAACTGCGACACCATTAAAAAAGCTAAGAAATGGTTAGAAGCAGAAGGCATTGAGTTCCAGTTTCACGACTACCGTAAGCAAGGCGTAGACAAAGCCATGGTGGAAACGTTTTGCCAACAGCTCGGTTGGGAAAATGTCCTCAATAAACGTGGAACCACCTACCGCCAACTGAGCCAAGAGCAAAAAGATGGGTTAAACGAAGCCAATGCGATTGCGTTGCTGGTAGAACAACCGGCAATGATTAAACGCCCTATTCTCCTGTCAGGTGATAGCTACCACCTAGGTTTTAAAGCAGATCAATACGCTGCGATTTTTTCATAAAGTAAGTAAAGGATTTCAAGGATGACAGATAGCCCGACACTGGCTCTCGCAAAGTACTTAATCAGCCGCCAGTCAGTAACCCCAGAAGATGCCGGTTGCCAAGATGCGATGATCGAACGTTTAAAAGCCCTCGGCTTCGAAATTGAAGTGATGGTGTTTGAAGACACCACTAACTTCTGGGCACGCCGTGGTACGGAGGCTCCACTGTTTGCATTTGCGGGTCATACTGACGTCGTACCGGCTGGTAACTTAGACCAATGGCACACGCCCCCATTCGAACCTACTGAAATTGATGGCTATCTGCATGGCCGTGGCGCGGCCGATATGAAAGGCTCGTTAGCCAGTATGATTGTCGCCGTAGAGCAGTTCATCGCAGACAACCCAAATCATAAAGGGTCGATCGGTTTCTTGATTACGTCGGATGAAGAAGGGCCATTCATTAATGGTACTGTCCGTGTGGTAGAAACTCTAATGGCACGAGGTGAGAACATCGACATGTGTATTGTCGGCGAACCATCAAGTACCGAAGTGGTGGGAGACGTAGTAAAAAACGGTCGTCGCGGCTCGATAACTGGCGATCTCACGGTCAAAGGTACGCAAGGTCACGTGGCGTACCCTCACCTTGCGAATAACCCCGTCCATCAGTCACTAATGGCGATTCACGAACTCGCGACCACCGAATGGGATCAAGGCAACGCTTACTTCCCACCAACCAGTTTCCAAATCCCAAATGTTCATGCAGGCACTGGGGCGTCGAATGTCATTCCAGGTGAGTTTAACGTTCAGTTCAATCTACGATTCAGCACCGAACTTAATAACGACATGATCGTTAACCGTGTTGTTGAGACCTTGGATAAACATGAGCTGGACTACGACCTCAAATGGACCTTCAATGGTGATCCATTCTTGACCGATACTGGCGCGTTATTAGATGCAGTCGTCGATGCGGTGGATTCAGTTAACCAAACCAAACCAGCGCTACTCACCACTGGTGGTACGTCTGATGGCCGATTCATCGCCCGAATGGATTGCCAAGTGGTCGAACTTGGCCCTGTTAACGCAACCATTCATAAAGTGAACGAGTGCGTGAAAATTGATGATCTGGAAAAACTCACCCAGATGTATCAAAAAACCCTCGAAAACCTGCTCGCTTAACAATGAACGCAGCGCAACTAACCGGAAAAGTATCCACCCATTTGGTGGATACTTTGATTGGCCAAAAACACTTTCTGGTTCACCCTGAGGTGCGAGAGGATTTACTCGCGCTCAAGCAGGCTGCCGATGGGGCAGGTTTTAACCTCAATATCGCCAGTGGGTTTCGGGATTTCGAGCGTCAATTGATGATTTGGAATCGCAAAATGACGGGCGCTGCAACAATTTTAGACACGCAAAGCCAACCGCTCGCCCCAGAAACATTGAGCGAGCAAGACAAGGTATTCGCGATACTGCGCTGGTCGGCACTGCCAGGCGCCAGTCGACATCACTGGGGCAGCGATTTTGACCTATTCGATCGTGATGCGCTTCCTCAAGGGGAGGCCTTACAGCTAGAACCTTGGGAGTACTTCAACGCTCACCAGCGACCGTTTTATCTGTGGTTAAAAGAAAACTTGGCGCAGTTTGGCTTCTATTTTCCGTACCAAGAGGATAACGGCGGTGTTGCGATTGAACCTTGGCACATTAGCCATCGCGCGACGGCGCAGCGGTGCCTCAATCACATGACTTTAGATGTGTTACACAAAGAGATCGAATCTAGCGCAATTATTGGCAAACAAGTCGTGTTAGATAATTTAGAAACCATCTACAATCAGTATATTACTAATCTTTCTCGCTAGGAGCCGTTATGGATTTATTGACCAACCCTTGGGTGATTATTGCGATTGTATTAAGCGTGGTCGTTGGCAATATCATGGCGCTGAAGTACACCGCAAAAATGAAGTTTGATTACAAACCCAAACAGCCCAAACCCAAAGACGAACAAGAGAAAGAAGACGACATCCCTAAAGACGCACCCTAGCGTCTTTTCTTTTTCGCTCAGAGTGCGTAATAAAAACGGTTTTTCCCTAAACGCTTCGCGACATACATATTGCGATCAGCTTGGTCAATTTTCTCATCCAAAATCACCTCATCCTCGGCCGCCCAATAGCTGATACCTATACTTGCCGTCACTTGACAGGTTTTCTCGTTGATCACAATCGGAACGGCCAATGTATCAATGATGCGCTGAGCGATTGGCTGACATTGGCCAGAACTGCGAATCGCGATTAAGAACTCGTCCCCAGCAATACGCGCGACCAAATCTTTTGCCGATATGCAACCCGATAGCCGCTTAGCGACAATGCGCAGCAACTCATCTCCCACACCATGCCCATATTGATCGTTCACCGCTTTGAAACCATCAAGATCGAGGAAAAAGATAAACTGAGCTTGCCCTTTGCGATGACGAGCTTGCAAACTCTTCAGCGCTTTAGAGCGATTTGCCAGCCCGGTCAAGGTGTCATGATTAGCCGCAAAGCTCAGTCTTTCCAGCTCAAGACCCAGAGTCAAATCCGTCAAACTGATCACGAAGGCTTCAACTCGACCTTCGCCACTTTTTAACGCTTTCGCTTTCAAGCGATAGGGCGACCAAGTCTGATTGGTATGTCGAATAATGGTTTTGCTGATCATGACGCCACTGTTGAGCAAGGTTTTGGTCAAGGCTAGCGAGAAATAGAGTGGCTTTTTCACCGCCAGCTCTTGAATGGCACTCAACACACCAAATCGTTCCAGCGAGGTTGTATTTTGCGTCGTTACGTTTAAGTCTCTATCCAAAACAAAAATTGCGTCTTGGTTTTGATCGAACATGAGCTCTAATAACTTACGTCTTTGCTCTGACAGATTTTGGGACGTGACATCTTGAAACTGCAACAGAGACTGACTCGCCTCTTCCATCGGGTGACAACTCACTCGATAGCACTTTTGTCCATCCAATGTACGGAACTCTACTGCCGCCAGTGGCTGATGTCTCTCAATCGCGTCAATCACCTGCTCAATTGCCGCTTTGGGCTCAAAACGGCTTGCCAACATTTCACGCGTTGTTAGTCGGCTCTGGCTTTCCATCAATTCACTGATCGCCACCGGATTGCCGTAGTTGATCTTATTGCCCGGAGAAACCACAAGAACCCCTCGCTTCATCGCATCGAGGGCGCCGTGAATGTAGCGATTTTTCTGTTCAACACGCTGCAATGCACTTTGCAGCTGGCTCTCTCGGTCAAGGAGGTTGGCGATCATTTCGTTGAAGCAACGGGTCAGCTTGCCCACTTCATCATCATGAACAATATCTATCGAGCTTTTTGCAATCCCTTGAGTAATCATTCTTTCCATGGTGCTGTGCAAGGCGGTTAAAGGCTTGACAATCACACCGTGCAACAACTGCGCAAATGCCAAAGACAGCAGAGAAATAAACACTGTCAACGCGCCTAAATAGCTAAACAGTCGCCTTTCATTACTTTGAATAGACTCCAACGATTCCCACACGACGAGCGTACCAAGCTTTTCTCCTTCAAGGAAAATATCGGTATTATCCACCTGAAACCTGGTATCTGCACAGGTCACCGATTCTTGTGTCCACTGGCACTGCGATGGAAGTTGGTGAATGCTTGTGATGGTCTCGCCATACTCGTTGATCACCTTGGCAGCAATGATGTCTGGGTCAAACGTAAGATTGACCAACTGCTCTTTGGCGGTAATCGGATCATCAAACATCAGAGCGGCTTGTAGTGTACTTGCCACGCCTTGAGACAAGATATGAACGCGATGCTCTTGCGCTTCTCTCTGAGACAAGAACAATAAGTGAATCGCGGGAGTGCCTATGATCAAGACAATGAACATCACCATAAACCAAGTCGGTAAGATCATCTTGTAGCGCAATGGGAGCTGAGTAAAACGTGCGCTAATCATGTCGCTTTCTCATAAATTTCAGAGACTTCAAGCAGCTGAGAGCGAATCTGTACCCGAGACTTTTCGACGTTTTGGCGTGAGATCAACGGGCGAATGCGGTTGCGAACTTTAATGAAGGCGACCATACCGCCGTTAGCGACAAATTCAACGCCATTGCCAACCAGCAGTGCATTAGGATATCTAACATGCATGTTGGCAATGATCGCCTCATCGCCGTTTTCGATAAACAAGATATGGCATACAGAAGGCGCAACACCACTTAACATGTCATGAAACCTTGCCATATCCGGCTTTGTCGCCACAATCGCTTCCAACCGAAAGCCGACATCACTTTGTTGAGCAACACAGTAGTCAATGTGATCAGTCGCTATATTGGTGTGATTCCAGTCCGACAGCAGCGCAAAACGAAACAGGTAGACCGCTTTTAGATCAACATCATCTACTTTTGCCTGCACGAGGAGTGGAACAATCAATAAACCCAAAGCGACCAAACATTTGGTCGCCAAAATAGAAAAATGTGAGCTCATGTTTATCTTGTCCAGTCGACGGCGCCGTAATTCCAATCAAGCGTCAACCAGTACTGGGTGCCATTTTGAAATGGCTGCAGGCTATCTGGGAATTCCGTCGACTGTTCTGCGCCTAGATTCTCAACCGAAGCGGTAATTCTTGGTGTGCAGTCGGCGTACTGCCAACTCACCGAGGCATCAAAACTTAATACTTTCGGCCAGATGTAACTTGGATCATCGACAAAATCACGATGCAATTTTGACTCAGAGACATACTGCATAGACGCACTTGCCCACCACTGCGGAGTGATGTCCCACATCACTTGGGCATTCACATAATGATTAGGTTGGTTTTCCAACTGACGTTTTACCGCATCGTTAGATCCACATATCGCACCTTCACAATGACCAACAATGCGCTTATAGCTGTAGTTGGTGTTGATTTGAAGTGGTTCAATCGGCTGCCATTTAAGTGCTATTTCTCCCCCCATGGTTTCAGACCAAAGAGGGTCAACGTATTCTGATACGTACTGTTCAATGTACGTCCCGACCGTACCTGGTGATGAGTCACCTGCAATCACCCAGCCTTGAGCACTCACCCCTTTTAAGGCTCGAATATTCTCGTGAACACTGTAGAAACCACTCATATTAAGCTGCACTTTGTTAGTGTCCCAGAAGCGATAACCAAGTTCGTAAGTTTCAACACTCTCTATACTAAGGTCATCTCCACCTCGATAGAGATACGTAGCAATGTAGTCGTACTTGTTTTCTGCGCCATCGTGCGCCCCAGATTCAACGTAGTAGTTCTCTTGGAAGGTGGTCTCCAACTCCAATCGCGAAGGGGTCACCACCGCGCGTCCCCATCCTGCCCACAAACGTTGGTTGTCGGACAGTTGGTAACTCAATCTAATCTGAGGCTGGGCATCGACACTATGCGTCAAGTTGTTGTATTGCCAGCGGTTGCCCAAGGTTAACGTCGACTTATCGCTGATATCAATGTTCCAGTTCGCATACAAACCGTAACTTTGATTCAAGAAATCGGCGTTATCCGTCACTCTAATATAAGGAACAGAATAGCGCTCACTGTTACTGTATTGACCTAGTTGCTCATCAATTATCCGAACATTGCCACCTAAACTAAGCTGTGTTCCCCACCAATCTTTAATGGTGTAGTGAGAATCAAGATCGACACGCCAAAATTGCGCATCTCGAGCGGTACTATCGTTTGAACTGTAAGTGAGCCATAGTTTGTTTTCCCAACTATCGCCATTTTCAACATCATAAATGTGTTGTAAGCCAGAGAAGTACTCTTGCATCGTCATCTCAGTATCGTAAACGCTGGCACTTGGCAGACCGGGATTGAGAAAGTGAGGGTGGTATTTCATCCATTGATAATCCTCACGAGAGCGAATCCCGCCAGCTTGGACACTCACGGTGTGGGCAAACTTTTGATAGTCGAACCGCATACCAAAACGCTCGGTATAGACGTTGTAATCTTGAACCGGCTGTACGCGCTCCTCGTCACTGGTCCACGGCATATGGTCGACAAACTCAAAATATCCGCTTAGATAGCCATACTCACCAATCTGGGTCGACTCATGTAGCTGATACTCAGAATAACCATAGTTGCCTTCTTTAATCGCGAACTTGCCATCGGGTGCGCTCTCGGCTTCAGAGGTGATGATGTTGATAACCCCATTAACTGCGTTCCCTCCCCAGATGGTGCCAACCGGCCCGAGTACCACTTCAATTTGGGCAATATTGTCCATGCTTACCGGAATCAGATCCCAGTCGACACCTGAAAACATTGGGTTGAATACACTGCGACCATCCACCATCACAAGAAGTGTATTACTCAACGCTTGGTTCTGACCTCGCGCGGTAATACCCCAGTCATAGTTTGAATATTTGGCGACATGTAACCCTGGCGCCAGAGCTAACGCATCTGCGACAGAGCGGGCTCCAGAGCGGTTGATCTCTTTCGCCGTGATCACATATACAGACGCGGCAGTATCAGCCAGACTCTGCGCGGTTCGGGTAGCCGAGACAACTTTTGTATCCGCTAACGAACAGAGGGGCATTTCAAGCAATGAGTCGAGGTCAAAATCAGCAGCCGCGAACGGAGCAGTCAATAGCGATGAGGCGATCGCAATTGGGAATGTAAAACGCATGGTTGGTTTCTCGTAGCACGTTGCCAACAAGCGGCAATATTCCCTTAAGCCGCGCGCAACGAATGAACAGTTTTAAACAAAAAACAGTATAGCGTTTTCATATTATTCAATCATTTGCTAACCGCATGATCTCCTATCGAGTTTCAAATCCTCACGACAAAAAGGATTTGTTTTCACACTTTCTGTCGCGCTTTAACTACAAAAAACCTCTCCGAAGAGAGGTTTATTATCATTACTTTATATGGTCCCACGACATATTGGAGACTATCCGGCAGTCATCACATTTGAAATAGAAGATGTCGTGTATCGGTTCGTCTAGCAACCAATCACCACCACACTTGGGGCACTTGCGAGCTTTTTCATCAGCAAGACTTTGGCCCCCCACTCGATACTGGTAGTAATAGGTAGGGACTTTAGTGATGTATTCAATTCGACCACGCAGGTCCCAACCGCGCTTAAACAGCACACTTTCAGCATCACAAATCTCGTGCAATGCGGCATGCTCTGCTCGACATCCCCCCGCCATTTGGATTTCATCGCAAGCTTGCCACTCCGTTTGCCACTTAATCACCGCTTTGTGATCACCGTTAAGAGTCGGACCATTTCGATACAGTGGAATAGGCAGCAAGGTATCACCACTTCTAAGCGGTGAGCAGGTGTGAACGTAAGTCGTGTATAGCACTTGCCAACTTGGGGCGCCCTCTTCTGCCACTTCCTCTGAGTTAATATCTCGCCCCAGCAAACGGACCTTAGGCGCCAAAAGAGATGCATCCGCAAGGCGGCGGATACAAACATTCACAAAGTCAGAGTGGTTGTTTGGATGCAAACTCTGCTGCTCTGGGCACACTGCGCGAACGAAAAACTCACCGTCGCCCATCACAATGGGAAACTCTCGCCCTAACACTTGACCGTTGTAACGCAGCGCATCCATTAAGCCATTAATCGCCTTATCTACCGCAGAGATAGTGGTGTTATCGAAACACTCAAATTGAAGTTCAACTACGTACATGGTTACACCGCAGGCTCAAGCTTAGCTAAAAATTCGGCTACGTTTTGAGCCAAAACATCGCGCTTATCGGTCCCCAACCGTTCAAGAACAACTTGACCGGTTAAGTTGCAAATTGAAATAACATCCAATTCCGCATCAGTCGCCGCAATAAACACCGTAGGTTTCAGTTTGAGTCGGCGCTGAGTCACCAAGTGGCCAAGAATGTTTTCTTGTAAGCGGACAAAATCATCGTCACTCCAAACTTGCAGCAACGTCAGTTCGTTGCCATTCCATGTTGCCTCCATATCTCCGCAATATTGGACGCCGTAAAAGAGTTTGATGTCTTCATGTAGCGTCAACTCAATGCCTGCTTCAACGTTCGAAAAATCAGCTTGCTGCTCTCTTACAAACGCTTTCCAATCCACTGCACCGGCACTTTTGCTTTCAACACATGGTGAGACAAGATCGTACAACTCTTCACTGCGTGGAAGATGACCATGAGCGTCAAGGTAAGCTTGGTGGTAGTTTTCAGTGAATGTGAGTAACGCTTGTTGAGCATTATCAGCCATTAGATTCTCCAACATGAATGGTCGCTTTTAGAGGCGAGATTGCGTAAAATTCTCGACATTCTAATAGAAAATGAACAAAAGTATGAGCAAATATTCTGACGCAAAAGAGCTTGCTGGCCTAACCCTTGGCCAAAAAACAGATTACTCAAATCAATACGACCCTAGCCTTTTGCAACCTGTACCACGCAGCTTGAACCGAAACGACCTCAACCTTGGTGACGAACTGCCATTCCAAGGCTGCGATATTTGGACATTGTATGAGCTATCTTGGCTTAATGAGAAAGGCTTGCCGCAAGTCGCGGTCGGTGAAGTCTCGATCCCTGCCACCAGCACGAACCTGATCGAATCCAAATCGTTCAAACTCTACTTAAACAGCTTCAATCAAACGCGTTTTTCTAGCTGGGATGAGGTAGAAAACACACTCATCCAAGATCTGTCTCAGTGCGCTGGTGAAACCGTTGCCGTTACACTACGCTCGGTGATCGATTACACAGATTCAGTCATCGTATCGATGGATGGTGAATGTATCGATGACCAAGACATTGAAATCACCCACTACGATTTCGACGAAACTCTGCTGCAAAATGCCACCGACAATGAGGTTGTTGAAGAGAGCCTTCACAGCCACCTGCTAAAATCAAACTGCTTGATCACCAACCAACCAGATTGGGGCAGCGTCGAGATTCGCTATCGAGGCAATAAAATCAACCGTGAAGCGCTGTTGCGTTACATTGTCTCTTTCCGAGAGCACAATGAATTTCACGAGCAATGCGTTGAACGTATCTTTACTGACATCATGAAGTTCTGCCAGCCGCAGCAATTAACTGTCTATGCTCGCTACACTCGTCGAGGTGGATTGGACATCAACCCGTACCGCTCCAATCAAGATGCTCAGCCGGCACACAACCAACGTATGGCCCGTCAATAAGGACTCGGACAAGCATGAATTTACTACGCTGGGCACGCCATATTGGTGCACTAATACTGCTGTTCTCCTCTTCGCTGGCATTTGCGACTGTTTATTCATCGCCAATGTTAAGCGAAGCAAACAGTTTGGTGGATATCGTCCCTAAGCAAGCCAAGCAGCTCGCGACTGACTATATTACTCAGCGTACTTTGACTGACAAAACCGAGAAAAGCCCCTCTTCCATCTCACGTGATGAAACGGATGCCCGAACACGTACACCCGGCGGGACAATCGACGCATTGCGAATTCTCGCGCGTGCCGAGTTCAACCTCGGTAACCAGCGTGACGCGCTTCGCCATTTAAAAGAAGCGGCAGTGCTGGCCACCAACTACAATCTTCCTTACTTACTGCTGGATATTCGCTTGGTTGATATCCGACTTCGTTGGCAAATTTCGGGCGATGCCATTACGGCAAGAAAAACACTGGAAGAGTGGGAAACGTCGTTTGGAGAAATCCAAAACCCGCAGCAATTGGCGCGTGGTCTACAATACAAGCACACCATGCTGCTGGCTGACATCGCCTCTGCGGAAGGGGATATGAACGTTGCCGATAGACTTTACTTGCAGGCAAAACCCTATGCCGACGAAGCAAAATCCAACCAAGTCATGATCAGCTACCACACAACGCTGGGAAGCCACTATCTCGCCGCGAAAAAATACAACCCAGCACTCTCTGAGTTACTCTTCAGTTACTGGAGAGCCATCGAAAGTGATTCAGGTGTTGAACTGGCGAAAGTAAACCGCTTACTTGGCCAGTTGTTCTATGAACGAAAAGTGCTGGATAAAGCCAACGAGCACTTATCTCAAGCCGCAGACTTTTACGACAATTACGAACACTCTCCGCTACTCGCTCCAATTTTAAAGCGAATGGGCGATATTTATTACCACCAAGGTAAATACAACCTCGCTCTCGTTCATTACTTTAACGCCATGGACCATGAGCGCATTCAAAACAACATTGAAAGCGTCATCGACATTCGCGTATCACTCGCCGCGACCTATTTGCATTTGGTCAACTTCCCCTTGGCTGAGCAGTACTTGAACCGAGCACAAAAGCTACTCGAATATGCTGATATCCCGCGCCTAAAAGCGTACGCCCTATTGCTAGAATCTGGGTTGGCGAGGCATCAATTTAACGCCGACAAGGTGATCGAAAAAGCGCAACAAGCGTTGGAAATTGCCCAGCAATCATCCGATATCAGTACCCAGAAATCCGCCTATCAGTTGCTCTACTTGGGCTATGAACTCAAGGGCGATTATCGACAATCACTCGAGTACCTCAAGCAATACAACTCGCTAGCGAACATTGAACAGCAAGAGATTGATCTCTTGAACGAAGATGCGTTTCGCCAGCAAAAAGAGTTTGTCGAGCAAACTTTGCATCTCACTGGTCAAAAAGAAGAGTTAGAACAGACGCGAACTGAGTATCACAAGTTCCAAAAAATCACCTTCACGCTGTTTGTACTATGTGCGTTGTTGTTTGTATTTATTCTTCGTCGCGGCCACATAATTAATGTTCAGCGTGAAGAACTGGACAGATTAAACCAAGACTTATTCACTCACTCTCGATCTGGCCTACGCAATTTAAGAATGCTCAATGCCCGTTTACCAGCATCACTTGAAGAGAGCATCAGCAAGTTCGAGCAGTGGCACGTGGGCGAATTGATCCACGAACCGCTTAATGATCGGCTTCGCTTCGTGATGATTGACGTCCCATTCCTTCGCAACATGTATTTGCAACACGGTTATGAAGAAGGGCTAAAACTTGAGCGCGCATTTGGCGATTACTTACGAGAGAAAGTAGAGTCACCTGCGCGTATCTATCACTTCTCGGACGCGAACCTGCTTTATATAGAACCGAATAAAGAGCAAATGAGTGACCCAGAAGAGTTGTTCAACAAAATTCAACAGTGGGTGATGGAGTTTGAGCCAGAACGCCGCATCAATCGCATCATTCGTATGGGCATGGCTGACTATCCTTTCCTACCTAGAGCGTATACCGCGGTTAATGATAAGGAACTAGTTGATGTGCTACTAATGTCAACCAGCACCGCACGCACGCTTAGCATGAAAGAACATTGCAGCCAATGGGTCTACCTAAAAGCCATCGAAAATGCGCCAGCAGCCAGTTTAGCAACAGGTAATATACGCAAGGCCTGCAAGCATTCTATAAATCAAGGGTTAATAAAGGTGCACTCTTCGTACAAGAATGAGGACAGCATCAAAAAACTATTAAAAGATGAGTAAAACCTCATCAATCAAACGTTGTAACCCGTGACGGATGAGTTTTATTTGATATTATCAATAAATTCATAAATAGAGGTGGACCATTCCGCCTGTCTGTAAGTTAAGTTTTGATGGGCGTCCTAGAGCAAGATCTTCAGTCACAGCTGCACAATCTGAAATCTCAATTGGAACAAGTCCGATTGACACAGAGAGATACCTCGTTCAAATTTAAGAGAGAGCAGAAGGTACTCAAGCGCATCATTGCATCTATGACTGACGCTCACAGAAGTGAAGACCCGCGACTTAAAACTGGGCTGATTGAGCTAAAACAGGCACTCGAACAACAACAAGATGTCAGCTCCCTCATACCCAAACTTGCGGTGCTTGAGCGCTTGCTTAAACAACAAGGCTTGGCTATGGAAAAACAGACGGAACATCTCGACGCTCAGATTCAACACAGCGGCGAAACACTACTGCGCCTGACTGGGTTACCAGCCAAGGTGAAACGCGATCTGCGTGATCTACTGAGTTACTCGAAAGGGCTTCAACGACCGAAAGCCGAACAGGCCATGAAGCTGCTTGGTTTGTACGAGCGCTCAATCAAAATCATCACCTCAAACCCAGACACCCCACTTTGCCAAATTTCAAGCAGCTCTGATCGTGAACTTCTCACTCGGCTCTCTGACGAACTCCAGCATCTGATCACCGAACTCGATTTCGAGGGTGAATCGGGTGAACTGCTGATCGACATTCGCGCCAAACTTCTTGTGGGCGTGAATACCCACTCGTTACTTGAGCTGACGCTCCAAACGCTCAAACTCGTCATTGAAGGCACTCAGTTTGAGCGTAAAACATCGGAGCAATTCCTAGAGCAAGTCAACAGCTCACTCTCTTCTTCGATGAAAAGCTCTGAGCAAAACGTCAGTCAATCGCAAAGTTACTTTGAACAGCGCCAAGAGATGAACGACGAACTGTCTGGGCTGATCGAGCAAACCGAAGTAAAAGTGGCTTCCGCGACAGATCTTAGCCAACTGAAATCTGAAATTAACCCACTTGTGGCTCAGTTAAACTCTCTCTCTGAGCGTCTTCGTCATGCTGAACAGCGAGAACAAGCGCTGATAGAGCGAATGAATTATGGCAAAGGTCAACTTGAGGCACTGTTTGAAATGACTCAAGATTACCGACGCCGACTGGAAGACCAAGCGCAACGAATGCTGTTAGACCCACTCACAAAAGTCTATAACCGAACCGCATTTGGCGACCGTATGGAGCTCGAGTATCGTCGTTGGATTCGTGCGCAGCACAACCTAAGAGTCATTCTATTTGATGTCGATGGCTTTAAAACCATCAATGATAGCTTTGGTTATACTGCAGGTGACAAAGCGCTCAAGATCATCGCCCGAACGATCAAAAAAGAGCTTTCAGAGACCGATACCGTGGCTCGTTTTGGTGGCGAGGAGTTTATTATTCTTTTGCCTGAACGCTCTGACTCCGACTGCTTTAACCTAATCCAAACCATCCAAAGTCAAGTGTCTAAACTGCCATTCAAGTTTAGAGATCAGCACCTCACCATTACCTTGTCGGCATCCAGTACTGCGTTCAAAGAATCTGATACACCAGAAGAATTACTGGAACGTTTGAATCTCTTCCTTAAAGAAGGCAAAGCGATTGGCACCAATCAGCTTGTCTGGAAATAGTCCTAATAAATTCCTACCATTGTCATAGAAATATCAGATAGTTAGCTATAAAACCGTTTAAGCGTGCTAAGCTAACTAAAGTCCTACCTGTTTATTGAACAATAACAACAATGACTGAGGACAATAATAATTAGCGACTTTTGGAGAGTTCGTCTCTAGTCAAGGAGGTTCTTATGATCACTCATATCAGTCCAGCTGGTAGTATGGATCTACTCTCTCAACTTGAAGTTGAGCGCCTTAAAAAAACCGCTGCCAGTGATCTCTACCAGCTTTACCGCAACTGTACGTTGGCGGTTTTGAATTCAGGCAGTCACACCGATAACTCAAAAGAGCTATTAGACAAATACAAATCCTTCGACGTTAATGTGGTGCGCCGAGAGCGCGGCATCAAGCTCGAGCTGCACAATGCACCAGAGCATGCGTTTGTCGACGGCGAAATCATTAAAGGAATTCAGGAGCACTTGTTCTCTGTTCTGCGTGACATCGTCTACGTTAACATGCATTTGGCCGACAACCAGCGGCTCAACCTCACCAACGCCAGCCACATTACTAACCTCGTCTTTGGTATCTTACGCAATGCTGGCGCGCTGACCCCGGGTATTGAACCAAACCTAGTAGTGTGTTGGGGCGGTCACTCAATAAATGCAACAGAGTATCAATACACACGTGAAGTCGGCCATGAGCTAGGCTTACGTGAACTCAATATCTGTACTGGTTGTGGCCCAGGTGCGATGGAAGGACCAATGAAAGGGGCGGCGATCGGTCATGCCAAACAGCGCTACTACGATCAGCGTTACCTCGGCCTTACAGAACCATCAATCATCGCGGCAGAGCCACCAAACCCTATCGTCAATGAGCTGGTGATCATGCCAGACATTGAGAAGCGTCTCGAGGCATTCGTGCGTATGGCGCATGGTATCGTCATTTTCCCTGGCGGCGCAGGAACGGCTGAAGAACTTCTCTACATTCTTGGCATCATGATGCACCCAGAGAACAAAGATCAACCGTTGCCAATTGTTCTGACCGGGCCAAAAGAGAGTGAAGAGTACTTCCGCTCTATTGACCGCTTTATCGGTGAGACTCTGGGTGAAGATGCACAAAAACACTATGAGATCGTGGTCGATGATCCAGCTCGCGTTGCACAAATCATGAAGCAAAGCATGACGGATGTTCGCCAGTATCGCAAAGATACGGGTGATGCCTACAGCTTTAACTGGTCGCTCAAAATCGAACCTGAGTTTCAGCTTCCCTTTGAGCCAACCCATGACAATATGGCTAGCCTCGATTTGCATCTTAATCAAAGACCAGAGAATCTCGCCGCCGCTTTACGCCAAGCCTTCTCAGGTATTGTCGCGGGTAACGTAAAAGCAGAAGGCATTCGTGAAATTGAGCGTCACGGTCGATTCAAACTCGACGGCGATAGCAGCTTAATGAAGAAAATGGACAAGTTACTCCGCGATTTCGTTGAGCAAGATAGAATGAAACTGCCTGGAGGCTCAGCTTACAAGCCTTGCTACGAGATCAAGACAGGCTAGCGGTGGTATTCTCACTCTCATTCGATACAATAAGGGCTTAATGCCCTTATTTTTTTGAGTTTTATGTCTATTCATCTTGTTATTATCGATGCCCTTAACTTAATCCGACGCGTTCACTCCGCACAACCGGATCCTAACGATATTGCAAGAACCATCACCACCACGACGCGAACGCTGAATAAAATCATCAAAGAATCCCAACCGAGTCACATGATTGCGGTTTTCGATCACCACCTCCAAGAACGTGGCTGGCGCGCAGAGATCCTGCCTGAATATAAACAGAACCGAAAGCCAATGCCTGAGCCGCTGTTAAACGGACTAGAGTCCATTCAAGACGCTTGGTGGCAACTGGGTATTGATTCACTCCTGTCGGATGGCGATGAAGCGGATGATTTGGTCGCGACGCTCGCCATGAAGGTGGCCAATCATGGTGAAAAGGTCACCATCATTTCCACGGATAAAGGATACTGTCAGTTGCTCTCTCCAACACTGCAGATCCGAGACTACTTCCAGCACCGTTGGTTAGATGCGCCTTTTATCGAAAAAGAGTTTGGTGTCACGCCAAAGCAACTGGCCGATTACTGGGGTCTTACAGGGGTGAGTTCGAGCCAAGTTCCAGGAGTGCCGGGTATTGGTCCGAAAGCTGCGAAAGAGATCTTGACCCAGTTTAACGATATCGAAGCCGCCTACGCCAGCGACGAGTTGCCAAGCAAATATCGGAAGAAGCTCGACGAACACATTGATTCGGCTCGACGTTGCAAACAGATTGCCGCGTTAAAAACAGACATTGAACTCGGCTTTAACTTGCAAGCGATTCGCTATACTGGTCCGCAAAGCGCTTAAGACTCAGCACATCACGTTCTCACGGCGTATTTATTAGTAAATTATTGATTAGTTTACGGTTGTTAAATTTAGCTGTTGGGTAAACCGTTGCCCTCTCAACTTCGACAGTTACCTAACTCTTACCCGACCAAGTACGGTGTAAAGTCGCACTTTCATCACAGAAGCCGCTACTGATTAATCTATTTTTAGTGCTCCACTAATAAGGAGCACAATAATGAAAAAAGGTCTAATTCTCTCCCTTACGTGTCTATTCTCACTACCCGCTTTGGCTGCTACATGTGGTCAGCATCTTGCGATGGGCACCCCCTCAGAACTTTCGGATCAACTGTTATGCCGTGACGGATATGCCGTTGGCTACAACTATCAGACGAAGAACGCAGACTGGGTGGCGTATCACCTCACTGCTGAAAGCGTTAACGCCAGTTACAAGCGGAGCAACAGCTTTAAAATCGACGCTGAGCTGCCTGACTATGCGCAATCAACCTTGGATGACTATCGAAGCTCTGGGTACGACCGCGGTCATTTGGCCCCGTCAGCGGCGATGGACTTTACTCAAGAATCTATGAAGCAGAGTTTTCTTATGAGTAATATGTCGCCACAACTTCCGGGGTTCAACCGTGTAGGATGGCGTTTACTTGAAGAGCACGTGCGCGATGTCACTAATGAGTACAATGAAGTGTACGTAGTCACCGGACCAATTTATAACGGCAATGAAAGCACCATTGGCAATGGCGTGGTGATTCCAAGTGCGTTTTACAAGGTCATCTTAGACCCTTACTTTAATGACGCGATTGCGTTTATCGTGCCGCACCGTGATGTGTCTGGCAGCGAGCTAGCAAACTTTGTCACTACGGTAGATGACGTGGAACAGCAGACAGGGTTAGATTTCTTCTCGATGATTGGTGACAGCGCTGAAAACACGATGGAGTCACAACTATGGGAAATGTGGCCAACGTCTAATTAGGGTCTATTAACCCTAGTACTTCTGCTACAAAAAAACGCTCCAATCGGAGCGTTTTTGTGGGTTTAACTATCGCGGCGAGATATTCGACAAGCACTGGACATGGACGGTGATTTCTTCACGGTCATGGTAAAGGTGCTTCGCCTGCAGCTTGAACTTTACCTCATTGTCTTTTAAGAAGATTTTCAGGTTTTCAATATCCTGAAGCACTTCATCGTAACGCCCTTTCATCGGCAATTTAAGGTTAAAGATCGCTTCTTTAGCCCATCCACTGATGATCCACTCACCCATCAACTGAGCAACGCGAGACGGCTTTTCAATCATGTCACAAACAAGCCAAGTAACGTTCTTACGCGCAGGTTCAAATTTGAAGCCATCTTCTTGGTGATGTTTTACTTGACCGGTTTCCATCAGGCTGTCTGCCATCATGCCATTATCAACTGAATGAACAAACATCGAGCGTTTCACAAGCTGATACGTCCAACCGCCAGGGCAAGCACCGAGGTCCACTCCCCACATGCCAGCAGCAAGACGCTCGTCCCACTCCTCACGAGGGATGAAGACATGAAATGCTTCTTCAAGTTTTAGCGTAGAGCGACTTGGTGCATCCGCTGGGAACTTGAGTCGAGGAATACCCATAAAGAACTGCGAGTTGTTTGTTGGCAGAGAGTAACCGACAAAACAGTGGCCAGGCGCAACAAAGCAGATGTGTAACACAGGCTTTTTCGGGCTGTCTTTTGGAAACAAAATGCCTTTTCCGCGAAGTGCTTGACGCATAGGTACGGTGAACTTACGGCAGAATTTCAGTAACTCTTTTGCTTCATTGGTGTCGGGCGTTTCAACACGAATATCGCCGCAACGAGGCATGGTTTCTACATAGCTCAGATCGTGCAAGATTGGGGAAATACGGTCTTCACGTGGCAACTCTTGGATTTCAGCCGCAACCGCAAAGATCTGGCGAGCAAAGATCAAAGACTTAAAATCGAGTTCTTTAACCAATCGCTGCGCGTCACCTTCTTGGTAACATTCAAAAATAACGTAGCCACTGTTTTTCTTAACGCGAGGGAAACCAAACACTTCTAGCTGAGTGGCACGATCTTGAATTTCACCTGCACACTCTTTTTCAAAGCCGCTGCGGCAATAGAGCATTAATTGTTTCACTGATTCACCTCTTTAATCTGTAGTGCTGCGTAAACGAACATTCCCCACCCAAGCATAAACGTCAATCCACCGAATGGCGTGACTGGACCGAACCATTTGATTCCCGTTATGGCTAAAGCGTAAAGGCTGCCGCTAAAACAAAAGATGCCGATGATAAAGCAAATCGCGGCTAGGAAGAAATATTTTTGTGACTTAGGTGGTAATTTTATCAGCAACAGAGCGCCGCATAACACTATCCCAATAGCATGGATAAATTGATACTGAACGCCTGTATTAAACACATCTAACAAATACGGAGAGAGCATTTTCTTTAGCCCATGCGCAGCAAATGCTCCAAGCGCTACGCCAGTACCCGCAAACAAACCACCGATGGTAAGTAACTGCTTACTTTTCACGCTGAACCTCGAAGATGAACTTAGCTAACTTTTCGACCGCTAACTCAATATTGCCTTGCTCCGTGTAGCCAGAGCTTTTGCGTGGTTTAAAACTGTGGTCCCCCTCAGGAATAAACTCAACTTGCACCGCTGAAGACAAGTCAAAATCGGAGAACTCCTCCTTTTTACCAAAGGTGTCACGCTCCCCTTGAAGGATGAGTGTTGGCTTATCGAGTTCGGCTAAGTGCGCACCTTTATAGTTTTCAGGTTTGCCAGGAGGGTGAAATGGAAAACCCAAACAAGCAACTCCAGCCACTTGGCTCTCACCTGATAGAAGACTTGCCATTCGCCCCCCCATCGATTTGCCACCAATCACGACCGGCTTCTGGCCTGCGACATCAGCAATCACAGCTTGATACGCTTCCAGCAACTTTGGAGCACGATCTGGCGGACGCTTTTTGCCATCTTCCGCACGCTTAATCATGTATGGGAAATTAAAGCGCACCACTTGAATGCCTTTACTTGCCAGCCCTTCGGCCACCGCCGCCATAAAAGGATGATCCATCCCTGCCCCCGCACCATGCGCGAAAACAAAAATCGGCTGTGTTTTCTGCCCATCAATAAGATAGCTACTCATCCAACAACTCCTCTTGTTCACTTTGCGCTTTCGCCAACATCCAATCTCGGAACGTTGCGATTCGTCCCATATCAGCTTGTTTTTCGTGACACACGACATAAAACGCATTCTTAGTGACGAGCACTTCGTCAAACGGCGCAATCAAACGCCCCGCTTCCATCTCTGGCTGAGCAAGAACGTTGTTCCCTAATGCCACCCCTTGGCCATGGGCGGCTGCTTGCAGAACCATTGTCGAGTGACTGAAGATAGGACCATGATTGACGTTCACCCCCTCAATACCATTCTGCTTGGCAAATTGTTTCCAGTCTTTTCGAGATGTATCGTGCAATAACGTATGTTGTTTCAAATCACTTAGCGTTTCTAATGGTTTGGGTCCAAGAAGAAGCGACGGGGAACAGAGCGGGATTAGGAATTCTTGGTAAAGTTTGTCGGCTCTTAACCCAGGCCAATTTCCTCGCCCGTAGTAAATAGCGACATCGACATCGTCTGTTAATGAACCTTCATCCATATCAACGGCTTTGATGCGTACATCGATATCAGGCTCTTGTTGGTTAAAATCGGCCAAACGCGGCACCAACCATTGAATAGCGAAACTTGGTGGTAAGCTAATGGTCAATGCACCTTTTTCACTACGTTCAAGCACTTTATCAGTCGCTTCTGCTAGTGAGGTAAAGATATCTTTGATATCGAGAAAGTAACTTTGCCCTTCTTCAGTAAGAAGCAAAGAGCGATTTCGACGACGAAAGAGTTTTAAGCCAAGGAATTCTTCTAACGCTTTGATTTGATGACTCACTGCAGCTTGTGTGACGAATAACTCTTCCGCGGCACGCGTAAAACTGAGATGGCGCGCGGCGGCTTCAAACACTTTTAGTGAGTTAAGTGGAGGCAATCTTCTGGACATGTTGGCCTTCTATAAATTGGATTAGTTTTTTTAATCTGAAACATTATAAAATGTCCATTGCCTGACGACCAGAGAAATTCTATATTTCACCCCGCAGCAAAGAGCCAGAACGGCTTGATTCCTTTTCGAATCAATTGGCATATTGTTGCGATGTTGTGTTTGCAAACTCGTATTTCGAGTTAGGTAGGTTTCTACCAAGTTTTGTCTCCCGAGACGAAACATATACTTCCTGTATTTATTTTGACCTGTCTGTCAAATTTTTTAGCACCGCCTATATGGCGGTGTTTTTTTTATGCCTGCGATTACCCAATACAATGAAAAAAGCGCAAACCGAATGAACGATTTGCGCTTTGTTTATTCTGAAGGCAAGTCTCATCGACTAAGGGCGGTAAACCTTAACGTTGTTGAAACCTTGTTCTTGTAAGTAGAGAGCTTGTAGGCGGCTCATCACACCACGGTCACAGTACAGAAGGTACGTTTTAGATTGGTCTAAATCACCAAACTGCGTGCCCAACTTGAAGAATGGGATGTGCTTCACTTCTACGCCATCGATTTCAAGCGGGTTATCGTCTTCCTCTTCAGGACTGCGGATATCCAGCACGATTGCGTGCTCTTCGACCGCTTGAACCTGTTCAACTTCTGGTGCTGCTTGCTCGGTCTCTTTAGCGATATCACGAATGTCCATCATACGTGCGTCACGAACAACCTGCTCTAGGATATCAAAGTCAAACTTCGCTTCTTCCTCATCCAACTTGGCTTTCACCGCTTTGACTGTTGGCTTCTTAGAAATGACGCCGCAGTATTCTGGCATCGTTTTCGCAAAATCTTCCGTACCGATCTCACGTGCAAGATTGATGATGTCTTCTTTGTCCCAGTTAATCAGTGGACGCAGAATCAATGTATCAGTCACGTTGTCGATATGACGAAGGTTTGTCAGTGTTTGGCTTGAAACCTGACCAAGCGCTTCACCAGTTACCAAGGCTTCAATCTTAAACTTGCTGGCTACCATACCTGCCGCACGCATAAACATACGTTTTAGGATAACGCCCATTTGGCCATCATCCACTTTCTCAAGAATTTCCGCCACAACTGGCTCAAAGTCGACAGAAATGAAACGCACCTTGGCTGAAGAGCCGTATTTGTTCCATAAGTAGTGAGAAACTTGCTTAACCCCAATCTCGTGCGCAGGACCGCCTAAGTTGAAGAAACAGTAGTGCACTTTAGAACCACGTTTGATGTGCAGGTAGCTTGAAACACCCGAATCAAATCCACCCGAGATAAGGCTAAGCACATCTTCTTGAGTGCCCAGTGGGAAGCCACCAAGACCTTTGTAGCGAGCGATCACTTGGTTGAGTGTCTCACCTGACACTTCAACGTTCACCGTAACATCAGGATTACGCAGCTTAACGCTCGCGCTTTCGATCGCTTGGTTTAAGCCGCCACCCACGTAGCGCTCTAACTCAATTGAGGTAAAGTCATGCTTGCCACGACGTTTAGCACGAACAACAAACGTTTTGCCAACCAAGCTGTCTCGGTTTAGTTCCAATACCTGTTCAAAGATATCGTGCAGATCTTTAAAGCCAGACTGCTGCACTTCCAGAACATGGTGAATACCTGGCGTGTGCGTTAAGACTTCAATCACTTCCTGGCGATATTGATCGGACTCTGACGTCACTTCAATATGGTCACGGCGGTTGAAAACAGCGACAGACTCACAGCGGCTTTTAATGATGTTGCGAATATTACATTCAAGAATCTTTGTGAAGCGCTTGCGCACCGATTCACTTTTAACGAAGATTTCTGGATGGGGCTTAACGATAAATTTCATGGTTCACTTCACAAGTTAACAGGTTTGTAGATTCGCTTTGGGTCGCTACCATAATAGTAGTCATACTATTTGTACGGTCACCACCCACTAAGGGCGCAAGATTATACATTAAGCGACAGACATAAAAAAGACGAGCGTGATGCTCGTCTCATTGTTTAGCGGGGATCAATTATTGAGGACAGGCACTTCGTCACTTTGGAGCGCTTCGCCTTGCATGATGCTGATTTCCACGCGGCGGTTACGCGAACGCTGCGCTTCAGTATCGTTTGGACCGAGAGGCTCAGTATCTGCCATGCCTCGAACACGCAACCTCTGCGAGGTAAATCCACGGACTTTTTCCATCTCTTGGGCAACCGAAACGGCGCGTTGAGCAGAAAGATCCCAGTTTGAACGATACAGCTCTGACTCAATTCGCTGATTGTCCGTATGGCCCGATACTCGCACAATACCCGGAATGTCTTTGACGAGATCCGCAATCTGCCTCACTAATGGGCGGAACTTAGGCTGCAAGAATGCAGAGCCTTCAGGAAATGCGCCTTTTTCTCGAATTCGAATATCGATTTGCTGACCAAGGTTCTCCACTTCAATGGCCCCTTGTTCAATCTCTCGCTCGAGCGCTTTCTTGATGCTTTCCATCAAGGTTTCAAGCTCTTGAGACATTTCCGCTGACTGTTGCTGCTGGCTGTCTGATTCCGAGTTCTGATTGTTCTGGGTTGACGTATCTGGCGATTGCCCACCCGTTAACTTACCTTGGTCACGCTGTGTGCCCCCTGCTCGGTCAGACTCCCCTTCGTGGAACTCCAACGTCTGCTGAGTAATATCGATGGTTTGTTGCATGATGACATCAATTGGCGTGGGCTCAGGACGCCCCGGACGAAACTCTTGCGCAATGATACTGGTCCCTTTTGGAATGTCTTTCACTTCCAAACGGTTTTGTACACCAAAGGCAAATTTCATCGAACCCGCGATCTGCTTGAACTTCAGTACATCCATCTCAGAAAACGAGAGCAGAAGTACGAAGAAGCACATCAACAGAGACATTAAGTCAGCAAAGGTACCCATCCATAGCGGTAAGCCGGGGGGCGGGCATTTTGGTTCTTCTTCTTCCATCCCTTCACCCTTACTCGTTATCTACATCAAGAGCACGTTTACCTTCGTTGAGGTAGTTCTTCAGATAACTATCAATGACACGAGGGTTCTGGCCATCTTGAATTGCTAACACGCCATCCATAATTAGGCGGCGATTGAGTTTTTCTTGTTCACGACGAAGCGACAGTTTATCGGCAATCGGGAAGAAAACCATGTTTGACAGGATTGCACCGTAGAGAGTGGTCAAAAGTGCTACCGCCATTGCCGGACCAATCGATTTCGGATCATCCATGTTGGACAGCATGGCTACCAGACCTACGAGGGTACCGATCATTCCCATTGCTGGTGCTACGTCACCAAAGGCTCTAAATACACTGGAACCAAAATCGTGACGCTCGTCCGTGAGGGCGATGTCTTTTTGCAGGGCCGCTCGAACCACATCCGCATCGTGACCATCGACCAGCAAGTCGATGCCTTTCTGCATAAAGCTGTTGGTGATCTCCATCTCTTCTAGAGCAAGGAAGCCACCTTTACGCGCTGCATCTGCCATTTCGACGACTTTAGCGATGAGATCTTCTGGTTCATCCGCTTTAAACATGAAAGCTTTCCCCGCGATCTTCGCGGCTCCGAAGAACTGGCCCATAGTAAACTTCATCAACACAACAAATGTTGAACCACCTACTACGATCAGAATCGACGTTACGTCGATGAACATCATGATGCTTCCGCCCAGTATCATCGCCATGATAACGAAAGCAAAACCACCGATCAGTCCTACCAGCGTTGCTAAATCCACAAAGCACTCCTCATGCTATCTCAAAGCTTCTACCAAATTATATCGGCAACATCTTCAGATCTTTAGTGTTTTCTCTACTTCTACTATAGATACTTATCCCAACTAGTAAACTAGCCTTTCGTCAACTGTTGACCTTTCCCTCGCTTATCAACGTCTCAGTTCGACTTTTCTGACAAATTTACTCGGTTAAATTTGACCATCATTGGCCGCTAAGGTAACTTTCGTGCATCTTTATCAACGTAGACATATTATGGCGAGCAAAAAACCTGAAAATATGACCTTCGAAGCCACTATCGAAGAGCTCGATGTTATCGTAGACAGTTTGGAAAATGGTGACTTAGCTTTAGATGATGCACTCAAAAAATTTGAACGCGGCATTGCCCTAGCACGCTCAGGTCAAAGCAAACTTCAAGATGCCGAACAGCGCGTCAGCATTTTGCTCAATAATGATGACCAATCACCAGTTACTGACTTTAACGCTCAGCCAGAATAATTGATTTAGAAGATACCCCTATGCAAGAGGCTCTAACCTCACTCCAACAACGTAGCAACCAACAGCTTGAACGTTGGCTTGACACGCTCCCTCACCAGCAACAATCGCTTATCGACGCAATGCGCTACGGACTGCTGCTCGGTGGCAAGCGTGCAAGACCATTTTTGGTCTATATTACAGGCCAAATGCTAGGCTGCTCACTTGAGCAACTTGATACGCCCGCAGCAGCCATTGAGTGTATTCACGCCTATTCATTGATCCATGATGATTTGCCTGCGATGGATGACGACGAACTGCGTCGCGGACAGCCAACCTGTCACATTAAGTTTGATGAAGCGACTGCAATCCTGACTGGCGACGCTCTACAGACACTTTCGTTTACAATTTTGGCAGAAGGTCAATTGAGCCCTGAGGCAGAAGCTCAACGTATAATGATGGTTAAAGTACTGGCAGAAGCCTCTGGCGCTGCAGGTATGTGTATGGGGCAAGCG
The DNA here is from genome assembly GCF_027587055.1 of Vibrio sp. MarTm2. NCBI lineage: Bacteria > Pseudomonadati > Pseudomonadota > Gammaproteobacteria > Vibrionales > Vibrionaceae > Vibrio > Vibrio sp. MarTm2. The sequence goes on along the minus strand of NZ_JAPPTK010000002.1, from coordinate 111,775 downwards.
CTCGATTTGGCGGCGGAAAACCGTGTTGTTTCACTGCAAGAGCTCGAAGAAATCCACCGCAACAAGACCGGAGCATTAATGAAATGCGCCATCCGTATGGGCGCGTTAGCAGCCGGAGAAAAAGGCATTGAGTTTCTTCCTCTGCTTGATAAATACGCCGACGCGATTGGTCTGGCGTTTCAAGTTCAAGACGACATTTTAGACGTCATTAGCGATACAGAAACCTTAGGTAAGCCGCAAGGTTCTGACCAAGAATTAAACAAGAGCACCTACCCAGCCTTGCTTGGACTGGAAGGCGCTATTAACAAAGCTCACACTCTGTTAAAAGAAGCACTTCAAGCCTTGGATGCTATCCCATACAATACAGAGTTACTCGAAGAGTTCGCCCGATACGTCATCGAGCGCAAGAACTAACAGAATAAGCGCGCAAAACTATGACTCTTGATATTTCAAAGTACCCAACACTGGCACTGGCTGATACGCCAGATGAGTTACGCAGCCTTCCGAAAGAAGTGCTGCCTAAGCTGTGTGATGAGTTACGTACTTACCTTTTAAACTCAGTTAGCCAATCTAGTGGTCACCTTGCCTCTGGCTTAGGTACGGTCGAACTGACCGTTGCACTTCATTACGTCTACAACACGCCGTTTGACCAATTGGTGTGGGACGTCGGCCACCAAGCCTACCCGCATAAGATTTTGACTGGACGTCGCGATCAGTTGTCGACCATTCGTCAGAAAGACGGTTTACACCCTTTCCCATGGCGAGAAGAAAGTGAATATGACACCTTGTCTGTTGGCCACTCGTCTACCTCTATCAGTGCCGCGCTGGGCATGGCGATCAGTGCAGGCAAAGAGGACAAGAATCGTAAAGTTGTCAGCGTGATTGGTGATGGTGCTATCACCGCAGGCATGGCCTTCGAGGCAATGAACCACGCGGGTGATGTCCACCCTGATATGCTGGTGATTCTCAACGACAATGAAATGTCTATTTCAGAAAACGTTGGAGCACTGAACAACCACTTAGCACAAGTCCTTTCCGGTAGCCTTTACACCTCGATTCGCGAAGGCGGAAAAAAAGTACTGTCGGGAGTTCCGCCAATCAAAGAGTTGGTGCGCCGCACAGAAGAGCACTTGAAAGGCATGGTTGTTCCAGGGACACTTTTTGAAGAGCTTGGCTTTAACTACATAGGCCCAGTTGATGGCCATGACGTGAACGAGCTGGTCAAAACTCTCAAGAATATGCGAGAGCTTAAAGGCCCACAGTTCCTCCACATTATGACGAAAAAGGGTAAAGGGTACGAGCCAGCGGAGAAAGATCCAATCGGTTATCATGGCGTGCCTAAGTTCGACCCTAGCCACAACTCACTGCCAAAGAGCAGCGGCGGAAAGCCAAGTTTCTCTAAGATTTTTGGTGATTTCCTATGTGACATGGCTGCGCAAGATCCTAAGCTTATGGCAATTACGCCAGCCATGCGTGAAGGCTCTGGCATGGTACGCTTTTCGAAAGAGTATCCAGACCAATACTTTGATGTGGCGATCGCTGAGCAACATGCTGTGACGCTAGCTACGGGTATGGCGATTGCTGGTGATAACCCTATCGTCGCGATTTATTCAACGTTCCTTCAGCGTGGTTATGACCAGTTAATCCACGATGTGGCCATCATGGACCTTCCTGTGATGTTTGCCATTGACCGTGCTGGTTTGGTGGGCGCCGATGGCCAGACTCACCAAGGTGCGTTCGATCTTAGCTTCATGCGCTGCATACCAAACATGGTGATCATGGCGCCTAGCGATGAGAATGAATGTCGCCAAATGCTCTACACTGGCCACAAGCATACTGGCCCTTCTGCAGTGCGCTACCCGCGTGGTACAGGCATGGGAGCCGAGATAAAACAAGAATTTACCGCACTAGAGATTGGTAAAGGACGCCTGATTCGCCAAGGTGAAAAAGTCGCGATATTGAGCTTTGGTACATTCTTGGCGAACGCGCTAGAAGCCGCCGAGAAATTGAACGCTACTGTGGCGGATATGCGATTTGTAAAACCTCTCGACGAAGCACTCATTAAGCAGCTGGCCGATGAGCACGACGTAATTGTTACGCTCGAAGAGAATGCTATTGCCGGCGGCGCAGGTGCGGGTGTCGTTGAGTTTATGATGAAAGAGAAAATCATCAAGCCCGTCTTAAACCTTGGCTTACCGGACAAATTCATTGCTCAAGGGACTCAAGATGAGCTCCATGAAGAGCTCGGCTTAGACGCCAAGGGCATAGAGAAATCGATCCTAGAGTATCTCGCTAAATAAAGTAGGCTCTCTCAAATCCAAAAGCCCTCACACTGCTGTGAGGGCTTTTTTGTCTAGTTAGGCATCTGCCAATCAAACTCCTGACACAGCGCTTGCCACGTCTCATCCACACTCGCTTTAATGAGTAGTTTCTCATTGGTGAAGGGGTGAACAAACTCTAGACTTGACGCGTGAAGCAGTAATCGGTGCGAGTCATACACGTCTCTAAACAACTTATTGTGTTTTCCATCACCGTGAGTGGTGTCACCAACAATGGGATGCCTTAAATGGGCCATATGCCGCCTAAGCTGGTGTTTTCGTCCTGTCAGTGGCTTCATCTCCATCAGACAATAACGAGTCGTTGGGAATTTACCTGTCGAGTGAGGAACCTCTACTTTGGCAATAGGCCAATAGTCCGTAATCGCTTCTTGCGCTTCTTTGTCTTGGCTCGCGTGTTTGTCGGCAATCTTATCCAGCTCCACTTTCAGTGCGTAATCCAGCCGCCCAGACTCTTCTATCCAACCGCGCACGATTGCATGATAGGTTTTCTCCATCTCATGGTTGGCAAACATCGGCATAACCTGTGAAGCCACTTCACTGGATAAAGCAAAAATCAGCACACCCGAAGTCGGCCTATCTAAGCGATGAAGTGGAAATACATGCTGACCAATTTGGTCACGTAGAGTTTGCATGACGAACTGTGTTTCATGCTTATCGAGCCAACTGCGATGGACGAGCATCCCTGCGGGCTTATTGACGGCAACAAAGTAGTCGTCTTGATAAATAATCTCGAGCATTATCGGCACACCTCATCAATGGAAACTAATAAACTGAGCACAGATGCGTATTCTGGGCAAGATTTCCAGCTCTCCTCAAAGTAGGGGGAAATCGAAAACCCCGTCGGCAAAGGCATTTTTTGCTCGGCTATAGCCGTCATTTTAGGAAGGAAAACCCATTGCAACCATTGCTCTGGCTTCAAAGTATCGACAGAAAAAGGCTCATTACTTGACAGCTCTTCCGTTGATGGGGCGTCTTGCTGCCACAGCCCTAATTGGCGCATTGCTAGAGGAAGTTGCTGTAAAAGAGGTAACAATTGTTGTGCTTTTGTCATAAACCGTTCGTGTTGGCCTTGAAAAATGCTGTAAGGGTACCATTTATAGTAGAAATAAAGTTAGGACTATTCTCTAATGGAAACCATTCATACTCTGACCCAACTTCTCACCAACAGTCACTGTCAGTATCAAGTTTATGACCTCGGACGTCGTATTCGCCATATTGACAGCAAAGTATTTGCTGATGTCGAGCAAGGCTCAATGCCCTATCCATTTCCAATGCAACGCAAGGCTCACCTTGCCATCGCTTATTGGAATGAGCAAAAACAGCCTTGGATTTGGTTTCTAAAGTTCGAACTGGATGAGCGCGGGCTATTTAAGCAAGCGGATATTGGCAACTTCCTCAAATACGTTATCGAAGCAATGGGTACTCGCATTAGCCAAGATATGAGCGAAGAGCAACAACAAAAACTGTCGAACAATCCGTATACTTTCAAGCCATCTGAAGACAAAATGGCGGTTTTCCACAGCCAAATTCGCGCCCAACTGGATTTACCGTGTAGCCAATATTACGAACACGCACAGCACTACTTTGCTGGAGGCTTGGGGTGGGATCAGTGGCAGACCGTTGGTCTGCAAGGTGTGACTGATATGTGTGCTCGGTTGGGGCAAGAGCAAAATGGGGTGAATATTCGTAAAGCGTTAAAATACCTTCCCAATGAGCCTCTCTATGCCCTGCTCGGCGCGCTCGAACATAGCACATTACCGACCAAACTGGCCCATCGGCTTGCTGAACTGGCGATGGATCAAATCAACAGTAACGACCCAGATATTTTTTTACTAGGCGCATTAAGTCGAGCACTCTCTGGCGCGGAAGATAGTATCGCTACGCCAATTTTACAACAGATACTTAGCTCCCCTCGCTTAAGTCATCAAGAGGTCCTCATTGGCATCGCAGGGCGAAGCTGGCACCTATTAGCAGATAGTGACATCGCAGAATCTTACTTACTGCGCTTGGCACAAACAGGCAATCAAACCTTGTTCAATCAGTTATTTGCAGATTTGGTCATGCTACCGGAGCTTCGCATGGTATTGCTACCCCTGCTTCACTCTAGTCCTTCAGAAGAACTCGCAAAAGCGCTTCTTTCATTGCAACAAGCTGCGCGAGGGTAACCTATGATCGGAGACCTCCTTGCTATTCTCACCCTTGCTATTGTCTGCTTTGCCTTTTGGCAGCAACGACGTCAGGCCGAACTGGCAAAAATGATCGCAGCAAGAAAGTGCGAGCAGATGGAGTTGCAACTGATCAGTGTGGCGTTAAAAGGCCATAAACTAAAAACGCCAGAGGGTATCTGGCGTTGGCATTCTATCTATCAGTTTGAGTTTTCATCTTTAGGCGATGACTGCTACCAAGGCTCTCTTGTTATGCAGGGATTCCACTTAACCAAGATTGACCTTCCACCGCATCGGATGTGAAAACAAACTCGTCATAAGGGCCGAATGTATCACGCTTATGTGCAGAGAACTGAAAGCCCAATTTTCTCAGCAGCTTGATAGAAGCATGATGCTCGACATTGGAGGTTGCTGATACTTGAGTCAGGTTTAAATCTCTGACTGCTTTAGGAAAAAAAGCAGCCAGTACTTCGGTCGCAATTCCCTTCCCCCAAAATGCTTTATCGAACAAATAGCCAAGCTCAGGTTTGTTGTCTAAATCACTAATGAATACATGTCCCATGTACTCGCGAGTGTGGCTATCTAATACCGCTCTGGCGTAGATATTTGGATCATGCATTACTCGTTCAAACAACTGCTTTGCAGACGACACGGTATGAGGCCCATTCATCTGAGCACGGTTTTTGGCGCAGCAATTAAGTAATAAGAAGTCTGATTGTAACGACTCGTTATAGGGGACCAATAACGAACGGCGAGTCACTATTGTCATAAGACATCCTTGTAAACAGCGTGCTGTCTATTGTTTTAATCATCACCATAGAGAACTCACATCACTAAAATGATAAACGCGAGCTATGGTAGAAAACAAAGCCGAAAAGTTATACCAACTGGACAAATATATTATTGATCTAGGTTGTTTTTTGGTCGAAGTGATAAAGAAAAAGAGTATTAAGAAAAGCCCCGACACTCACGTATCGGGGCTATAGTCTTACTCGCAGCAGTCCGGCTACAAAAGTTGCTCCATGCATCTTCCATAATAGTTGCTGATTCCATCAGCAATTTCCATTCATCGCCGTCCTAGCGGTGTCCTAATCATCCTGAAAGCCAACATTCCCCGTTAGCGCACTTCACTTGTTCCTTGAGCGGTGTCCTTAGTATCGTCCTGATACAGTCCTGCCTCTTCCAAGAGGTGTCCATCTCAATCCTTTGTCACCGATTTCCTATCGATGAACGTATCCATACAGCGTCCTTCGCATCCTGGCGATCGACTTCCTAGTCAATCAAATCTTCTTCCTGAAGATAACCGCATCCTTGGTTATTCCTATTCCGTGTCAGCATCCTTCCGACACCTTCCAATTTACTCCAACCACTTATTTAAACAATGGAGGAATGGTCATTTTTTTAAGTAACAATTGTTATACAACTCATCATTTAAATATAAATCAGACACTTAAAATGAAATCATAAGAAAACTCTTCGTATCAACTCTGCTTGTCTTACATCATTTGTAAGAGATCTCGCACGCGCGGTTACCAAAATTTCCATTCGCCAAATGTTGGGGGCCGCAGTAATATGAAGCCAACGATAGAAATGGAGGCAGTATGCTCACACAAAACGTAAGCCAAGAGCTAAAAGATGTATTAGAACAACTGCATCAAGAGGGAAAAGAGCCGACCGTTGCGCTAGTCAAGGCGCGCCTAACAACCTCAGTCCCTATGCCAGCCCTGATCACAACGATCAAAAGTTGGAAGAGCTCCAAACGAGTACCAAAAGTTGAAGTGGCAGCCGCGTCGAAGACAGAGCAGGATCGCATCAGTGAGTTGGAACAACAGGTCGCCGATCTGACTAAACGAATTGCGCAACTAGAATCAAAGTTCAGTTAATCGATGTCAGCTTCACTTTTGAAGCTGACATTCACGACATCTCAAATTCGAAATGCAATTCACCGCATATGCACCAATAATTGCGATTCAGGTCATTGTTTAGCGTCACATCTGATAATAAAATCCACACTTAACTTATTAATTGCATTACTGTTTCCTGAATCTGTGATGCCTAACTTTATGCGAAAAAGTGTGTATCAAGATGATGCTATGCGGTCATGAAATTAATCAAACATCAATCCCCCATTATTTCACTCGGATGAAACCTTTGTTTCTCCTCTTTTCACTGTGTCTGTCATTGGTAACTTCGGCAGTCGCAAGCGATGACAGCTTTAAGCCTGTTGTATTGTTCCAAGGTGAGGTTCAGCCTGGCTCATACCTGCAGCTGATCGAGCAAGGCGTGGCAAGGTTCGAGCAAAACACTGGGATTTTGGTTAAGCGAATTCATTTAAAACCCAATAATGAGAAATATCTAGCTGAGCTCGAGCAGGCGGCCAAAGACGGATTGAGTCCAATCATCGTCCAAGAATCGAACATCATCACAACCTTTCCTGATGTGGCTCTGCGTTATCCGTCTACACGGTTTATTTCGCTCGATGTCGCCTATCACGTACCCAATATCCTCGGCCTTACTTTCAGCCATGCGGAAGGAGCCTATGTCATTGGCTACCTAGCCGGTCGTAAGACTGAAAGCAATAAGCTTGGTTTTGTCGGTGGTGTAGATGTTGATGTCATCAATCAGTTTCGCTGCGGCTTTGAACTCGGCGCTCAAGATGCCAACCCGCTAGCAACGGTTAATGCGCAATATATAAACAAAGGCGCATTCTCTTGGGAAGATACTCAAGGGGCTGAGACCATCACTCAATCCTTGTTAGACCAGGGGGTTGACGTAATCTTCCCTGTGGCGGGGTTCGCAAGTTTAAGTGTGGTTGAAACCATTAAAAACAGTGGCCATGGCTTTAGCTTCGGGGTTGATTACGACTACTCTCAACGCTACCCAGAAACAACCCTAGCGTCGATGGAAAAGAAGGTTGACCTAGCCGTTTACGCCGCTCTAATGCAACTCAAAAATGGTATTTGGAATGGAAACCAGAAAAAATTTGGCGTGAAACAGGGCGTTATCTCCATCTCGTTAAATCAAGACAATCCAAACTTAAGCGAAGACGACAAGCAAGCAGTTAAGAACATCTTGCTCGATCTCAAAGGAAAAAGCAGCGTCATCTCTCAACGAATTGACCAGCGCTGTGCTAGCTAAAGATGCAAAACCTATACTCTTACGTCATTAAGAACTATTTATTGCTGACCACCATCCCATTCTTCATTTTCGGCGGGTTGGATATCGCAAACGATATTTACTTTACCCACAATGTGGAGAATGCACAATATCAACGGGTTATCGCTCAGCAACAAACCGATTCAAAACGGGCGCTACTAAACTTCGACTTATTGGAAGCAGAGCTCGTGGCAACGCGTATTTCTCAGCTCGATTACATCGTCTCAGTTACGCTCGACTCCTATCAATACGGGATGAAAATGGCGGAGATTATCAACTCCAATTCCACCAGAGGTGTCCCTCTTTACTACCCTATATTTGATGATCAACGTCAACAGATCGGCCAGCTCATCGTCGTCAAGGATTATTCAGCCTATTACACTCAAGTAATCTACAATGTGCTTCCTAGGGCTATCGGCTTTTTAGTTATCTTATGCGCTATCTCACTGCTGTTTAGCCGAATACTCACTTCTACACTGAAAAAACCATTTTTAGACTTACAGCGGTTCGCCCTGCAGATCGCAAGTGGTGACTACCAAACACCTTCGAAAACCGACTCCAGCTTTGTTGAGATCACCAATATATTCCGCGCGTTAGAGACGATGCGTGCAAAGTTAAAAGAATCAATCAGCAAGCTAAAATTGAGTGAGGAGCGTTATTCACGCACCTATAATTTGACTCAAGTCTGCTTGTTCGTTGTCAACGTAAAACATGGCAAGATCGTGCGTTCAAACCAAAAGTTCAATCAGGTACTCGAGCGAATTCCTCAATCAGTCAGACAATCAGCGCTTCAGCACTTCGTTGATGAACTGCTTACCTGCGCCTCCACCGAGAGCTTTCGACACTCACTCGACGTCGGTGGTAAACAACGATACTTTCAAATCAACCGAAGTGATATCTACAACCATGAAATTGAGTGCTCAGCGCTCGACATCACCGAACTGGTAACCGCAAAGCAGACTTTGGAGTCGCAGCTGGTTACAGATGTACTTACGCAAGTACCTAATCGCTATCGTTTTAATCAATTAATCTGGCGAGTGAACAATGGTGAGCTAAATACGGTCACTGTGCTGATGATCGACCTGAATGGCTTTAAGCAGATTAATGATACGTACGGACACGCCGCTGGTGACTATCTGCTGGTAGAAATCGCCAAGCGCATAAAGCAACAACTTAAGCTGTCGACTCAAACGGTATATAGACTTGGAGGTGATGAATTCGTCGTAACCGTCCACGATTCAATCACAAGAGATGAAGTACAAGATCTCGCCATGAGAATACAAGCAGCGTGCAGCCAGCCCGTTCAGTACATAAACAAAAGCTTTAGCGTTAGCCTAAGTATTGGTGTCGAAAGTTTTAACAGCGACATTCATCTCGACTTAGAGCGTTGCCTAAATAATGCCGACGCCGCAATGTATTTAGCAAAAACGAGCAAAACAGGTATTGTTTACGCGAGTGAACACCCTGAAAACTCCTTTTAGAAGTTAGAGTCGACGATCAAAAAAGGCTTGGTCAAACCAAGCCTTTGTTTACTAATAGGTTTGATTACCAACCTGTGATTTCACGTAGACCTTTACCGATGTCCGCTAGAGACTTCACGGTCTTAACGCCTGCTGCTTCTAGAGCTGCAAACTTGTCTTCCGCTGTACCTTTACCACCAGAGATGATTGCACCTGCGTGGCCCATACGTTTACCTGGAGGAGCAGTAACACCTGCAATGTAAGAAACCACTGGCTTAGTGACGTTCTCTTTAATGAATGCCGCCGCTTCTTCTTCCGCTGTACCACCGATTTCACCAATCATTACGATGGCTTCTGTTTCAGGGTCTTCTTGGAACAGTTTCAAGATATCGATAAAGTTTGAACCAGGGATTGGGTCACCACCGATACCTACACAAGTAGACTGGCCGAAACCTTCGTCTGTAGTCTGCTTAACCGCTTCGTAAGTTAGTGTACCTGAACGAGATACGATACCCACTTTACCTTTCTTGTGGATATGACCAGGCATGATACCAATCTTACACTCGTCTGGAGTGATTAGACCCGGACAGTTAGGACCGATCATGCGAACACCAGTCTCTTCTAGCTTCACTTTTACATCGATCATGTCTGTTGTAGGGATACCTTCCGTGATTGTTACGATAAGCTCAATGCCTGCATCAATCGCTTCTAGGATTGCATCTTTACAGAAAGGTGCTGGCACGTAGATTACCGTCGCTGTTGCGCCAGTTGCCTCAACAGCTTCACGTACTGTGTTGAATACAGGTAGGCCTAGGTGAGTTTGACCGCCTTTACCTGGAGAAACACCACCTACCATTTGTGTACCGTATGCGATAGCTTGCTCAGAGTGGAAAGTACCTTGACCCCCAGTGAAACCCTGACAGATTACTTTCGTGTCTTTATTAATTAGTACAGACATTATTTGCCCTCCGCAGCAGCAACAACTTTCTGAGCTGCGTCAGTTAGCGACTCAGCTGCAATGATATCAACATCAGAATTAGCAAGAACTTCGCGACCTAGGTCTGCGTTAGTACCTTCTAGACGAACAACTACTGGTACGCTTACGCCTACCTCTTTAACCGCACCGATAATACCTTCAGCAATCATGTCACAACGCACGATACCACCGAAGATGTTGACTAGTACTGCTTTTACATTGTCATCAGATAGGATGATCTTGAATGCTTCTGCTACACGCTCTTTCGTTGCGCCGCCACCTACATCTAGGAAGTTAGCTGGCTTGCCACCGTGTAGGTTTACGATATCCATCGTACCCATTGCTAGGCCTGCACCGTTAACCATACAGCCAACGTTACCGTCTAGTGCTACGTAGTTCAGTTCCCACTGAGCAGCATGAGCTTCACGCTCATCTTCTTGCGAAGGATCGTGCATTTCACGTAGCTTAGGCTGACGGTACATAGCGTTTGAATCGATGTTGATCTTACCGTCAAGGCATAGCAAGTTGCCTTCACCAGTAATAACAAGAGGGTTGATCTCTAGTAGAGCAAGATCGTATTGAGAGAACATGTTGCCAAGACCCATAAAGATCTTAACAAATTGTTTGATTTGGTCGCCTTCAAGACCTAGCTTGAATGCTAGCTCACGGCCTTGATAAGCTTGAGGGCCGACTAGTGGATCGATAGCTGCTTTGTGAATCAACTCTGGAGTTTCTTCTGCAACTTTCTCGATTTCTACACCACCTTCAGTAGAAGCCATGAATACAACTTTACGCGTTGCGCGGTCTACCACTGCACCTAGGTATAGTTCGTTCGCGATGTTCGACGCTTCTTCAACTAGGATTTTTGTTACAGGCTGGCCGTTTGCATCTGTTTGGTAAGTCACTAGATTTTTACCTAGCCACTTCTGTGCGAACTCTTTCACGCCGTCTTTCGTGTCGTGCAGTTCAACACCGCCCGCTTTACCACGTCCACCAGCGTGAACCTGACATTTAACGACTTTCTTCTCTGTAGAAATACGACCCGCAGCTTCGAAAGCTTCTTGAGGTGTATCACACGCGTAACCTTCCGGTACAGGCAAACCGAATTCTGCAAACAGCTGTTTGGCTTGGTATTCATGCAAATTCATTTTGATATTCCGTTTATTTTCCCTTAAGGGATTATTATTTCCATAACGCCGCTATGTTGCGGGCGTCTGTAGGGTCTTCTCAAATAAATCACTAATTATTTCAACAACAAATAGTGACTCAAGTGAAGGCCAGACGCTGAGCCAGTCTAGCCTTTGAAACTATCGAACGTCTAGTTACCAACGGCAACTAGACGTTTTAGCGATATTAAACGTCTAATAGCAGACGTGCTGGATCTTCTAGTAGCTCTTTAATGGTTACTAAGAAGCCCACTGACTCACGGCCATCGATTAGACGGTGGTCGTAAGATAACGCTAGGTACATCATAGGTAGAATTTCTACTTTGCCATCAACTGCCATAGGACGCTCTTGGATCTTGTGCATGCCAAGAATTGCAGATTGCGGCGGGTTGATGATTGGCGTAGACATTAGTGAACCAAATACACCACCGTTAGTGATAGTGAAGTTACCCCCCATTAGTTCATCAACCGTTAGCTTGCCGTCACGGCCTTTGATTGCTAGCTCTTTGATGCCTTTCTCTACGTCAGCAAAACCTAGTGTGTCGCAGTCTTTCAGTACTGGCGTTACTAGACCACGTGGCGTAGATACCGCCATGCTGATGTCGAAGTAGTTGTGGTAAACAATGTCATCACCGTCGATAGACGCGTTCACTTCTGGGTAGCGTTTTAGTGCTTCCGTTACCGCTTTCACGTAGAAAGACATAAAGCCTAGACGAATACCGTGACGCTCTTCGAACTGGTCTTTGTACTGCTTACGAAGGTCCATGATTGGCTTCATATTCACTTCGTTAAACGTCGTTAGCATTGCCGTGTTGTTCTTCGCTTCTAGAAGGCGGTTTGCAACAGTCTTACGTAGGCGAGTCATTGGTACACGTTTTTGGCTACGAGCCGCTGCTGGCGCTTCTACTGCTGCTGGAGCTTCTGCTTTAGGCGCCGCTTTCGCATTCGCTATGTGAGCTTCAATATCTTCACGAGTAATACGACCACCCACACCAGTGCCTTTCACTTGGCTAGCTTCTAGGCTATGTTCAGCTAGAAGACGGCGAACAGCTGGGCTTAACGCATCGTTGCTTTCCTCAGTTAGAGACGCTTTGTGGCGCTTATCTGGAGACGCTTCTGTTGATTCAGTTGTGTCCGTCGTAGGCTCGCCAGCAACTGCACCTGGTTTAAGCTTAGCAATTAGCTGCTTAGACAGTACTGTCGCGCCTTCTTCCTCGATGATTGCTTCAAGTACGCCCGCTTCTGGAGCTGGTACTTCAAGTACAACTTTGTCTGTTTCGATATCAACCAGAACTTCATCACGCTCTACCGTGTCGCCTGGTTGTTTGTGCCATGTCGCTACTGTAGCGTCAGCGACAGATTCAGGTAAATCTGGAACCAGAATTTCAATTGTCATATCGGTTTCTTCCTTTAACTTCTAGTTCTTAGTCCGAAGTTTTTGTATTCACGTTTAGTGCGTCTTCAACTAACGCTTTCTGTTGTTTCAAGTGTACTGACATGTAACCTACTGCAGGTGATGCTGATGCTGGACGACCAGCGTATTTAAGATCTGCACCTGCTGGAATGGCAGCACGGAAGTTATGTTGACTACAGTACCAAGCACCCTGGTTTTGAGGCTCTTCTTGACACCATACAAAGTCTTCTACATTGGTGTACTGTTCGATCGCCGCTTTCACTTCATCCATCGGGAATGGGTATAGCTGCTCAATACGAACAATTGCCACATCGTCTTGCTCATTATTGCGACGCTGTTCTAGAAGGTCGAAGTAAACCTTACCTGAACAGAACACAACACGTTTCACTTTCGATGCGTCCAAGTTGTCGATTTCTGGAATCGCTGGCTGGAATGTACCTTCCGCCAGATCCTCTAATGTCGACGTACACAGTGGGTGACGAAGCAGTGACTTAGGTGACATAACAACCAATGGTCGGCGCATTGGGCGAACAACCTGGCGGCGAATCATGTGGTAAACCTGCGCCGGAGTTGATGGAACAACAACCTGCATGTTTTGCTCAGCACACAACTGAAGGTAGCGCTCTAAACGTGCGGATGAGTGCTCTGGACCTTGCCCCTCATAACCATGTGGAAGAAGCATAGTCAGACCACATAGGCGCGCCCATTTCTGCTCACCAGACGAGATGAATTGGTCAATAACGACCTGAGCACCGTTGGCAAAGTCACCAAATTGTGCTTCCCAAAGGGTTAAACCACCTGGTTCTGCTGTCGCATAGCCATACTCAAATGCGAGTACCGCTTCTTCTGACAATACAGAGTCGAAGACCTGGAAAGGGCCTTGCTTGTCGTGAATATTTGCAAGAGGAACAAACGTGCTAGCATCATTCTGGTTATGAAGTACGGAGTGGCGATGGAAGAAAGTACCACGCCCAGAGTCCTGACCCGAGATACGGATACGCTTGCCATCGTCGACAAGTGTCGCATATGCCAACGTTTCAGCCATACCCCAGTCAATCGCTTTCTCACCACTAACCATCGCTTTGCGATCATTGTAGAGCTTGTTAACTCGACTTTGCAGCTTGTGGCTCTCTGGGTAGTTACACAAGCGTTGACCAAGCTCAACTAAGCGGGTCGTATCAAACTTGCTGTTCCACTCTACGTCCCAGTCATGCCCTAAGTATGGAGACCAGTCAACCGAATGCAGAGCCATCGGACGCCACTCTTTAACCACAACTTCACCATGGTCAAGCGCATCGCGATACTCGTTGACAAGTTGAGTAGCGGTATCAATACCGAGAACACCTTTTTCCATTAGCACATCAGCGTATAGCTTGCGTGGTGTTGGGTGCTTCTTAATCTTCTGGTACATCAGAGGCTGAGTCGCATTAGGCTCATCCGCTTCATTGTGGCCGTGACGGCGATAACAAACCAGATCGATCACAACATCACGCTTGAACTCATTTCGGTAATCCAGCGCGATACGAGTTACAAAAGCAACCGCCTCTGGATCATCAGCATTCACGTGGAAAATTGGTGCCTGTACCATTTTAGCGATGTCAGTACAGTACATGGTCGATCGGGTGTCATTAGGATTGGAGGTTGTGAAACCAACTTGGTTGTTCACAACGATACGCACAGTACCACCAACGCAGAAACCGCGAGCTTGCGACATATTGAATGTCTCTTGCACAACCCCTTGACCCGCTATTGCAGAGTCACCGTGAATGGTAATTGGTAGAACTGTACTGCCTGTCGTGTCGCCTAAACGGTCTTGGCGCGCACGAACTGAACCAATAACTACTGGGTTTACAATTTCAAGGTGAGACGGGTTAAACGCTAACGCTAAGTGAACATCACCACCTGGCGTTGCGAAATCCGCAGAGAAACCTTGGTGATACTTAACGTCACCCGTACCCCACGTTTCATCGTGCTTACCAGCAAACTCATCGAATAGGTCTTGTGGTTTCTTACCCAACACGTTAACCAACATGTTCAGGCGTCCACGGTGAGCCATGCCGATAACCACTTCACGCATTCCACTCGCACCCGCGTGACGAATCAACTCTTTCGTCATCGGAATCAGCGCATCACCGCCTTCTAATGAGAATCGCTTCGCACCCGGGAATTTTGCACCTAGGTAACGTTCTAGGCCTTCAGCTGCTGTCAGCTCATCTAGGAAGGTTTGCTTTTCTTCATTAGTAAAAGAAGGCTGACCAACTACAGACTCTAAACGTTGCTGGATCCAACGCTTCTGCTCTGTGTCTGTCATGTGCATGTACTCTGCACCGATAGAACCACAGTAGGTTTTTTTAAGAGCTGAATAGATATCTTTCAACGGCATGGTCTCTTGGCCAACGGCAAAAGAACCTACGTTGAAAGTCTCTTCGAGGTCATCTTCGGTAAGATTGTGGAATGCTGGGTCAAGCTCAGCCACAGGTGGGCGTTGCCATAAACCAAGAGGGTCAAGCTGTGCCGCTTCGTGTCCTCGGAATCGGTAAGCATTGATTAATTGGAGTACTTTTACTTGTTTAGCGTCGACATCTGGATCACTAACCTGGACACTGTAATGCTTTGTTTCTTGAGCGAGTCGTCGGAAGTAGTCACGGACACGCGAATGTGGTTGTTCAACCACTTCTTCTGATGGCTTAGGTAAACCATCAAATACGCGTTTCCACTCCTCACTTACCAGATCGGGGTCACTTAGATACAGTTCGTAGAGGTCCTCTACATAAGTTGCATTGGCGCCAGCCAAGTGTGAAGACTCGAGCCATGCCTTCATCACGCCGTTGTGCATATTTTCCCTTAACCAGTAGTTTTCACGTTTGCTTCGGTCTTATGCCGAGCTATTAAGAGCCGACCCGTTGGTGGGTCGGCAATTTTTGTTGTTAAATTAGACGGAGCGGTTTACCAGCATTGTCTTGATGTGGCCAATAGCTTTCGTCGGATTTAGCCCCTTAGGACAAACACTTACACAATTCATGATGCCGTGGCAACGGAAAACGCTAAATGCGTCATCAAGATTTGACAAACGTTCATCTGTCGCTGTATCTCGGCTATCAATTAGCCAGCGATACGCTGCAAGTAGACCCGCAGGGCCGATAAATTTGTCCGGGTTCCACCAGAAAGATGGGCAAGATGTTGTACAACATGCACACATGATACATTCATACAATCCATCTAAGTGAGCACGCTCATCTGGTGTTTGTAGATTCTCTCGTGAAGGTGGCAACGCACCATCATCCATCAAGAATGGCTTAACTTTCGCATAGTTATCATAGAACTGTGTCATGTCAACGATAAGATCACGCACAACAGGTAAGCCTGGTAGTGGACGAATCACTATCTTGTCTGCTTTTAGCGCAGATAGTGGCGTGATACACGCTAGCCCATTTTTACCATTCATGTTCAAACCATCTGAACCACATACACCTTCACGGCAAGAGCGACGGAATGAAATGCTCGGATCTTGCTCTTTAAGCAGAATCAAAGCATCCAATAGCATCATGTCCGAACCTTCTTCTACCTCAAGCGTGTAGTCTTTCATGTAAGGCTTTTGGTCGACATCCGGATTGTAGCGGTACAAAGAGAAATTCAGTTTCATAATTATGTCCTCCTTTCCTTAGTACGTACGAGCTTTTGGCGGGAATGCGTCACGATGAACAGGTTCCATGTTCACGTCACGTTTCGCCATCGCTTCTGTTTCCGGATTGTAAATCGAGTGACATAACCACTGCGCGTCATCACGATCTGGGAAGTCAAAACGAGCGTGAGCACCACGGCTTTCTGTACGGTAGTTTGCTGCAACAGCCGTTGCGTAAGCTGTTTCCATCAGGTTTTCAAGCTCTAGACATTCAATACGTTGAGTGTTGAACTCTGTCGATTTGTCCGCAAGGTGTGCGTTTTTCAGACGCTCGCGAATCACTTTTAGCTCTTCTAGACCTTTAGCCATTGCGTCGCCCTCACGGAATACCGAGAAGTTGTTTTGCATACACTGCTGTAGATCTTTACGGATTTGTGCTGGGTCTTCACCTTCAGTACTGTTTTCCCAACGGTTGTAACGCTCTAGAGAACGCTCAATATCGGCTTCAGTCGCTGGTTTCGCATCTGCTTGTTTCGCTAGCGTTTCGCCAAGGTGTAAACCTGTTGCACGGCCGAACACCACTAAGTCGAGTAGCGAGTTGCCACCCAAACGGTTTGCGCCGTGTACAGATACAGAGGCAATCTCACCACAAGCGAATAAGCCTTGAACTTCGACATCTGCGCCAGCTTCGTCTTGCTTAATCGCTTGACCTGATACCTGCGTTGGAATGCCACCCATCATGTAGTGACATGTTGGGATTACTGGGATTGGCTCTTTCACTGGGTCAACGTGTGCGAAGGTACGCGACAGTTCACAAACACCCGGTAGGCGTGACTCAAGCGTTTCTTTACCTAAGTGATCCAGTTTCAGTTTAATGTGAGGACCCCAAGGGCCATCGCAGCCGCGACCTTCACGGATTTCGATCATCATTGAACGTGCTACGACGTCACGACCAGCAAGGTCTTTTGCGTTAGGCGCGTAACGCTCCATGAAGCGTTCGCCATCTTTATTAAGAAGGTAACCACCTTCACCACGACAACCTTCTGTAACAAGAACACCCGCACCAGCGATACCTGTTGGGTGGAACTGCCACATTTCCATGTCTTGCATTGGTACACCCGCACGTAGCGCCATACCAACACCGTCACCCGTGTTAATGTGAGCATTAGTGGTAGACGCGTAAATACGACCAGCACCGCCAGTGGCAAGAACGGTCGCTTTAGACTTGAAGTAACAAACTTCGCCGGTTTCCATGCTAAGGGCCGTACAGCCAAGCACAGCGCCATCTTCATTCTTAACTAGATCAAGCGCATACCATTCAGAAAAGATCGTTGTCTTGTGCTTGATATTTTGTTGATACAACGTGTGAAGAAGCGCGTGACCAGTACGGTCAGCAGCCGCTGCGGTGCGAGCCGCTTGCTCACCACCAAAGTTCTTAGACTGCCCGCCGAATGGGCGTTGATAGATTTTACCATTGTCGAAGCGTGAAAATGGGAGACCCATTCTCTCTAGTTCGATTACAGATTCTGGGCCGTTCTTACACATGTACTCGATCGCATCCTGATCACCAATGTAATCAGAACCTTTGACTGTATCGTACATGTGCTGTTCCCAGTGGTCTTCGTGCGCATTACCTAGCGCTACCGTAATACCACCTTGAGCTGAAACTGTGTGTGAACGAGTTGGAAATACTTTTGAGAGCAATGCACATGAAAGGCCTTGCTCAGAGATTTGCAGTGCAGCACGCATACCTGCACCACCTGCGCCGATTACTACGGCATCAAATTCACGAACTGGAATAGACACTTACGCACCCCACAAAATAAATAGACCAGAGAAGAAATAACCTAACAACACAGCAATCACACCGAGTTGGAGGCCACCACGAAGCTTCGCGCATTTAATGTAATCCGTCAGTACCTGCCATAAGCCTATCCAAGCGTGGATAAGTACTGAAACCAGCGCTAGCATCGTGAACACTTTAGTGAACGTGCCACCAAAGAACTGAGTCCAAGATACGTAAGAAATATCTGTGAAAGCACAAAAGCTAACCAGATAAATTGTGTAAAGTGTCATGATGATCGCAGTAGCACGAATCAGTAAGAAATCGTGCACGCCATTACGACCAAAAGATGAAATATGTTTTACCACACCATGATCCCCGCTAATAATGACAATACGGCTGTCGCTGCGAATGCAACCTTAGCGCTCATTGCGCCAGATTCCAGCTCTTCAAAATGACCAAGATCCATCAACAAGTGACGGATACCACCAGCAATGTGGTAGGCCAATGCCGTTAGGATTCCCCACAAGATAAACTTCACAAAGAAGCCATCTACGATGTCGACTGCTTCTGCATAACCGACAGGAGAAGATAAGGATATGGATAGTAACCAAAGTAGGATCCCGACCGCGACAAACGTAATTACACCGGAGACACGGTGTAAGATAGATGCGATTGCTGTGATCGGAAAGCGGATGGTCTGTAAATCTAAATTAACAGGTCTTGACTTTCTTTCTTTCACGGGCTTGCTCACTCAGCTCCATTGAGCATTTATAGTTATGAACGAATTTTGGTTGCAAAACCTGCAAAAGTTAACATTTACTTAACAATCAACCCTCATATTGGACTGGGTATTTTGTAAAATATTTGTTAACAACAAGACTAAAAACTTCACCTCACATTTGTTTCAAGCCTTGAATTTATTAGGTTTCCACCAAAATTTACTGCGCCACTATACGGCTGGCAACATTCTAATACAATTGATGTAACAATTTTTGCTACACAGCACAGATTTTTAACCTTACGTGTTCAAAAAATCATAACAAGTGCACACATCAGAGGAGAGAAATTGACTTTGATAACGAATACACGTACAAAAATGTCACACAAACATCCTGGACGGATTAAATAATAAAACAAAGGAGATTGTTATGGCGGATAAGAAAGCTACCCTTCATGTTGAAGGTCAAGCGCCAATCGAACTGCCAATTATGGAAGGTGCCCTAGGTACACCTGTAATTGACGTTCGTAAACTTGGAGCGAATGGATTTTTCACTTTTGACCCAGGTTTTCTTGCCACTGCATCTTGTGAATCTCAAATCACCTACATCGATGGCGGCAAAGGTATTCTTTTGCACCGCGGTTACCCGATTGATCAGTTAGCTAATAATGCTGATTATTTAGAAGTGTGTTACATCCTTCTTTATGGTGAAGCCCCTACCCGTGAACAATACGAGCAATTCAAAACCACAGTAACGCGCCATACAATGGTACATGAGCAAATCGCAAGCTTCTTCCATGGCTTCCGTCGCGACGCTCACCCAATGGCGGTTATGTGTGGTGTGGTTGGCGCACTCGCTGCGTTTTATCACGATTCACTAGACATCAACAATGACGAGCACCGTGAAATTGCGGCATATCGTCTACTGTCGAAGATGCCAACACTGGCAGCGATGTGTTACAAGTACTCTATCGGCCAGCCATTTATCTACCCTCGCAACGATCTAAGCTACGCAGAGAACTTCTTACATATGATGTTCGCAAATCCTTGTGAAGAATATGAAGTTAACCCTGTTGTTGCTCAGGCAATGGATAAAATCTTCACGCTACACGCGGATCACGAGCAAAACGCATCTACGTCTACGGTTCGCTTGTCTGGCTCTTCAGGCGCTAACCCATTCGCATGTATCGCTGCAGGTATTGCTTCGCTATGGGGCCCTGCGCAC
This sequence comes from Vibrio sp. MarTm2, assembly GCF_027587055.1. Taxonomy (NCBI): domain Bacteria; kingdom Pseudomonadati; phylum Pseudomonadota; class Gammaproteobacteria; order Vibrionales; family Vibrionaceae; genus Vibrio; species Vibrio sp. MarTm2. Next base: position 91,748 of record NZ_JAPPTK010000002.1, on the reverse strand, counting down.
GGTGGTGCTAACGAAGCATGTCTGAAGATGCTTGAAGAAATCGGCAGCGTTGAAAACATTCCTGAGTATGTTGAGCGCGCGAAAGACAAAGATGATCCGTTCCGCTTAATGGGATTTGGTCACCGTGTTTACAAAAACTACGACCCACGTGCTACGGTAATGCGTGAAACTTGTCACCAAGTACTGAAAGAGCTCAATATCAAAGATCCACTACTAGACGTAGCGATGGAACTTGAGCGTATCGCACTTTCTGATGATTACTTCGTGTCTAAGAAACTCTACCCGAACGTAGATTTCTACTCAGGTATCATTCTTAAAGCGATCGGCATCCCGGTATCAATGTTTACCGTGATCTTCGCTATCTCTCGTACTATCGGTTGGATTGCACACTGGAACGAAATGCACAGTGATCCTCTAAACCGCATCGGTCGTCCACGTCAGCTTTACACTGGTGAAGTACAACGTGACTTCCAGCCTATTCATGAACGTGAATAATCGCTAACAAGTAACTAAAAAAGGGTTGATGCGCAAACATCAACCCTTTCTTTTATCTTCAACATTCAAGAATATCTTGGCCCTATACGGGATTATCGATATCTATAAACTCAACATCCAAGCCATGCTCGTGTGCCAACCACTCGCCTAACGCTTTCACACCGTATCGCTCTGTCGCATGGTGACCCGCGGAGAAATAATGGATACCCATTTCACGTGCCGTGTATGTAGTACGTTCCGAGATCTCACCTGAAATAAAGGCATCTAACCCCTGCTGAACAGCTAGCTCAATAAAATCTTGACCACCACCAGTACACCAACCTACGGTTTCGATCATCTTATCCGCCCCTTCGGGAACAATATGTAATGGCGCACGTTGCAACACCTTGTTGATACGCTCAGCAAATTCTTCACCAGAAATAGCCGTCTTGAGACGACCATACATGGCAACAGATTGAGGGTGCCCTTCTATCCCTCCTTCCACTTGAATATCTAGCAGCCTTGCCAGCTCCGCATTGTTACCCAGCTCAGGGTGGATATCCAACGGCAAGTGATAGCCAAACAAGTTGATATCATTTTTAATCAAGGTGCGTATACGCTTGCCCTTCATACCGCGGATTGGTTCAGGTTCACCCTTCCAAAAATAGCCATGATGAACTAACACCGCGTCAGCATTGAGCTCAACTGCTTTGTCAATTAATGCCTGCGAAGCCGTCACGCCGGTTACGATCTTTCTTATCTGCTCCTTCCCTTCCACCTGCAAACCGTTCGGTGCATAGTCTTTGATTAGTTGTGGAGAGAGCTTCTCGTTAAGGATTCTTTCTAATTGCAAGTTGTTCATGACAGCTTCCATCTAATTGCTAACATTGTGCTTTATCTTAGTGAGCAAAGTGTATTCGAACCATAGCAACCTTACCAGCACCTCGCTACAATACCGGTGTTTGAGTAGATGTAGGTTTAAGGATGAACACTTTAGAACGTTTTTATCACTGGGTCCATGAGACGCCGTCACTGTTTGAGATAACTCCACCATTTGTCGATATCAAAGCACTGAATATCACTCCTCTAAAACAAGATGATTATCAGGGAAACCCTCGACTCGGTTTCATCTACCAACACCTATGTACAGAGCTCTTAAGGAATAGCGAAGAGTACTCGCTGCTAGAAGAAGAGATTCAAATCAACAAAACGTCAGGCCAAACATTAGGGGCGATTGATCTCATTTTAAAAAACCGTCAATCCCAACAAAATGAACATTGGGAAGTCGCCATCAAGTTTTACTTGTTACACCAAGGGATCTGGTATGGTCCTAATGCTCATGATCAACTCGATAAAAAGCTCGCTAGGATGCTCTCTCATCAACTAAAAATGAGCGCTTCCCCTGAGTTCCTTGAACAGTACCCTCACTACTCTGATCTCACTGAGCGTCTGCTAATTCAAGGGCGGCTATATATCAATCCTTTTTCACCAGAGACGACTCCGAAAGAATGCCTAGGGCTTACGATAAACCCTAACCAAATTACTGGTTATTGGTGCTATCAAAGTCAATGGGAGCTGATAGACGAACCGCTATATGAACTTGAAAAGCCGCTTTGGGCTATTGGTTTGGAAGAGTTCAATAATCCAATCGACAAACCCAATGGCCGATTTGTTCATGCTCAGACCCAAGGTGGTCAATTCTGGTTTGTTGTGCCTGATAGTTGGCCAAATTAAAGGTATAAAAAAGGGCTGACAATTGTCAGCCCTAAATAAAACAGTTCATCGCTTGAACTATAGGCCTGCGTTAGCGAATACCTGATTTACGATCTCTTGCGCTTCTGCTTCGATCTGCTTTAAGTGCTCGGCACCTTTAAAGCTCTCACAGTAGATTTTGTAGATATCTTCAGTGCCCGACGGACGCGCAGCAAACCAGCCATTTTCAGTGGTCACCTTAAGACCGCCAATCGCAGCGCCATTACCTGGAGCATGCGTAAGGCGAGCCGTAATTGCATCACCCGCGAGCGTCTCAGCCGTTACCATTTCAGCAGAAAGCTTGGACAACACGGCTTTTTGTGGGCCATTTGCCACAGCTTGAATACGGTTGTACTCAGACGCACCGTGTTTCGCTGCTAGCTCTTCGTAATATTCTTGTGGGTTCTTGCCTGTTACCGCTGTGATTTCAGCGGCTAACAGACATAAGATGATACCATCTTTATCAGTTGACCAAGGCGTACCGTCTTTGCGTAGGAATGAAGCACCTGCAGACTCTTCACCACCAAAGCCGAACTTACCTTCATAAAGACCATCAACAAACCACTTAAAGCCTACTGGCACTTCACACAGTTCGCGACCAAGATCTGCAACAACACGGTCAATCAGCGCACTTGATACTAGCGTCTTACCGACGGCAACCTCTTTACCCCAACCCTCGCGATGGCGGTATAAGTAATCGATACATACAGCTAGGAAGTGGTTAGGGTTCATCAGACCTTTTGGCGTCACGATACCATGACGGTCATAATCTGGGTCATTACCAAACGCTAGATCATACTCATCTTTAAGTGCTAGCAAGCCTGCCATCGCGTAAGGAGATGAACAGTCCATACGAACCACGCCATCTTTATCTAACGACATAAACTGGAACGATGGGTCGATGGCTTCGCTCACTAGCGTCAGGTCAAGATTGTACGCTTGAGCAATTTGACGCCAATAATCAATACCACTGCCACCAAGTGGGTCAACACCAAGCTTTAGATTCGCCTTTTGGATCGCTTCCATGTCGATAACATTGACTAGGTCATCAATGTACGGATTAACGAGATCCATTTGAACGAACAGTTCTGACGCTTTTGCATCCGCAAGCGGCATACGCTTAACACCTTGCAGTCCCTCAGCAATGAGAACATTCGCGCGATCTTGAATCGCTTTAGTAAGCTCACCTTCCGCTGGGCCACCGTGTGTCGGGTTGTACTTAATACCACCATCTTGCGGCGGGTTGTGTGATGGCGTGATGACGATACCATCCGCTTTATCTTCATGCTGAAGGTTATATGTCAGAATTGCGTGCGACACACCCGGAGTTGGAGTGTAACCATTATCTTGCTGCACAATCACCTGCACACCATTTGCGATCAAAACTTCAACAACACTTGAAAACGCAGGCTCAGACAACGCATGCGTATCTTTACCAACAAACAGAGGGCCTGTTGTGCCTTTTTCAGCGCGGACTTCTGCAATTGCCTGAGCGATTGCAAGAATATGATGTTCATTGAAAGTGGATTTGTCCGCCGTTCCGCGGTGACCGGATGTACCGAACTCGACTTTGTGATCAGTGTTTGCAGGATCGGGTTGAAGTAAGAAGTAGTTAGAGACCAAAGCAGGAATATTGTGTAAATCCTGTTGTTGGGCTTTTTCTCCAGCACGTGGGTGCATAGCCATGTTGACATCCTTTCTTAAAATTATATAAAACAAAAAACCTCATAATACTGGAAGTTACTTGAGCATTATGAGGTTTTTATCAGACTTCCTTAAATTGAGTTGACAACTTTTTCTGTCAAATCTGACGGGAAATTCATTCTTCCCATCAGTTGATCGACCATCTGCCGTTTACGACTCGTGTTTGTGTTTGTAATCACCCAAAATGGTGAATGTGGAATCGCTTTCGGTTTAGTCGTATTGCCGCTAGCTAGAAGGGTTTGCTCATCATTGGCAAAGTAAACGCGCTTACGGCCTTTCACTTGTGTTGCTTCGGAGAAACCATTTGGGTCAATGCGATGAAGAGTTGATAACACCAACATAAATCGATCAATCGCTTTTTTAAGCCCTGCAAACTCATCTGAAATCAATAAAGAACGCATCTCTTTGACAGTATCGACTGTCTCTTCCATACCTGCATCACGGCTTACGATAATGCCTTTTGGCTCAACCGGATTTGCAACAGGTGTTGGTTGCGCATTTTGACCGTCAACATTTAAAAGACGGCGCAAAATATCGGACGCACTCTCACCAATGTGTTGGGTTTGACTTGCGATGTAACGGTATAGATCCTCATCAACCTCAATTGTTTTCATTCGCTTTTCACAATCTCTATGTTTAAACTCTGGGGGATTATAGCGAGATCTTTACAGAGACTCTACGGTTAACCTGCTACGAATATAATAAAATGTCACAACTGCTCAACTACAAAGTCGAAGGGAATGGCCATCCGATCATATTGATCCACGGTCTCTTTGGTAACTTGGACAACCTTGGATTGCTTGCACGCGACCTACGCGCAGACTACCAAGTGATTAGTGTCGATCTGCGCAACCACGGTCAATCATTTCAAAGCGACCAACACACATACGACTTAATGGCTCAAGACTTGATCCAACTGGTGAATGAACTCAAGCTCGAGACGTACACTCTTATTGGCCACTCGATGGGAGGTAAAGTCGCCATGCAAGTATGTGCCATCGACCACGATCGTGTGGAACAATTGATCGTCCTTGACATGGCCCCAGTACAATATACACAGAGCCGCCACGATAACGTGTTCAATGGATTAAAAGCGGTACTGAGCGAGCGTCCAACAAGTCGCAAACAAGCACTCGAAGTTTTAGCCAACCATATTGAGCTAGATGGCGTTCGACAGTTTCTCGGAAAATCGCTCTACAACTCTGGTGATCACTTTACCTGGCGTTTCAACGTTCAGAGCCTTTGGAAAAACTATTGGCAGATTCTCGGTTGGACCCCAATCCAACAAGTCGATACTCCTACCTTGTTCGTAAAGGGCGGTGATTCCGACTATCTGACTGCCGAGCACCAGACTCAAGTTCAACAACAGTTTTCCAATGTAAAGGCACACGTGATTGCAAATACTGGACACTGGTTACACGCAGAAAAACCTACCGAAGTTTTGCGTGTAATACGAAAGCATCTTAGGTAAAAAAGATTGAGAGATGAGTTACATTCTCACCGTTAACTTTATCTACTAACAGTGGTATAGTGCGGCGCAAGTAATTTGGCATAAAGGGATTCCATGCTCTACGACTACATGAACATGCTCGAGTCAATTGGTCTCGATTTACTTTTTGCGTCTATCTTCTTTCTTATCGGTATGGCAATAAAAGATGTCTTAAAAGCGGGTAATGTTCCCCCTTTCGGTCGTCGTATTGTATGGTTAGTCCTTTTCCTAGGCTGTGCTGGGTTTATCGCCAAAGGTATTATTCAGCTTAGTTGGGAAGGTGGTGGTATCGGCTGATATTATCCGTGCCCACAACAGAAATTAGTAAAGGTAACGAATCTATGGCAAGTGTAGGCATCTTCTTTGGTAGCGATACAGGTAACACTGAAGCTGTTGCAAAGATGATTCAAAAGCAACTGGGTAAACAACTGGTTCACGTACAAGATATCGCGAAAAGCAGCAAAGAAGATATCGACAACTTCGATCTTCTGCTACTAGGTATTCCAACTTGGTACTACGGTGAAGCACAGTGTGATTGGGATGACTTTTTCCCAGAGCTTGAGCAAATCGATTTCTCGACTAAGCTAGTCGCTATTTTTGGTTGTGGTGACCAAGAGGACTACGCTGAGTACTTCTGTGATGCGATGGGTACGGTTCGTGACATCGTTGAAGCAAAAGGCGGTACTATCCTAGGTTACACATCAACTGAAGGCTATGAATTCGAAGCTTCTAAAGGCTTGGTTGAAGGCGACGACAGCCTATTTGTCGGTTTGTGTATTGATGAAGATCGTCAACCAGAATTGACCGAAGAGCGCGTAAACAATTGGTGTAAGCAAATTCACGAAGAGATGTGTCTTGCCGAATTAGAAGACTAATCGCTTTCTTCATATAACATTCAAAACCTCCGCGTGCGGAGGTTTTTTTATGCCGTCTGCTGCTGAGCCTCTTCCCTATATTTTGGTTTTTTTCGTACATACAGCTTACGTTGAACCTCAGAAACCACATTGCCATTTCTATCTTTAACGTGAATGACAAACTCTGGAAAGCACTTCTCTCCGTTAGCGGTTTGGCGAAGTATCTCTTCCAGTTGCTCAGAAGGCACAATAAAATCTGCATACAAATCGCTTTGTCCAGGCTTGATGAAGTTGATGCTCGCTTCTTTATCCCAAACATAGTATTGGTCACCCAAAATTCCCATTAGCATCAGAGAATAGACGGGATCTGTGAGCGAAAAAATACTTCCGCCATACTGCGTACGATTGGCATTTTTATTCCACCAACGCAACTTAAGTTTCATTTTAACTTCGCGGAAATCATCGCTGATGGAGAGAATCTTAATGCCAGCTCCCCAGAATGGCGGCCAACTGTTCAATGCAAGTTTAACGATCTTCGGTTTGTAGATCTTAGACATCCAGTTTCCCATTCAAACTACCCTGAATAAATATGAACAATGTTACACAATTGTAACTGGTTAGACCTCTAATATCAGTGACGTAAACCTTGTTTATTAAAAATCCCTAGTAACCCTTTGAACTTCGTGGTTTATTGTTGCTTGCGACTGCCCTATAATGATCGGAATATTGAATTCTGTTAATTACTGCAGATCATCAACAGGAAAGTATATGTCAGACAATAACCAAGCGCTTAAGGATGCTGGTCTAAAGGTAACCCTTCCTAGACTAAAGATTTTAGAAGTACTCCAGCAGCCAGAATGCCAACACATTAGCGCTGAAGATTTATATAAAAAGCTGATTGATCTTGGGGAAGAGATCGGTCTTGCGACTGTGTATCGTGTCTTGAACCAATTTGATGACGCAGGTATTGTGACCCGCCACCATTTTGAGGGTGGCAAGTCTGTGTTCGAACTTTCAACTCAGCACCACCACGATCACCTTGTGTGTCTAGACTGTGGCGAAGTGATTGAGTTTTCAGACGATGTCATTGAAGAGCGCCAAAAAGAAATTGCCGCACAATACAATGTAACCTTGACCAACCACAGTTTGTACCTATACGGAAAATGCGCTGATGGCAGTTGCAAAGACAACCCAGATGCACATAAATCGAAAAAGTAATTCGATCTAAACACCCAAATGAGAACGTCAGCGATAAGCTGGCGTTTTTTATTACTCATTTTAGATATCGATAAAAAAGCCAGTCTCAAGGACTGGCTTTATGGCGTTTACAAATCGTGATTATTTGGATTCAATCTTAGCCCATGTATCACGCAAACCTACTGTACGGTTGAAGACGAGAGCTTCTGGCTTTGAGTCTTTAGCATCGGCACAGAAGTAACCCATACGTTCAAATTGATAACCTGCTTCAGCTTTCGCATTAGCCAAGCTTGGTTCCACAAAACCATTAAGCTTAACTAAAGAGTCAGGGTTTATCGTTTCTGCAAAGTTGTCTGCTGCAGCCGGGTTAGGTACTGTAAATAGACGATCGTACAAACGAATTTCAGCAGGAAGACCTTTATCCGCTGATACCCAGTGGATTACACCTTTCACTTTACGACCGTCTGCTGGGTTCTTACCTAGCGTCTCATTGTCGTACGTACAGAAGATAGTTGTGATGTTACCTTCTGCATCTTTCTCGATACGTTCAGCCTTAATCACATACGCACCACGTAGGCGAACTTCTTTACCTAGAACCAAGCGCTTGTATTTCTTATTCGCTTCTTCACGGAAGTCTTCACGCTCAATCCAAACTTCACGAGTAAACGGCACTTCACGCTCGCCCATTTCTGGCTTGTTCGGGTGATTCGCAACCGTTAGTGACTCAACTTTACCTTCTTCGAAGTTTTCAATCACGATCTTAACAGGGTCAAGAACAGCCATGGCACGCGGTGCGTTTTCGTTTAGGTCATCACGAATACAAGACTCTAATGAACCCATTTCAATCATGTTGTCTTGTTTAGTTACACCAATACGCTTACAGAACTCGCGAATAGATGCTGGCGTAAAGCCACGACGACGCAGACCCGAAATGGTTGGCATACGTGGGTCATCCCAGCCATCGACCAATTTCTCAGTCACTAACTGGTTTAGCTTACGCTTAGACATTACCGTGTACTCAAGGTTCAGACGGCTGAACTCGTACTGACGAGGCTGACAATCAATCGTAATGTTGTCTAGAACCCAGTCGTACAGACGACGGTTATCTTGGAACTCAAGCGTACAGATAGAGTGCGTAATGCCCTCTAACGCATCAGAGATACAGTGCGTGAAATCGTACATTGGGTAAATGCACCATTTATCACCCGTTTGGTGATGCTCTGCAAAACGAACACGGTAAAGAACAGGATCGCGCAATACGATGAAAGAAGACGCAAGGTCAATCTTCGCGCGTAGACACGCTTTACCTTCTTCAAAGCCACCATCACGCATTTTTTCAAATAACGCTAGGTTCTCTTCAGGCGTGCGGTCACGGTACGGGCTTGGCTTACCAGGTTGAGTCAGAGTACCTCGGTACTCGCGGATCTGCTCAGGACTTAGCTCTTCAACGTACGCTAAGCCTTTGTTAATTAATTCCACTGCGTAGCCATAAAGCTTGTCGAAGTAGTTTGATGAGTAACATACATCACCGCTCCACTCGAAGCCTAACCAGCTCACATCATTCTTAATTGACTCAACGTATTCAACGTCTTCTTTTTCTGGGTTTGTGTCATCAAAACGTAGATTACACTGGCCCTGGTAGTCCTGAGCAATACCAAAGTTCAAGCAAATTGACTTAGCGTGACCGATATGCAGATAACCGTTCGGCTCTGGCGGAAAACGAGTATGCACGCTTGTGTGTGTACCATCCGCTAAATCTTTATCGATGATTTGGCGAATGAAATTCGATGGACGAGCCTCAGCTTCACTCATCTATAGCACCTCAATTGTTGTAGTATTGTTCAGATAATTCTTTATCTTGACGGCATCTCCCTCCGTCAAGCACATAGCGACTAATGATCCACAATTCTGGTGGAATACACAACAATATCTCGATCGAAAACACCTTTTTTTTCATTGTCTGGTTAAGAAGCTAGCATTGTTTGTCCTCAAATTTCATCACAAAGCTCATAAACGCAAAAAAGCCTCCCGAAGGAGGCTTTTGTTAATTACTTTACTTACTCGAGGTAATTAAGGAAGTTTTACATCCGATAGGTCTTCGTTTGCACCGATTGCTTTCATTTCGCCAGCAACGATTTCCGCTAGAGGACCTAAGATAACTTGAAGGTTGTTTTCACCTAGCTTAACCACACCTTTCGCACCTAGTTTCTTAAGCACAGCTTCGTCAGCAACAGAGCGGTCTTTAAGAGTAAGGCGTAGACGAGTGATACAAGCGTCGATAGAAGTTAGGTTGTCGTGACCACCTAGAGCTTTTAGGTATTGGCGTGCTAGGTCACCATTTTTCGCTTCGCCAGTTGACGCTGAGCCTGCTGCTTCTTCGTCATCTTCACGACCTGGTGATTTCAGGTTGAAAGCGCGGATTGCGAAGCTGAATGTGAAGAAGTATAGAGCACCGAAGCCAAGACCGATTACACCCAGTAACAGAGGCTTAGTTGCAAGACCGAAGTTCAATAGGTAGTCGATTAGGCCCGCAGAGAAACCGAAGCCGTGTAGCGTACCAAACATGTTAGCAACAACTAGAGACAGACCTGTAAATACAGCGTGCATTGCGTATAGAGCTGGCGCTAGGAATACGAACATGAATTCTAGCGGCTCAGTGATACCTGTTAGGAAAGAACAGAACGCTACTGAGAATAGTGCACCACCAACTTGGCTGCGTTTTTCAGCAGGAGCTGCTAGGTACATTGCAAGAGCTGCACCTGGTAGACCGAACATCATGATTGGGAAGAAGCCGTTCATGAATACACCAGCGCCTTTATCGCCACCGAAGAAGCGGTGTAGGTCACCAGATTTAACAGTTTCAGTAACTTCTTTAACTGTTGCAGTGATTTCTGGCGTTACAGAGTTAGCGAACTCGAATGTGTGTGATTGACCAGCAACAAGAGTCTTCGCTAGAGCTGGGTCAACACAAAGCTGTTGTAGTGACGGTAGAGCCTGACCAGCAGCTTGCGCGCCAGTAACTAGGATCTCTTGACAAGTACCCATACCGAACCAGAAGTATGAGTTAAGAACGTGGTGAAGGCCTACAGGGATAAGTGCACGGTTAAGAGTACCGTATACGAACTGACCGATAGCGCCAGATGTAGATACTGCGTGTGCTAGAGCGTCAAGACCACCTTGAATAGTTGGCCATACAACACCACCGATAGCACCTGCTACGAGAGCAAACAGACCAGCCATAATCGGAACTAGACGTTTACCAGCAAAGAATGCTAGCCACTCTGGAAGGCGAGTTGCGTGGAAAGCGTTGTAAGAGTGACCCGCGATGATACCAGCGATAATACCGCCGAAGAACGACATGTTTACACTTGCGTCGATTGTTGTTGCCGTAGCAGTTAGTACGAAGTACGCAACCGCACCCGCAAGACCTGCAGCACCGTTGCCGTCTTTAGAAAGACCGATCGCGATACCTAGACCGAATAGTAGTGGAAGGTTACTGAAGATAGCACCACCAGCTTGTGCCATAAACGGAATGTCTAATAGGTCACCTTGACCTAAACGTAGTAAAAGCGCCGCAACTGGAAGCGTTGCGATAGGTAGCATAAGAGCTTTACCTAACTTTTGCGCATATCCAAGAATATTCACCTTAAGTTCCCCCTATAGGATTTTTGTATTTTGGCCGAGCCACTTTTTTTAGTCGCTCAATTTAGTCAGGGTCAGTTTATGACATTAATTTTGCTCCGCAAATTAAAACCTCATCATTTGTGATCCTAATCACCAGAAACAGCCAATCGGGAAGGTTTTTGCTAGCTAGATCATAAAACTTATTTTACAATACAAAAAAATAGCAATATCGGATAAGATTCGAAGTATTCTCTTATCGTAGAAAAGCTTTCAAGTATTGCCATACAACGGGTGAATAGATTCCCATCCTTTTACTCTTATTCTTTTCGTGGCAAGCTTTTGTCGCTCGAAAGCACGACATAGATTGAATCATTTTTCGTTTGCTAAAGATATTTTGCAACCTAATTGAAGCGTACAAATAAAGTCTCAGTTTGTGGCATAATGACTTCAATTAGATGACTAAAAAGTATTAAGAATCTAAACATAAGGATTAGCTAACCATGTATGCGCTAACTAACTGTAAAATCTATACCGGTAACGAAGTTCTCGTTGATCATGCGGTCGTCATCAAGAATGAGTTGATTGACGCTGTTTGCCCAATTTCAGAGCTACCTGAGGGCATTGAAACACGCGATCTTGGCGGCGCGAATGTTAGCCCAGGCTTTATTGACCTACAGTTAAACGGCTGCGGTGGCGTTATGCTAAACGATGAGATCACCGCAGACACCATGCAAATCATGCACGAAGCTAACCTTAAGTCAGGTTGTACAAGCTTCCTTCCTACGCTCATCACTTCATCAGATGAAGACATGCGCCAAGCGGTTGCAGCAGCTCGTGACTATCACGCAAAATACCAAAACCAATCACTTGGTCTTCACCTTGAAGGCCCTTACCTTAACGTAGCGAAAAAAGGTATCCATAGCGTCGATTACATTCGCCCTTCCGATGACAGCATGATCGATTTCATGTGTGAAAATGCAGATGTCATCGCTAAAGTGACGCTAGCACCAGAACACAATGAGCCAGCACACATCGAACGCTTAAAGAATGCGGGGATTGTTGTGTCGATTGGTCACACCAATGCGACTTACGCGGAAGCTCGCCGTAGCTTCGATGCAGGTATTACTTTTGCGACTCACCTATTTAACGCGATGACGCCAATGGTTGGTCGTGAACCAGGTGTCGTTGGTGCAATCTACGACACGCCTGACGTATACGCCGGTATCATCGCAGACGGGTTCCATGTGGATTATGCAAACATCCGTATTGCTCACAAAATTAAGGGTGAAAAATTAGTATTAGTGACCGATGCCACAGCTCCTGCAGGCGCTGACATGGATTACTTTATTTTTGTAGGTAAGAAAGTATATTACCGTGATGGTAAGTGTGTTGATGAAAATGGCACACTTGGCGGCTCAGCACTCACTATGATTGAAGCAGTTCAAAATACAGTTGAGCACGTCGGAATCGCATTGGACGAAGCACTTCGTATGGCTACTTTGTATGCAGCGAAAGCGATCGGTATGGAAGATAAACTAGGCCGCGTTAAGAAAGGCATGGTTGCTAACCTGACCGTATTTGATCGTGACTTCAATGTTCAAGCGACTGTTGTTAACGGACAATACGAGCAAAATTAAGAATGAATGGCGGACAAATAGGTAACGTAGATTTAGTTAAGCAACTAAACAGTGCAGCTGTATACAGATTGATTGACCAGCAAGGCCCGATTTCTAGGATCCAAGTCGCTGATGTCAGCCAACTTGCTCCTGCCAGTGTTACCAAAATTACCCGCCAACTTCTCGAGCGCGGCCTAATTAAGGAGGTCGCGCAACAAGCTTCGACAGGGGGACGCAGAGCGATCTCTTTGACAACAGAAGTGGAACCGTTCCATTCAGTAGCGGTAAGGATCGGGCGAGACTACATCCAATTCAGTTTGTACAACTTGGGTGGTAAAGAGCTTGCTTCTGACTACACAGAATTCTTCTACACCACCCAAGATGAACTCGTTGACGGTTTACTCTCTCATCTCAAACAGTTCATCACTGATAACCACACGATTATCAATCAACTTATCGCCATCGGCATCTCTTTACCTGGTCTAGTCAACCCAGAAACAGGGGTTGTCGAATACATGCCTAACATCACTATTGATAACCTTGGTTTGGCTGAACTCGTTAAAAATACCTTCCACGTTCAGTGTTTCGTGGGTAACGACGTTCGTGGCATGGCGCTCGCAGAGCATTACTTTGGCGCCAGCAAAGACTGCCAAGACTCCATTTTAGTCAGTGTTCACAGAGGTACCGGTGCGGGCATCATTGTTAATGGGCAAGTTTTCCTTGGTTATAACCGAAATGTTGGTGAGATTGGTCATATTCAAATCGACCCACTCGGTGAACAGTGTCAATGCGGGAACTTTGGTTGTTTAGAAACCGTTGCCGCAAACCCAGCAATTGTTGAGCGCGTCAACAAACTGATTGCGCAAGGTTATGAATCGAGTTTAACAGCCTTAGAATCCATCACCATTGGTGACGTGTGTGAGCACGCAAATCTTGGCGATGAGCTGGCCAAACAAAGCTTAGTGCGCGTCGGTAATCAATTGGGTAAAGCGATCGCGATAACCATTAACTTGTTCAACCCGCAAAAAGTTATCATCGCGGGTAACATTACTCAGTGTGAGGATATCGTCTTCCCTGCAATTCGCCGCAACGTTGAAAACCAATCTTTAACAACGTTCCACAGTGACCTACCGATTGTTGCCTCTCAGATAGACAAACAACCAACCTTAGGTGCATTCGCAATGATCAAACGTGCGATGTTAAACGGCGTTTTGTTACAAAAATTACTCGAAGACTGATCGCCTACGCAATTAGTTGAGTTAGAATACGGGGCTATGTTGAAAAACATGGCCCTGTTTTTTTAGGATAGAATACAAACAACTATGGAACTGATCTTAATCACCACCGCTTTTGTCGCGGGCTTTATTGCGCTGAAATGCAACCTTCCGCCATTAGTCGGTTTTTTGCTCGCGGGCTTTGGCTTGCACGCAATCGGCTTTCAAACTAATGACACCATCATCACTCTCGCCGATTTGGGCGTGACTCTGCTGCTGTTTACTATCGGCTTGAAGCTCGATATCAAAACTCTACTGTCTAAAGAGATTTGGGCAGGCGCAACCATACATAACCTTTTGTCTACTGCTCTGTTTAGTGGTGCGCTTCTCTGCTTTAAGTTTCTCGGGATCAGCTCTCTGGCAGCAATGACCATTGACCAAGTCGTCTTGCTTGGCTTCGCATTGTCATTCTCCAGTACTGTGTTTGCGGTGAAATCATTGCAAGAAAAAGGCGAAATGAATGCGACTTACGGTACCATCGCTATCGGTATCTTAGTCATGCAAGATATTTTTGCGGTGGTATTCCTAACGGCATCAACAGGTAAATTGCCCGAGTGGTATGCTATTGCCCTATTCGCACTTCCATTGATGCGTCCACTCTTCTATCGGTTATTAGACTGGGTGGGGCATGGAGAAATGCTAGTGCTATTTGGCATATTCTTCGCGCTCGTTGTTGGTGCAGGCTTGTTTGAATTCGTTGGAATGAAGCCGGACCTCGGCGCCCTGATATTGGGGATGCTACTTGCGGGGCACAAAAAGGCTTCAGAACTCTCCAAATCATTATTCAATTTGAAAGAACTGTTCTTAGTCTGCTTCTTCCTCAATATAGGATTATCTGAGCAGCCAACCCTGTCAGGCTTCGCCCTATCAATTCTGTTCTTATTGCTGTTGCCACTAAAAGGCATTCTTTATTTCGTGGTTTTAAACGCGTTTAAATTCCGCGTGCGCACCTCGTTGCTTGCCTCTCTGTGCCTGTTCAACTTTAGTGAATTTGGCCTAATCGTCAGTGGTTTAGCCTTTAAAATGGGCTGGATGAGTGGTGACATTCTGGTCGCTCTTGCACTTGCGGTGTCGATTTCATTTGTTCTTTCTGCGCCAATCAACCGCTATGGACACCAAATTTATCAGCGCTCAAGCCGTTGGTTAAAAGAGACTGCCGCAGAAAAACTCAATACTCGAGACCAATTAATTAATCCTGGCCACGCACAAATTCTTATCTTGGGCATGGGACGTATTGGAACAGGCGCGTACGACGAGCTTCGCAATCGATACGGAAAAATCAGTTTAGGGATTGAAGTGCGAGAGGAAGCCGCAAAAGAGCACAAAGCTCAAGGCAGGAACGTCATTGCGGGTGATGCAACCGACCCTGACTTCTGGGAGCGAATTCTCGACACGGCAAACGTAAAACTCGTGCTACTTGCGATGCCCCATCACCAAGGTAACCAAATCGCACTTGAGCAGCTACAGCGCCGACACTTTAAAGGTCAAATCGCGGCTATCGCAGAATACCCCGACCAATTAGAAGCTTTAACAGAAAAAGGCGTTGATGCTGCCTTTAACATTTACAACGAGGCTGGTAGCGGTTTTGCCCGTCACGTATGTGACCAATTGAAACCCGAGTTCAATCCACTTCGTTAATTCAAACTCAATTCTCAGGCTGCCATTTGGCAGCCTTTTTTTTCAGAAAACGCTCACTTAACCACCAAAACATCAATTTCATTCACCAAAAATCCATTTATATTAAACAAAATTCACCAAGAGGCGCTTTGTAGTACTTTTTTCATCAATCACGGTTGATTTTTTTAATCAGAATGGCAAATTGAACTCAGCAAGTTAATTAATTATTAAAGGGAAGTTGTATGTGTTCGATTTTCGGTATTTTAGATATAAAAAGTGATGCTGCGGCGCTGCGCCCAATCGCACTAGAAATGTCTAAAAAGCTTCGCCATCGCGGGCCTGATTGGTCAGGTATCTACTCCTCAGACAAAGCGATTCTAGCGCACGAACGTTTAGCCATCGTTGGCCTAAACAGTGGTGCACAACCACTTTACAGCCCAGATAAAAAACACATCCTTGCCGTAAACGGTGAAATCTATAACCACAAAGAGATTCGCGCACGTTACGAAGGTAAATATGACTTCCAAACCGATTCCGACTGTGAAGTCATTCTAGCGCTATACCAAGATATGGGTGCCGATCTACTTGAAGAGCTAAACGGTATTTTTGCCTTCGTTCTCTATGACGAAGAAAAAGACACATACTTAGTAGGTCGCGACCATATCGGTATCATCCCTCTATACCAAGGTTATGACGAGCATGGTAACTACTATGTCGCTTCAGAGATGAAAGCACTGGTGCCAGTGTGTAAAACGGTCAGTGAGTTCCCTCCTGGTTGTCATTACAGCAGCGCAGATACAGAACCACAACGCTATTACATCCGTGACTGGAATGAATATGCTGCTGTTCAAGGTAACAGCACAAGTAAAGAAGAACTGACGGAAGCTTTGGAAGCCGCGGTGAAACGTCAGCTAATGACCGATGTACCATACGGCGTCCTTCTTTCTGGTGGTCTTGATTCTTCTATTACTTCTGCGGTAGCGAAACGATTTGCGGCAATGCGTATTGAAGACGATGAAAAGTCGGAAGCATGGTGGCCTCAACTGCACTCCTTCGCTGTCGGCCTAGAAGGTGCGCCGGATCTAAAAGCCGCTCGTGAAGTTGCGGACCAAATCGGCACGGTTCACCACGAGATGACCTATACGATTCAAGAAGGCTTAGATGCAATTCGTGACGTTATCTACCACATCGAAACCTACGATGTCACAACCATTCGAGCGTCTACCCCTATGTTCCTAATGGGCCGTAAGATCAAAGCTATGGGTATCAAGATGGTTCTGTCTGGCGAAGGTGCGGATGAGATCTTTGGTGGTTATCTCTATTTCCACAAAGCGCCGAACGCTAAAGAGTTCCACGAAGAGACAGTACGTAAACTGCTTGCTCTGAACATGTTTGACTGTGCTCGTGCGAACAAATCACTGGCTGCATGGGGTGTCGAAGGTCGCGTTCCTTTCCTAGATAAAGAATTTATCGACGTTGCGATGCGCTTAAACCCAGAAGACAAGATGTGTGGTAACGGTAAGATGGAAAAACACATCCTGCGTGAATGTTTTGAACACTACCTACCAGAGTCAATCGCATGGCGCCAGAAAGAGCAGTTCTCTGATGGTGTAGGTTATAGCTGGATTGATACCTTGAAAGAGGTTGCTGAAGAGAAAGTCACTGATCAACAGATGGAAACAGCGGCATTCCGCTTCCCGTACAACACACCAACGACTAAAGAAGGTTACGTTTACCGCGAAATTTTCGAAGAGTTGTTCCCACTACCGTCAGCAGCTGAATGTGTCCCTGGTGGCCCTTCAGTCGCCTGTTCTTCGGCAAAAGCTATCGAGTGGGACGAATCATTTAAGAACATGGCAGACCCATCTGGCCGCGCAGTACAAAGCGTCCACAATGATTCGTACTAACCTCTAAAAATAAGGCTCCTAATGTTAGGAGCCTTATTTCTTTACTGTAAATCTAAATCTTTGTTGTCGACCGTCACTTCGACTTGCTTACTTAGCATATTGACAAGCAATATAGAGCGTCTCTCACCGTCAGGCTCTTGATAAATCGCTTTCATCCCAGCGAACTGCCCCGTGGCGACGTTCACTGTGTCTCCCTTCTCAGGTAATCCAGCTTGCATTAAGCCCTCTTGCTCTGTTTCGATCTCCTTAAGAGTAACAATCAAGTCCCCTTGTAAAATTTGAGGAAGCGCTCCTCGACGAACGAAATCGACAACACCACGAGTAGAACGGATCGTCGTGAACGTCGGTCCCTGCTCTACATCAAACCGAGCAAATATGTATGACGGGAAGAGTGGCTCTTTTTTTACTTGTCTCTTACCACGAACCATTTTTTCGACTTGTATTTCCGGGTAGTAACACTCTACCCCTTGATTTTCTAAGTGCACCTTCGCACGCTGCTGTTCACTGCGTTTACAGTAAAGCAAATACCACTGTTTCATTATTATTTAGCCAACTGTTGTTTTGTCTAACATCCTAGCAATTTTCACTATTGTTAGTAAGGCTAAAATTGCAAGCATATTTAAGCGCGAAAAATAACAGCTGACTGTCATTTACAACCACCGATTTTGCAAAGTTAGTTTGTAGCACAGCGCCACCCCTTCCCTATCTTGGCTTTAATTTCGCATTTTCAATCACTTACAGTAAACATGAGAACAGATACCATCAAACCACCCATTGCAGTCAATTAATCTGAGAGGTATATGTAATCAAAAATAAAATTCTTTAATAGATAAGATTAGTAATATTTATGTCAAACCAACATCAACAATTCTTTGGCCACCCTCGTGGCCTGTTCCTATTGTTCGGAACCGAACTTTGGGAGCGATTTTCTTACTATGCGATGCGCGCAATCTTGGTGCTCTATTTAACCGATACAACGATAAATGGTGGGTTAGGATGGACAACTAAGGATGCCCTTGACCTTTACGGTACTTATACAGGGCTTGTTTACATTACACCTTTGATTGGCGGTTACTTAGCGGATAACTATTTAGGTCAACGTCGCTCTGTCTTGATTGGCGGTATGCTGATGGCTTGTGGCCAATTCACCCTCGCAATGCCAGCAAACGCTTTTGGCCTTGATACCCTCAGTGCCTTTTACCTTGGCCTGGCGCTATTAATTGCTGGTAACGGTATGTTTAAGCCAAACATTTCTACTATGGTCGGTAATTTGTACCAAGAGGGAGACAACCGTCGCGATGGCGCCTTTACCATCTTTTATATGGGGATCAACATTGGTGCTCTGCTAGCAGGGTTCGTGTCAGGTTCAGTCACCACCTCTTTTGGCTGGAAAGCAGGTTTTGCCGTTGCAGGTATTGGTATGGTCATTAGCCTTGTGATGCAAATGACTTTGGCTCAATCATGGCTCGGTGATATTGGCCGTGAACCCGCAGCGAAAAGAGATTTATCGACTAAGAACTCGGTCCAAAAGCAGCCACTAACAAAAGAAGAATTTGACCGCATCAAAGTTATTCTAGTGATGAGCTTGTTCACTATCGTATTCTGGGCAGGTTTCGAGCAAGCTGGCGGCCTAATGAACATCTACACCCAACAGTACACCGATCGCATGATTGGTGGATTTGAAGTTCCAGCCGCTTGGTTCCAGTCTTTGAACCCATTCTTCATTATCACTTTAGCGCCAGTATTAGCTGTGCTATGGGTTAAGCTCGGTAAACGTGAGCCAAATTCTCCAGTGAAATTTGCAATGGCGATGTTCTTCCTAGCGCTTGGCTTCTTATGTATGGTTGGCGCTGTAATGGAACAAGGTGGCGACACGGCAGTGAAAACATCAATGCTATGGTTAGTCGGTGCATTTTTCTTCCATACCCTTGGTGAGCTTTGCTTATCGCCAATTGGCCTTTCTCTGGTAACTAAACTAGCCCCACTACGTCTAGCCTCGTTGATGATGGGTGCATGGTTTGGCTGTAATGCAATTGCCAACTACGTTGCTGGCTATGTGGGCTCTCACGTTGGTGAACTAGGTGCAATGGCAATCTTTAGCGGTATTGCGGTGACAGCAACGGTATCTGGTGTCATCTTGCTATTGTTCTCAAACACGCTAGTTCGCTGGATGCATGGCGCAGAAAGCCCAATGAGCAATGCTGAGCAAGTTGAAGAACAGCAAACGCAAATCGCTTAATAGCAGCCTACTCGCTATAAAAAAATAAAAACGCCCGACCATCACTGGCCGGGCGTTTTTCCCTTTCCATTCTGTTTAGATTGGCAGGGAGGGGGAATTATTTCACGCTAGTCACTCGACTCGCTTTCTCGCCAGTCACAGACACTGAACGGATGAATACTTCACCTTCTACTGCTGGACGCGCGCTGTCTGCGTAAGTTAGCCAGTTCTTGCCGTCTAGAGAGTATTGAAGCTTCACACCAGGGAACTGAACGTTCATTGCTAGCTTGCCATCTTCTACTTTCGCACCTGGTACAGGTAGGCGGTAGTCGATACCTGATTTCTCTAGCTTAGCCAGTTCACGTTGGCCAAGTACGTTCGCAAAGCGGTTGTAGTCTTGGTTTAGCGCAGCTTTGTCGACTAGGTTAGAATTTTGTGAGTATTCAACACCCACTTTGTAGTCGTTTTCCCAATCAGCGCGGTGCCATGCACGCTCAGCGGCTGCTAGTACGCGAGGGAATACCATGTACTCGTATTGCTCGTCGTTACGTACTGTCTCAGACCAAAGCTGTGCTGATAGACCGTAGAAAGGTTTCGCTTCGATTTCACCTTTACCAGTGAAGCCATTGCCATCACGGTCTACAGAGGTTTCTGCGTTCTGAGGCATGTTCTCTGGTGCAAAACCAAACATCTTACGAGTATCTGTTGCACGTGTTGCCCAGTAGTAACCACGCTCTTTCGGGTCAACTTCGTATGGCATGTCCATGTACACGTAGTCTGGGTTAGAAACGATCACGTCGTAACCTTTCTTAGACCACTCGTACACTGATGATGTGCCCCCCCAGTAAAGAACATCCCAGAAGTTAACACGTGTGTTTTCTGTAGCGAACGCTTTCTCACCTTCACTGTATTTAAGACCATCTTGCCAAGCTTGGAAGTTTGGAATGCCCTTCTCTGCCACAATCTTAGACACTTCTTCTGCAAAGTGGCTTGGTAGATGAGCAAAGTCGCTTACCGTACCGTCAGCAATTAGCGTCTGACATTGTGGAGATTGTGCGAATGGCTTGTCTTGTTTAGACAGGTCAATCGTACCTTTCCAGCTTACTTTGTCTTCAGCATTCACATCTTGGAAACCAGCGCCTAGCTTGATGTTCTTCGCTTCGTCACCACCAAAGTGCCATGTTGTTAGCGGCGTGCCCGCTTCTTGGTGCATTGCTGCTACTTCTGAAATCACTTTATCAACAAAGCGAGTTGAAGATTCCATACATGGGTTGATGAAGCTTTGCTTGTTGTAGAACTGAACCGTCGTTACGTTCGATGTATCTTGAGGATCCATCAGGCGGTACTCGTTCGCTTCTGCTTCTTTACCTTCTTCCATTAGGCGGTCGTAACGAGCTTCCATTGATACCACTGCTGCACGAGCGTGCGCTGGCATATCAATTTCAGGAATCACTTCGATGTTACGCGCTTTCGCGTACTTCAAGATGTCCACGTAGTCTGCTTTGCTGAAGAAGCCAGAACCGAAGTTGTCTGTCGTTGCACCTGAGCCAAGCTGAGGCAGTAAACAGCTTTTCTCTTCCAAATCGAAACAACGGTTAGCACCCACTTCAGTCAGCTCAGGCAGACCCGGGATTTCTAAACGCCAGCCTTCATCATCCGTTAGGTGAAGGTGTAATTTGTTCATCTTGTACGCTGCCATTTGGTCTAGCGTTGCAAGAATTGCGTCTTTAGAGTGGAAGTTACGAGCCACGTCCACCATCACACCACGGTAATCAAAACGCGGCGCATCTTTAATAGACAGTTGTGGTAGAGAATCAGCATTTTGGCTATCTACCAGGCCAAAGATAGATTGTACTGCGTAGAGAGCACCTGCTTGGTCAAACGCTTTAATCGCAATACCGTCGCCTTTGATGCTCATTTCGTAAGCACCAGATTTTGCTAATTCACCGGTGAAGTCTGCAGGAACAACAGTGATGCTTACAGGAAGGGAGCCTTGAACATCCACACCTACCACTTCTGCACGATCTTGAATTGCTGCGTATTGAGTCGCATCGAATGCGTCTTTAGGCAGCGCGATACCCGCCGCGATATCTACCGTACCTTTACCTGCTTCAACAGACATTGGCGTTGGTAGTAACGTGGTTGATACGTCTTGTTTTGCTAGGTCTTCGTTCTTCTCGAAACGAGACACAGCGTTTGCAAATACGTTGTTGTCATCTGGCGTACGTTTTAGGTTGTTGCCCTCAAGGCCAGTCACAAACGATGCAACGTCTTCTGTGTTAAGAGAAGCAATCATCTTAGGCTCTGCATTTGGTGCAGCAACGAAAGCGCCTGGCATGAAGTCAGTTTCAAATAGCTGCCAGTATTCAGCAACAAGAGGAAGCACAACCTCTTCACCCGCAGCAAAACCATCAAACTTATCTGTTGGTTCTAGTTTGTGTAGGTCACCCGTTACGCGAGAGATTTTGAACTGCTCGTTTTCAACATCCAAAATCAGACGAATGCTGTGGAAGTAAATAGCCCAATCTTTAGAGTCAACCGCTTCACCTTGGTTAACTAGCGTCACGTTTACTTTGTTACAAGAAGCCCATTCTGCGCCCATCTCTTGACATGCAAGACCTTCATTTGCACCGTGGTTAGCGAGTACTTCGTATTGAACATCTAAGTTTGCTGCAAGTGAGTTCACAACATTTTGTTCAGTAGACTGGAATGATGCGCAACCTGCTAGCGTAGCCAACACAGAAGTCGCGATGAGCGTTTGTTTAAACATCTTACTTACCCTTAAAAGTGGAGCGAAGCCTGAAAAAGTAGGCGTCAAAATCAAGATGTAATCACAATAACTCGAGTTATTTTTCATCGTAAAATTAATCATCTTCGAAAGTGATCAATTTCAAACTTTATAAATCCACAAACTTCTAAAGTCATATAAAACATAAACTTATAATTAACGTCAATTTCGTCGGACTTATTTTGACGGGATTACTGAGAAGTAAGTCACAGCTTTTCATTAGGTTTAGATTGAATGACGAATAAAGATCACACTGGCTTAATTCATGTCTTAAAATAAAATTGACCCTTGACGTGAAAAGCGTGAATTAACGCACACTTTCCACTCGTCAAAACACGTCGTTTTTTTTAGTTTAAACAATTTTTCAGTAAGGGCTGTATCTCATATGCGAATTCTCATCGCCACGCTGGCTGGCTTACTAACTAGCCCCGCATTGGTAGCCGAACCGCTTTTTTGGCAAGCGAACAAAGGCGCGCTCACCTACTACATATTCGGTTCAGTCCATGTCGGTGATGAGAGTATGTACCCTCTCCCCAATAAAGTGACAAATAAGCTTCAGGAGAGCGATGGGTTGATTATTGAAGCCGATATTCGAAATACACAAGGGATCAGTTATCCACCCATCCCCCTTTTGAGCAAAGATGTCCTAACGAACAAACATCAGGATGAGTTGAAGGGCATCGCGACCTTGCTCGAACTGAACTCCGACCAATTACTCAACTCACCGCCATGGGCAGCCGCCTTGGCCATTCAGATGAAACAAATTGAGTACTTAGGCTATCAAGCCGAGAAGGGAGTCGACACGCACCTAATGAACAAGGCATCGTTAAAAAATACACCTATCATCAGCCTAGAAAGCCTTCAGTCGCAAATCGATTTGCTGACAGGGCAAACTCAATCAGGAAAAGAACTACTCATGAGTGCGATTGAAGAGTTTGACCACTCTGAAGACGCAACTCGCTGCTTGATTAAAAGTTGGCAAGCGGGTGACTTAGATAAATTAATCGAGTTTTCCTCTCTTACGGAAATGTCACCAGAGTTTGAACAGTCATTTTTAATAGATCGCAACCTAAATTGGATGAAACAGTTGGCCAATCCAGCTTGGTCTAAAGGCAATAAAGGCTCTTACATGATGGTCGTCGGCACACTACACCTCATTGGTGAGCACAGTGTGATTGAGTTACTCAAACAAGATGGCTTTGCGGTAAAACAACTTTCAGAGAGTAAACAGGCATTTTGTGAGTTTCAGTATTAGTCCCGCAGGTCTCCCGCCAGTTCACTAGCCTGCTACGAAAGCACGCTCTCTTAATGTGGTTAGTGAAGAGACATTCTTTGAACATCAGGCGAACCCACCTCGGCTCGGATATCTAAACCACAAATGCGAAAAAGGCTCTGCATTTCTGCAGAGCCCTTCTCTAAATATGACCGGTTACGAGCCAGATTCTAATTTCAGACGAACCCCACTCGGGTTCTAATCCTATTTCCTATGCTCTAAAACGATGAAAGCCTGCTATAAAAGCAGGCTTTCTTAATGTGGTCGGTGAAGAGGGATTCGAACCCCCGACCCTCTGGTCCCAAACCAGATGCGCTACCAAGCTGCGCTATTCACCGAGATGTTTCTTCGAGCTCATTGCCCGTCAACGAGAGCGTATATTACGGATTCTCGAAGCTAACGCAACCCCTATCGATTAACTTTTTCAAAATATTAGTTTGTTTGACTAAAACAACATCAACGGGCCACAAACTGTGAGCAAAAACACACCAACAAAAACAAAGCTGCAACCTAATAACAACATTTGATCCAGATCAGTGTTGCATAATTGACCACAGTTTACGGTATCTCCTGTCATCTCACTTTGTACTCGATGGAGGAACTATGGACTTTTGGCTTGATCTCCTATTTGGTAATGCGGTAGGTCTATCTTCAATGATTGTGATCTTTGGCGCCTTAGGTCTAATGCTATTCTATGGCGGTTTCATCATCTACAAAGTGATGAACGACAAATCTCCTCACTAGAATCGCTTAGCCCTATTCACAGAATAGATATTCGCTATGCACCGAAGTAGATACATTGTCTGCTTCGGTTTTTTATTTTTTGGTCAGTCAAATAGTGATCATCCTATGCGGCCAAAGGTATAATGTCGGTATTGATTTCCTACTCTGAGATATCACTATGTCTCACGATGACGATTTCGCCCTCTTTCAACAAATGATGGGCGACGTAAAACCTATCCATAACGATACAGCAGAGCTAAAGAAACAACATAAAGTATCTGAAGCTCAACTTGCCAAGCGTGAAGGCGCTATTTGGTTGACCGAAGAGGATCCAGAATACCTCTCTATCGATCACGCTGAAATGCTCAAGCCTGACGACATTATCGAGTTTAAGCGAGATGGCGTACAAGACGGCGTCTATAAAAAACTGCGTCTAGCAAAGTACCCTATTCAAGCCAGACTAGACCTACACAAACGGACCCTAGAGCAAGCGCGAGATGAAGTCGTCAAGTTTTTAAAGCAATGTATGCGGCTGGACATCCGCACCGTAGTCATTGTTCATGGCAAGGGTGAACGCTCTAACCCACCAGCTCTT
This sequence comes from Vibrio sp. MarTm2, assembly GCF_027587055.1. Classification (NCBI taxonomy): domain Bacteria; kingdom Pseudomonadati; phylum Pseudomonadota; class Gammaproteobacteria; order Vibrionales; family Vibrionaceae; genus Vibrio; species Vibrio sp. MarTm2. The sequence continues at coordinate 66,643 of NZ_JAPPTK010000002.1, read as the reverse complement.
ATGAAAAGTTTCGTCGCGCAGTGGCTGATGCAAATCAAAGAGGTGCAATGTGTTCACAGTGCCCAACGCTTTCATGGTGGCACTGGAGCGGTGTATGTTTTGTTGCGAAAAAGCGCTGAGAAGAAGATTGAGACACGTGAGCGACATCAAAAACGATTGGGTTAACGCCCCTACGGTGCTAGAATGCGCGCCCTTAATGTGCTGATGTTTTCATCAGCATTTTTTATTAACCGCCGTTGTGAAACGTTAGGAGAACAACATGTCACAAGATAATGCAAAACGCCTCAATAAGTTCATCAGCGAAACGGGCTTTTGCTCTCGCCGAGAAGCTGATCGATTGATTGAGCAAGGTCGCGTCACCATCAATAGTCAAGTTCCTGAAATGGGGACAAAAGTGATGCCAGGAGACGATGTTCGCGTCGATGATAAACCAATCAACGCGGTCACTGATAAGCCTGTCTACATTGCGCTAAACAAGCCAACAGGTATTACCTGCACCACGGAGCCCGATATTCCGGGCAATATCGTTGATTTCGTTGGCCATAAAAAACGCATTTTCCCTATTGGTCGCCTTGATAAGCCTTCAGACGGTCTTATCTTTCTGACCAACGATGGTGATATCGTTAACAAAATTCTTCGTGCTGGCAATAACCACGAAAAAGAGTATGTGGTTCGAGTCGATAAACCAATCAGCGATGACTTCATCAAGAAAATGTCTTCGGGCGTGAATATTCTCGATACCATCACCTTGCCGTGTAAAGTGACCAAAGAGACCAAGTTTTCATTCCGTATTGTTCTAACTCAAGGCCTCAACCGCCAAATCCGCCGCATGTGTGAAGCCTTGGGCTATGAAGTATTCAAACTTCGCCGTGTGCGTATTATGAATATCTCTCTTGATGGTATTCCGAATGGCCAGTGGCGCTATTTAACAGATGCAGAAGTGGCTGAGATTCTTGCCATGTGTGAAGACTCAAGCAACACTGAAGAAGCTTCAAAGATCGATGCGAAAGGTAAACGTATTCGCAAAGCGACAGACGCTAAACTGTTTGATAGCCGAGAAGAAAACCAAGACTCGACCGCTCGTCGCAACCAGAAACAACGAACCTTCAAAGGCCGTAACGCGGATGAATTCCGTCACGCACCGAACTCTAAGAAAGGTCGCCACAGCGGTAAGCAAAGTGAGTTTAAAGGTAAGCCAGGTGGCAATAAAGGGAAGGCCTTCCATAAGCCTGCGTCTGAGAATAGTCAACGCCCTAGCAAGCCAAAGCGCGGCGGCACATTAAGTCTGAAGAAATAATTAGCAAACGAAAAGGGAGCCAACAATCGGCTCCCTTTTTAAATCAGTAACTATCGATAGCTTATAGCGTACCGAAGATTTTATCGCCTGCATCACCAAGACCAGGGACGATGTAGCCTTTATCGTTTAGTTTCTCATCGATCGCAGCAGTGTATAGCTCAACATCTGGGTGTGCTTTTTCTAACGCTTCGATACCTTCAGGAGCAGAAACTAAAACGAGAACTTTTATCGCTTTACAACCTTTCTCTTTAAGTAGGTCGATCGTAGCAATCATTGAACCACCAGTCGCTAGCATAGGGTCAACAACAAGCGCAATACGCTCATCCATGTTAGACGCTAGCTTGTTGAAGTATGGTACTGGCTCAAGTGTCTCTTCATCACGGTAGATACCAACAACGCTGATACGAGCACTTGGCATGTGCTCAAGAACACCATCCATCATACCCAGACCTGCACGTAGGATAGGCACAACAGTTACCTTTTTACCTTTGATTTGGTCAACTTCAACAGGACCATTCCAACCTTCAATGGTTACTTTTTCCGTTTCAAAGTCTGCAGTCGCTTCGTACGTTAGTAGGCTACCAACTTCTGTGGCTAGCTCGCGAAAGCGCTTCGTGCTGATGTCACCTTCTCTCATTAGACCTAGTTTGTGCTTAACAAGAGGGTGTTTTACTTCAACAACTTTCATTTCCATCTCCGGCTTATGTGGTGATTTTTAAACAAACCTACAGATTATAAACGATTTCGTTCTCAATTTCTTGCGTAAAGACAAAAGAAAAAACACACGCAAACGTTTGCTATATGGGTTTATCCGCTGTTAGAATAGCGCCGTTTTCATATCCAACTTAAAAACCGAGGACTTCCCTGTGAGTGCTGATAACACATCTCTTAGCTATAAAGACGCTGGCGTAGATATCGATGCAGGCAACGCGCTTGTTGACCGTATTAAAGGTGCAGTAAAACGCACACGTCGCCCAGAAGTAATGGGTGGTATTGGTGGTTTTGGCGCATTGTGTGAACTGCCAACAAAATACAAACAACCTGTGTTGGTATCAGGTACTGATGGCGTAGGAACCAAACTTCGCCTCGCTTTGGATATGAACAAGCACGACACAATCGGCGTTGACCTTGTTGCAATGTGTGTGAACGATCTTATTGTTCAAGGCGCGGAGCCTCTATTTTTCCTAGATTACTACGCTACGGGCAAACTCGACGTTGACACCGCAGCAGACGTTGTTTCTGGCATCGCTGATGGTTGTATTCAGGCAGGCTGTGCGCTAATCGGTGGTGAAACTGCTGAAATGCCAGGCATGTACGAAGGTGAAGACTACGACGTTGCCGGCTTCTGTGTTGGTGTTGTAGAAAAAGAAGATGTAATCGACGGTACTAAAGTAGCCGCTGGTGACGCACTTATCGCGGTCGGCTCAAGCGGTCCACACTCAAACGGTTACTCATTAATCCGTAAGATCCTTGAAGTATCTGGCGCAGACAAAAACGAAGAGCTAGCAGGTCGCACAATCGGCGAGCACCTACTAGAACCAACAAAGATTTACATCAAATCAGCACTGAAAATGATTGAGAAACACGACATCCACGCGATTTCTCACATCACAGGTGGTGGTTTCTGGGAAAACATCCCACGCGTACTTCCTGAAGGTACTAAAGCGGTTGTTGATGGTAACAGCTGGGAATGGCCAATCATCTTCAAATGGCTACAAGAGAAAGGCAACGTAACGACTCACGAAATGTATCGCACATTCAACTGTGGTGTTGGCCTAGTGATTGCTCTTCCGAAAGATCAAGCTGATGCAGCGGTTGAACTTCTAAATGCAGAAGGTGAAAACGCTTGGGTAATCGGTGAGATCGCTTCAGCTGAATCCGGCGAAGAACAAGTAGAGATCAAATAAGCATGAAGAGTATCGTTGTTTTAGTTTCAGGAAACGGTTCTAACCTACAAGCAATTATTGATGCTTGCAGCAAAGACATTACTAACGGTCGTGTCACGGCGGTCTTTTCCAACAAAGCGAATGTCTTTGCCTTAGAGCGAGCAGAAAAAGCAGGGGCAGCCGCTCACTTCCTTGATCCTAAAGCTTTCGATACTCGTGACGCGTTTGATAAAGAGCTCATGCAGCAGATCGACGAATATCAACCTGATGTCGTTGTACTTGCTGGCTATATGCGTATTCTGAGCGGTGAGTTTGTTCGTCACTACCAAGGACGTATGATCAATATTCATCCTTCTCTTCTGCCCAAATACCCTGGCTTAAATACCTATCAGCGTGCCATTCATGCTGGTGATGAAGAGCATGGCACCAGTGTTCACTTCGTAACAGAGCAACTTGATGGCGGCCCTGTCATCCTACAAGCTAAAGTGCCAATTTTCGATGAGGATACGGTCGAAACATTGACTGAACGCGTACAAACGCAAGAGCACAGAATCTACCCATTGGTCGTAAAATGGCTAGTGGAAGAACGCCTAGTAATGAAAGATGAAAAGGAAGCCTACCTTGATGGAGAGCTTCTGGGGATTCATGGCTACGCTGCCCAAGAGTAATTTGGTTTTCAATCCGTTTGGCGAGCTTTCATGCTCGCCTTTTTTTCATCTCTCGTTCATCTTGGGTTAGGTAAATTCAGATTGAACGCATAGGAGAATAGTCATGGATTTAAAAAGTTTACTCAATCAAGCACTCAACTCAGATATAGTCCAGCAAGGTCAAAAACAACTCAAACAGCAATCCAGCTCAGGTACGCTCAAATCACTTGGCGCTGGAGCAGTTGGCGGCGGATTAGTGAACCTTCTGATGGGCTCCAAGAAGAGCAAGAAGCTTGGCAAAAAAATGGGGGTCAATGCGTTAAAAATTGGAGGTGTCGCTGCGCTTGGCGCACTGGCCTATAAGGTATACAACGACTCTCAAACCAATCAGGTGTCTCCTGAACCTCAAAGTGAGTTTCGCGAAGATGATCCGATACATAGTGAACTCATCTTAAAAGCCATGATCGCAGCTGCAAAAGCTGACGGTCATGTAGACACACAAGAAATGGAGCGCATCGAGAACGCACTCAAAGAGTCGGGAGTTGGCCATCAACTTCAAAGCATTATCCACAATGAGCTGAATAAACCACTCGACCCAAATGAAGTCGCACGTTTAGCCGCGACACCGCAGCAAGCCGCTGAAATTTACCTCGCCTCCTTGATAGTGATAGACGAGCAGAACTTTATGGAAAAAGCCTATTTGCAAGAACTTGCTAAACAAATGCAACTGGCGCCAGAAGTTATCAACCAGCTTGAGACACAACTGCGTATTGAGCAATAATTGGTCGACAGCCTCTTGGTCTTGCGCTAGAACAACCTTAGCTTTTGAGTTTGTTCAGACGAGTGTGTATATTTGAGAGCAGTTATCATTTATTGGAGAATTAGCCATGCAAGTATACGGCTGTTGTGAATTGGTTCGTGAGCTGTACGCTCAGATCGGTAGTGGCGATCAAGCTTATGTCCCTCAGGCAATATCTTGTGCAGTACGAGCACTAAATGACATCGCTGCGGATGACTCTTTACCAAAGGAAGCCAGAGAAAAAGCCGCTTTTGCTGCTGCTAATCTACTTATCTCGGACTTCGAGGATAAGTAATGAACTTAGCCAACTTTGAAACAATGGATCCTATCATGTTGATGAGCATCGTGAACATGAAACTACGTGATGACTTTGGTGGTGATCTGCACAAACTGGCTGCTTACTTCGATATCGACAAAGCGGCACTTGAAGCAAAATTAGCAAACGCTGGCTTTGAGTTCTTACCTGATGCTGGCCAATTCAGATAATTAAAATCCTCTATTCAGTTACAAAAAAACCGCCCTGTTTGAGGCGGTTTTTCTTTAAGACAATCTAGACGATTACTCTTCGTCAAACATCTCTTCTTCGCGTGCTGCTTTTGCCGCAAGATAACGCGCTTTTTTCTCAGCCGCTTCTTGAGCTAGACGCGCTTCGCGTTCTTCACGCTCTTTACGAGCTTCGCCTTTACGATCATTTCGCGCGGCTTGGTTTTTGATGAAACCCGCTAACTCTTTTTCTGCCCATTCTTGAGCTGCAGCTTCTGTTTCAAAACCTGATTCACGCTTTGATACTGTCGTCTTACGTGATGTAACTTGGCGAGTAATTTCTGCACACCAACCGTTACGTTTTTCAGTAGTACGGATGGCAAATTTTCTATTTTTAGACATTTTTCATTCCTAAGGGATTAATCAGGGATTCGGTCAACTTGATCACTCCATCTAAGCTGAGCTGTTTAACACCATCCCTTGGTAGCGCGGTATTAGAGCATAAAAGTGAGATCTATGCTGCAAATTTTTCGTCGTATTGTACCAAAAATAAAGCGCTGGTCTCTCAACCAGCGCTTTACTATTTTCGTGAACCTTCGACTAACTCAAATTAACCTAAGTTCTTGCGCGCGTTTTGGAACATACGCATCCAAGCACCGTTCTCACCCCAACCTTCAGGGGACCATGAGTTCGCTACTGTGCGGAATACACGCTCAGGGTGTGGCATCATGATAGTTACACGGCCATCTTGAGTTGTTAGACCGGTGATTGCGTTTGGCGAACCGTTCGGGTTGTTCGGGTATTGCTGCGTTGGGTTACCGTGGTTGTCCACGTAGCGAACGGTAACCGTACCTGATGCTTCAATCGCCGCTAGGTGGTCAGCATCACGTACTTCTACACGGCCTTCACCGTGAGACACTGCGATTGGCATACGAGAACCTGCCATACCATCAAAGAATACAGAATCAGACTTCTGGACTTCAACTAGACTGAAACGAGCTTCAAAACGCTCAGATTCGTTGCGAACAAAGCGTGGCCATAGGTCTGCACCTGGGATTAGCTCTTTCAGGTTCGATAACATCTGACAGCCGTTACATACCCCTAGAGAGAACGTATCTTCACGTTGGAAGAAGCCTTCAAACTGGTTGCGAGCTTGCTCGTTAAACAGGATAGACTTAGCCCAGCCTTCACCAGCGCCTAGAACGTCACCGTAAGAGAATCCACCACAAGCGACTAGGCCCTGGTACTCTTCTAGAACCGCTTGACCGGTTAGGATATCGCTCATGTGGATATCTGTTGCTTCAAAGCCTGCACGGTCAAAGGCTGCTGCCATCTCAACGTGAGAGTTAACGCCCTGCTCACGCAGAATTGCCATCTTAGGCTTAACGCCTTTCGCGATATATGGCGCTGCGATGTCTTCATTTACATCGAAGCTTAGCTTAACGTTTAGGCCAGGGTCTGAGTTGTCTTTCTTCGCTTCGTGCTCTTGGTCAGCACATGCTGGGTTATCACGTAGACCTTGCATCTTGTGCGTTGTCTCTGCCCAGATAGTGCGTAGTTCAGTACGGTTACGCTCAAGAACCACTGTCTCACCAGAAGTAATCACTAGCTCATCAGAAGCTTCTACTGAACCAATTACGTGTGAACATGCTTCAAGGCCGTTGGCTGCTAGCGTTGAAAGTACAACGTCTAGGTCATCGTTCTTAACCTGAAGTACCGCACCTAGCTCTTCGTTAAATAGTGCTGCTAACGCATCTTCGCCAAGGTCAGCGATGTCAGCTTTAACACCACAGTGACCGGCAAATGCCATCTCAGCAAGCGTAACGAATAGACCGCCATCGCCCTTATCGTGGTAAGCCATTACTTGATCGTTCGCAACTAGAGTTTGAACGCCTTCGTAGAAACCTTTTAGCTGTGCTGCGTTATCTACGTCTGCTGGCTTATCACCAAGCTGCTTGTAAACCTGTGCTAGAGCCGTTGCACCTAGACGGTTTTGACCGTTACCTAGGTCGATTAGGACAAGGCTAGAATTGCCTTTATCTGTGCGAAGCTGAGGTGTGATTGTTTTACGAACATCTTCAACACGAGCAAACGCAGTGATGATTAGAGATAGCGGAGACGTTACTTCTTTCTGCTCACCGTTCTCTTCCCACTTAGTCTTCATCGACATTGAGTCTTTACCCACAGGGATAGTCAGACCAAGTGCTGGACATAGCTCTTCGCCCACCGCTTTAACCGCTTCGTAAAGACCTGCATCTTCACCCGGGTGGCCAGCTGGAGACATCCAGTTTGCAGACAGTTTAATGTGTTTGATATCACCGATGTTAGTCGCTGCGATGTTTGTGATTGCTTCACCAACCGCTAGACGAGCCGAAGCACCGAAGTCTAGTAGAGCAACTGGCGTACGCTCACCCATCGACATTGCTTCACCGTGGTAAGTGTCGTAGCTTGCTGCTGTTACTGCGCAGTTTGCTACTGGTACCTGCCACGGACCAACCATTTGGTCACGCGCAACAAGACCAGTCACCGTGCGGTCACCGATAGTGATTAGGAATGTTTTTTCTGCAACCGTTGGAAGACGTAGTACACGATCCACGGCTTCGTTTAGCTCGATACTATCACGGTTAACCGCTGGGTTGTTCGCTTTTAGCGTTTTCGCATCACGGTGCATCTTAGGTGTCTTACCTAAAAGCACATCCATTGGCATGTCGATTGGCGTGTTCTCGAAATGTGAATCTTCAAGTTTAAGCTCACGCTCTTCTGTTGCGATACCAACAACTGCGTATGGTGCACGCTCACGCTTACAGATAGCATCGAATACTTCCATGTTCTCTGGTGCAACTGCCATTACATAACGCTCTTGAGATTCGTTACACCAGATCTCAAGTGGGCTCATGCCTGGTTCATCATTTGGTACGTCACGCAGTTGGAAGATACCACCACGCTCGCCATCGTCTACGAGCTCTGGAAGTGCGTTAGAGATACCGCCCGCACCCACATCGTGGATAAATGCGATAGGGTTAGCATCACCAAGTTGCCAACAACGGTCGATCACTTCCTGACAGCGACGCTCCATTTCTGGGTTTTCACGCTGTACAGAAGCAAAATCTAGGTCTTCTGCTGATTGGCCAGATGCCATTGAAGAAGCAGCACCACCGCCAAGGCCGATGTTCATTGCAGGACCACCAAGAACGATTAGACTTGCGCCGACTGGGATCTCTTTCTTCTGAACATGCTCATCACGGATGTTGCCCATACCACCAGCAATCATGATTGGCTTGTGGTAACCGCGAACTTCAACACCGGCGTGAGAGTTAACTTTTTCTTCGTAAGTACGGAAGTAACCTAATAGGTTTGGACGACCAAATTCGTTGTTGAACGCAGCGCCACCAAGTGGACCTTCTAGCATGATATCTAAAGCGTTAACGATGCGACCCGGCTTACCAAAATCTGTTTCCCATGGCTGTTCAAAACCAGGAATACGCAAGTTAGATGTAGTGAAACCAACAAGACCTGCTTTTGGCTTACCACCAATACCCGTTGCGCCTTCATCACGGATTTCACCACCAGAACCTGTAGAAGCACCTGGCCATGGAGAGATAGCGGTTGGGTGGTTGTGCGTTTCCACCTTCATTAGGATGTGCGCTTTCTCTTGGCTGTAACCGTACTGGCGAGTTTCTGGGTTCGGGAAGAAACGACCTACATCAGAACCCACCATAACTGCTGCGTTATCTTTGTACGCAGACAGCACGTTTTCTGGTGTGGTTTCGAAAGTGTTCTTGATCATTTTGAACAGCGACTTCTCTTGCTTAACGCCGTCGATAGTCCAGTCTGCGTTGAAGATCTTGTGACGACAGTGCTCTGAGTTCGCTTGCGCAAACATCATCAGTTCAATATCAGTTGGGTTACGGTCGAGCTTGTTTACGAAGCTGTCGTACAAATATTCGATTTCATCATCGGCAAGAGCAAGACCTAGGGTAACGTTTGCTTTCTCAAGCGCAGCGCGACCACCAGCAAGTAGGTCAACGTCCGCTACCGGTGCAGGCTCTGCCACTTGGAAAAGTGCTGCTGCTGAGTCGAAATCAGTGAAGATAACTTCCATCATGCGGTCATGCAGAATCGCTTTAAGCTCAACCAGTTGAAGCTCAGAAAGATCAGATGATGTTTCAATGTAGTAAGCGGTACCGCGCTCTAGACGAGCAACTTTAGCTAGGCCACAGTTATTCGCGATGTCGGTAGACTTAGAAGACCATGGTGAGATAGTACCAGGGCGAGGAGTCGCTAGTAGAAGAAGACCTTCAGGCTTGTGCTCTTCAATTGTTGGACCGTAAGTCAGTAGTTTTTCTAGTTTCTCAACTTCAGACGCATCTAGGTCTGCCATTAGATCTGCAAAGTGTGCAAACTCAGCGTAAATGCCAGTGACAGGCAGGCTAAGTTCACGACAAAGCTCTAGAAGCTTGTTAACACGAAATTCAGATAGAGCTGGGGAGCCACGAAAAATTCTCATGTACTTAGGTCTCTTATGCAATTGATTAAGGTGATATTGGAATAAATTCAGTGGGTTAAAATGTTCTAGAGCATCTAATTGCTCTATACATTTCACTGTTTTCTTCGAAGCTATTCCGAAGGTTTTTCAAACCTATGCCGATTCCACCTCTTCGTTGCGAGCGCATTATATAGCAATTGTTTTTGTGATGTAACACCAAAAGCAACCGTTTGCGTCATTTTTTTCGTCAATTTTGAATTTCGACAGAAAACGCTATTTATTGTTCTCTATTACTAAGAGTTACTGTGATTGTCTTGCCTTGTTATACCACTTTGATATAAATGCCCTACTGGATGTATGAGATTGCCGTGAATGAAGAAGCATTACCTAACCCAACTAAAATCACTCTGTTTATTATTTGCCAGCGCCTTGGTGCTATCTGGCTGCCAAATCGAATCAGAACCTAAGAGTGAACTGGAGCAAATTAAAGAGCGCGGCGTGCTAAGGGTTGGAACATTAAACAACCAACTCTCTTACTATATTGGTCCTGATGGCCCCGCTGGACTTGATTATGAGTTAGCTCGAGAGTTTGCCAATGAGCTCGGCGTGCAGCTCGAGATGAAACCTGCCTATCGTATTTCAAGCCTCTATCCTGCCCTACGAAACGGCGAAATCGATATTATTGCGGCTGGCTTAAGCCAATCACCGGAAAGATTGAAAGCGTTTAGACCCGGACCCGCTTACTATTACGTGAGCCAACAGGTGGTCTATAAAAAGGGTCAATGGCGCCCACGCAACTTAGAACAGTTACTCGAACTGCAATCCGAGTTAGAACAAAGCAATGACAACGAGCCGGTTATTCAAATCGTGGGAGACTCGCATTTCAACCAAACCTTGGCGGCCATCCAACAAGAACACCCACAATTTATTTATAAAGTCGACCCAAACGCAGACGTTAACGACCTGCTCAAAAAGGTTTCTGAAGGAGATTTGCAATTTACGGTTGCTGACTCTGTTGAAGTGTCACTTTCTCAACGCATCTATCCTGAGATTGCATTAGCCTTTGAGCTAACAGAAGATCAGCCGACTTCTTGGTTTCTGCGTCGTTCCCAAGATGAGAGTCTCTACGCCTTACTTATTGAGTTTTTTGGCTACATCAAACAATCAGGGCACTTGGCATCACTTGAAGAGAAGTACATCGGTCATGTCGACTCATTTGACTACGTGGATACTCGCGCATTCATTCGTGCGCTCGATTCCAAGCTGCCTAAATGGTCACCACTGTTTAAAAAGTATTCTGATGAATTTGATTGGCGTTTAGTCGCAGCGCTCGCCTACCAAGAATCGCATTGGAATCCATTGGCGAAATCTCCTACCGGTGTCCGCGGCATGATGATGCTAACACTGCCAACCGCGAAAAGTGTTGGTGTTACCGATCGTTTAGACCCAGAGCAATCCGTAAAAGGGGGGGTAGAGTATTTACGCCGTATGGTTGCACGTATCCCCGACTCCATTGAAGAACATGAGAAAATCTGGTTTGCACTCGCATCCTATAACGTAGGCTATGGTCATGTTATGGACGCAAGACGCCTAACCAAGCGCCAAGGTGGAAATCCAGACGCTTGGTCAGACGTAAAAGACCGCCTACCGTTACTGCGTCAGAAAAAGTACTACAGCCAGACTCGCTACGGCTACGCTCGCGGTGATGAGGCTCGTAACTATGTCGAAAACATTCGTCGCTACTACCAAAGCATCATTGGTCATGTTGAAAAACAGACATTGGCGGAAGACAATGACAACGTTGATGACTTGACCGTTATTCAAGTGCCGGATCAAGTTGCCTCTCAAGCGCAACCTCTTTCTGCGGCCGAATCAACTGTTGACCAGTTAGAAGCTGACTAGCTTCATCCTCAAGCGCGCAATTTTTGAACAAAGATTGCGCACTTGAAATCCTCCACTGCAACCCATACATAATATCGTGTGCTCGATCACTTGCGAAGTTTCTTAAAATGGTAACAATTGGCGAGTATAAAACCGATACGATCAGATTATCATGAACATTCATCAATGAATGTCAGTAATATTGTATTCACTCATATAGGAGGTTGTTCTATGGCTAGACGTAAACTACAGTCAAAACGCCTTAACAAAACCGTTGCTGCTAACCGCCGTAAACGCCTGCTTAGCAATAACAAGAAAAAGGTGATCGCACGTCACCGAGCATTCATGCAACTCATCTGTGCAGCGTAACACCAAGGAGCAAACATCTTGTCGATAAGATGTTTGCTTAAAACGACTATTCTGATTTCTTTCGTCCCTTCTTCGCCTCATTCGCCTGCTGAACACGTGTTGCTTTACGCTCTGTCTTTTTCTCTTTGCGACGACGTTTGAAAAAGGACTGAAGTTGTACTCGGCATTCCTCCTCCAACAGCCCCTGCTCTACATCTGCATAGTGATAAGCCGCTTGATGTTCAAAAAGGTTTAATACCGTTCCTGCAGCGCCGGCTTTCAAATCTGGTGCGCCGAACACAACGCGCTTTACACGGCTGTGCAACAACGCGCCCGCACACATAGGACAAGGCTCTAACGTTACGTAAAGGGTGGTATCTAGCAATCGATAGTTCCCAAGTACTTGACCCGCTTTTCTGATGGTCTGCATTTCGGCATGCGCGGTGGCATCGTGACAACCAATAGACTGGTTCCAGCCTTCCGCGATGATCTCGCCATCTTTCACAAGCACAGCGCCGACCGGAACTTCACCTTCAGTTTCCGCATGTGCTGCAAGCTCCATTGCGCGGCGCATAAATTGTTCGTCATGAGAAGTAAATTGGGAATTTGACACTGGGGCTCCAAAATCTAGCATAAATGCTGTGGGCCACGATTTTACCTTTAACCCACCAAGAGTAAAAGCACGCTGAATGGGCAAAAATACAAACAAAAAAACGCTGGCCTCTCGACCAGCGCTTTCGAATTACCAATACCTAAATAGTTGGTGTTGTAGCTAGGCAACAAGCAAGTTCAGCCCTATGAGCATAGATGTCCTATGTAATTAGGGCGGCCGGCGCTCCGGGGAACTTGCGCAGTTAACAACGCTACAGCGCCAAATATAACGGTATTTACATAGTGTAAGTGTATGGCGCTTGAATACCTAGTGGAATACCCAGTGCCCAATATGCTACTAAGAAGATAGACCAGCCTATCAGCATTGCAATTGAGAATGGCATCATTAGCGATGCTAGAGTACCGATACCAGTCGACTTCACGTAACGCTGACAGTAAACAACCACTAGAGGGAAGAAGACCATCAGAGGTGAAATGATGTTTGATACAGAGTCACCGACACGGTATGCCGCTTGAGACAGTTCTGGAGAAATGCCTACAGCCATTAGCATAGGAACTAGAATTGGACCGATAAGTGCCCACTTCGCTGATGCGGAACCGATTAGCAGGTTTACAGAAGCCGTTAGAAGAATCATACCAATGATTGTCGCTTCACCCGGTAAGTTCATCGCTTTCAGACCTTCCGCACCGTATAGCGCTAGCATGGTACCAATGTTTGATTGTGCAAACGCAGAAAGGAACTGAGCACAGAAGAACGACATTACAATGTAAGCACCCATTGTTGACATGGTGTCAGACATGGCTTTGATGATGTCGTTGCTTGTTTTGAAGGTGCCCGAAACTTTACCGTAAACGTAACCTGGGATGATGAATAGAATGAAGATCAATGGAACGATTGACTTCATTAGCGGTGCTGAGAACGCTGTAATCTCGCCTTCAGGAGAACGTAGTGCTGAGTTTTCAGGGATGATTGCTGCGATCAAAACAGCAATACCTGCCATCATCGCCCAACCCGCGTAACGGAATGCTTTCGATTCTAGTTCAGTGAACGAGCCAAGATCAGGCGCTTTTTCTGCGTCTTCATCGATTGGCGTGTTCGCTAAACGTGGCTCGATGATTTTCTCAGTGACGTACCAACCGATAGCAACGATGATCACTGAAGAGATACCAGTAAAGAAGATATTCGCTAATGGGTTAACCACGTACTCAGGATCTAGAACTTGAGCCGCTGTTTGCGTGAAACCAGCTAGTAGCGGGTCAATACCTGATGGAATAAAGTTCGCTGAGAAACCACCTGATACACCAGCAAACGCCGCTGCGATACCCGCTAGAGGATGACGACCTGCCGCGTGGAAGATGATACCGCCAAGAGGAATAACCAAAACGTAGCCCGCATCCGCAGCAGTGTGCGATACGATTGCGACAAGAATTAGCATTGGCGTAAGCAGCTTAGCTGGCGTGAAGTTCAGCATCTTCTTAAGGCCTGTAGTAATAAAGCCAGAAGAGTCAGCAACGCCCACACCCAACATCGCAACTAAAACGATACCTAAAGGTGCAAAGCCAGTGAACGTAGTCACCATGTTCGCTAGGAAGCTTGCTAGAGATTCGCCAGTTAAAAGGTTGTTGATTGCAAGCGCTTCACCTGTGCGAGGGTTTAGCAGATCAAACGAAACGTTTGAAAGGAGAGCAGACGCCGCCCAAGTAATAACAAGAGCCCAGAAAAACAAAATTGCAGGATCTGGGATCTTATTACCTGCGCGTTCAATAAAGTTTAAAAAGCGATCCATACCACTCGGCTTATTGGATGGCGCTTGATTTACAGCTTGGTTACTCATGGTAACTCCATAGTGTGATGTTGTTGCCTCAGGCTTCTGGTTATTCTTTTTTCAGCCTATGATTCACCACACATTCTATTAAATAGGGTTACAAAAAGCACAAGGTTCTAGAGTTTTTTCCATATATGGAGACATATTTTGCAAAAACACCATTAACGTGCAACAAAATAAGAACACAACCCGATCAGGTTATGAAACAATTTAAATACTATTTTGAAAAATATAACGCACGCTTGTTAGTAAAAAACCTCAACACCGTCTAGATATACAACTAGTTACTGTCGAACTCGCTATATTGTGAGATTGCGCTCTTTAACGTCACGGATTGTTTGTCACCGAATCGGTCCCACCAGCACACTTCAACGGTCACTACACTCAGCGCGTTACTTAAGCTGGCAAAAGGGGAGACGTCACATTGGGTTATAAATCCGGAGGCTTTCGTAGAGCATAAACTTGAACTCACACAGCTATCATCTGCTATATCAGAGTAACGGTATGACCCAGAAGCAGAAGAGATCCCCCTGCGCGTAAAAGACTCAAGTTTGTTTTCTGCAAGATAAAGCGCTTCAAGGCTCAGCTCTGCAAAATCGGCTTTGGACTCAGCCACTGCCTGCAACTTGATGAGCCCCATCGCTCCTATCCCTATCAATACAAAAGCGATCAACACTTCGATTAAGCTGGCGCCCCGCTGCTTACAAGTCATGCCATGATCCTCTGTACCATTTCACCACTTTGAATTTTTTTGACGGCCCCTCTATAACATCTCGATTGAAAGTAAAGTTAAGGGATGCATTGAACAAAGCATAAGTCCCTGGCGCATCCATCACATAGCCACCACTTGGATTAAAGGCTCCGTTTTGGAAGTAGCCAATTTTCTCTTTGGGCATTATTACCGTCGACCCCAAAGCTGAAATCACCCCTTCTAAAACACTACTTCCTCCTCCGGCACTCGTGTCATTTTCGGTGAGAGGCCAATCGCTAAAGTCCAACACTTGGCCGCTGCTGTCGGTAAAATCATCGGAAATAAAGTGGTATAACATTCCTTTAAATGCTTGAGAGCCTGTAACGGACAATATACCGTTATGAATCACAAGTATGACTCCGCTACTCAGGTGGGTATCAATTGCTGTGCTGATTATGTCAAAGTCTGCATCATTAATTTCACACCCACCGTACACCCAAATAGTGTCTTTGCCCTGCTCAATATTCTTTTTAATTTCTTCCGCACATTGAGTATTAAACGTTGGCGAGCCCAGGTCTTCCACTTTTGTTAACGTTTCGCCATTCAATGTATAGGGCACATAGCCAAAAAGGCTTTTATCTGACATTAAGGGAAACCACTCAGCTCTTGGGACATTAAACACGTCACGAAATGGGTCCATATCGGTATCTTTCTTAAAGTCTTCCGCCGTATCTGCTAAGTCCAATACCGACCATGAGTGATTAGCTGGCGAGCATTTTTGGAAATTTGGATTAATGCTGTCAGGAAAAGACGCATAGGGCTTGATTGTCTCAAAAGGGTGGAAAGTGTTATATCCGGTTTTTGCATGAAAATAATTAAAGTACCGTACAGAGGTGCACTCCCAAAGATTTGAACCCAAGCTTTTACCAGGATCTGGGGACGATGTGTAGGCACCATTGATAACTAAATCCGACTTTGAGCGAATGGCCCCAGTACTCGAAACAATCGGTGAAACAAAGGCTTTTTTTAAGGTGAGATAACCACTCTTGGAATGAATGACATTTGGCGTGCCACCGACAATATTTAAAGAATCTAAATCCAATAGATTTTTGCAATCGGAAACCGAAGCGGGGACTGCATTAAGTTGCTTTGCTTTAGTGTAAACACACTCCAATCCTCCCTCTGCCGCCCAGTGATCTTTGCGCGCTTGAACTTCATTTTGTGCACGCTTCACTTGGTAAAACAGTCCTTTGTAGCTCCCTAAAACCACAAGTAGTGAGGCAACTAGCAGCAAACTAGTAATAAGAAGCGTCGCTAATCCTTGATTTTTCTGCATATCACCAGTTCCTTTGTTTTGTCGTAAACGAGAGTGACTTGGTATAAGTTGGCGCATTCTTTAGTGAGGTTTGAAGCTCTACGGTCACCATTGCTGATGAAATATTGCTTCCCGGTAACTCAACTAAAGTGAGATTAAATCCATCAACCTTAATGCGATCTTTATGAAATAGGGTGTTGCAGTTGTTGCCCACTCTTCCAGGAAAGTCTTGAGCATCCAACACTGACATCACCGTCGATTGTTTTTTTTCACATATACGCAATACATCACTTGCGGCAGAGGTCTGCTCATACACGACATTTGAGTAGGTATAAGAAGCACCTGAGACTTCGGCAACATATGCATAAGCAAGCAGTCCCGTTGTGGCCGAATTTTCAACGTAGAAAGAATGACCCGTGCCGGATAGCTTGACCAAGTTCGGGGAAACGCCATTGTACCCAGCACGATGCATGTCCAATTTCATCATCTGCAGTACGCTATTGGTTGACTGTAATAAAGTGAGCTCTTGCGTTCGCTTAGTCGCAGTTTTATAGCCGCTTAAAAACATCGAACCTATGATACCCAACGCGAAAACGCCAATGGTCGCTGCAACCATAAACTCGATAAGACTCGCCCCTCGCTCCTTCGACAACTTCATATCAACACTTCTCATAACTTAAGTAGGTATTGGCACTAGGAGAACAAACGCGAACAATGGCGCTGCGATGGTAAGTACGTATGTCCAGTGCTGATGAGGGACTGCTCTTGGGATGAAAAGTAAAACGTCCAGCTTTTGGTCGCCCATGAGTCTCATCGAAACTGATTTGATTAGAGGTGTATGTTGTTGAAAGCGTGACTCCCTCAAACGGGACACCGGACAACGCCGAATAGACATCGCCCGCACCATTGACATCGCTATTAGTCAGCTCTAAGCGCCAATCTCCATTGCTGTCTGATGCTCCAGACATAATCAAGTGAACCCAAAGTCTTTCGCGTCTCAACACGGCCTCTGATTTGGCCATCAGAACGAAACCATTTAACTCTTTGGCCAGCCTTCGCATTTTGACCGTATCCGTCATATCGCTGTAATTCGGCAGCGCCCAAACCATCAATGTGCCGAGCACCGCAATAGAGACCAAGAGTTCTAATAAGGTAAAGCCGCGAGACATTTCCCAAAATCCTATGCAAAAACAGTAAGTAACCGTATTCAGTCTTGCGCAAAGACTAACACCAAAGAAAAATAGCCAGACAGCCAATAAGGAACTACGCGGAATGATTCGAAGAAATGAATGTAAAGTAGGAAATAAACGACTAAATGGAATGACATTGATCGAATTAATGATCGCAGTCTCTATCGTAGCCATACTGGCAGCGATCGCCTACCCGAGTTATCAAAGTTACGTACTCAAGTCATATCGTGCGAAAGCCATTGCTGACCTTTCAAAAATTCAACTCAAGTTGGAGTCGAGTTACAACAGTGGTTACAACTGGAGTGGGATAATCTCAGGAAGCAATTGTAGCGTGTGCGATACCCCTTCGAGCCGCTATGTTTTTTCCATCGCGAGTCAAGCGGGTAAGGCTTATGTCATTAAAGCCGAGGCACAATCAGGGAGCGGACAAACAAAAGACAAATGCTTAACGGATGAGAGTGTGGATTACATGACGCTTGATGCGACGAATGCGCAATATCCAGAGGATTGCTGGATTTAATGGCTAGCCATTTATTGACGTTGTTTGGCAGAGAATGACTCGCAACCACCTTGAGCCACTTACCTTCTAACTCGGTTAGCTGAAAACTAAAAAGCCTGCGTTAGTCGCAGGCTTAATAATATTCTTCTTACCAGTTTAGCTGGTTAAATCATCAAAGAACTTCTTCACACCGTTGAAGAATCCTTCAGATTTCGGCTTGTGTTTCGTCGCCGCTTCACCGCCGCAAGACTCTTCAAACTCTTTAAGTAGTTCTTTTTGACGCGAGCTTAGGTTAACCGGAGTTTCAACCACTAGTTTAACGATCAAGTCGCCAATACCACCGCCACGAACGCCTTTTACACCTTTACCACGCATACGGAACATACGACCCGTTTGCGTTTCTGTTGGTACTTTCAGGTTAACACGGCCATCAAGAGTCGGAACTTCGACTTCACCGCCAAGCGCTGCCATAGCAAAGCTTACTGGTACTTCACAGTACAAGTTGTTACCGTCACGCTCGAAGATATGGTGCTCTTTCACATGAACTTGTACATATAGGTCGCCCGCTGGCGCGCCCATTTCACCTGCTTCACCCTCACCAGATAGACGAATGCGATCACCAGTATCCACACCAGCTGGAATCTTAACGTTAAGTGTTTTGGTTTTCTGCTTGCGACCTTGGCCATGACAAGACTTACATGGATTCTTGATGATTTTGCCTTTACCGTGACAGGTAGGACAGGTTTGTTGAACCGCAAAGAATCCTTGACGCATTTGAACTTGGCCGTGACCGTGACAGGTGCCACATGTCTCTACTGCTGAACCTTTCTCAGCACCGCTACCGTCACATGAATCACATTCTACCAAGGTTGGGACTTCGATCTCTTTAGATACGCCACGCACGGCCTCTTCAAGAGTCAATTCCATGTTGTAACGCAGGTCTGCACCACGCTGAGCACGCTGCTGACCGCCACCACGACGACCACCACCGAAGATATCGCCGAACACATCACCAAAGATGTCTCCAAAATCAGCGCCACCACCACCGAAGCCGCCGCCACCCATACCGCCTTGTTCAAAAGCAGCATGACCGTATTGATCGTAAGCCGCTTTCTTTTGCGGATCGAGAAGAATTTCGTACGCTTCTTTTACTTCTTTAAACTTATCTGCTGCGCTCTCATCACCCTGATTACGGTCTGGGTGGAATTTCATTGCTAGACGCTTGTACGCCTTTTTAATATCACGCTCTGACGCATCGCGGCTTACGCCTAATACTTCGTAAAAATCACGTTTTGACATGTTCTTCGTCACCAATGTAGTACTGCAAACGGAGGATTTATCATTACACCGCTTGGTGTTTGTATCATTCTAGATAAAGATTCGAGAGTTAATGTTCGAGAACCATTATCTAGACTGACAGGTTAGTTACAAACATACGGGCGTATGAGTTTCCTCAAACGCCCGCATTAAGTCAGGACACCAATTTCAAAACAGATGACTTGAGTTCTAGAAGGAAATCAAGTCACTCTGTGAAGAAATTACTTCTTGTCTTCTTTAACTTCTTCAAACTCTGCATCTACAACATCGTCGTCTTGCTTAGGCTGTTCACCCGCTTCCGCGCCTTGTTGTGCTTGAGCTTGCTGCTGAGCGATTTCCATAAGCTTTTGAGCCGCAGTCATAAGTGCTTGAACTTTCGCGTCGATAGCTTCTTTGTCTTCGCCCTTACGTGCTTCCTCTAGCTCAGAGATAGCTGCTTCAATCTTCTCTTTCTCTTCTGCAGGTAGCGCTTCACCAGCTTCTTCTACTTGCTTACGAGTACCGTGAATCATTTGGTCAGCTTGGTTACGTGCAGTCGCTAGCTCTTCGAACTTCTTGTCCGCTTCTTTGTTCGCTTCTGCTTCTTGTACCATTTTCTCGATGTCTTCATCGCTTAGACCGCCAGAAGCTTGGATAGTGATCTTCTGCTCTTTACCAGTCTGCTTATCTTTCGCTGATACGTGTAGGATACCGTCCGCATCTAGGTCGAAAGTAACTTCGATTTGTGGCATACCACGTGGTGCAGGCTGGATACCTTCTAGGTTGAATTGGCCTAGAGACTTGTTGTACATCGCTTGCTTACGCTCACCTTGTAGAACGTGGATGGTTACCGCGTTCTGGTTGTCTTCTGCTGTAGAGAAAACTTGGTTCGCTTTTGTTGGGATTGTTGTGTTCTTCTCAACTAGCTTAGTCATTACGCCGCCCATTGTCTCGATACCTAGAGACAGAGGAGTAACGTCTAGTAGAAGTACGTCTTTAACATCACCAGCAAGTACACCACCTTGAACTGCAGCACCCATTGCTACTGCTTCGTCAGGGTTCACGTCACGGCGCGCTTCTTTACCGAAGAATTCAGCCACTTTCGCTTGAACCATTGGCATACGAGTCTGACCACCCACTAGGATTACGTCAGTGATATCGTTTACCGATAGGTCTGCGTCCGCTAGAGCAACTTTTAGTGGCTCAAGAGAACGTTGTACTAGGTCTTCAACTAGAGATTCTAGTTTCGCACGAGTAACCTTAACGTTCATGTGCTTAGGACCAGTCGCATCTGCAGTTACGTAAGGTAGGTTTACGTCAGTTTGAGAAGTAGAAGAAAGCTCGATTTTTGCTTTTTCTGCTGCTTCTTTAACACGCTGCATTGCTAGTGGATCGTTCTTAAGATCGATGCCTTGCTCTTTCTTGAACTCTTCAACTAGGTAGTTGATCATGCGGTTGTCGAAGTCTTCACCACCTAGGTGCGTGTCACCGTTAGTTGCTAACACTTCGAACGTTTTCTCGCCTTCAACTTCATCGATTTCGATAATAGAGATATCGAATGTACCACCACCAAGGTCGTATACCGCGATAGTGCGGTCGCCGCCTGACTTGTCTAGACCGTATGCTAGAGCAGCCGCTGTTGGTTCGTTGATGATACGTTTAACTTCTAGACCTGCGATACGGCCAGCGTCTTTAGTCGCTTGACGCTGAGCATCGTTAAAGTATGCAGGAACTGTGATAACTGCACCCGTTACTTCCTCACCTAGGAAGTCTTCAGCAGTTTTCTTCATTTTCTTCAGTACTTCAGCAGAAACCTGAGGAGCCGCCATTTTTTGGCCTTTCGCTTCTACCCAAGCATCACCGTTGTCAGCCTTAACGATTTTGTAAGGCATGATTTCGATGTCACGTTGTACTTCTTCGTCTTCAAAGCGACGACCGATAAGACGCTTAATTGCAAATAGCGTGTTAGTTGGGTTTGTAACTGCTTGACGTTTCGCAGGTTGACCTACTAGCGTCTCACCATCTGTGTATGCAATTACCGATGCAGTTGTACGCTCACCCTCTGCGTTTTCAATAACGCGTGGTTTGTCGCCGTCTAGTACAGCAACACATGAGTTAGTAGTACCTAAGTCAATACCAATGATTTTACCCATCAGGCTATCTCCGAATAATTTTCTATTTTCGTTTTGCTATATCCCCTATGTGGGGATGTAGAATCGGGTTTCAACCCTTGCTCACAAACAAAAATAAGGTTGTTTGCTTCTTCTATGCCACATAGATAAGGGCGGCAAATGGCTTTTCAAGGGAAAGAGTAAAAAAAAGTGAAAAAAGATTTCCTCTGACAAAACAAAAGCGAGCCATATGGCTCGCTTTTAGAATCAGGAAGTTTACAAATTAAGCATTTGCTTGAACTGGTTTCGCTTCAACTTCCTCTTCTTTGCCGATTTCACCTTCCGTTTTAGCAACGATAGTGTTTACTGCGGTATCGCCCACTACGTTCGATGAAGTACAGAACATATCGTTGATACGGTCTACAGCGGCGATGATTGCAAGACCTTCTGGTGGAAGACCTAGTTGATGAAGAAGAACACCTACCATTACAACGCCACCGCCAGGAACACCACCAGCACCGATTGACAGTAGAAGGATAGTGAGACCTAGAGTAAACACATCAGCAGTGTTGATTGGCTGACCAAATGCGTTCGCCACGAAAATAGTTGCTAGTGCGATGTAGATAGATACACCAGACATGTTCATGGTTGCACCGAGTGGAACACCAAAGCCTGCGACTGATTTAGAAACGTGTAGCTTCTCAGTCAAAGTGCGCATCGTTACAGGAATCGTCGCATTTGAGCTCGCTGTTGATAATGAGAACAGAATCTGCTCACGTGTTGCTCGTAGGAACGTCTTCGGCGAAGTCCCTGTCGCAATACCTACTGCTGTTGGATAGAAGAAGAAAATCCAGAACACTAGCATTGCTACAACAAGTGCTACGTAGCCTGCTACCGACATTAACGTGTTTGCGTCTAGTGTTGCACCTAGTTGAATCATCAGCGCGAATACACCGTATGGCGCTAGGCTCATGACAAGACCCACTAGCTTCATCATGATTTCATTCGACATCTTGAACGTACGGATTGCTGGACCACCGCGTGAGTCAAGAGCTTGGATAGCAAGACCTGTCAGGATTGCCATAAAGATGATTTGTAACATGTCACCGTTAGCAAACGCCTGAACTGGGTTGCTAGGAACAATGTTAACGACAAGTGAGAAGATGTCCGGTGTTTCAGTTGTGGTGAGTTTAACGGTCTCTGAAATCGTGCCAGCTAGATTCGCGTCAGCGCCTGGCTGGAAAATCATACCTACCGTTAGAGCGGCTGTGATCGCGATAATGGTGTTGATAATGTAAAGAGCAAAAGTTTTACCACCAAGGCGACCAAATGCAGTGATGTCTTTCAGATCAACAATACCACATACAATAGAAACATAGACCAATGGGACAACAAGCAGTTTGATCAATGATACGAACATACCACCAGCGCCCTCTGCGGCACCAAGGAGGTAGGTATCAAAGATTGCAATTCCACTGAATAGGTACTGAATCGCAGTACCAATGAGCAGACCAGCAAACAAGCCTACAAATATCTTGCTTGAAAGCGATTTATCCATCTTTCATCTCCAGAATGTTGTGTTCTTAAATTATGATTTTATAGTTTATTCCGCCACTATTTACGACGGAGTTCGCACATAATACACATCAAGGTTACAAAATAAAGACTTTGTTTACGATAATGTTACAAGTTTCAAATCAGAAATTAATTTTTGGTTAAATTTTATTCTAAGAATAATTCACTAAATCAATCAGTTATTGGAGACAGGTAAAATTGGTGGTAGGGGATAAAAAAAGAGAGGCGAATGCCTCTCTTGTGTTTAAAACGCAGGGGATAAACTGAATTATTTCGCCACCATGACCATCGCTGGGCGAACCACTCGACCATTCAGCTCGTAGCCTTTTTGCATTACAAACATCACGGTGTTTGACTCATGATCAGGGCTTTCTTGAATAGACATTGCCTGGTGCAATTCAGGATTAAAGACTTCACCTTCTGGGTTAATCTCTTTAAGACCGAACTTAGCCACCGTGTCAACAAACGTCTTGTGAGTCAGCTCTACACCTTCAAGCAGTGGCTTAACAACTTCTGCTTCCGTATCAGCGGCTTGAATCGCACGTTCAAGGTTGTCGATAACCGGCAATAGCTCTTCAGCAAATTTGTTTAGCGCGTATTTACGAGCTTTATCGATTTCCTGCTCAGTACGACGGCGCATGTTTTCTACTTCTGCTTTCGCACGTAGCACGCTGTCTTGCTGCTCTTGAACTTTTGCTTCGCTAGTCAGTAAAGCCGCTTCTAGTTGAGCAATCTTCGCGTCTTTCTCATCACCGATCTCTTCAAGCTCTGCTTCCGCTTCTTGCGCTGCTGCTTCCACTTTTTCCGCTTCTTCGATGATTTGATCTAGCTCTTCTTCTGTAACTTTGTTTTCTTCGTTGCTCATGTTATCTCCGAAATACATATCCATTGGTACCTAACGCTTCACGTTTATCGCGTTTAGATACACAAAAACTCGCATAAATAGCTAACTTGCCATTATTATGGGGATGAAGATTACCGAATCAAGCCTATTTAGTGCGGAAAACCTATGAAAAAACCTTTTCAAGTGATCGCCATCATCGGAAAACCCCGAAATCAGCAAGCCATTCAGACTCATCGCGAGCTCTATACCTGGCTTAAATCTGAGGGCTATCAAGTTTTTATCGACGATCGCTTAATTGAAATTCTTGACGACGTACCTAAAGAGGACTTTGCTAGCTTGATTCAATTGGGCAAAGCGGCAGATCTCGCGATCGTAGTTGGCGGTGATGGGAATATGCTTGGCGCGGCACGCGTTTTGTCCCGATTTGATATTTCAGTGATTGGCGTCAACCGAGGGAATTTGGGCTTCCTGACCGACCTAAACCCTGAAGACTTCCAAACCGCCCTAAAAGCCGTCTTAGATGGCGAATTTATCCAAGAAGAACGTTTCTTACTTGAAGCGGAAGTACACCGTCACGGCCAAGTAAAAAGCCACAATGCCGCGTTAAATGAAGCAGTACTTCACCCTGGTCAAGTGGCACATATGATTGAATTCGAAGTTTATATCGATGATAGCTTTGCGTTCTCTTTACGTGCGGATGGGTTAATCGTATCCACCCCAACAGGATCAACGGCTTATTCCTTGTCTGGCGGTGGCCCTATTCTCTCTCCAAGCCTCAATGCGATTTCACTTGTTCCTATGTTCCCACACACACTATCAAGCCGCCCTCTGGTGGTCGATGGTAACCGTCGAATCAAACTCGTGGTCTCGCCAGACAACCGAGGAACTCAAGAAGTCGGCTGTGATGGTCAAGTTTCTCTGCCCGTCTCGCCGGGGGATGAAGTGCACGTATACCAAAGCCCCAACGTGCTCAAACTCATTCATCCTAAAAACTACAGTTATTACCACGTGTTAAGAAACAAGCTCGGTTGGTCAAGCCGATTGTTTTAACCCAATAGGGGCTAGTGACAGTGCTAGCCCTTTTCGAACAGACAAATCCTCTATATTCATAACCCTTCCCTACATAAGAGCCCGCTAAATTACAAATTTTAAAATTTGATCCTGTGGGCAAATTCTACTTTTCATCTGTCGAGCGGATTGAATGAAAAGCACCCAGTGTTATTCTCGTGATGAATAGAACAATAACTCTATTTTCAATTCATCTCTAAAGGACACACTATGAAAAAAACGATTATATTGTCCGCTCTCTCTACATTAGCGCTTGTTGGCTGCCAATCAGATGAGGCAAAGGTTACCGATACATCAAACGCTCGAGCGAATGACATTACTCAAACCAAGCGAGAGTTGGCGTTACAGCTTAGTGAAAACTATGTCGATATCGAGTCTACTTTACGAAAGGAAATTACCGCGCAGGACACAAGCATTGCGGTATCAGAATTTGTTGAGCAACAACCGCTTTCTAAGTTCAGTCAACGACTTGAAAGCGCCGATGAGCAAATTCGGAGCTGGAAAGGGATTACACAATACGCTGACCAAATACTGGAAGTTCGCCTAGCAAATGAACAAATGCTCGCAGCTTGGCAGCAAGGAAAAGTCGATCCTCTGTTTGCTTTTGAGCCAAGTGGTGACGATGAACAGTGGCAATACATCGAAGCGTATGACGTTTACGGCCAAATACACCAATTAGACGTTTATCAATTACCGGAAGTACCTGTACTGGTTGTCGACAGCAATAGCTCGGCAGAACTCAAGGCGGGCCTACAAGCAATGCGATCCGAAATGCGTAAGCTTGGTCAAACCACTCAGGTGCAGCCATATGTACAAGATCGCAACGCAAAAGAAGCGTTTTCAACTCGTGCATCCAGTGTCACGACGTCACCTATTCATACCACCCAACTGAAGAAAATTCGCCTTGCTGATGATCAAGAACCTTGGATCTCCGGAAAAGCAGAAATTTATGCCTTGGTCACCGGTGTGAATCCAAGCCGAGATGAGCCCGCGCTTGATCTGGTTGAAATGCCGTACTTGGATTACGACAACCAAGATTACTACCCTAACCAAATCATTATCCATTGGTCCCGCTATCGTTGGGGAGCGGCTGACATCGTGCTAATGGAACAAGATGACGGCACTGACTATAAAAAGCTGGCGAAGCTGCTAGTTCAAGTCGCAGAAGAGGTATTGAAAGCCATCCCAGATCCTGAAGTGCAGGCTTACGCTATCATTCCTCAAATTACCAACAAAATCATCGACGCAATCCCAGATGGCGCTCTGACCAATGATGACGACTTTGTTGATGTCTATTACACCCTTATGCAAGACACATCTTACGTTGATCATCCAGGAGCGGGCGTTAATGCCATCGTTACTCTTGAACCTTTAACGATAAACCCTACCAGACCTTAGCGTCCCACCCTTGCAGCTAAACCGCAGCCTCGACTGCGGTTTTTTCATGCCTATCACAAAATTAGATTCTCAGTAAAAAAATCCACACCACCCACTTTACTGTATAAAGAAACAGTATATACTGCACTTATATACAGTATTGTTCATTTAAACAGGTACAACTACATGCTGGCTCATCTAAGTGTTAATAATTTTGCGATTGTTAAGTCTCTACAGCTAGAGCTATCCAAGGGAATGACGACCATCACAGGCGAAACTGGCGCAGGTAAATCTATCGCGATTGATGCATTAGGTTTATGTTTAGGCGGTCGCGCAGAAGCCAGCATGGTACGCCAAGGGGAAGAGAAAACCGAAGTCAGTGCCGCGTTTTCTCTCGAGAACAATATTCACGCAACTCGTTGGCTAGAGGATAACGATCTACTCGATGGTTCTGATTGCATTTTGCGTCGTATCATTAACAAAGAAGGTCGTTCTCGTGCGTTTATTAATGGCAGTCCCGTTCCCCTTTCTCAACTCAAGTCTCTGGGTCAATTATTGATTAATATTCACGGCCAACACGCGCACCATCAATTGATGAAGAGCGACTACCAGATGGCCATGCTTGACCAATATGCGGGGCATACTAACCTTTTAAAAAGCACCCGAAACGCGTACCAGACGTGGCGCCAGGCAGACAACAATTTAAAACAGCTAAAAGAAAACAGTGCAGCCAATTTGGCGCAGAAGCAACTGCTCGAATACCAAATCAAAGAACTTAACGAGCTGTCAATTGGTGAGGACGAATATGAAGAGCTTGAACAAGAGCACAAAAGACTGTCCAACAGCGGTGAACTTGCCTCTACCTGTCAGCAAGCCATCGAACTTATTTACGAAGGTGAAGAAGTTAATGCGCTTGGTATTCTCCAATCAGCCAATCACTCCCTGATTCAGCTCGCAGAGCTCGATGACAAGTTAGCTGAACTGCCAAATATGGTTGCGGAAGCGATCATCCAATTAGAAGAAGCAAACAGCGAACTGCGTAACTACCTCGATAATATTGATGTTGACCCTGGTCGAATGGCGTACGTCGAAGAGCGCTTTTCTAAAGTCATGTCGATTGCGCGTAAACACCACGTGATGCCAGAAGAGCTGTTCCAGCACCATCAAGATCTGCTCACACAAATTGAAGCCCTTGACTGCTCAGATGAGAAACTCGATGCCCTCGAACAAGAAGTAGAAGCTAAATACCAAGCCTTCTTAGTCGCCGCTGAAAAGTTACACAAATCCCGCGGTCGTTACGCGAAAGAGCTAAATAAACTCATTACAGCGAGCATGCATGAGTTGAGCATGGAAAAAGCCCAGTTCAGTATCGAAGTAAACAACGAAGGTACGCACCCTTCGCCATTAGGCATGGACAGTGTTTGCTTTGTGGTTTCAACCAACCCAGGGCAACCAATGCAGCCAATCGCAAAAGTAGCATCTGGTGGTGAGCTTTCTCGTATTTCATTGGCTATCCAAGTCATTACCGCTCAGAAAGTTGATACCCCAAGCCTCATCTTTGACGAAGTCGATGTCGGCATTAGCGGACCAACTGCCGCAGTTGTTGGAAGAATGCTCAGAAAACTGGGGGAATCAACACAGGTTCTGTGTGTCACTCACCTGCCTCAAGTCGCAGGGTGTGGTCATCAACAACTGTTTGTGGCCAAACAAACTAAGGCTGGCAAAACAGAAACCCAAATGAACTCGCTCAATGATGACCAAAGAATCTCTGAGCTTGCTCGCCTGCTTGGTGGCAGCCAGATTACTGAATCCACCCTAGCCAATGCTCGCGAGTTATTGATCGCAGCCTAGCTCTGCTTAGAAAGTCGAGTCAAAGTTCCCTAAAGCCACTTTTTTGGCTCGACTTTGCAACAAAACTCAAAAATCGCAGTCTGAAACAATTCAAAACCGCATGAGTTTTTTACATTAAGGCTCAGCTTGTTTATTATCGGCAAAGTTTAACCAATATCAGTAGCAAGAATTTAAGTATGCAATTCACAAAGTGGCTTATCGCTGTACCGCTCGCTGTGTCTACCCTGACAGGCTGCTCTTTATTAGAAAAATTGGTTTATCGTATTGATATCAACCAAGGTAACTACATTGAACAAGGCTCAGTAGAAAAACTGAAATTTGGCATGACAAAAGAGCAAGTTCGTTTTGTTATGGGCTCACCAATGCTAGTGGAAAATGGCTACCCTGATACTTGGTACTACATTTACCACCACACTGACGGCCACAATGACTCAATTCAAAAAGACTTAATTGTCAATTTCAATGGTCAAGGTCAGCTGGTTGAGATTCAGGGAGACTTCCCGGCAAGTAAAGATTTTTTCGAGAGTATTAACTGATCGAAAAGTAAGAATGATTTAAAAAGGTTGGCTGATGCCAACCTTTTTTATTTGCCCCTAACCCTCTTTGCGAAGTGGGTTCTTTTTTCCGCCAGTCACAGGGTCAGCAGCGCCAGAGGCTTTCGCTTGTTCCGCTCGCTTACGGCGAATCTCCTTAGGGTCAGCGAGTAATGGGCGGTAGATCTCAATACGGTCCTTATCACGTACCGTTGAATCTAACTTCACATTGCGACTAAACACGCCGACTTTATTCTTGCTCAAATCCACTTCTGGGTATTGCTCCAATACACCAGATTGTTTGATGATTTCTTCAACCGTCATCGCTTTGTTGACCACCAAGGTGTAAACACGCTGCTCTTGCGGTAAAGCGTACACCACCTCAACGTGGATCATCTCAGACTCAATACTCATAAGCTGGGTATACCTGTTTTGCGCGCTGTGTAAAAGCGTTAACCATATTATTGGTTAACTCATTGAATACTTTACCAAAGGCCATTTCGATCATCTTACTAGAAAACTCGAATTCTAGTTTCAGTTCCACTTTGCACGCCTGCTCATCAAGAGGAGTAAAGAACCACCCTCCTTTGAGCGTCTTAAATGGACCGTCCACCAAACTCATCATGATCGCTTCGCCAGAAACTAGCGAGTTGGATGTGGTAAATGTTTTGCTAATCCCTGCCTTAGAAACATCAACTGAAGCCACCATTGCCTCTGAGCTCGATTCAATCACACGCGAACCCGAGCACCCTGGTAAAAACTCAGGATAGCTAGCGACATCGTTCACTAGATTGAACATCTGTTCTGCACTAAACGAAACCAAAGCAGAACGGCTGACTTGCTTCATATTGACTCCTCGTATCAATTGCTTGAACTTCAAGCTTGTAAGCAATTTTACTTTTATTTGCACTCAGCGCAAATAAAGGGATTTCCTAACTTAAATCCTAACCGTATAATGCAGCCATTATGGCAAAGAAAAAATCTAAACAAAAAGCGGGTAGCAATACCATCGCGGTCAATAAGAAAGCTCGCCACGAATACTTCATTGATGATGAAATTGAAGCTGGCTTAGAGCTACAAGGCTGGGAAGTTAAGGCACTGCGTCAAGGCAAAGCAAACATCGCCGAAAGTTACGTATTTATGCGTGACGGAGAAGCTTTTGTCAGCGGTATGACCATCACTCCTCTTAATCAAGCATCAACTCACGTGGTGGCAAACCCAACGCGTGTACGCAAGCTCTTAATGAGCCGTCGTGAACTCGACAACCTACTCGGTCGCATCAACCGTGAAGGTATGACACTAGCAGCGCTTTCGCTCTACTGGTCTCGCTCATGGGTGAAGATGAAAATTGGTGTAGCAAAAGGTAAAAAGCTGCACGACAAACGTACTGATCTAAAAGAAAAAGATTGGGCTCGTGAAAAAGCGCGCGTGATGAAGAGCTCACTGCGCTAATATTGAGCACTTAAACGCACAAGGCTAGACAGGTTAGACTTTTCTGGTACTATGCGAAGAACACTTTGGGGCTGATTTAGGATTCGACAGGAATTTTGCAGTCTGAGGTGCATGCCGTGGGGCGGTTGGCCACGTAAAAAGCCGCAAAAAAATAGTCGCAAACGACGAAAACTACGCACTAGCAGCTTAATAACCTGCTCAGAGCTCTCTCGCCCTAGCTTCCGCACGTAAGACGGGGACCAACGAGAGATCAAACCCAAACGCGCTAGCCCGGATTCTCCCGCCTGAGAGATGAACGGCGAATTTTAATTCAGGATAGCCTTTGGCTGGCGTGTCGGTTCGCAGGTCACTGGTGAAATTAAAGATCGACTAAGCATGTAGTACCAATGATGAATGGTTTTTGGACGCGGGTTCAACTCCCGCCAGCTCCACCAATTGGAAATAAAAAAGGCTTGTGAATCAATGATTTACAAGCCTTTTTTGTATCTCCTTTCAAAGCATTTCCACTATATCAGGGTTAATTAGTCAGGTGAGCCACATAGGTGAGCCACACAATGACCACAAATAATTTCCTCTATCTCAACAGATTTCATACCTTTTACTTTCGCCAGCGCACACCCTTAGATATTCTTAACGCTATACCACGGGCAAAAGTTGAGCTGAAAATCAGCTTACAAACCAAATGCCGAGCCACAGCGATGATCGCAGCTCGTGAGCATAAAGTGGTGTTTGATTGTCTGTTTACTGAGATCAGGGAGAGTGTAGCGAGAATGGCAAGTATGAGAGAAACCTTTCAAGAACTCGATGAAAGCACGCAAAGAGAATTAATGCTCAAGCAAAGAGCCACTGAAGCGATTAACGATCAGCAATTCACTCAGCAATTGTTTTTCTTGTTAGAGCGTAAAAACCGCATTAAATACGCTTTTGAAAATATTGAGCCGCTTCAAGATTATTCATTAGCCGATATGGATTTAAGCAGCATAGATAAAATTAATCACTTCATTGCGATCATAGATTTACTCTCTTCCCCCACCCTTGCCGATCCGCAACCATATATTGACCAACTAAAAATCAAACCAAGAGCCAATGTCTCTAACACTGATAACTCGCCCTATAAATCGGTGGGGATCGCTCGAATGGTAGTCAAACGCAATAAACCCAAGCCGTTACCAGAAACGCCAAACCAACTGACCAAGCAATCGAAAGCCAGTCGCACTAGTGCCAGTGACACCATTGTAGGACTCATTGACGGTGAAATAGACACAGGCAGCACACCAGCCCTTCGCTCGACTCTCGCAGACAATCAGCAAGACGATATTATCTTAGAAGGGATCACGCTCGATAATGAGCAAGACACGCATAATTTTGTAAAACTGCTATCGCTGTTAGAGAAAGGCGAAAATGTGCCAATTCAAGAGTTTGAAGCATTTTCCAAGCCTGTGATTGTGCCAAAAACGATGCTCAAGGTATCAGAGCTGTTTCAGAAGTTTTATGACGAGCAAAACGCTGAATGGAAGAGTCATAAAACCCATACTACCAACCTTGCGTTCTACGATACCTTTGTCGAGATTGTTGGTGATGTGTTTGTCGATGAACTGAGTTTTGAACACGCCAACCAATACATTGACACGCTGCGAAAGCTCCCACCAAACCGTAAGAAACTTAAAGCCTTCAAAGATAAATCCATTGAAGAGCTGATCGCAATGCAAGGCACGTTTGAGCCAATGAGTGCGTCCAACGTGAACAAAAACCTAGAGCGACTGAAAAGCGTGTTTTTGTGGGCGGTGCAGCGTAGATATATGACGGTAAATATTCTCGATAAGATGCGAGTAAAAAACCGTGCTCAGAAAGTTCAAGCAAAAAAGCAGCGTGAACGCTTTACACAAGATGAACTCATTACCATCTTCAATTCCGACAAGTATCAAAACGGTAAGCACAATCGCACTTTTGAGTATTGGTTGCCACTGCTTGGTTTGTATATGGGCGCACGCTTAGGAGAATTGTCTCAACTTAGACTGCAAGACGTGTATCGAGAAGAAGGAACGTGGTTGGTGGATTTTAATGAAGATGAAGATAAAACGCTGAAAACCATTAACAGCATTCGCAAAGTACCCGTGCATAAAACCTTGGTGCGTTTAGGTTTTATTCGATATGTCGAGCACCTAAAAGCCCTGTATAAAGCCGACAAGCTTCATACTAACCTCATTTTTCCAGATTTAATTAAAGGGCGTGATGGTTACGGGCATAACACCGCTAAGTCGTTTGACCGTTACCTCAAAGCTTTGGACATCAAAGCTGATGGTAAATCGTTCCACAGCCTACGTCATACCTTCGCTGATGAACGTAAACAAGCCGATGAAAACCCAGCAATGACCGCAGAGCTGATGGGACACGAGATTGATAATGAAACATTAGGGCGATACGGCAAAGAGTATAAAATCACGCTCAAAAAGGCGCAGATTGACCGTTACGAGCCATTGACAGAAACACAGATAAAAAAAATCCTTCCGTTTAAATTGTGGAAGGAGTTTGCTCTTGGTAGCACAATGTCAAAATCAACCAATGCCGTAGTGGATATGAAAAAGAGCATTACCAGCAATAAGCACTTACACAAAGCACTCGCTGAACCTCTTGGGATCACACCACCCGTTGAAGTGCCAAGAAAAACGAAAGTTTAAGTATCTAGGACTAGAAAGTGAAAAACCCCAGTCAAAGGCTGGGGTTTCTCTCCGATAAACGGTTGCTTATGTAGTGGCTTGGATCAGTGGTCATCTACAAGCTTGTCGTTTATTTTCAACTACTCTGATAAAAATAACAAGCCTGCTTCAAAAATCTCTTTTTCATCACGAGCTTTATCGGCTTTGATTAACGCATCTACCTCAGAAATTTGAGAATCATCAAGAAAGTGCATCACCACATTAGTGTATGTCTTATCAGCTGATAACTGCACAAGTTGTTCTTGATAACCACAGTCGTGCGCTGAACAATAACTCCCACTTTTCAGCCCATCAATAGAAGCTAATAGAGAGGAATAATCACAAGACAATGGACTGCACGAGTCAACTTTATACCCATAACGTTGGGATGGCTGGATATTGTGCAACGGATCTAGTAGTAAAATATTAAAAACACTATTTTCATCCCAAAAACCCACAACTCTCCCTAAAGCCTGAGAAATCTGAAATTGAACAATAGGGTATTCTTCTTCATTGTCTCGATAGTCTGAAGCTAACCAATCCAAGTCCTTGCGTTGAATAGGGATATTCTGTTGATTCCAGTTAATGCTATGGTAGCGCCAAGCATCCCGCTCAGAACCAGATGAAACAAAGTTCCTAACTTCTTTATCTGATAAATCTTTTAGCTTTTCAATTAAAGAAACAAACCAAGAGGGGTTTGATTTATCTAAACCAAAATACTCAATTTGCTTCCAATACCGAAAAGAAAACGTCCACTTGCGTTCACCAACATCAACTAAGACAGGAGTGTTAGTTGATGGAGTGTGGTCTAGAACTGGCTTCATTTGAATTAAGATAGGCGGCTTTTGTAGTACTTTTTAATTACGTCATTATCAAGCACGTTTTCGCAACGCTGGCTTGGACGATAGCCTTTTCTTGCTTCAATCCAAGGTAGCTCTCGGTGGGTCATCTCTTCGAGTTGAGCACCAGAAAATTTACCGTAAGATTCTAATACAGTGTCAATGTGTCCTGATACGCTTGCAACTGATTCCAATTGAAAATCTTCAGAGCGATTTTCTATTGAAATATCAGAGTAAAGAGATTTCGTTGAGGAAAATCTATCATATAACTCTCGACTTACAGGACCGTGAATCCAAGCCTGAAAATCAGAGTCAACGAGCTTTTCACCCTTAAAAGCCAAGTGCCAAGCATCACAGTAGTAAGCAAGCTTCTGAAGTTTCAGGTTACTAAGGCTTTCCCCACCTTCACTAAGTTTAGTGATGATGTAGTCAGCTAAATCATTAATTTTTATCATAAATTTATCCTGCTAACTTAAGTGATAATTGAGGGCGCAAATTATACACAAAATTACACTAAAAATGAATGCACAAGCTAGTTATTTAAACATTACTCTGAATAGCCTAAATGTCCACTCATTCCTAGCTAAACACGCATAATGTTCACAAAATCTATCAACAACACATCTATGCTGTTTTACAAACGTTGCTTCTTGATAGTTGTTGAACCACTTTGCTGAATCTTTAGAACCAGTGCGCCTTCAAATTTATCCGCTTTTTCGGGGGCGTACTTTCTTAGCTCACTAATCAGAGCTTTTAAAATGTCGTAAGTGCCTAGCAGCTCTGTTTGAGTAGTCGAAGTCTCAGCGACTAACTCATCCAACGCTTCCTGTCTTCCCTCTATTCGGCTGATCAGCTTTTCAGACGGTGCAGAACCGTTTTTGATTAAATCATCACGCAGAACTATGTCTTTGCGTAGCTTGTTGCTCATAAGCTCTTTAAGCTGACCTTTGATGAAGTCAGAGTTCGCCAACTCTTGTGTTTTTTTCAGCTCATTTTTTGCTGAGGATTCCAATCGGCTTTCTTGTTTCTTTCCACTCATAATTTTCTCCTACCCATACTTATTGAACTACCACAAAAACAAGCAATGACAATAGGTTAGTAGCAAAAAGATCATCAATACCCTAATGCTAATAACAAAAGTGGTAGACAATTTTATGGCTAAAAAATGAACCCGTTTCAACCATAAAATCGCCATAACTAAAGAGAAAAACCGCAGTATATTCAGCACCTTAACCGTTTAAAATTTGCATATCTTAATATCTGTGGACTACTAAAAGTAAGCATTCATACAACCAGCTTGTATCTATACCCACTTTCTCTGCTCTACGTTTGAGTAAAGTTTGTATAGATGCTGGTCAACTTTTGAAAAGTTGAGTAAATAAAAAGGAGAAAAAACAGCAGTGAAGCAGATAAGATTATTATGCCGTACCGCACACACATACGGCTTCCACAAGAACAAAACAGGATTTGATAAGCATAACTTTAGACTGGATGAATTAACGCCAGAGGAGCGTAATTACACCCCTGAACTAAGCCCTAACAATGTGATATATCGACAAGGTAAGCCTGTCGAACCTTCACAATTGACCGACCTATTAGCAGAGATCGAAGCCGACCAACACAACAAACTCAAGCAGGTCAAAGGCGGAATGTCTGACAAATATGTTGGAGAGCTAAACCTTGCTCGATCTAAGAGCAAGTCCAAACTGAAAAAGTGGGTGGAGAATGCTTCAAATCCGCTAGAAAGGGACTTTTTCAATGAACTACTGGCAAAGGTGGGAATTGATAAAATTCACGCTAAGACAGAGCTTAAAAGGCTGTCCAGCTTTGGCAAGATCAAACGCTATAACAACAAGAAGAAAACCATTCACAAGTTAGAAGAGTGCAATAAACTCCTAACAGTCAACGACAATGGCTCTATGTCATTGAAAGTCATATCTTCAGAAAAAATTTTTAAAATCCCTGATAAGCACGGCATTAGCATCTCCGCTGAAGATTGGAATAAGTTAATCGAGCTATTCCACAACAAATTTTACAGTGACTATGATGCTTATTACACCGCAGTCCATCTAGACGAAAAAGCAGAAAATCCACACGCTCACCATCGTTTGAGTGGTTATAACAACACAACTAGACAGTTTGACTTACCTGATCACGAGTTAAACTTAGTACGTAAACTGTATAACAAGCCTGATCTCTTTAGTGGTAAAAAGTGGAGTAAGTTAAGCCCTGACGAAGTAGAGCAGTTCGGCCAACTTTATCAAAACATTATGTTTAAATACTGTAATACCCAATTACAAAAACTGGGCTACAACATCAATGCAGTAAAACGCACACCGCAAGAAGTCAAACAAGACGCACACGAATATTCAAACCTCAAGATTAGGCATCGAGTTCATAACGGAGTCAATCAACTCAATGACGATAAAACCGAGCTAATAGAAGCGGTAAGCGACCTTAAACATCAAGAGCAACGCTGGAAAGATAAAGCCATTCAGGAACGAAAAACGGCTATCAACTGGAACAAAAAAGCCAAACAGCAAAAGGCACTATTACAACGTACTAAAGCGAATCTGTCTCAGTGGTTTGAAGAAAAATTTGAGCAATGGTTTAACGGCTTATTGACGTTCAAAAAATCCAACCTTAACCGAGATTTGATCCAGCCTGTCGAGCTTCATCTATCCCTTAGTCAAGAACGTGAAGACGCAGGAAAAATCTTAATGGATGAGGTTGAACTAGCTCTACAACAAGATCAGCTTAGGCGTTATAAAAAGGAGTTTGATAGACAAGAGGCGAAGAACCGATATAAAAATTAATCTATCACTTGAACGAACAATCAAAGCAAAGCCACAAGATCAAACACACTAAACTATCTATGTCCTCTTCCCCGGTTTTCTCTTATTCATCTTCTCGCTTCGAAAATGCCCCTCT
This sequence comes from Vibrio sp. MarTm2, assembly GCF_027587055.1. Classification (NCBI taxonomy): domain Bacteria; kingdom Pseudomonadati; phylum Pseudomonadota; class Gammaproteobacteria; order Vibrionales; family Vibrionaceae; genus Vibrio; species Vibrio sp. MarTm2. The sequence goes on along the minus strand of NZ_JAPPTK010000002.1, from coordinate 30,110 downwards.
TTCAGGCGATAGATGGAAAAATCATAATCCCCTTCTTTACGAGGCGAAGAAATTTGAGGTGGGTGCTGGTAATCAAAATCTTGAACAATACCGACTGTACGAATCTTGTTTTTGATAGAACGGATCTGCTCTTTTCGAGCTTGATTAGTAGATACGCCCAGAAAATCGACTAAGAAGTAAAAATTAGCTCTATATGGGTAATACGCCAGCGTTTGAATATGCAACTTAATAGATGATACTTGCTTGTATGCCATTAAAGCACTCAGCCCCACATTTACCGCTTTTGGATCTAGCATTTCTTTTGCTTGGAGGTTTAGGAACTGGCGACTAAAAGTGACGTTGATACGATCATCATCACAGGAAATTTTGGCAATAAAGGGATGCTGAATATTTATAACAGCTTGCTCGATTTTACTCTTTGAAAGCTTCACCCAACCAAATAGAGACTCTTCTGATTTAAAATCTTTAAGGAAGATTTCAACGTGATTTACGATATCGTCTTTCATTCCAGCTTGAGCAAGAAAGGACAACACCAATTTCATTTGAAGTGGGGTTAAATTTTCTGGGTAAAGTGCGGATTGAGCGTCAGAGTTGTTGACCACACAATCACGAGGTAATCTTAAAAAAAGGTTGTTTGATAGCATATTTTTTCTCCTTGGTTGATTATGCTATCTCGTGAGAAAAAATATAATTTATGGTTAAGCTATTGATAAAAAGTAAAAATATGCTAACAATGATTATATCTCGCTGCATCGAGATTTTCCGAAACTAAAGAACTTTTGCCGAGTTCTTTTTTTTCGTTCTTCAGTCAGTAAACCTCAAAAAAAACAAATTGCAAGAGCAAAACCCTTATTACACACACCTTCCTAGTTGTACACACCAAAGATTATTACACACACCAATACGCTCTATTGCTCCCCCCTAATTGTTCCCCCCCTTACATCTGAGGTAATTCAATAATGGAATGATAATAAAATCTTTCTTTAATATAACCAAAGTGCATAAAAAGGTGTTTTAAGCTAACTTTTAGGATTAGCTCACCCATTAGCTACAACAATATTAAACTAGGCTAAAAACGCCATTTAAAGAGCCACTATCGCTATATGAGCATAAGGCTGATGAATCAGAGATTCACAGAAATGAAAAATCAGAGATTTTTCTGCCTCTGAGTGAAAATTATTGAGTTATACGTCTTGCATCAAGTCCCAAAACTCACTGTCTAACTTTTTAATTTCAATGACCTTTTCAACTTGCATTCCCAAGTTAAAATCATAAATGTATTGAGCGAGTTGCTGACCATCGATCAAAACCAGTGCGGTAGTGCCATTCAAATTATTAGCGTACTCTTGAGCACCTTTCGTATAAGATGAAGTGGTAATGAAAATCCCTTTGTTCGATTGAGCGACAGCTAATGCACCAACAAACTTCTGAATCTCGTCCCGACCAACAGTATTACCAATATCATAACGTTTTGCTTGGATGTGGATTCGCCCTAACCCCAGCAAATCTTCTTTGATAATCCCGTCAATTCCACCATCGTTAGAGGCTTGAGTCACTTCACCAGCGTTTTTAACTTGTCCACCATAGCCCATCCGCTCAAGCAGAGACACTACAAGGTGTTCAAACTCTCGTGGTGATTTTCTCAGAACCGTCTCTAAAATCTCATCGTAGATGGATTTTTTAATTTCATCGAATGATTCAGAAAAGAGCTGAAGTGGCGTTTTATCTTCCGCTTCAATATCAGCCGATTCATCTACCGTTAAAGGCTTTGATTTTCTCTTTGTATGAGCTTTATAGAGGTATGTTTGAGCGTCTTCTCGTTGCAATACCAATCGACCAGCATCATTGATTTGATACACACCACGCTTAGGCTTATCTATATACCCTGCTAAATTTAAAAAGCTCATCGCCCACGAGATCCGATCTAAAAAAACGGGACCATTACCAGAATCATACATTTGCTCAATCTCTTCATCAGAGAGTTGGAAATGTTGCGCCAACGGTTTAACCAGTTCTTTGAGTTTTTTCACTTCACCATCAAGTAAGTGAGTTAAAACTACAAATCGAATCTCATTGTGCTTAGGGATTGTCATAATTCTTTACCTATGCCGCATTGCGCTTAAAGTTCTCTGCCTGCTCAAAAATCTCTTTATACACTTCATCACGATCAATCGGTGGGTAGCCCCACTCATCGAGCAAAATGATCAGGTCAAAGTGCAACTCAGCTTTGATATCGTCTCGCTTGTTCCAATCGGTGTATTTCGCTTTATCATCAATGACCTTCTTCACCTCTTTAGATAGGTCAAGCAGCTTCTCTTCTGGGTAGGTAAAGTCGTACTTATGAGCCAGTGAAATGAGAATGTCGTAAAACGCTTTTTCTTCAAAATCTATCCCCATTTCACCAAATGAAGCCATTTCAGCACGTAGTTCATTGTAAAGGTTGATAATTTCATCAGAAAAGTCATTGATGACTTCCGAGCGAAGTACATCCTTTTCATCACGCTCATTGTACTTTTCAACCAACATATTCATTTTCTTAGTGAAATCGACACCTTTCACTTTATTGGTCTTTTTAAACTCGCCAATCGCTTTGGCAAGCATTTGCTGAAGCAGTTGAAGTTTGGTGTTTGGCTGTTTCACCATCTCCAACTTGGCAAGATAATCATCATCAAAAATATCAATCTCACCACCGTCTTTTTCACCCAGTTTAAAGATCTCTTCAACACCATCACTCATCAGTGCGTCTTTGACCAAATCACGTACCTTACGGTTCATTTGGTCAACATCTGGCGCACCACCCGTAGTGATCTTAAATACGATGGTTCGAACCGCTAGATAATAGTGAATCTTGTCCTTATGCTCTTTGGTCAGCTCACTACTACCCACACAAATGTCATAGGCTGATTTAAGGCGTTTGGTCAGATCCATAAACGTCTTTTCAAACTTCTTGGTTCTTAGTGCAAAATCAGCCGAAGCATTTAAGCAATGTAACTGCTCTAGTGGCGTACCATTGAAGTAGGGCTTAGAGTCAAACTTATGGAACAGCCCGTCTAACAGGCTCAGGTGATCCTTAACGATAATGACCGACTGTTTAATATCTTCTAGGTTCTGATCTTGCCCTGCTGTGTATTGAGAAAGTGCAAGGTTCATCTGTTTTTTTATGCCGATGTAATCGACTACCAGACCATTCTCTTTACCTTCAAATTTACGGTTGACTCTCGAAATGGTTTGGATCAGATTATGCTTTTGCAAAGGCTTATCTATGTAGATGGTATCGAGGAACGGCACATCAAAGCCCGTTAGCCACATATCAACCACAATAGCGATTTTGAAGTTCGATTTACCATTTTTAAACTGACGATCCAGCTCTTTACGGTACTCTTTGTTACCGAGTTTATTCCACAGAGCTTTATCATCGTCTTTGTTACGAGTCATAATCATCTTGACTCGCTCCATCGGCTTCACTTTCTTCTTATCAATTTCTGATAGAGTTGCACCGTCTTCACAGACTTTTACTTCATCCCACTCAGGGCGAAGCTCAAGCAATTCTTTGTAGAACTGATAAGCGATTTCACGACTGCTACAAACAAACATTGCTTTGCCTTTTTGAGTCGTGCCTTCTTCAACACGATTCTCATAATGCTCAACAAAGTCTTTCGCTATAGATTTAATACGATCTGGGTCGCCTAGTATGGTAGACATACTCGCCATAGCCGTTTTGCTTTTATCTATTTGGTATTCATTTGTTCCTGCTTCTTCACACTCTTTATAGTATTTTTCGACTTCATCAAGCTGGCGACCATCAAGTAGCACTTTTGCTGCTCGGCCTTCATACACAATACGAACAGTAATTTCATCATAAACCGATTCTGTCATTGTGTAGCTATCGACAACCGCACCAAATACATCCAGCGTTGCATCAATCGGTGTGCCAGTAAAGCCAACATAAGTAGCGTTTGGTAAAGAGTCGTGAAGATACTTAGCAAAGCCGTAAGTCTTTTTCACTCCGTCTTCTGTAACGGTAATTTTCTGTTCTAAATTGGTTTGGCTGCGGTGCGCTTCATCCGAGATACAAATGACGTTGGTTCGCTCCGTCAACAGCTCCAAATCTTCTGTAAATTTATGGATGGTAGTCAGGAATACACCACCACTTTTACGCCCCTTCAGGTGTTCACGAAGTTCAGCACGGCTCTCTACACTAATGATGTTTTGATCACCCACATAACCTTTTGCATTAGTGAATTGACCTGAAAGCTGATCGTCCAGATCGGTACGGTCAGTAATGAGTATAATGGTTGGGCTTCCCAACTCGACATCTTTCATCAGTAGACGAGATAAGAACAACATTGTATAGCTTTTACCACAACCAGTCGCACCGAAATACGTACCACCCTTACCATCACCGCTCACCAACTTTCCGTGCTCATCAAAGCACTTCATATGCTGTTTGATATTGGCAAAAAGCTTTGTTGCTGCGTAATACTGAGGATAACGACAAACAATCTTTTCTTGTTTACTTGAGGTGTCAGGTAAGTAGATAAAGTGACGTATCACATCGGTAAGTCGTTTCTTATTGAACAAGCCGCTGATCATCGTAAACAATGAATCAATACCGTCTTTATCTAGCTTTTCTTCACCCGTAATTTTGCGCCAAGAGTAAAAGAACTCGTATGGGGCAAAGTACGACCCCATCTTGCTGTTCACACCATCACTAATCACGCATAGAGCGTTGTATTTGAATAACTCAGGAATATCTCGATCATAACGAGTGGTTAGCTGTTTATACGCATCATAGATAGTCGCTTCTTCACGAATGGCACTCTTAAATTCAAACACCACAAGAGGTAAGCCATTAATGTATAGAATCCCGTCAGGGATACGCAGCTCATAGCCTTGTATCTCCATTTGGTTAACGATGCGATAGCGGTTGTTCTCTAGGTCAACGTAGTCTAGAAGCTGAATGTATAAATCTTTCTGGCTTGCATCTTCACGCTTGAGCAAAAAACCATCAGAGACAAACTTCATTATGGCTTTGTTGGTATCATAGAGATCCGAAGCAGGAAGATACTCAAGCTTATGGATAATCTGCTCTATCTCGTAGGCTGTAATACCTTCCGCTTGATAACGTTTAGCTAGAAATTCACGAAGATCGGACTTAATCAGCACATCTTCAGGTGCTCGCTCAATCACCTCACCACGAGTATGTGGATAGCCTTCTTTCCCTAGCAGTTCAATAATGGCTTGTTCTAGCCGTTCTTCTGTGAATTTCATAGATTAAGCCTTTGACATTTTTGTATTAATCAGTTTTTTTAGTTGCGAAAGTGAGCTTATCTCTGCCTGTAAATTGTTTTTATGAGTGGTTATCTTTCCAGAAACCTCATTGTATTCATCTAGAACATTTGAGATAGGTTTAACAACTGGCAAGTCGTAAACTGTATTTCGATTCAGACCTGGGACAGCGGAATCTTCATTTAATTCTGGTAGGTTCAAACCTAACAATATGCGATACGTAAATGACAAAGGAAATTGAGAGTCCGACTCTCTGATGTAGTATGCTGTATCAATACAAAAGCTCGGATTTTGCACATAGTACAGTTTACCAATAGTCCCTTTTCGACCTATTACTATAGTTGACTCATCGGTTAGATAAGCATTGTGTGAACCTGTCAGACCAGCAGAGCTATAAACCCCATACTCACCTGCAATGCGTTTAGCTTCAGGCAATGATTTACCATAATTAATCACTATATAATCTTGGATTTTTCCACATTCCCAGTTAAGCGGAATTTCACCATCAAGCTCTTTACTATACTCCATCTCACCACCTGAAGACTTGTAAGGCTTCCCTTCTAGTTCAGGCTTACCGATGGATTCTGCATATTCTTTAGAGATCGGGAACTCAAAATCGATAAACCACTGTTTGTAAATAGCTTGAGCGGTCTCTTCTAGCTTTTTAGTTAGTTGCTCGTTAAGTGCAATACGTCCATTCACCACATTGTATTCACGCACGATTTCACGCTGCTTTTCGATAGATGGGACAGGTAGTTCCATATCGCAAAAGTCATCCCACTCTAAACTACCTCGAACGCCACCAACAGCAAGAAAACAAGCGTGTCTATCAAACTCAGCACGAGACATCCACATCATCAAATATTCAGGATCTAATGACTCTGAATCAATCACCTCAAAGACAGGGTATGCCTGAGAAATAATGGCTTTATCAAAATCTGTTTGTAGAGCCACTGGGATTTTTTTATCTCGCCTTACTTGCATTAAGCTACAAGCAAACTGCCCTTTATTGATTATTTTGTAGTTAGCCATATTTGTCCCAACAGTATTGGCAACTGAAGGGATAAATTCTTTGGAAATCGACAAACCTAATAGTGTATCAACTGCTAAGTCTTTGTTTCGTACATCAACAAGCCTGATGTAATCTCCAATTCGTTTATAGTTCGATGTCATAACCAAGCTCTTTAAATACAGATAGAAGTTCAACTTTTGATTTCTGCTCTGCTTTGAGCAAATCTCTCATATCTGTCTGGATAGAAGTCATTTTCTGGTCGAAATCAACCTGTTCATCTTTATTCACAAACTCTATGTATTTGCTTGGTACAAGTGAATAATCTTTAGCTTTAATCTCATCTTTAGATGCACAGTAGCAATACTCAGCAACATTTTCATAACCTGAATCTTCGCATTGCCAACTATGGAAGGTAGAAGCGATATGCTGAATATTTTCTTGCGAGAATTGGATAAACTTCTTCTCAAATGGAACACCAATTTCACGAAGATCCATAAATAAAACTTCGTCTTTTCTTGCTCTATAATTTCGGGTGTGATCGGCTTGTTCCACTACTCGCCTATTCTTATTTTTGTTGATAATCCATAAAGTTACACTGATGTTAGTGGTATAGAACATATTCTGAGGTAAGATAAGAATTGCCTCAACCAAACCATTTTCAACCAACTTTTTACGGATTTCTTTCTCTGTGCCATCCCCTGACAAAGCACCATTTGCCAAAACAAATCCAGCTACACCATTGTCCTCTGACAATTTAGAAACCATATGCAAAATCCAACCATAGTTGGCATTGCTGCTTGGTGGAGTTTCGTAGCCGTCCCAACGGTGATCATCAACCAGTTCATCAGAAGCTCGCCAGTCTTTTTGGTTAAATGGCGGGTTTGCCATAATAAAGTCAGCTTTAAGAGTTTCGTGCTGATCATTGGCAAAGGTATCTTTTGCTGCTGCGCCAAGGTTGGCAGAGATACCACGAATAGCGAGGTTCATTTTCGCTAGTTTGTAGGTTGCGCCTGTGTACTCTTGACCATACACAGAAATGTCTTTCTTGTTGCCTTTGTGGTTCTCAATGAACTTCATTGACTGAACAAACATACCGCCCGAACCACAACACGGGTCATAGATTTTACCTTTGTATGGCTCAATCAGCTCTGCGATCAAGTTAACGATGCTCTTTGGGGTATAGAACTCGCCTTTACCCTTACCCTCTGCAATCGCAAATTTAGACAAGAAATATTCGTAGACTCGACCTACCACATCTTCGTGCGGATTCGCTAGGGTGTCGATGTTGTTAATCACATCGATCAGTGCAGATAGCTTGCTGACATCCAAACCAAGACGAGAGAAATAGTTATCAGGCAATGCACCTTGCAGTGCTTTGTTGGTTTTCTCGATGGTGCTTAGAGCGGTATCGATCTTTAGAGCAATATCTTCTTGTTTAGCATTTTGCTGAACAAAGCTCCAACGACTGTTTTCTGGTAGATAAAACACATTGTCTTTGGTGTAGGCTGGAACCATATCAACGTGCTTTTCCAGCCCTGAATCAATCAGCTTTTGGCGCTGTTTCTCAAATGTATCACTGATGAATTTGAGGAAAATCAGACTCAATACGATGTGTTTGTACTCTGACGATTCAACACTACCACGCAGCTTGTTTGCCGCATCCCAGAGTGTTTCTTCAAATGATTTTTCTTTCTTTTTTGCTGCTGCTTTTTTTGTAGACAGTTTAGCCACTTACGCACACCCTATAGGATTCTGTTAAGAATATTTTATTGGTTAAATTTTGGGCCAAATACTATCAGAAACACCCTGATTTTTCTATTGAAATCACACTCATATCAAGTTGATAGACATTACTTTTAACTAAATTGGCAATAGAAATTTCGCTTCTACTATTCCCTCAAAAAGCCGAAATCTAGGGATAAAATTAACGCTATATTTTCAATAACTTGGATAATTCAAAATCAGTGATACGACATAAGTAACGGCCGAAGAAAAGGAGTTACTTATGAAAAAGCCAAGATCGAGTGCAGGACGCACTACAGCAAAAACAGACCAACAGAACGAAATACTAAACCGTCTATTCGATTACTTTTCAAAACCGAAAGGCGAAAAACCATCTTCAGAAAATGACATCAATGTGAGCTTTTATCGATCCGCATTAAACGCCCTACCCAGAAACTTTAACGACAATAACTACAACGGGGTTAACATCATAATGTTGATACAAGCTCAGGAAGAATCAGCTGCAAAAGTGCCAATTTACGCCACATTCAAACAAGCCGCTGCACTATTGGAGCAACACAAAGATCAACTCCCCCCTAAGTCAGAAACATTCGATCCTGATAAACCATTGAAAGGGTTAAAACTGGATGCACAAGTCGTAAAATATCTTGAGACTTACAAGAAAGACGGTGAGGTAATCAGCAAGGCTAAATTTGAGAATGAAACTCAAGGAATGAGTTTTAAGGAGATGCACGATAAGGGCTACCTCAAACGCAAAGGGCTTAAACCATACAAAGTATTTCCTATTGAGCGCATCAAACATCTTCTTCCTCAGTCATACATTGACGAGCGCTGTTATTTTGCCAAACAAGCCGAACTTGAATCGCAACAAATGAGTGAAGAAATGCGAGATCAGGAGTTTGTTGAGAAAGCCCAGCTCATCATTGATGCGATGGGTGTACCTGTCATAGAAAAGAATGAAGATCGTGCTTATTATTCGCCAAGTAAACACGAAATTGTGATCCCTCCTAGGCATAAGTTCCGCTCTGATAAAGCCTATTTTGCAGTGATTTTGCACGAAATTTCTCACTCGACTTCGAGGCATTTGGGGCGTGATATCTCAGGCACATTTGGCAGTGCGTCATACTCAAAAGAAGAATTGATCGCTGAGACAGCAACAATGTTTATGTGCTTAGATGAGGGCTTAGAAACGTTTCATTCCCACGCTCGCTACTTAGAAGGATGGTCGAGCCACTTTTCAGATAATAAAAAAGTGCTACTCAGCGTATGTAAACAAGCAAAAGAGGCACAACAGTACATCAGTGATAAAGTCGCAGAGCACAAGCTAAAACTAGAGCAACAAGCCTCTTACTCTATTCCAAATCAACTTGATCAACGAGTGACGCTTAACAGTGCCTACAGTGACGAACTCAGCCAGTTCATTGACACACAATCACGCTCATTTGGTTTATTGATTCCGCTTAAAAATCAGCGAATTGTTGGTTTTAACCATTTAGCTAAAGGGTTAGAAATTTACACCGATGAAAAGAAAGTCAATGTGTATGGCCCAGCCGCAAAATCTATAGAGCATAAGCTGCAAGAACTAGACGTGAAGCAAGATCTATTCTGTGATTCGATGTTGGATATTGAGCCAGATTTTTCACCAACAAAAAAACCGAGAAAAACCAATGGCCTATCAATTTGATCCCCCAAAAACGCAAAAAGCCCTTCACGGGCTTCTTTGCATACAAGTTTCGGTTTAGTTGCGTTTCACCCTTCTCATCATAACCTCAAAATCTGAATCGTCTATTTGATAGTCATCCCTCTCAAAGTGAAGCTGTTGCTCAATGTAATAGACATTATCCATTGAAAGCTGATCATACCAATCAAGCGTTTCTATCACACATAATCTTGCGTAATTTGGGAGTGTTAGTAGTACATTGATTTGGTTTGATACCACTAAATCTCTGACTGCCTTTCCGAGCAATTCCAAGTCATTACTTTCTAAAGAGTTAGGGATCTGCCACTGATCATAAATCTCATCGATTGACCACGTTTCTATTGCCCTTGTGATCGCCTTATTTTCTACTGCGTTACTCTGTTTTATCATTATTTTTCTCGCTTATAGTTAGTGCAGACTCCGCTGCTGTTTGTCCCCTTCTTATTCTTAGTTATGAATATCCATTAATTCACGAACTAGCACTTCTCTTAGACCGTAAAAAATGTCCGTCTTTTTACACTCAAGATATTCATCAAAACTGTCAAAACATTCATCCCCTCCGTGATAAAGGAACTCTTCTTCATCGCTCCAAATCTCAGCTTTGAGCCGAATTGTTTCAGTTTCAATAATGTGATATCTATCAATAATTTCTAAGTATTTGAGCACTTCCAAAGCCAAATACTCAAAGTCAGGCTTTTTATCCCAAATACAGCTATCAATTGTTGCCTCTAACTCTTCAATACCTGTTAGTTCATCGTGCCAAAACCAACCACCATAGCTCTCGACTGCTTTCTCTAGCTTCATTAAAATATTATTTGTATTCATTCTTTCCATCAGGTAATCCTCTTCATTTATTTTCTGTTAGTTTTCATTGTTCTAAGGTGTTCATACTGCCATTGCGATCAACGCCTCTGACGAATGTCCATCGAGAGCCACGCTTCAAGTGTTTGTACTCATCTTTCTTGTAAAAACATTCTGCTCTCAAGTTTCTAAAGTGAGGTACACGGTGCGTAACCGTTCTGCCAGTGCTATCACGCTCTTTATCAAATGAACGAACAGTTACCGCCTTATAGCTCCCTTTAGATTTGTCTTTGGGTAACTCGATTGAGGCTGATGGATAGCCAGCTTTCAACTTTTCACCATTGGTAGCGCTGTGGTACATACATAATGCAAGAGCGATTTTAGTTTGAGCTTCAAGCATCACGGTTCCGTTGTCAGCTAAGGGGTTTTTAGCATTATTTTTCAAGGTTTCCGCCAACTTATACAGGTATGCAAAGTTGCTATTAATCACACCAAAGGAGCTTTCATAGTGAACGGCAATCCCCAGCTCATCATTTTGATACTCTTTAGACAAAAAATGATTTAATGACGTATATTCCTCACCGTGTACCCTGACAAACTCTCTATTTGTCATAATGGTGACAAGGCAACTCTTCAAAGGAACACCATTAATCAACGTATTTTCAGGAAAGCTCAGAGCAAAGGACTTAAAGGGTGGGGCAACAGAAAAATCCGTTTCAAAATCGAACTTTGCTGCGTATAAGTCACTCACTAGCTTCTGACTTTCGAGAAAAATAACTGGCGATCCACTCTCACGCCAATACAACTCTTGACTTAATAATTTGAAATGCTCCCCTCCCAAACAGCTATCTTCCTTTGTCTCGCTAATAATTAACTCTCTGATAACTTGAACATACTTCGGAAAGCTCACATTTTGTTTACCAAAAAGACTTTTCAGTGCTTGTCTACCGTTTTTGCTACTTTTGAACATTTCTAGTTGATCTCGATATAGTTTTGTATATTTCATATTGTTTTCCTTCTATTTGATTATTTGTTTTCTTTAGGGTGTAAGAACCCCCGCCCAGAGAGCGTATTGTTTTAAGTTTTTGAATTAATTAACGTTCTAAGTTAGGCAATCAGAACGCTGGCTATGGAAAACGCCACAAATAGAAAGGGAATTGATGGAATTGCAGGTATGAAAATCCCTCGTAAGTGATAGACACGAACGAGTGCAAGGTAGGTTTAATTTGAATTGATGTTAATAATGACATAGCGTTTCCTCCAAAGTTAATTTGTCACCAAATCACAAAACACACAGCCTGAGATGAGTGGCGTTTTAACGAATTAGCACAGCATTTTTCAGTGATAGACACACTGAAAATCAATAAACGTCAGGATCGTGATCGCAATACACGACACCTATTTATGTTTCTCTATCGCTTAAAGCGAAGGCACATCAATCCCTAAAGATTGATCTGATAGCACAAAAGCTATCAACAACGTTTATTCACTGTTCTTTCGTCAAACACTCCTCTTCAAGTGGCACTTACAGTTATTTTGTGTAGCTACCCTCATCAACGGGGCTGCTAAGTTTTATTCGAACATTTCGTTCGTGCTATTTGGCGGCAAACAACGGAGGTGTATGTCCGTAGATAAGCCAATATAAAGCGAAAATAATTTTCACTTACGCTAAAGTGTCATTCGATGACTCTATCAATTATTCCACTTCCTTTGGAATACTTAGCGATTTTAACACTAAAAATCACGTACAACGTTTAGTGTTCTCATATCATATCAAAATTAATATCAAGATGCAAGAATTATTTTATTTTTTTCTTGACAACTAAGGGGTTTTTCACTCTCAAACCCTTTTAGAAAAAGGCATTCACTAAGATATTTTTTTTGAAAAACTCGCCGTCTCATTCAATTTTCCAAGCACTATAATATTCTCAAAACGCAAAAACACCGTAGTAGAGGGATTTTTCGCACGCTCAACTTTTACTCAATTTGACGTTTCGTTGATTTATGGATCACTGACTTAGGGTTTAAAAACCCGTTTTTAAAGGAGTGAACTATGAATAACACTACAGAATTGAACATCAACACCACAGCATTTCAGCGATTTTCTCAGAAACAGGGCGAAGCCCATTTGCTGCGAGTCGCAGCATTGAACAGAGAGAAAGAAAATACCTTAGAAAGGTTTTTGATTGAGATTGAACATCGCAGAGGTTCTAACTGGGATATGCAGCAATATTACTTATCTGAGGTAAACCCCAAATTAGCCAGAATAGGCGGAAAAATCTCAGGACAGACGAGACAGTTTAAACACACGCTTATTACTCAGATCTTGAGTCAGCTTATCAACAACCACCCTGAACTATTTAGCGCATTCTCGTCCGCTGCACTGAGTGCCTTTTCTCTGATCCTGTTAGGTGTTTGTCCGACCAAGAAATCCATACTATCGCTAATCAAACCCATTTCAGACAAAAAAAGACTCACTGAAAACGGTCAAGGTGTCGAAGATAAAGTAAAAGAACTGTTTGAACACCATCTAACAAACCAAGTTTTGATCAAAGACCTTTTTGATACGCAAATGCTCAACTACCAACAGCAAGTTCAAGCGCTTTCTGAAGAGTCCAGAGCGGCATACTTGCAGATCAAACAAGAGCTGAATAATCAAACGAAGGAGGCGTAATTCCTCCTTGGTTGTGAGGGTTAGAAAACCATTTTTTAAACCCTTATCAAGCATTCCTTTACCTGATAACCACCTCCAAACAGGGAGTTGAACTGCCGTCCGAAAAAGTGCCATTTCACACTCCCAAAAAGCCCTTCAGGTGAGCCACAAATGTGGTACACTTACCCCACAGCCAAAGATTTTTATTTTAAATAACAATCACTTGATAAATTAACTTTGGTGGGAATGACGATGTGAGCCACAGGCCAGCTCCACCAATTCTACATTTAAAGACGTTCCAGGACGTCTTTTTTTGTACCTGTAACAATGAAAAATCAACGACTTACATACCCACAAGGTTTCAAGAGATTCCACTGAATCTTTGACATTTAGGAACCAATGTAGGAACCTTTGTTTTATGTTCCTAACTTTTGGTTCCTAAAGATGCCTAGACCAACGATACCTCTTAGTGCGACGGAAGTAAAAAACGCAAAACCCAAAGAGAAAGAATACAACCTCTTTGATGGCCAAGGGCTGAAACTAAGAATTCTACCCAGTGGTTCTAAGCAATGGCAGCTTAATTACTATCGACCTATAAGTAAAAAACGTGCAAACCTCAATCTAGGGCGATATCCAGAGGTATCACTTGCTCAAGCAAGAAAGAGTGTCTTAGAGGCAAAAGCGCTGATCGCACAAGATATAGACCCTCAAGAAGACCAAAAGAAAAGACAGCGAGAGTATAAAGAAGTTCATGAGCATACCTTTGTAAAAATATCAAAGGAATGGTTTGAAATTAAGAAAGATTCGGTCACTCCAGACTACGCGACCGACATCTGGCGTTCTCTAGAACTCCATGTACTCCCCCACCTAGCCGGTACTCCAATTAAAGATATTACTGCACCATTAATCATTGAGCTTTTAAAACCAATAGAAGCCAAAGGTAGTTTAGAGACTGTCAAACGCCTTTCTCAACGCCTCAATGAAGTCATGAATTTCGCTACCAACTGTGGACTAATTCAAGCAAACCCGCTAACTGGTATCAAAGCAGCGTTCAAAAAACCAAAAAAAGAAAATATGGCAGCGCTGAAACCAGCAGAGTTACCAGAGTTGATCAAAGCCATTGCCAATGCACAAATAAAACTCACGACTCGCTGCTTATTAGAGTGGCAACTTCACACAATGACTCGCCCCTCTGAAGCGTCTGGATCTCGATGGGACGAAATTGATTTGGGAGAGGGAGTTTGGACCATTCCTGCAGAGAGAATGAAAAAAAGAAGAGAGCACCGCATCCCACTTACTGAACAAATGCTAGAGCTGCTAGAAGTGATGAAGCCGATTAGCGGACACAGAGAGTTTATTTTTCCTTCTGACCGAGATCCCAAGAAGCCATGCAATAGCCAAACGGCAAATATGGCTCTAAAACGTATGGGGTTTGCGGGAAGATTGGTTAGCCACGGTTTACGCTCGCTAGCGAGCACCACACTCAATGAACAAGGCTTTGACCGTGACTTAATCGAAGCATCATTGGCCCACGTTGATGACAACCAAGTACGTAGTGCTTACAACCGTACTGACTACCTTGAACGCCGCCGACCAATGATGAACTGGTGGAGCGGACATATAGAAGAGGCCGCCAAAGGCAGCCTCTCTGTAACTGGAACTAAGCAATTAAAAGTTATCTAGTACGACTTACCTACGCCGAGTAATTAGCCGTACTATACTGGATGGTCGAGGGGGAGTGGGTATGCTATTTATTATCACTCCACCCTGATGCCATTAACTCACTAAAGTCTCTTCTTGATAAAACGCTAGAGCAATCTCGCCAATCCTTATCCGAAGGCTCCATGGTACTTGTATAGCGAAGATCAAAACCATTGGCTTTTTTTTGCGCATCAATGTACTCATCCATTTTTTCGCCCATCGTTTCAATGTCTTCTATCCATTCATCTTTAATAGTATCTGGCAATGCACCAAACAAGTTGTAACGATCCTGCATACGCTCAGAGAGCTTGTCATACACCTTTTCATCAACAGTCTGTTCATTGACCAAATTAAGCATGTCCACTTGCTCTCGAACTTGTCCAAAGCGTTTGATCCGACCTATTCTTTGTTCCAACTTGGTTGGATTCCATGGGAGATCAACATTTATGAGTGTACCTAATGTTTGTAGATTCAAGCCTTCACAGGCCGCATCTGTAGCAACCATTATTTCTAATTGATGCTCTGAGACCATTTTCTTTAAGGTCTCACGCTCAATATTAACGCTATCACCTTTTTGGTATAGACGACTTCTCCCTGCTCCAGCATATAAACCTACAGCTTGATTTTGGTACCGCTCGGCTAAAGAGTCCGCAACCCATTTTGCAGTGTCGTAGTACTGGCTGAAAATAATAACCCCATGCTTGAGCCAGCCTTCCTGCTCCAAATAATGTAATACAGCACGTAGTTTTGGGTCTTCTTCAACACTTTCCAAACTAGCAATCATTTGTTCAAGAACCGCTATCTCTTCTGGGCTTTCCGCTTTTAGTTCAATCAACTGCTCATCACTTTCTTCTTGAACGATTCGTCCCTCAAGCAGCATTTTGGCTGTATTTAACCCGGCAACAATACTTGAACAAATACGCTGCTCCATGAGGTTTTTCATGAAGCCACCACCTTTACCGCTTTGCGAAAGCGCTTTGCCAAAATGTCGAGCTTCTGTGTAAGCCTGGCGAAACTCTTCACTAGTAATTAGCGCCTTACCCGTAAACAAACTGCCAAACTTATGCTCTTCTTTAGCTAGCTGTCTATCCGGGTGAACATGAACACCAATACGAGGAAGTAGATTTGCGTCCTCTAATGTCACACGTTTACGTAAAACGATATGACGAACAAATGGATTCTCTCGCTGGAAAAAACTAGCTCCAGCAATATCACGATCTAGCTCGTCTTCTAGGTAGTCCCTAGAGTCCTCAGATAGATCTGTTAATGGGTTTCTAATATCTGACTTTCGATTATTTAGTAGATCAAGATCTTCGCGAATGGAGCGAATCAGTTTCCGCGAATGCTTCTCGTTGCTAGAATCAACCATAGGGAGCGGTGAACGTAACAGCTCCCATGCAAAGCTAGGCGAGCTTACATGCTGCTCACCTGACAAAATAGGTAGTACCTCTTTTGGACGATGCCACTTGGCAAAATCATTCCCTAGTACAAAATTACCTACTCCTTGATGCAATATACCCATAAGGTCCCAGAGGTCTTCTGAACGAGTTTGAATGGGTGTCGCTGTGCCCAAGAGCACATGATCAGAACGTGCAGCGACATCGCGCATGAAAGCAAGTAAATTATTCGGAGTACCCGCTTCCTTTCCAAAACCTTGTCGGCTTCGTGCCTTATGTGCCTCATCAAGAATCGTAAGACCAAACCTCAAACCTAAGAGGTACTTTTTCTCTAAAGATTCTTGCATCATCAACCCTGTAGAGACTATGCCAATACGTAGAGGACACTTGGCGATAGACGATTGACCTGAAGGCGATATCACTCGCTCATTCGAATCTATCCAAGCTTTTTTTTGTGTATGCCATCTAGCACACGGAATACCTAGCTTGTCTATCATTTCTGTTTGCCACTGCTCACAGAGCGTGGCTGGTGCAAAAATAATTACGGGTTTACGCTTTTTGTTTTCTTTATCACTAAGAAGGCAAAGACTCAATGCAGCTGTCGCCATTGATAAAGTTTTACCTAACCCAACCTCATCAGCAATAAGCAAGCGTACAATGCCATGATTACGATAATGACGAATACACTCGGTAACAAAACCTTGTTGCCAGGGCCTTAGTGAAAAACCCTGCCGATAGAGCGGTGATTCAATCAATGCTGCAGGTGCTACATCATCTTCATCATCAATCTCATCAAATACGATTTCACGCCGATACCCGCGGCGCTTAACCTCACGTATTACTGCATCGGGTAACTGACGTGCGGCGTTCCACAAGTATTCAAACTCTTCTTCTATCCATGCTACCCCCTCAGGAGAGTCATCCTCCCAAAGGATCTCATAGTGCCTTTGCCAGCCACTACTTGTTTCATTCATTGAACCCATGAAGCCCAGTTTTCGGCCATCCGCACACTCGATGACTCCGGCTTTACCATGTAGAAACCCACACACACTGTCAGGTGCAACCCGAATGACTTGCCCGTGTTTAGCTAAAAAGCTATCAAGTCTTCGATAACGGTCACGATTAAGCAGAGCTTCCGTCTCTATGTCTTGCTCATTCCAACGACCAATCATCTTAGACTCTCGAAGCTGAGCTACTTTCAAGTCGTCAGGGTGAATATCCACGTTACAGACGATTTTTACGTCAGGGATCGCTTCAATGAGCTCATGAGCAACCTCAAATAAAGAACTGGTAAAGTAACCCGCTATACGTTTATAACTGCGGGCTCCTTTTAAGTGCTCAAGTAAAAAGCTGCTATCAAGCCGATGAGTTCGCGAAGAAAACCGTCTGATCGCCATGTATTATTTTCCCTCACACCATGAGTAATTCATCATATATCGCTTAATTTCCTAACGCTCGCATATTGCGTAAACGTGCACCCAACACTTCCGCAACATCTCGTGTCGCTTGCTCCGGTGCTTTGTTTTCAACGAACTTCAGCACATCAATCAAAACTGGTCGAATTTCCATAAAGTCCGGAAATTCTTCCTGAAGATGACTAATCACGGTTTGAGGTTCCGCTTCCGCTAGTAGTTGTTGTAAACCTATAATTAACTGCCCTAACCAAGTTGAACCTATCTCGTTGCTTTCTGTTAAATCACGAGAAGCAAACTCTGGGATTCGTTTCAATTGAGCTTTGTTGGCAGCCATACTTCCCATTACACGAGTGTAATCTTCAACGCGGAATGCCTTAGCAAAGTTTTGGTAGTTGTCTAGCTTGCCAGCTCCAGTGGTCTCAATATCCATCATTCTTAAGTAAAAACGTTGAATACCACTTAGTTTCTGCCATGTATCGGCACTTAATCCTTCAGGTACTAAAAGACTATTTGCAGCCTCTGCCGCTTGTTGAACGATTTCATCAACGACTGTTACTTCACCTTTAGTGCGGGGGCGTAGTGCAAATGCTGTCACGTCTTCACCACCAATATGAGTATATGACGTCAGAACTTTTAGAGCCGCGGCATAACCTGCCATCTGTAAGTCAGAATCGTTAAATACTGGCTCGCCCATCTTATCTTTCACTTCATCGTTTAGATGCATCATGGTTTCGATCTGATTTTTCACTTCAGCTCTAACTGCAGGGAGCAACCGCTGTTTGAAACCAGAATTTTCACCTGCTGGACGTTTACGTAGCATCAAAATCACGGTGCCTTGAACATAGCCACCTTTCTTTAACTCAGTGCTTGTTTCGGTTGCGATATACCAAGCGCCTACTACTTGCAGCCCAGCAGCCCAGAATATGCCAACCATATCAGACCAAACTCCGGTATCTTGGTGCGTAAACATTACACATTGCATACCATTGTCTGGCATATGATTTGCCATGGCTTTGTACGCATTAACCATACCTTTACGAAATCCGTCACCAGATCCCTTAATTGCAAGAGCTCGTCTTGAATCCCAAGTCCATTCATCAAATGGGGCTGGTGGATTTTTACGTAGCCACGCAATAAAGTACTCTGTTATTTCATGATAATTAACTGCATCGGCATAGGGCGGATCTGTAACATATATGTCATTTTCAACCTCGATTTTCTCTGCTTCATGATTTTTGATTTCAAACTTAACAGAAGGTAGAGGGCTATTGGCAAAACCAAAAGAACGACCAGCTTCGTGACTAGTAAAGCACCGGATTCCGTAGTTATAGAAAGGGTTTAGCGCTTGGTTATAAAAAACGTTATTCGTCTTTTCCCAATGAATCATCCAGTTGCAAATTCTAGAATTCCAATCCAAAGACTTAGCGTTAAATATAAAGTCTTCTGGGGTATTGTTCTTGAAGTAAAGAGCGTACATCAACAAATGACGAGCATTGAATAAGTGGTGCCAATGAGTCCAACCTCTAGTTCTTATTGGTTCATCAGTTTTATCTCCAGGTTCAATTTCCATATCTGGAACGAGCCCTTCTTGCTGCCATTTAACAATATTTTCTGAAACAATCTGATTAACCTTTTGCTCTCTTTCGATGTCTTCTTGTGATACACCAGTAAAAAACGTTACTTGTTTCGACAGATCCAAGCTTTCTTTAGTTATCCAGTGAATTGCATATAAACGTTCTTGAAAAATATCATCTTCGCGAGGAGCGAAATCTTCCTTTTCCCACTTTCTTAATCGATTCTTGTTAGTTCCATCAGAGTCTTTATAGTCGCCTCGCAAAGTTTTTACTGGTGTTCGGAAAGTTTTACCATCAAGTTCATAAACTAAGGCGCCCTCTCTTACAGTGCCTTCATTTGCTTGCTTCATCTCAGAAGCTGATACATTGCTGACAACTTCTATATCGAAACGCTTAGACTCATAGTTAGGGATCAACCTAGCTATGACATTTTTTTGTTTAGAGATCACCCAAGTAGGAGACATAGGCACAAGCCAACCTGTCTCAGGACATTTTGTTTCTAAGCAGTAAAGGTAGGCTTTTGCTCTGTTGCCATGTTCATCATGCTCTATCCCTAAAGCCGTAATTTCATCATCTACTGCCTTCGCGACTTCTTCCTGTTTTGTCTCAATTTCAACCTTTCTTTCCGGGGAGGCCCCAATAATGTTTAATGCCCCCCAAGTTAACATTAGAGCTATTGGATTGAGATCTGATGCATATACATCGCACCCTACACGAGCTGCTTCAAATGGTATTGAACCACCACCACTAAAAGTATCGGCTATTCTTGGCTTACGTCCGTACTTTAAGATACCTAGTTGCTCAACGAGAGCCTGGTGAGAGTTAGCGTTAACACCGAACTCTTGATAATGCTTATTTACTTTTGTCCAAATGTGTTGTGTTAACCAATCTTGATCAACTTCTTCCGGCCGTTTACATAGCAGTGATTTCTCTTCATAGCCATCAATCGTATCAAGATACAAAGCTAACAAATTGATTTTATCTTTTTCTTCGATATCGCGTCGCCAACGCAGTTTTAAGCCCAGCTCATCAGGGGATAGAGGAAAAATCAAAGAATCAACCTCACTAAAGCGCACATTATCTACTTTTACATTGTGAGCAAAATAATCCCACGGATTATGAAGGCTTACTTTTTCTGCTATGTCTTTAGGTTTGATTGCGTTCTGAATTAAGGCTCTTTTGGCGAGGCTCTGATTATCGAATGCCATCAGCATCTCGAAGATTTCTAAGTCTTTCTCAGTATCATTTGTTTGTGGCAACAGGCTACCAAGTACCACTGAACGTACCAAAATCAGAGGTTTACGGCCTTTCCAGTATGAACCCAGTCCTGTTAGTGTCTGACCAAGGTTCGCTTTTCTTTCTTTCTGAGCTTCAAAGGAAACTTTTTGTGCGGGAAAAGCTGCCTCAATTAACGCCGGGGCGTCTTTTAATGCTAAAGGCGTTAGTTGTGCCATTAAATTCTATCTCCAAAAAGAGCGATATATTTGAGAACGCCGCTCTATATTTATTTCGATGCATTTAAGGGGGCAGCTTTTTCGCCGCCCCGTTGCAAAATTAGTTAGTTTTTTTACCGTAGCCTAACTCTTTGAGGCTGCGTCCTTTTAAATCTCTCCATGCATCCATACCACTGCGAGGGTTGCCTGCAATCACACAAGCGGCCAAACTTGGACTTTTAAACGAGTACTCACATGTAAAGGAATAAACCTCTCCGTCCTCCACTAGAACACCTTCGTCTAAAAGCTTCTGACGTAGTTCACGAATAGCAGGTCGTAGAGACTTCGCCACGGCTACATTTGCCGTCGAGCCTTTTCCGACAACAAATTCTGGCTTACTCATGTCACCAACTGGGTGACCACCAGCTTTAGCCTTCTTGGCTTCAAATAGAAATAGTACATCCTCCGCCAATGAACTCTCTTCTTTAGGTTTAGTAACGGGCGGCAATGGAGCTTCCTCGTCTCGGACTATTAGATTTGCATTGCCAGCAGGCAACTCAGCTAAACTTTCAGCAGCCTTCCGTGAATTTTCATTAGATGGTTGTAGGTTGTCTTCAATATCAGATTGAACCAATGAGTAACTTGGTGATACTTCACGAACTTGTCTGTCTTTTTCTGGCGACTCTGTTTGTACTATGTCACCAAGCGCGTGACGCAGCGCAACACGCCAACCTACATCACGGTCATCCTTATGGCCTGTGCTCATTGCTGTCATACCAAATAACCACCAGCGCTCTTCAGGACGAAGCGCTAACCAGTTACGAACAGCGACAGAGATATTTTCAACGTCCATGCTCTCGACTGCCCAAGCAAGTACACAAAGCTCTTTACCCAGCAAACGGTCGACAACATTCTCACCGACTTTCCATGAACTTGGCTTTAAATCATAGCTTTTCAAGCGAGCATTGAACGCTCGCTGCACCTCTGCACGTATTGCAGTCCAGCAAGGACGCTCTAGAACCACACGCTCAATAACCGATAGCTCTTCGCTCTGAGCTTGCATGCCCAGATGCTCACTAATTTCAACTTTGCCGCTATTCGCTTTTGGAATGATAACTTTAAAGTGATGAGGATCGCTGGACGCTGGCACCCCAAAACCAAGCGTCGAATATTTAGGCGCATTTTGTTTTGCTGTTACCTTTGACATTTATTTCTCCTCATCACTGTTTTCTTTATACATACAGGACTATTCTTCCTGCACCACATCACCAGGGCGAAGCTCAATACCTGCTAACTTAGCAAACTCTTTTGCTTCAAAACCATTTTCAAACTCGATGCCATCTCTAACGTTAACCGTAACCGCTGCATCCGCCTCATTGAGTAGTTCTCTTAGGCTGTTCACTGTTTTTTCGATCATGGCCGCTGTAACTTGACGTTCACCAAAGCGGATACCAACAGTGTTCTCACCTTCACCAATTTCGATCCTAACTCCTTTGAATTGAGTTGAAGCCTGGTCTTTAAATCGATTGATAACGGAGAAAACCTTATCGGTAGTATCAAGTGATACACGTTTTGCACTATTGATTCGTGCTGGTTTAGTGTCGTCAATTTTTACAGTTTTATCGCCAACATGTGGTATCGAAAATTTCACCGTCTCAGATGCTTCACCTGATTTGGCGTACACTAATAACAGCTTTGCATCCGAACCGATATCGAATGGTTTGTCATAAGCTGAGCCATCCTTAGGGTTAGAGCCATCCAATGTGTAAAACATGTCAGCATTTGGTGTGCATTGCAGAGTAATTTTTCGTTTGTCTGCCAACGCCTCTACCTGATGTCTGATCTTAAGATCTGCAACCCATCGAGTAACTGCACCTGTTTCATATTTACCACTAGGATCTCTCACTAGGAAGTAAAGCGTACTTTCAGTTGTACTAAAGCTTTCACTATCTTCAACTTGTGCATCCGTTTCTAAAACCTCTGGCCTTGTTGAATAATGAATTACGGGGCTGTCACCAGCATTTCGCGGCGTTAGGCTAAGTACTGACTCTCCAGTATCTGGATGTGAACTCAGTAAAGATACGTTCACGCTGGTTTTTTCTTTAGGGAATGGTCCTTTTTCAACGTAACCATCTTCACCTTGACGCCAACGACCTTGCTTGAGCGCTTCTGCTTTTAATGTATCCATACCACCGTTACCAGGCATCCAAGGCCAACCTGGATTACACTTGGCTTTGCTTAGCACATCTTTCCACGGAGTACGTCTATTTCCAGCGCCAGAAGGCCAAAGCTCCGTCTCTGCCATTGCAAAGTACTGAGCAAAGTCGTCTTTTAGATCCGTGGCTAACTTATAGTTGGCGCGAGGATCAGCCATTAATTTATCGATTTGCACTTCGGCAGATTGATCACCATCACCGATTTTTAATCCATTATCTATGATGACATTGAGTAAACTTTCTGTACCAAAGGTTTCATCAACACCTGGATACCATATGACGTTATAAGCAGCTGAAAGTGCCTTGGTGAAACGCCCTTCGGCCTCTTCAAAACGATCACGAGCTTCCTCAAATAAAGTATCGCCTGACTTTAGACGACTTTTGATTTTCTCAATGGCATAAAGCTCACGCAAACGTTCCTCTACCGCATCGGCCATAAAACTATCTTTACCAGTTAGTACTAGAAGATTGTTTTTCTCTTGCTGGAATTCAAAGAAGTTCATTAACTCACTTGGTGGCACTTTACCATCAGGCTTTATAACAATAAGGGTACGAGGGCCACTTAGCTTGAGCTCATCCATTCGAGGCAGAATTTGAACATCTTGATAGGTATTACGAGTGTTAGGCTGCAATATTCCTTTTAGATGATTGATCAATGCTTGATCAACTTTAGGCTGTGGAACTTCCTTCGCATTTCGCTCTATCTGACGAGATAAATTTTCTGTTTCTTTGATAAAGAAACGTTCATCTTCACGGTGCAAGTACCAGGCTTGTTCACGTAGCTTATGAATAGCTTCTAAGAATTCATCGGCTTTTCGGTTTGGTGCCGCTAAAAACTCGATAATTTCGCTTTCAGATAAACCGATACGGCCACCCACTGCACGAGAAAGAGACGAAGCTAATAATAAAGTCATTAGCTGAACTGAAGCATCGTTACTTTGCTCTGCATCGATAATCTCTGAAATTGCATCACCTTTGTCTGCAATATCTCGCGTTATGGCTGGTACAAGCTTTGGAGAGATCCTCTCGATTTCGTCTTTAACTTGTTCGTCATTTAAATCGAGGTGCTGAGTACCAATAAGGAACACATCATCAATTTTCCGCTGTTCAACACTTTTCAGAAGTCGAGCAGTAAACTGCATTAAACCACGCGTTTGACGAAAGCCTTCATTTTCTTTAAACAAAGCAACTAGGTGCTTAAAAGAAGGATGGAACGGGTAAGTCTCTCGAATCTGGTCAGCAATCTGCTCAATGCTTGAAGCAATGATGTAGCCACCGTCTTCCGCTTTTTTAATTTGCTGGGCGTACTCTTCCGCAATGTCATTGATTACTTGCTCATCAGGCATTTGATCAACAAGACGCTTTTTCAAAATCTCATAGATTTCATTACCCGATAATTGCACAGGGGTAATGGTCATAGATTGGCGGCGAGTTTCTTGTTGCAGGTTAGAGATTGAGTCTGCAAGTGCTTTTGTCTGAGCCTTATAACTGCCTGAAAGGTTCGCCATAACGATACAGCAATTTGGTAGTTCTAAAGCCGCACTCATTAACGTACTTAGGCTATACACCACCATATCTGCTAACGTACCTGTACCTAAAACATGTGTACTTGCAACGTTCAAATAAGGTGGTAGCTCATCAATCATAATCAGAGTTGGTGTGTCTCCGATGATGTCTTTCCATTTCTGCTGATCGACAGGTTTAGGCCCATTAACCCAGTGCTCTTTGATTTCTTCTTCAGCACCTAGCTGTGTACAGATATCACCCCAGATATAATTACTAGGGTTGTTTCGCCCATTGAAAGCAGCAATACGCGCGTCACCAAAATCTAAGCGACTACTGAGGCTTTCAGGTAACACAGCAGGCCTTAGGTGAGCGTGTTTAGCAAGTAAGCCTAGAGCGATCATCATGTGTGTTTTACCACCACCCATCGCTTGAGTTAGTTCGAAAACAGCTTGATCCGACTTTCCTGACAACCTAAGCATACCTTCTCGGAAAAGTTGCTCCATACCGTGAGTAACGAAATTACGTGAAAAGAATTCGCTACCATCACCTTCATCTTTAATTAGATCAGCAAGGTTTTCAATCGCTTGGCTCATCTTATAATCCTGAATCACAGGATTGAAACTACATGCTTGTTTAACTGTTTTAATCATTTCTTAAGCTCCTGACGCTGATCTAATTCTTGGGCATTATCTATAGCTATACCGTTTTTCTCACAATGCTCGCGAATCATCACTTCAATCATATTGGCGATAGAGCGGTGTTCAGCTTGAGCTGCTGTGCGCAACGCTTCTTTTAAATTTGGTTCAACTCGTATGGTCAACGTTGCAGTTTTGGTAGTAGCCATTTTCGTATCCCTAAGTACCTGCAGATGTACTGCATTTTACATTCAGTATCAGAATTTACCTAGTACATAGGTACATAAATTCGAAGTCAAATTTTTTAAATTACCTTGAGCGAGAACCGTAATTGGCGCGCATATTAACTAAACGGCTACTGGACTTTAGCCACTGGTGCGGGCAGACAGAATCAACTCCATCCACTCTTCCACTTCACTTTCAATCCAAGCTACAGCCCTATCACCCAAGCTAACTGATTTAGGAAAACTCCCTTCATCCATCTTTCTGTAAATCGCTGAACGGCTAAGTGCGGTCTTTTGCATTACTTCTTTTAGTTTTAGAAATCTCATGGGACGTCCTCCTATGTTATTGGTTCCCATGGGATTACTTGGCATGTAGAAAAATACCGTTTTGTACCTTGTGGTGTTCCATGCCACCTTCAAACCCAGTAACAACAAAAAACACCTGCTGGCTATGCCAGCAAGTGATTCATTCTTATTACAATTGACGATTCGCTGCTGCAAGAGCGTATCTATAAGCGGCATCTTTTCCTGCGGAGCAAGCGGCGACTTTTCTTACCTCAACCTGCTTATCTGCACTTCGTTTATCCACTAGCTCCCAAAGAGCTTGATTAGTTACAGGCTTTTTATTTGCCTTACGCCAATTTCGACGTTTCCAGGCATCTAACCACTCATTAAAGCCTGAAACGCAGTAGTCACTGCTGCTATAAACAATGTCACCGTCTCCGGCATATTCAAGCCCAAACGCAAGTGCTGATAAATCTAGATAATGACGATCTATAATACTGTCAAAGGGCAGCCAGTCTTCATGAGCCATAGTTCCACTTGCATCGAATATAATCAGCCCAACGCCACCAACGGGACGGCCTCTTCGTTTCTCTACGATTGCTGCTTCTACATAAATTTCTTTATTCATTTTTATACTCTCCAGAGACTAAACAGCCGATACATCCTTTGCACCAGCCAATTATGTTGATTGTTCATTCGTCACTTAATTACGATTACTACATAGCAACGGCAAGTAAGTTATTTTTTACCTGTCCCTGAGAGCGATTACTTTCAATCCTCCATACCTAGCAAGCTGATTTAAAGCCCTTTCAGATATATTTCATCAGTACGCATAACCAAACAGATGATCTGAGGAGCTCTTATGCGTAACTCCAACAACCAACACGATTACCCGTTCAAAACTTCAGAGTTAAATGAACTGCTAGAACGTGCAGCCGAAGCACTGGCTGCAAAATACAAACGAGAAGGCACTTTTACTAATCCCACCAATGTGAAAGAGTTCTTAAAGCTCAAGTTAGGGGCTCACGACCGCGAAGTGTTTGCTGTGATGTTTCTTGATAACCAACATCAGTTAATAGAATTTGAAGAGTTGTTCTTTGGCACTATTGATGCTGCATCTATCTACCCGCGCGAGGTGATCAAGGCAGCGCTAAACTACAACGCCGCCGCGGTAGTTTTTGCTCACAACCACCCGTCAGGTATTGCGGAGCCCTCTCAAGCTGATAGGCGTATTACACAGAGGCTGGTGGATGCGCTAAAGCTGGTAGATATCAGAGTATTGGACCACATCGTTGTGGGTGAGGATTGTGTGTCATTTGCAGAAAAGGGGTGGGTATGAATAGATTCGCCATTTCCGGTGTTAACGAAGAACTCGTTCGTCCCATGCATTGTTTTCTCGATGCGCTAATGTCTGAAAACGTCATCCCAAGTACAGTCAAGCGGATAGCGTTAAACATACGCTCTAAAGATATGAATAGCCGTTTTCAACCAATCGAAATTCAATTAGAGCGAGCATCAAGCCAAGCACCTTGGCAACTCCGCTTTATTGCCACCTTTGATGTGATAGTCACAGGTACACCACAAAAAGAGTTATCCCTGTATTTCAACTTCGCTAGCTGCTGGTTCTATCACCCAGAAGTTAAACAGTGCAGCTTACAGCAGCCAGAAGTACAGAGCTTACTTATTAGCTGGCTCAAAGCCATTACGCACTCTCTTACCACGCAACCAGCAATTTCCATTCATATCACTTCAGTTTCTTAACTCAACTTACTTCAATAAGGTTCTTATGAATCAAGCTACTAACCTGGCTATGTTCGCGAGCAAGCGCGCTAAGCCTTCACACCAACTCACCGAGTTAATCAAACGCTCTATCGATGATATTAATTCCCAAGGTAAGGTAACTATTCGTTATCGAGACACCAGCTATCACCCAGAAAACGGTGGCTTTCATCCGGTATCTATAAAGGTTGATGTCAAAGATGGCCATATTGCTCTTATTGAGATCACTGACCTTATTTATGTTGGAGAGAATACTCATGAGCTAGTTCCTGACTTGGCTTTTGATTTTGCTAACAACGTCGCTTTCGCACGCTTTAGTGGATGGCTTGGTATGCACCTACAAGAAACCACGGAGCTGTATGAAATGTGGGAGTGTAACTTTCTGGCTTATGTAGCAATGGGGGCTTATGACTCGATAAAAGGAACCGAAGATTGAGTTGAACTTTGTAACCATACAGAAAGTGCATTCTTTATCAAAAAATTCAACGTGATGCATGGAAAACTCCATGCATAAATAGGTATAGTGCCGCCTATATAAGTATATCCGTTCAACATGACGGGCAAGTCATCACCAACGTGGATACGACTACTTTTGTTGATGATGCCGCTTCGCTTATAAAAAGGCTTAACTTAACAAATTAATTAATGACCCTAAGGATAAACAATGTCAGTAAAAAAACAGTTTCTGTTAAGTGTAACGGCTGTCGTCGCTACCGTTTCACTTTCAGGTTGTGAGGGTGATATAGAATCACTCCAAGACCAACCGTTTAGCTACATCAATATAGATAACGAAGTTATCCAATATGAACGCTCATTTACTATTGAGCAGGCTTTCAATAATCGTCAGATATGTGAGGAAGTTAACTGGGAAACTTTCGAAGATAGTCGTGAAAGAATCATCGTACAATACCAATGTGACTTTAAACAATTAACCAATGCAATTAATACTCAGGTTGAAGATGAAAGGTCTGAGAAAATCGAAACACTAACTCAAGAATACAAAAAGTTAGTTAAAGATATGGAGCTAAAACATTCTCTAGAACAACGTTTAGAAGAAACAGCCAAGATCGAAAACCTACTCAAAAAGCTTGAAGCTGAAAGACCCATCAAAGATCGCCTTGTATGGCTGGAGAATTCCGAACGAAAGATGAAAAAAGAGTTCCCTCAAGGGTTGGACCCGAGAATCGACGAGATCAACAATAAATATGCCGATATCATCTCTCCAGTTAAAATCAGCGAAATTTATCAATGGTCTACCACACCAGATGAAACCTATATATTTTCTTACAATGGCTTTAGCACAGAGATGTCGGATGGTACTCATGTTGACTGCCAAATAGACCTCTTTGACTCTCTAAAAAGTATCTACAAAGATAATAATGCAATAAGTTATATGCCATTAACCAAAACGATACTGCATTGGACTCAAAGCATTAATGGCTTGAGTAATAGTGACATTATCCACTTACGTGATTTAAAGTGTAAGCGCACATAAAATGTTCTTCAGCCTTGAGTAGTTCTCAGGGCTTTTTAATACAACAAAATTACCTTTCATCCAAAACATAATGATCTAAATCACTGATCCTTTCTCACCTGCGTACGTCTAATCTAACCTCATTCTTTACGGCTTACATAAACCACTATTCTGCAAGAGTTTAAACCTGTCATGTAACACTCCGCAAACAATTGCATTTCCAGTGACTAAGGATTCAACACAACCACCAGCACAGAGCTAAAACGAGGCTGCTTCCCATATTGTTAAAACGGGAAGCTTCCATCCCTTGCTGTATAAGGGTTCTTTAATATCGTCGGCTTTGTGCTTCCCAAAACACCCTCCTACAGACAAAAAAGGAAGCAGACTATGGCTGAGGTCCAAGCAATCAAAGACGATGACACCATACGTATGGTTGGTCATCTATTGAGTATTCGTTGTCATCCACAAATGGCCGATATATGGCATATCGGATTAAATCTGGCACTGAGGATTTCTGATTTGTTGTCGATTCGCTTTGAAGACATTAATGGCGACCGACTTATTATTCGAGAGAGTAAAACCGGAAAGCTCGCCAACATTCAGCTCAATACCAAAGCGCAGCTGCACATTGCTAGATTGAGAGAGCAACATCCCGACCACATCTACTTGTTTCAATCCCACCGATGCCAACAGTTGAAAAACAAACCACCGCAGCCAATCACGCGACGTGCTGTATCGATGGCGTTTCAGCAAGTAGGCCAAGAGCTGAATATCGCGTTAGGTACTCACTCGATGAGAAAGAGCCGAGGTTACTTTCTCTATCAATCCACAAAAGATATAGGGCGTGTCATGAAAATGCTTCGTCACACATCTGAGGGCGTCACCCTTCGATATATCGGTATCACTCAAGATGAGGTTGATAAGGACTTCGTTTCTCTTGAGCTTTAAGCATGGTCATTTACTAAGGGGGCGGGACCGCTAATCCCTTATAAACATTAAGCTCAGAGCCTTTTTGAGTTTCGTCATCACAACATTAGAGGGCAAATAACATGAATCCATATAACGCAATAGGAAGCTTTCTAGTCGGCAACTTATCGAAAAGTTTAATCCAAAATTTATTCTGGAAAACCAATCACCCAGTCAGAGGCTGCATTGTGTATTGCGATCTCGCATTTGGAACTGCTGAACATTCAGGTGTCTACGTAGGAAATGGACGTATCATCCATCGTAACGGTAACGGCCTTATCGAAGACGTATCAGTTAACCAGTTCCTG
>NZ_JAPPTK010000019.1:0-24736 GCF_027587055.1 Vibrio sp. MarTm2 | reverse complement strand
ACATTGCTCTTGCTAATAAATAGCATAAGTAATGTTTGAATTGACTGTGCTGAATCTTTCGATTCAATGGTCACTTCGTTTCATTGAAACCTAATTTGAAGCTGAAGCTTCTAATTGGATTATCATCAACGAGTGCCCACACAGATTGATAGGTTTATATTGTTAAAGAGCTTTCTTCTTTGTGACTCACATCACTTCGGAAGAGGCGGTCATTTTAGCGAGATAAAGTTTAGTGTCAACCACTTTTTTCAAACTTTTTTCAAGCGTTTCCGCTTGGCTAATTGACTTTGCTAACTGGTCTTGCGTTTCTTTCGAACCGTTCCCGTGTCAGCGAGGGGGCATTATAGAGATCGCCATCACATTGGCAAGCCCTTTTTACGGTTTTTTTTGATTTTTTTATTGTTTGGGTATTTTCTATTCAAAAACACCTGTTTTTGGTACTTTTCTGAGCCTATCAACGCTATATATCAAGATAAAAAGGATCAATCATGAGCTCACTACGCAGTTACAAAGGTATTTCCCCTCAAATTGGTGAGCGCGTCTATATAGATAGTAGCTCTGTTTTGGTTGGTGATATCAAAATAGGCAACGACTCAAGCATCTGGCCACTCGTGGCTGCACGAGGTGATGTAAACCATATCCATATCGGCGAACGCACTAATGTTCAAGATGGCAGTGTTTTGCATGTCACCCATAAGAATAGAGAGAATCCTGACGGTTACCCTCTGATTATTGGAAATGATGTCACGATTGGCCATAAGGTGATGCTACATGGCTGCGTGATTAAAGATCGCGTTTTAGTCGGTATGGGCGCGATTGTATTAGACGCTGCCATTATAGAAGAAGAGGTAATGATTGGTGCCGGCAGTCTAGTACCACCAGGAAAGCGACTCGAAAGCGGTTACCTTTATGTAGGAAGCCCAGTAAAGCAAGCTCGCCCTATCAACGATAAGGAACGAGCTTTCTTACAGAAGTCTGCGGATAACTATGTGCAGAATAAAGAAGATTACCTTAACGAGGTTAAAGAGATTAACTAACGACCTCTATATTACCTTCTGAGTTGAATTCCTCCTCTTCAATCAGTTCTTCAGCAAGCTCTTCAAGATCGAACCGATATTGTGAAAAGACTTCCAGAGCTTGCTGTTCGTTCTCGATGTCCTGCCCCGACAGCTGTTTCAGTTCACTGATACTCACTAGGCATTGAATCAGAGCACCTGATTGCTGCGCTGGAAAGAGAACAGCTTGTTTGTCTTCATCCCATGTTTGCATGTCTGGGAATAAGATCGATTGATTCATTACAATCCCTCTAGGTTCTTTCTCAACTCACGTAAAATTTGTTTGGTACCTGGTCTTAAACCACGCCAAAGCATAAAGCTTTCTGCCGCTTGACCGACCAGCATTCCTAATCCATCAAAGAGTTGCACCACCCCATGCTCATGTGCCCACTGATTGAAGGTCGTTTTACCAGCGCCATACATCATGTCATACACTACCGCCTGTTCAGTAAAGATAGCTGTGGATATCTCTGGTAGTTCACCGCTCAAGCTAGAAGAGGTGGAGTTGATGATCACGTCAAACGCTTGGTTCACTTCACTCATCTCACAAGCGCTAATCGTTCCATACGGAGCAAACATCTCGGCAAGCAGTTGCGCTTTAGCAAAGGTTCGGTTGGTAACCACAATTTCAGCGGGCTGCTGATCTAATAGTGGCTTAATGACGCCACGCGCGGCACCACCAGCACCAATAAGTAAAATACGCGCTCCCTTTAAAGGTGCTTGATATTGAAGTAAGTCTTGCACTAACCCTTCACCATCGGTGTTATCACCAATGATCTCACCATCATCGAGCTTCTTCAGCGTATTCACCGCTCCAGCTAACTGAGCACGTTCTGTCAGTCGAGTGGCAAAGCGATAAGCATCTTCCTTAAATGGAACCGTGACATTACAGCCTTTACCACCTTGAGCAAAAAACTCAGTCGCCGCTTGTTGAAACGCATCCTTATTTGGGCTTTCTGCAGTATAGGTCAATGACTGATTGGTTTGACGAGCAAATAGGGTATGAACAAAAGGCGATTTACTTTGAGAGATGGGATTACCAAATACGGCGTAACGATCTATTTGCTGTGTCATATCCTTACCTGCAGAAATAAAAAAGGGTCAACTCGATTAAGTTGACCCTATCACTATCTATATAAGGAAGAAAGTCTTACCACTCTCTGGGCTTGAGGTAGTGGTCGTATAACTCAGCTTCTGGCGAGCCCGGCTCCACTTGGTACGAGTACTCCCAGCGAGCAAGTGGTGGCATCGACATCAAGATAGATTCTGTTCGACCTCCGCTCTGCAGACCAAACAGAGTGCCACGGTCAAACACTAGATTAAATTCAACGTAACGACCTCGGCGATATAGTTGGAACTGACGTTCACGCTCACCGTATTCAGTCTCTTTGCGACGCTCTACAATCGGTAGGTAGGCATTCGTATAACCTTGGCCAACCGCTCTGATGTACTCAAAGCACTTATCAAATTCCCAATGGTTAAGATCATCAAAGAACAGACCACCGACACCTCTGGTTTCATCACGGTGTGGCAGGTAAAAGTATTTATCACACCACGCTTTATGCTCTGGGTAGACTTCACTGCCAAATGGCGCACACACTTCTTTCGCAGTGTTGTGCCAATATTGCGCGTCTTCTTCAAAAGGATAAAACGGTGTTAGGTCAAAGCCCCCACCAAACCACCAAATTGGCTCTTCGCCCTCTTTTTCGGCAATAAAGAAACGAACGTTAGCGTGAGAAGTTGGGACATAAGGGTTGTTCGGGTGCATAACTAAAGACACGCCCATCGCTTCAAAACGTCGACCAGCTAACTCAGGTCGGTGAGCCGTTGCAGAAGCTGGCATTTCTTTGCCTTCAACGTGAGAAAAGTTCACGCCGCCTTGCTCAAACACTGCGCCTTCTTTCATCACGCGAGTTCGACCACCACCACCTAGCTTCTCACCAGGTTCCCGATGCCATGCATCTTCAACAAATTCTGCCTGACCGTCTGCTGCTTCTAACTTCTGACAGATCGAGTCTTGCAGTTCCATTAAGAATTGCTTTACCGCTTGTTTATCAATTGCCGACATCTTTCTTCCTTTGCAAGGTTAGCCTTGTCTTAATACTTGTGACGTTTTCGCATCACGAATCTCACTAGGCTTTTCTCTTCCACCCGTTTCTCCTTCCAAAACAGCCACCAGCTTATCGCCTAGCTGCTGATAGACTTGTTCTGTGGTCATACATGGCGGTTCACCGGTTAGATTCGCGCTGGTAGAGGTTAACGGCTTTCCAAACGCATTACACATCTTTTGTACCAAAGGATGATCCGTTACACGCACTGCAATAGAATCGAATTGGCCAGAAACCCAGTTAGACACTTTATCGCTGCAAGGCATTATCCAAGTGACTGGACCTGGCCAAGTTTGATGGACTTGCTCAAGCTGCTGCGCAGTCAATTGTGACTCATCAATGTAGGGCAGCAGTTGCTCATAGCTTGCAGCAATCAAAATCAACCCTTTTTCGACAGGGCGCTGCTTGAGCTCTAATAATTTTTGAATAGCTTCTGGGTTATCCGGATCACACCCGACACCAAATACGCCCTCTGTAGGGTAGGCAATCACTTCACCATCATTTAAAGCGTTGAGCGCTCGATCAAAATTATCCACGAATACTTCCTGTTCAATCTTTGTTTTTGATAAGTGTACAAACAATCACAACCAGTGACTAAAGCTATTTATTTATAAATTGTATCAATCTGATTTTAATGCCAAAGCAAACGTTTGCTTAGGAGTAAAATCCCCGTATAATGCGCACAAATTGAATGCTCACCTATTACGCGCAGCTTTAAGGAGTTCGAGATGAAAGTCGGTATCATCATGGGTTCAAAATCAGATTGGCCAACAATGAAACTAGCGGCAGAAATGCTAGACAGATTCGGAGTTGAGTACGAAACAAAAGTCGTCTCTGCACACCGCACTCCTCAACTTCTCGCTGATTACGCGACTAGCGCGAAAGAGCGTGGTCTTAAAGTGATCATTGCCGGCGCTGGCGGCGCTGCTCACTTACCTGGCATGGCTGCGGCGTTTACGTCTTTGCCTGTACTTGGTGTTCCTGTTCAATCACGAGCGTTAAGCGGCTTAGATTCTCTCTATTCTATTGTTCAAATGCCAAAAGGGATTGCGGTAGGCACGCTAGCCATCGGTGAAGCTGGCGCAGTAAACGCAGGTATACTAGCAGCACAAATCCTTGGTACGCATGACGAAGAAGTGATGGCTAAGGTTGAAGCGTTCCGCAGTGAACAGACTGAAACTGTATTAGCTAACCCAAATCCAGCAGAGGACTAATACTATGCATGTGTTAGTGCTAGGTGCCGGTCAACTGGCTCGTATGATGTCATTGGCAGGCGCGCCTCTTAACATCGAGATCTCTGCGTACGATGTGGGGAGCAAAAATATCGTTCATCCGCTAACCCAAATGGTGACTGGCCATGGTTTAGAGAATGCGATTGCGCAAGCTGACGTCATCACCGCTGAGTTTGAACATATTCCTCATGACATTCTTGCGGTGTGTGAGCAAAGTGGCAAGTTCTTACCATCAACACAGGCCATTAAAGCTGGTGGTGACCGCCGCATCGAGAAGCAATTACTCGATGATGCAGGCGTACGTAATGCTAAATACTATGTCATCAACTCCCGTGAAGACTTTGATAATGCTATCCATCACGTAGGCATTCCTATGGTGCTTAAAAGCGCTTTGGGCGGATACGATGGAAAGGGCCAGTGGCGCCTAAGAGATGCAGCTCAAGCAGATGCTATCTGGGCTGAAATGGCAGAATGCATTGCCGCGACAGAAACCCAAGCGATTGTCGCTGAAGAGTTTGTCCCGTTTAATCGTGAAGTCTCTCTGGTTGGTGCTCGTAGCAAAGATGGCAACGTGGCGGTTTACCCTCTAGCGGAGAACGTTCATACCAATGGTGTTCTGACACTGTCTACTGCTATTGCAGATACTGAGCTACAAGAACAAGCGAAGAACATGTTCACTGCGGTTGCCAACAGCCTCGACTACGTGGGCGTGTTAGCCCTCGAGTTCTTTGATGTAGATGGCACTTTACTGGTTAATGAAATCGCACCACGCGTTCATAACTCTGGTCACTGGACTCAACAAGGCGCGGAAACGTGTCAGTTTGAGAACCACCTGCGCGCCGTTTGTGGTATGCCACTGGGGTCAACCAAGCTGGTCCGATCCACATCGATGATCAACATTTTGGGCGAAGATACATTACCAGAAGCCGTAATCGCGATGGATGGCTGCCATGTGCATTGGTACGGAAAAGAGAAACGCGAAGGCCGTAAAATGGGCCACATCAATGTGTGTGGAGATTACAATGGCGAACTGCAACGCAAATTATGTGCGCTTGCCGATGTCCTAGACAAGAGCGCTTTTCCAGCCATACATGATTTCGCTGAGAGCTTCACAGAGTAATCTTGATAACCAGTAAACAAGAACGGCGCTCTAGGCGCCGTTTTGCTATTTGTTTTCTTGGGTGTGATGACATTTACGATTAGCACACTGTAATCGGTCCCCACTGGCCAGCTTTTTCTCTATCAGTAATGGAAAACCACACTTCTCGCACAGCCCGGATACTGGAGGCTGGTTCACCGCAAACTTGCATTTAGGGTAGTTATCGCAGGCATAGAATAACTTACCAAAGCGTGTTTTGCGCTCAACTAGATGACCTTTGTGACATTCCGGACAAGTTAAATGCGGTGACTCTGGCTCTTCTTCAGGTTGATCCAGAGACTCAATATGATGGCACTGCGGATAGTGGCTACAACCAATAAACATACCGTAACGCCCTTGGCGAAGGACCAACTCGTTGCCACATTCTGGGCAAGGCACACCAAGCTCTTTGATGATATGCCCATCATTTTGGTGTAATGGCTTAATGTAATCGCAGGTTGGATACAAGGTACAGCCAAGAAATGGGCCATGCTTACCATGGCGAAGCTGAAGTTCGCCATCGCGCTGCTCGGATTGGCATTTCGGGCACGCTTGATGCTCTAATGCGTGTTCATGAGCTGAAAACAGCTGCTGATCTATTTTACTGTTTTTGGTCACTTGGAAAGCTCGTTAATGTAGAACACCTTGTTCTTTGGTGTATAACAGCTCTTCCATAAGCGTATAAGCGTTTTCATTGCCTGGTACATTAAACAGCACCATCAGTACAATCCACTTGAGATCATCCAGCTCAAACTCATCCGTCTCGAGGCCCATAATGCGGTCAATCACCATTTCACGCGTTTCCGTTGTCAACACGTTCACTTGTTCAAGGAAAGTAATGAATCCGCGGCACTCTAGACTCAAACGCTCACACTCTTTGGCGGTGTAAATACGTGTCGAGGTCGATGTACTGCACACAGAAATTGCTGAGTGGGCCTCGCTTTGCTGCAGAGCGGCTAACTCTTCCAGCCAGACAAGGGCTTTATAGATGTCATTTTGATGAAAGCCTGCACGAAGCAACTCTTCTTCAAGCTCATCTTGATTGACTTGTAAATCTGCATCGCTATGGATGTAAGTCTCGAACAGATACATTAGGATATCCATCATCATAGCTCGCCCCTCCCCTTTCGAATATAGCCACCGGAAACTGCAACAACATGCCCTGAGAGCTCAAGCTCTAAGAGCTGCATCATGACTTCTTGAACAGGTATATTGGTCCTGCTTGCAAGAATATCAACTGGTGTAGCCCTACTTCCTACGTTAGCTAACAGCTGAGGAAATGGCAATTCTTCTTTGCTATCTTCTAGAGGAAAAATTTCCTGCTGAACTGCAGCGATACCTTGATCAGACCAGCGAACCAGTGTCTCAATTTCAGCGACAATATCTTCGACATTCTGAACCAAGCAAGCACCTTGCTTTATCAATAGGTTACAGCCACGACCTTGAGTGTGGTGAATAGAGCTTGGAATCGCAAACACGTCTCGGCCTTGCTCCGCAGCATAACGTGCAGTAATCAAAGAACCGCTTTTTTCTGCCGCTTCAATCACCAGCACTCCTGCCGATAAGCCACTAATAATTCTATTTCTGCGAGGAAAATGATCCGCTTTGGGTTTTGCCAGTGGGTGAAATTCGGAAATCAACGCTCCACTTTGGCATATTCTTTCAGCCAACTGACGATGGCGAGCAGGATATACTGAGTCCAACCCACTCCCCAGTACCGCTACTGTTTTCCCTCCTCCCTGCAACGCACCATCATGCGCATAGCCATCAACTCCCAAAGCCAGACCACTGGTAATAACCAGTCCATGTTCAACAAGCGATTGAGCAAAACGGCGGGCACAGTTCAAGCCATCGATGCTGGCATTACGACTGCCAACCATGGCCAGTTGAGGGTGAGATAAACAAGAAACATCACCTTCAACAAATAGTATTGCTGGAGCGGTGCCTGTTTGTTTCAATAGTGGAGGGTAGGCTGAGTCTCGCAACGTCAATATCGCCCGCTGCGAGCAAGCATCTAGCCAATTGAAGCAATCGACAATATCTTTCTCGGCGCGATGCTTTAAGTACTCGATTTGCTGAGCACTAAAACCTACCGATTGAAGCTCTGAAGCGCTTAATTGAGCAATACTTTCAGGGCTCTCGATTGCTGTTAGCTTAGCAAATGTTTTGGGGCCAACGCGCGGGGTAAAATAGAGAGCTAGCCAAGCCGCTAAAGCCTCTCGATTCATTATTCCAAAGTGTCTAGCGGTGATCGCAGTAACGTTTGCTGACTGATAGGCTGAGCGCTTTGCGTTACCAATGCCAAACTAAAATGTTCGTACGGGCGAATCACCATTAAATGGCCAATGAAGGTATCTGGCAGGTGTTTACCATCCTCAATCTTCGCACCCGGAGAATAGAGTTCAAACATAGAGCCTTGGCGCAGCTGGTCTATGTTACCTCGGTCGATAACCACAACTTGGTTTTGCCCCACATAATGACTGCCCTCCAGCGAGCCTAACAAGTTCGCCACACTCTGCGCAGGAGAAGGTGCTGGGTAAAAGGTCGTAGATAGCGAATCAGTAACACCTTCAATCACTGGTAGTGCGATGTCATCTGCCAGAATCTCTTGGTTCTGGACACTGATTTCCAAACCACTAAAGCCTTGCCCTTGCGAGGTCAACGTCGCCTTAGCTATCTGTTTAAGCGCCGTCATTTTATGCGTGTCACGCTGGTATTCATCAAGCGGTCGGTAGATCACCCAGTCTGAGTGTTTGTGCTCCCCCGTGATGTAAATGAGTTTGTGGTTCGTTAAATATTGATCGCCATCGCTCGAGCCAAGCACGCGAGCGCTTGTCGATAGCTCTTCATCTGTCAGTAGGCGATCCGACTCTAAATAAGGCAAAACTAAGGATTCATTGATGGTAGGCAGCGCCTTTTTATCCAAAACACGGATTTTAGGACTCAGTTTCACCATCGGCTTCAAGCTCAGTACTGGCTGCCCATTGCGCCAAACTAAACTGAGTTTATCGCCTGGGTAAATAAGGTGAGGGTTATCGATCTCTGGGTTGACCTGCCACAATCGTGGCCACAACCACGGGCTATCTAAATAGAGCGCCGAAATATCCCATAAGGTATCCCCTTTCACCACGGTATAGGTCGTAGGCGCACCCTTTTTTACGGTGAGGACTTCTTCCTGTGCAAAAACGAAATGTGAGGTACAAAAAGACAACAATGCCACAAGCGAAAACCCGAACCGTACTGACATAACCGTTCATCCCTGAGAGTAAAAAGTGGTAGTGATTAGAATCGCGAGAACTGCCTATAAACGCGTCAAAAACGCAATGATGCTGTCATTTGGTCTACAAAATGTCTAGAATTGAGCCAACAAGGATTATCCTGATTCGGCACAGTTCAACATTTCGAGTGTATATGTCTGTATTACAAGTATTAACATTCCCAGATGATCGCCTTCGCACCGTCGCAAAGCCGGTTGAAGCCGTGACTCCTGAGATTCAAAAATTCGTTGATGACATGATTGAAACCATGTACGACGAAGAAGGTATTGGCTTGGCTGCAACCCAAGTTGATTTCCACCAACGCATTGTTGTTATCGATATTTCTGAAACTCGTGACGAGCCAATGGTTCTGATCAACCCAGAAATCATCGAGAAACGCGGTGAAGATGGCATCGAAGAAGGCTGTCTATCTGTTCCTGGTGCAAGAGCACTCGTACCACGTGCGGCAGAAGTAACAGTAAAAGCGCTTAACCGTGATGGCGAAGAGTACACTTTTGAAGCTGATGACCTATTAGCAATCTGTGTACAGCACGAACTTGATCACCTAGAAGGCAAACTGTTTGTAGACTACCTTTCGCCTTTAAAACGCAAGCGTATTCAAGACAAGCTAGCTAAGATCAAGCGCTTCAACGAGAAGAACGCTAAAGCTTAACCGCCATAAATAGAAGGAAGGTACCTTGAGCAAACCTTTGAAGATTGTTTTTGCTGGTACTCCGGATTTCGCCGCCCGTCACTTGGCGGCGTTGTTGTCTTCGGAGCATGAAGTTATTGCTGTTTACACACAGCCAGATCGCCCAGCAGGTCGCGGTAAAAAGCTTACTGCCAGCCCAGTGAAGAACATTGCCCTAGAGCACAACATTCCGGTTTATCAACCTGAAAACTTTAAGTCTGATGAAGCCAAACAAGAGCTTGCAGATCTCAAAGCTGACATCATGGTTGTTGTGGCTTATGGCCTACTGCTTCCTCAAGCAGTACTGGATACACCAAAGCTAGGTTGTATCAACGTTCATGGTTCAATCTTACCTCGCTGGCGTGGCGCTGCTCCGATTCAACGTTCTATTTGGGCGGGTGATAACGAGACTGGCGTAACCATCATGCAAATGGACATCGGCCTTGATACTGGTGACATGCTAAAAATCGCGACCTTGCCAATTGAAGCGACTGACACCAGCGCGACCATGTATGAAAAGCTGGCAGAGCTTGGTCCCGATGCTTTGGTTGAATGCTTGGCCGATATTGCACAAGGCAAAGCAGTGCCTGAAAAGCAAGATGATGAGCTGGCAAACTACGCGAAGAAACTGAGTAAAGAAGAAGCGCGTATTAACTGGGCTGACGATGCTGCGCATATTGAACGCTGCGTACGCGCTTTCAATCCATGGCCAATGAGCCACTTTGAAGCGGCTGAGAACAGCATCAAAGTCTGGCAAAGCCGAGTTGATGAGCAAACGTCAGACAAACCAGCAGGTACAATCCTGCAAGCGGATAAAACAGGTATCTACGTTGCCACAGGCAATGGTGTACTGGTGCTAGAACAACTGCAAGTACCAGGTAAAAAAGCCATGTCAGTTCAAGATATTTTGAACTCACGTGCTAGCTGGTTTGAAGTCGGCACTCAACTGGTTTAAACACATTCTCCCTTACGGGAAACGTACATTTTGAGGGTGGAGACACCCTCCCTTAATCTAAGGTATTCATCATGAATGTTCGCGCAGCTGCTGCTAACGTCCTATTCCAAGTGGTCGATAAAGGCCAATCTCTTTCACACGCACTACCTGCGGCGCAAAAAACCATCAGACCAAGAGACCATGCTCTCTTACAAGAGATCTGTTATGGCGCACTGCGTTACTTGCCACGTTTGGAATCCATCGCCAATGAGCTGATGGATAATCCGCTGAAAGGGAAAAAGCGTGTATTCCACCATCTAATTCTGGTTGGTCTTTACCAACTTAGCTTTATGCGTATTCCCGCTCATGCGGCAGTAGCAGAAACGGTGGAAGGCACCAAGACGTTAAAAGGTCCAAGCCTGCGCGGCCTAATCAATGCCGTATTACGTAGCTACTTACGTGACCAAGAAGCACTGGATGAAAAAGCCGTTAGTCATAATGCTGGCAAATATGGTCACCCGAATTGGCTGTTGAATATGCTGCGTGATAGCTACCCAGAGCAATGGGAGCAATTAGTCGAAGCTAATAACAGCAAGGCACCAATGTGGCTACGCGTGAATCGCCAGCACCACACGCGCGATGAATACCTAGAACTGCTGAAAGATGCAAACATTGAATTCAGCATTCACCCAGAAGCAGAAGATGCCATAAAATTGGCCTCGCCTTGTGACGTAACCCTTCTTCCAGGCTTTGACCGCGGTTGGGTATCAGTCCAAGACGCTGCCGCTCAGCTGTCTGTAAACTACTTACAGCCACAAAATGGCGAGCTGATCCTTGATTGCTGTGCGGCGCCAGGAGGCAAAACCGCCCACATTCTTGAGCACACAGAAGATACCGAAGTGGTTGCGATTGATTGTGATGCTAAGCGTCTTGATCGCGTCTATGACAACTTAGAGCGTCTACAACTGCGCGCGGATGTGATTTGTGGCGATGCTCGCTACCCTCAAGAGTGGTGGAGCGGCGAAAAATTTGACCGCATTCTGCTTGATGCCCCGTGTTCAGCGACTGGCGTTATCCGCCGTCACCCTGATATTAAGTGGCTACGCCGAGCAAACGACATTGATGCGCTTGCAGAGCTGCAAAGTGAAATCATGGATGCAATGTGGGGCCAACTGAAAGCTGGTGGCACTATGGTTTATGCCACCTGCTCAATTACGCCAAAAGAGAATGTCCTTCAAGTGAAAGCATTCTTAGAACGCACAAGTGATGCGACACTAGTCGGCTCTGACATCAACAATCCAGGACGCCAAATCTTACCTGGCGAAGAGGATATGGATGGTTTCTACTACGCAGTGCTAGTGAAACAAGCATAATTAATTTGAGCGGCTAATGACTTTGTCTTAGCCGCTATTTCATTGCAACGAGTAAATACTTAAGCTGTGTTCAACCAGCTAAGCGAATAAAGAGAAAAGCTATGAAAATCATCATTCTTGGCGCAGGTCAGGTCGGCGGTACTTTGGCTGAAAACCTGGTAGGTGAAAACAACGACATTACCATCGTTGACCGAGATAATGACCGACTGCGTGAACTGCAAGACAAGTATGACTTACGTGTCGTCCACGGTCATGCAAGCCACCCAGACTCTCTGCGTGAAGCCGGGGCCCAAGATGCCGATATGCTGGTTGCGGTCACCAATACCGATGAAACCAACATGGCCGCGTGTCAGGTCGCGTTTTCTCTCTTTAACACGCCAAACCGAATTGCTCGCATTCGATCTCCACAGTACCTTGCAGAAAAAGAAGCGCTTTTCCAATCAGGAGCTGTCCCTGTCGATCATCTGATCGCTCCTGAAGAGTTGGTAACAAGCTACATTGAACGTTTGATCCAATACCCGGGTGCGTTGCAAGTGGTGAGCTTTGCTGAGCAAAAAGTCAGCTTAGTTGCCGTTAAAGCCTACTATGGTGGTCCACTGGTCGGTAATGCCCTTTCAACTCTGCGCGAGCACATGCCACACATTGATACTCGTGTCGCGGCTATCTTCCGTCAAGGACGCCCAATTCGCCCGCAAGGCACCACCATTATTGAAGCCGATGACGAAGTCTTCTTCGTGGCAGCAAGCAACCACATTCGCTCAGTGATGAGTGAGTTGCAGCGTCTAGAAAAACCGTACCGCCGCATCATGATTGTCGGTGGGGGTAACATCGGCGCAAGCTTGGCACGACGCCTTGAACAGACTTACAGCGTAAAACTGATTGAGCGTAGCTACCAACGTGCCGAAAAACTCTCTGAAGAGCTAGAAAATACCATCGTTTTCTGTGGTGACGCCGCAGACCAAGAACTGCTAAGCGAAGAGAACGTCGACCAAGTGGACGTGTTCATCGCCCTCACCAACGAAGATGAAACCAACATCATGTCTGCCATGCTTGCCAAACGCATGGGGGCGAAAAAAGTGATGGTGCTTATCCAGCGCGGCGCCTATGTTGATCTCGTCCAAGGTGGCGCGATTGATGTGGCTATCTCACCTCAGCAAGCGACCATCTCTGCGCTTCTCACTCACGTACGCCGTGCAGATATTGTCAACGTATCCTCATTGCGCCGCGGTGCAGCCGAAGCCATCGAAGCTGTTGCCCATGGCGATGAAACCACCTCAAAAGTCGTAGGACGTGCGATTGGCGATATAAAACTACCACCGGGTACTACCATCGGTGCGATTGTCCGCGGTGAAGAAGTCCTGATCGCCCATGACCGAACAGTGATTGAACAAGATGACCACGTGGTGATGTTCTTAGTTGATAAGAAATATGTACCAGACGTGGAAGCGCTATTCCAACCGAGCCCATTCTTCCTTTAGGATTGGCACCATGGTCAATTTCCGCCCTGTATTGTTCGTGATAGGGCTAGTGCTTTCGAAACTAGCTCTGTTCATGTACGTGCCAACACTGGTGGCATTTTTTAGTGGTACTCCGGGATTCTTGGAGTTTGGTCAATCGGTACTGATTACCCATCTCGCCGCCTTTGCCTGCCTCAGTTTAGGCAGAACCAAAAACTTTAAGCTCAGCGTGCGCGACATGTTCCTAATTACCAGTTTGGTTTGGACCATCGCCAGCGCTTTCGCCGCCTTACCATTTGTATTTATCAACCACATTAGCTTTACCGACGCGTACTTTGAGACCATGTCTGGCATCACCACCACTGGTTCAACGGTGCTGAGTGGCCTAGATAACATGGCACCTAGTATTTTGCTGTGGCGCTCTGTCTTGCAATGGTTAGGTGGGATTGGCTTCATCGTGATGGCGGTAGCGGTCTTACCGATGCTCAACGTCGGCGGGATGAAACTGTTCCACACTGAGTCTTCGGATTGGTCAGATAAAAGCAGCCCTCGAGCAAAAACCGTCGCCAAGAACATTATGTCCGTCTATGTGGTTCTGACAGGGCTTTGCCTGATTGGCTTTATGCTGACTGGGATGAACTTGTTTGAAGCCATCAACCATTCGTTTACCACGTTATCAACGGGTGGCTACTCAACCTCCGATGGGTCAATGAACCACTTCTCTAATGGCGCTCATTGGGTCGCAACCTTGTTTATGTTCTTGGGTGGCTTGCCGTTCTTGTTGTTCGTGTCTGCGATCCGTAAACGCCGCCTCGACGAACTGTTAGAAGATGCACAAGTACGTGGTTTTACCTACCTGTTCCTTGGCAGCAGCTTAGTGATTGCCGCATGGTTAGTGATTCGAGATGGCTACACCGTCCTTGATGCGCTGCGCGTATCCATGTTCAACATAGTATCAGTCGTCACAACAACAGGATTTGGCTTAGAAGACTTTACCGCTTGGGGCGCACTGCCAACCACACTCTTTGCCTTTTTGATGATGGCTGGCGCTTGCTCGGGTTCAACCTCGGGCGGAATCAAAATCTTCCGCTTTCAGATTGCTCTGACTCTGTTAAACAAACAGATGATGAAGTTGATTCATCCTTCTGGTGTCTTCGTCCAGCGCTACAATCGCCGCCCAGTGAATGATGATATTGTCCGCTCAATCGTCGCGTTTGGGTTGATGTTTTTCATCACTATCATTGTCGTTGCTGGCTGCTTGAGTGCAATGGGGCTTGACCCAATCACTAGCATTTCTGGCGCGATTACCGCCGTGGCCAATGTCGGTCCTGGGATGGGAAGCATTATAGGCCCAACGGGCAACTTTGCTCCCCTGCCAGACGCGGCGAAATGGATTCTGAGCTTAGGCATGCTGATGGGGAGGCTTGAAATTCTTACCTTACTGGTGCTGTTCTTCCCTGCATTTTGGCGACGCTAATCTAAATAGGTTTTACGTAAAAATAGATCGCAAAGAAGTGGCAAGCGCAACCTGCTAGTACAAACCCGTGCCAAATCGCGTGGTTGTATGGGATGCGTTT
This sequence comes from Vibrio sp. MarTm2, assembly GCF_027587055.1. Taxonomy (NCBI): domain Bacteria; kingdom Pseudomonadati; phylum Pseudomonadota; class Gammaproteobacteria; order Vibrionales; family Vibrionaceae; genus Vibrio; species Vibrio sp. MarTm2. The sequence continues at coordinate 9,914 of NZ_JAPPTK010000019.1, read as the reverse complement.
CGCCACATAAAAAATGACACCGAGCGAGTAGATGAGACCGCCAACAGCGAGAAGAGTCAAACCTCCAACATCCAAGTTCAGCGCCAATTGATAAATCACGATCAATGATAACCACCCCATCAGCAGGTAGGTCACCAAAGATAGTTTCTTAAAGCGATAAACAAAGGCGAGCTTCATGATGATGCCGATCAGCGCTATCGACCAAATCACAATCATCAAACCGATCGCAAGTGGCGTTCTTAAGCTAACCAGCAAAAAAGGCGTGTAACTGCCTGCAATCAATAAATAAATCGCGCAGTGATCAAAGGTTTTTAACGCTCGTTTGGCGCGCTGATAAGGAATGGCATGGTACAGCGTCGAAGCGAGAAACAGCACGATCATACTACTGCCGTAAATGCTCATGCTGGTAATGGTCAGTGCGTCGGCATTGTGATCTATCGCTTTGACCAACAATAGAATCAGACCAACAATGCCGAGCACCATGCCTAGTGCATGCGTAATCGTATTGGCAATCTCTTCTTTGACGCTATATTGAGATGACTCGCTGACGGACATAGCAGTGCCTACTCCAGAATTTGAATAATTACTCCAGAGTATGGCACATTCAGCTTACACTTGTAAGCCTAAAATAAGAAAGCTAGGTTAAGAGTGGTTATCTAAGTACTCAAGGACCAGTTCACCGGCTTTTTCAGCGGAGGTGTGCAATGGGATTTTCAGCTCTCGCTTTAACTGGCCAACCCCCAACAGACTCGCGAGCATTCCTTTCGCCCCCTCGCGATGGCGATCGATTTCAAACCACATCTGAAGCGAATCTTCACTGCGATACGCGACCACTTCCAATTCACGCCAGCGACCATGAAATGGCCCCGTGGTTGGAACAAATTCAAACTCCTGAACAAAGGGCATCGCAAACCCATCGACTTGCTCACATTCAACTTGGCGGATACGTAGACCTTGCTCTTCCAACGCGGTAAAGATGCCATCTAAAAGCGGGTCAGGACGTACTGTTAAGATGTCTTTATCGCTAGGGTCTTTGGCCATCGCAATGTCGAGACCAGTCTCTAACCACACTTTCGAGTCACCTATCGTCACTGGTGTATTCCATGGCACCTCTAATTCGACATCAAACGTCCGTTCCTCGCCAGGTTGCAGAGTAAAAGCGTACGGCAGTTTCCAATCGGCGAGTTGATAACTGGCTGGGACACGGCGCATTCGTCCTGCCGTGTGCTTGTTCTTGTCATGATCCGCAGGCACTTCTTTGATATAGCGACAAAAGAGTTTGAGCTCTATGTTGTCGATTTCTTGCGCCGTCGCGCCACCATAAACATGGATCACCACGTTCGCCTTTTGGCCAGGATAAAGGACCTCTTGCTGCAACACAGAATCAACTTTCGCTGAACCGATTCCAAAACTCGCCAGTGTCTTTTTAAAAAACGACATGCGCTCCTCCTTGGCAATCTTCGCTTTAACTATGCTTAAAGTAACATACTAATCTGCCACGATGTATCAGGGATGCAACACCTCTCACAGAAACTTTCTCCTACGACTAAGGCCGTAGTGAATAGCTATCGATCAATAAAAGTCTTGGTGCTAATCTAACCAATGATATGCACGCATATCAGCATTCCTGTCCCGCAGTTTGGATTGGCGAAAGCCAGAGAGCCACCCTTCAGTAATGAAGCTCAACTCAAAGCGGGCCAGGCCATTACATTGGCAATGGAATTGCCTGACAGTTAGGTCAAGAAATGCGCCCAACAACCGTCAGGTTCTCGCACACTAACCGTAGTGCGATGCGTCGTCGCAGTGGCTTTGTGGCTGCTCCAACGGCAAAGAAATCAGCTCCTGGTATGACTTTAGTGGAAAAGAGTGTCTTCATGAGCTCAGCCCCCACCAAAATCGTTAAAGCAGCTTAATAAAAAGCGTGGCTTCGGCTGCGCTTTTTTCTTAACTCAAATACGCCAATCTGATACCTTAATCAGCAAATCATTATAATTATTGTGGAGAAAGAAGATGAAATGTCATCGCATTGAGGAGCTGCTTGAGCTACTAGAGCCAGAATGGCAAAAAGACCAAGAGCTCAATTTATTGCAAATGATCGTAAAACTGGCTCAAGAAGCGGGCTACGAAGGCAAGTTGGAAGAGTTGACCGATGATGTCCTCATCTACCATCTCAAAATGCGCAACAGCGACAAAGATGAAATGATTCCGGGTCTAAAAAAAGATCAAGAAGATGACTTTAAAACCGCGATTCTTCGCGCTCGCGGCATCATCAAGTAATACAAACAGATTCTGTTAAGGCGGCCACTTGGTCGCCTTTTTTATACCCAAACCATCATAACACCACTAACTGTTAGGACATTTATTTATAAAACTGTACTGACCTTTGTTGTTAAAGGTTGATAGCCTTAAAGAAATAAAAATGTTATTGCGTATATAATCGCCGCCCATAAGTATTTACTAAAATAGCAATGTCAACAGAGTGTGAGCTCAATAAATCACACCGTTCAAGCCTAAGAAGGAAGCTTCATGAGTCAGGATAAGATCGATGTAAAAGATGTGACTCCTAAAACCTTTAACCCTAAGACCCATAAAACTAAGGGCGATAGGTTTAACCCAAGTAATCGTATTTACGTGCGAGAAAGTAAAGGCACATTCCAAAAGCTACGCCGCTATGGTGGATGGTTTTTACTGGTGCTTTTCGCCTCCATTCCATGGTTTTCGTACGGCGATCGCCAGGCTATCTTGCTCGACATTGGCAACCAACAGTTCAACTTTATTGGCACAACCCTTTACCCTCAAGATCTCACCCTACTCGCGCTGTTATTTATGATTGCCGCGTTTGGCTTATTCTTTATTACCACCTTTTTGGGCCGTGTCTGGTGTGGTTATCTTTGCCCACAAACCGTTTGGACTTTTATGTACATCTGGTTTGAAGAAAAACTCGAAGGCAGCGCGAACAAAAGACGCAAACAAGATTCCAATAAGCTCACCTCGAATCTACTGATGCGTAAAGTGGCCAAACATGCCGCTTGGATTGCCATCGCTATCGCCACAGGCCTGACATTCGTCGGCTATTTTGTTCCCGTGAAAGAGCTGGTAGTGGGCTTCTTTACCTTTGATGCCGATTTCTGGCCCGTGTTTTGGGTACTGTTCTTTGCAGGATGTACCTATGCCAACGCGGGTTGGATGCGCTCTATCGTATGTGTTCATATGTGTCCTTACGCGCGATTCCAATCAGCCATGTTTGATAAAGATACCTTTATCGTTGGCTACGACAGCCAGCGAGGAGAGAACCGAGGGCCGCGTTCACGCAAAGCGGATCCGAAAGCACTGGGTTTGGGTGACTGTATCGACTGTGACCTGTGTGTTCAGGTATGTCCAACTGGTATCGACATCCGTGACGGCCTGCAATATGAATGTATCAACTGTGGTGCCTGTATCGATGCGTGTGACAAGACTATGGAGCGTATGGGGTATGATAAAGGCCTCATTAGCTACACGACTGAGCATAGATTGTCCGGCAAACACACCAAAGTACTGCGCCCTAAACTGCTAGGCTATGGCGCCGTCCTGCTTGTTATGATTGGGTTGTTCTTCGCTCAAATTGCGGCCGTCGAACCTGCGGGCTTAAGTGTGCTTCGCGATCGAAACCAACTCTTCCGCGTCAACAGTGCCGGAGAAGTCGAAAACACCTACACGCTAAAAGTAATCAACAAAACTCAACAGCAGCAGGTTTACAATCTAGATGTAGAAGGACTGGGCGATGTCTCTTGGTATGGCAAACAAACCGTTCAAGTTGCACCAGGTGAAGTACTGAGCTTACCAATGAGCCTAGGCGTCAACCCAGATAATCTAGACTCTTCCGTTTCCAAGATTCAGTTTATACTGTCTGACAGCGAAGACTTTACGATAGCCGTCGAGAGCCGATTCATTAAGAAGCTCTAGACCTTCATTACTCTATGGAAAAAGGCTCAGCAATGAGCCTTTTTTTATAATTTAACATACTGAAAAATATAGCAATAAAAGAATCAAAGACCACAAACAGCCCACAAAATAAGGTTTATAGAGAAACCGTAGCGTGGAGAGTCACTCTTAAATGCTTTGTTATGTTTTGGGGGCTTCAGTTTCCACCGTCTTGATTAGTGGACCAGCACATTCAACAAACTCACTAATATCAAAGCTTTCTGAGGTATCTGCGCCGCCAGTAACATCAAAACTACCTGTTACTACCGGTTTTTGGGTTGTTTTATCTACGTCCAATACAATTTCCACTTTATATTGATGCCCTTCAGGAAGGAGTTTGGCACAGTCTTCAAGCGTTGAAGCGGATGCGCCTAGGCTGATTCCAGACAATATAACTATTGCAATTTTTCTCATTTTTACCACCAAAAGTCACTGAGATATTAGCAATATAATACCAATAATCTGTGACTTTTCACGATAGATAGGCTTTCGAGTGTTAAAAAACATAACGCCGCGTTAAGTGGTGAGCAACGCTACCACCTTACCTAAACCATTGTGCCGTAACCACTAAAGCTGAATCAAACAGAAAATGCCAAGCGTTGGGAATCCGTCTTAAACGCTTTGTTATATGCACAAAGGCTTATATCTGAGATCTTGATAACAAAAATCACACGCAAATAACCTTAAAGTTAGGAAGGTTAAAAACAATAAGGACCCTACTAATGGTAAAAAGAAAAAATGTCCCGTATGGTAGCGATGTGTCTGCTGGAACATATAAATGCTCCGATTGCGGAAAGATATATTCCAACCAATCTAAAACTTCACTTCCACCATGTCCCAACTTTTCTAAAACACCACATCCTTTAAGAGCTTGGGATATTCTTACTGGTCAAGGAGATGCGACCAAAGACCCTTATCCTTAAGCTGCAATTCAACCGAGCACTACATATTGCTGCTCGGTTGAACTGTACATATAACGCCCAATTAAGGGGTGAACAACGCCGCCACCCAAACCTAAAGCATTGTGCCATAAACACTAAATTTGAAGTAGAAGCAAAATGGCAAGCGTTGAGAATCCCTCTTAAATTGTTTGTTATGTGTTTTTTTCGACTTTGACTAATGGTCTCATTATTACTGAAGTTTTGCTTAGGCAAATTCCACATTTAATTTCTAGGCGACTATTCAAGTGCAACTTGGCAAAAGTTTGATGAGGGACATCAAGATCATGACCACAATCATTGCACTTAAACTTAAAAACATTTCGTTCTGTAATGTAATCACCATTCACATAGTTAACTAAATAACTTTCAGGGCAATTTGGTGATATACAGTTAACTACCACGCTTCCAGATTTTAGCTTGGTGGCTGGCTTTTTTATCAGAGCATTACATGAAACACATTTTATATTGAATGTTTCACCAACATACCCTCCAATTATAAGATCTCCTTTATTAATCTCATTGAATAAATCAAGAGCAGCCTTAATTTTACTCTCGATTTTTTCGGTATTTCCGTAAAACTTTTGCATTTCATCATCCACTGAAGGCAGATGTACATGTAATGCTAGCCCAGACAAAGAGTTCCACAACTTATGCGCTTTCGATAAATCTACCGATTTTTGGATACCAAGGGTTTTGTAATCAAGTTTTTCATAGTCATCTTGGGTTACCAACTCGTTTGCTTTACCGCCAGTTGAAGCAACACTGACCTTAACTTCATCATTGATGATGTTAGAAACGTCTTCAGAAACTTGTTTGACTACGTGTTTAGGTGGCCATTTCTTAATATCTTTATGAGACAGATATGAATAAAATTGTTTAAATCTCTCGTAACAAATATATTCGATAGTCAACCTACACTCTAATGCCGCATAAGTGATACTGGCATCTGAACCGTCTTCCAGTAGCTTTTCGATCTCCAGTATTTTCTTGCTTAGATCTAACACTAAAATTTCTCTCTCAAAATGTTCGGACACATAACGCCCTGTTAAGGGGTGAGCAACGCAACGCCGAAATTTCCGCACACCACCTTAAACACTAAAACCAACGCATAGTAAAAATGCCACGCGTTGCGAATCACTCTTAAACAGTTTGTTATGTTTTATTGCGACAAATCTAAAAATGGCTTTAGCTTAATTAATCCAGCTTGAATAGATGCCAGAATAGCTAATAACAACGTTAAAATTACCATGCTATACTGTAATTTCACACTATCTTTATGGCGCCGTTCTTCCGTTTGATATTTTTCAAGTGTTACAATAGCTTTTCCATTTACTTTATATCCCCCGCCTTTTACCTTACTGATTTCACCTGATTCTACGAATGAATCAATATACATCCGTAGCTTATTTTGACAATTTTCTCTGTCAGGATGCCCAAAAAAGCGCAAAGAATACATATCGGAAACCAGTGATGACAAACTAAATTCCTTGCGACTTATACCATAATTTTCAATCAAATAATCTAACAGGTCATATCTGGGCTTTAGCTGTAACTCTTTTTTATTGAATAAAAATTGCGAAACTTTATTCAATATTCGCTTTAATTTAACTTTTACGTAGTCTTTTCTTGTAAGGCAATGGAGTATGAATGAGTTAATACCAGTATAAGTTGTATAGTAATTATGCAAGTAGTGAGTAATTTCAACAGTATTTACATCAATATTATTAATATCAATGTCTAGTTCTATATCACACTGATCAGTTTCCGGGTTATATTTTAATACCTTTACCGTATTCATATCCAAGTCGCGAACAAGAGCTGAAACTCCGTCGAGCTTGATTCGAGTTGAATAGAAATTATTTTTCTCACATTCTGGACCTGACATGGGAATCCGTGTTGGACCGATCTTCCCAAATGCTTTTCTCAAAGCCCACATTTGAATTTTTGACCACATAATTCACCTAAAACATAACGCCGCGTTAAGTAGTGAGCAACGCCACCACGAAACTTAACCATACCACCTTAAACACAAAACCCAACGATGGAATGAAAAATGCCATGCGTTGGGAATCTGTCTTAAACGCTTTGTTAGCTTACTGGCCATGCGAGTTGATAAAATAACCAATTACAGCCCAACCAGTTTTACTTTTAGATAGAGTTAAGGTTTCTTTCGTCCGCTTACCCGAAAATACTGTTTGATATTGAATTACAACGTACTCACCGTCCGGCATATTAGGTAAGGACTTCATCAACGTCGTTGTTGTTAGACTGCGAGATTCAAGATTACCTACCTTTGCACGTATAGTGCTTACAGCTGTAGTCCACTCACCTTTTGATATTTGTGAACGAAACACACCACCGGCACTGTCCCAGCTTTCACCGTAGTGTTGATCGTCTATTAAGCTAAGCCACTCTGAAGCCGCAACATCTATAGGCTTCATTTGGGCGCATAACAACGCAGGAACGAATAACAAAACAAATATCAATTGTCTAAGCATACAAAATTAACCTTTTCTTTGTTGTAAGCTAACGCTTATTAGCTGACTTCCGCCCGCCTAACACAACTCACTTTGTGAGTGACTAATTTTAACCGAACAACAATACTATTGGATTATCAATCAGTTGAATATCCAAACTAAAGATTATTATGCAAACTGTGTTCTATATCATTAATCAGTACGCCTTTCTGGCATTACTCGCAAAAAAGCCCACTGCAATGAGTGGGCTAACATATCCAAACGTCATATGACGAAGACAATGACGTTTACGATGACATTTTAAAACACTTTGGTTTCAAGTCGTATGAGTCGGTTGTTATGCCGCCAGAAGATAGCGACAATAAAAAGCATTGAAGGCGGCAAGCCCATCGAGGTGAGGTATTGCAGCAATTCAACCATATTACTTAAACTCGTCTCGAATCATTTCCCACAGCCCCATAAGCACTGGCACCGTAGTACCTATAATACCCCCATATTGAATACCTGTTTCTGTCACACTGGCAGTTAACAATTCTGGGTGTCCAGTAGCAAGCGCAATACCCGCACCGACTAACGCAATGCCTTTCTGCGTCGACTTCTGGTCTAGGTCGATAGATAGCTTGTCTTTAAAAAACTTCTTCATAGCAATTTGTTCTCCTTGAGAAACTTGATGGCGTAGGCACTGAGAATGGCCCCAATCACCATCACGATGATTTTCTTGGCGTCTTGTTTGTTCATGCCATTTGTACCCCTTGCTGTGCTTGCTCTAGGGTGTAATGGCGACCGACTTCCATAATCGACATCGAATGAATCAGACGCGCCAGCGTGTTGTCGCTGCGTAGGTCAATCGGCGCATCAGGGCTCACGCCGACACGCTTCGCCACAAACTCGGCGTAATGGTCTGAGTTGTTTTCATGGCTTGGCGCAAACTTATGGATAAGCTCACGGATACTCTCTAGGCCGTAGCGCCCTTGGTAGGTATCACGCAGCAATTTAGCCCCTGCTCGGAACCCATATTCCGGCGCTTGGAAGGTTTCAAAACGGCTATCCACCGATGGCGTGACCTTGCCGAGCCAGTTGTTATTTACATTGCTCTCGATGTTGAGCGGGTTATTCGCTCGAACGCCGCGAGGCTTACGAATGGTATTGACCACGTTGGTGACCTCTTGAGTGATGGTTTCAATAACATCGCTCCCACGTTGTGAGCGGGTGACATAAACCACACCACCCACAAGCAGAAGCATGAAGGCAATAACGGGCGCTCTCACACAGGCACCACGTTGTTATCAACCTTGTCCACGACATTCACGTCCAACACGCTGATAGAAAACGGCTCGGCGTAAGAGACGTACATACTGAGCGGGTTCAGCTCAATCACGTTTTCCGTCCAGAGGATTTTTTCAGAGTATTCCTCCCACGGGATTTCGGTGTACTCCCACACGAGCTGACACGCCAAATGCAGATTGTTGAACGTAAAGTTCAACGCCTCCGCCGTCAGTCCCGTGTTGTTGCCTTCGGTTGGGCCAAGCGGCAAACGCGCCACCTTGGTGTAGTTGGCCGTGAGTACCAAAACGTCGTGACTGTCTCGGTTCACATTGACCGGAATACGAACCAAGGGCTCGACAATTTCAGGCGTTTTATCAATATCAAAGCCAATATCAAGGGCTAACCCGTCCCATAGATTCACATCCGAAAAGCCGTCCGCGTTCAGGCCGATTTGATAGCGAATGTTGATACTCAGCGTGAACTCAAGCTCTTTGTTTTGATGCCCGTCGATGTCTTCCAGAATCGAATCGCGCATGGCTTGGGGAACAAAGTCACTCACCGTCACCGTTTGGCCGTTTTGGTCCACAATGGAAAAGCAGTCTTTACGGATGTAATCGGCGTAGGCTTGTTGCGGGTAGCGCACCGGACGCAAGTCCAAGGTCGGTTTAATCGTCTGAGCTACAATCCCAAGGTGACCGCCGGAGCCTTGCGACAAGACGTATTGGGCGAGGCGCTCCACCTTGTTGACTGAGCTACCCTCACCAATGATTTGGCGAATACGGTCAAAAAGTTGTTCGTTCATGAGTGACACTCCAAGATAAACACGCGATCGGTTTCTGCTCCTGTCAGTTCGATGGCGGCGGTCGATTCAATCTCAATGAGCTCACCCGCAAGCAGCGGATAGCTCCCGTTAATCAAAATCTGCTCGGCGTTATCGCTTGGGGTGCGAATCGTGATTTTTTGTCGAGTCAGATTCTCTTCAAGGCTTGCGGGCATCGTCAGCTCTTGCGCATCAATGGCGCTGCTTTTTGGCAAGAGAGACGCACTCAATGTTTGGTTGGGCGCAATCTCCATTGGTGGCATTAACTCAATGACCACACGCTGACCGTCAGACGGCGGTTGGAAGTCGCCTTTACCAAATTCCACATCAATGGTTTGAGGCTCGCTCGAATGCAGCAGCACTCGCCCAAGCAGCTCGTTGTTCTTAATCACCGAGCCTTGCGGAATCGTCACGCGCTCACCCGTGACGGTTTCCATCACAATCGGC
>NZ_JAPPTK010000018.1:0-57677 GCF_027587055.1 Vibrio sp. MarTm2 | reverse complement strand
TGCCACTGCGGAGTGGTAGTTCAGTTGGTTAGAATACCGGCCTGTCACGCCGGGGGTCGCGGGTTCGAGTCCCGTCCACTCCGCCACTTATACTAAGCCCTAGTCGAAAGACTAGGGCTTTCGTCGTTTCTGGGTAAAGAAAACTTGAGTGAATGACAAACAGATCTCAGTCGTTTAGGGCTTAACGAGCCTACCATTTATGGATAAGTGTCACTTGAAACTACGGAGCTTATTTCTTTCTTTAGCCTCGTGGCTTGCTGTTAAGTTGGGAAGTCTTGCTGTAAGAAAGATCTTCACTGTCCGAGGGCTTTATCCATCTTCTTCCCAACATATACAGAGTCTTTGTTTGGTATTGGAAGTATGGAAAACCACTCACGATAAACATCCGATTACAGCACAATATTTTTACTGCGCAACCTCTGGAACAACCATCCAAGCCCAACCAAGCTTGCTCCTAGTCCCAACATGCTAACGGCTCGCCACAACCCTTCCAAGTTGGATGTATCAATCAAGAACACTTTGCACACCGCGACACCCAGAACGATCAGCCCCACTTTTTGTAGCCTTGTATCTGAACGTTGGGCGCCATTATAAGTGGCTGTTGCGCCGACAAAAATAAAGAGTGCCGTGTAGCTAAATAGCTCTGCCATGCTGGTTGGTGCATTAATGCTCATACTTCCCTCTTGCCAGAACTGGCGTATGGAATAAATGGCCCAAAGCCCAATTTGAATAGAGGACACCCAGTAGAAATAAGCGGACTTCAAAGGAGTCCTTAGTCTCTTACCTATAGCAATCGAGAGTAGTCCGGGCAGGAGCCAACCTACCGATAACCAGTTAACAATCGGTGTTGCCTCCCCAGAGATGTTCAAACCTAGCAAAGGCTGATAGACGGTGTTGAGTGCGACGCTTAAAGTGATGGCTATCGCCAGCATTATGTATGATGCATAAAGATACAAGTTTGCAGTAAAGCGCGCACTTCGAGCTTTTAGGCTATAGATGGCAAACATAGCCAAACTTTGGAGAGTGAATAAACTAACGGAACGAAAATCAAAATCGGCTATGAAATTATAACTACCTAGTAGCAAGAAGTTCGATTGGCTAAAAATCAGTAAAGCGCCCAAATTGAGACAGGTGACTTCTAGCCACTGCTTTAAGTTAGGGACAAGTGGTTCGAGTATCCTACCTGACCATTGGAGCAAGATGAGTGCCGGCAAAAAGCTTGTTATTAGCGTGATTGATTCAGGAATGCTTGTCGCCTGCCATGCTGGGACAAACGGTAACAATGTAAGGCGTATAGTGATCAGTCCAACAAGCCCTTTTATCAGCCATAGATTAGGTTTGAGGAGTTCGAAGCGGTACTGAGATGATGCAAGAAGCACCTGAATGGACACTGCTAGCATAAACCAATCTGCAGGAAGCAAACAGTAGCATGTTGACGCTATGATGAGATGCAATACGGTAGAAGATTCTTGTTGCAACTGCTTGAAGTTATGGGAGCTAGCCACAAACCCTAGCCCCAGAATTAAGCTAAATGAACTCCATGTTCCCAACAAGTTCGAATAATGAAGGTTAATGTAAAGCTGAGAGCCAATCAGCATGCACGGAAGCGATAAGAGGGCTAAGCAATAGCTCATCGGTTTCCGATCTCCCAGAAAGTACTGCCCTATGGTTCGAGCGCCAACTAAGACAATGACCCCTCCCGTAGCTATCCAGACAAGCCTTCCGCCCGATTCATCGATTTGATTGGTGAGTGTCACACTAATGTGTTCTGTGATAGCCATCGCAACTAAGGTGACTAGACTAAGCACTCGCGGAGCGGCACGGCTTTTCATCATCGGAAAAATGAGCAATGCAACAGGGAAAAGGAAAAGAAGAACGGCTTGAGGCTGGTTTATATCAATCCGAGCTAGTGTTATTGAGGTTACGAGTGCCAGCAAAGTAGCAGCGATGAGTGGGTGGTTGTAGACTTCTTTGACTCGGATTGGCTTTTCTAACCTCCAGCCTAGATGAGGAATAAAAGTAAGCAGATAGACGGATACAGGAATAAATAAGACAAACCAGATTAACGCTTGCTCTTGCGTGATATTGATGCAGATAAGAAGCAGCCATAGGGCTTGGCCTGTGGTGACAGAGCAGATTAACCAATGTGGTCGTATAAAGCGTCGTATCATTAATCCTGCCGCGGTAATCGTTGTAATGTAAGCACTTAGTAAAAGGTAGCTGGGATCCTCTCCACCAATCCAAAGTGGTGCACTGTAGCCCCCGAATAACCCTAGGGCTATCATTAGTGGACCCATACGCAGACTGAATGCAATCGCAGCTACTGCTAGAATGCCTATTGCGGTGAGCGCGATAGGCGGGGATATCAGTTGATAAACAATTGCACTGAAGCAGATGGTCGCGTAGAGACCGCTCATGCCCGTCGCATACAAAACTGCTGGAATGTAGGCATCTACCTTTGCGTGGAATAGATGGCGCTCAGTACTACCGATCTTATGATGCAGCCATTCTGCTGCGGCAAAAAAGATCAGAGAGATAGTTATTGCGAGTGCTGTGCGTGCAAACGGCGTAAGAGTGAAGTTGCTGCCAATGGCTTGTACTAAGTAGCCAGCACCTATCACCATGGCGATACCGCCAATCCAAATAAGCCAGTTCTTTTTTATGTGACTCAGGGTGTTATCAAACCATTCGGTTGTCGTGGCATCCACTTTTGCTACAGGTTTTACTGCTCTTATGGCAGGCTCAACTTTTGCTCTAGGGAGAGGTACTTTTGGAGATTGATAAGATGGGGTGTCTTGTTGAGTGCTTTGCTCTTGTTTTTGAGGTTGACGAGCACTGGCTAATTGTTCGAGATCGTGAACTCGGCTTTCTAGTTTTATGATTTTTCTACAAGCCCATAGACTCATTAGTGGTGAAACCAAAATGACGATAATAAGAAGAAGACCTAGTAGCAATCCCACAAGTTCCATTGATGAGTCCTTTCAATAAGCAATGCCTATCTATAGTACTGAATCGCAGGTCTTTATTTTGCAACCCAAGACAGAAAACTTGCTTTGTTTACTGAGCATTAGCATATCGACTAGCCAAGCTAGCAGGTACAAAAAAACCGGCTCAGTGGCCGGCTTTGTTTGTCTGATAACTCTACGCTTGGACGAGTGTCAGCGCTTTTCGCGAGACTTCGTGTGCGGCTTTTGTGAGGTTCTGTTTCTCTAACGCATCAGCAAGGTAGGCATAGTCAGAGACATTTGGGCGCAGTGATAATGCCTTTTCTAAGTGCTGCTGAGCTTCGCTCCACTTTTCATTTCGAAGGTGGAATTGAGCCAGTGCGCTGTGTGCTTCTGCGTTGTTACCATCTTTGTTTAGGACCGTCTCTAAGAAGACAATAGCTGGATGGCTATCTGCTAGATTCATTTCTGGCAGCAGCGCGTAAAGCGAGGAATTTGGATGCTTCTTGATGCTCTCTTTGATTAGAGTAAAGGCTTCGTTGTCCGCTTTTCTTGAGATCAACTGCTTCGCAAAACACTCAACCAGATGGTTATCACTTTTAAGCTTGCGCGGTAAGTTGTTCCAATGGCTGACAAGCCCCTCGCTGCCTTTTTGCTCCGCAACTTCTGCCAACAAACCGCATTGAGCTCGTTGTGTTAGTTGAGCCTGCTCATCTTTGCTGATGATCTTCGCTTTGACTAAGTTTGGTAGTGCATCCAGTAACGGTTGCCACAGTTTAAGTTCGATGTAGACCGACTTAAGCAAGTTGAGCACGATGGTGTTGGTAGGGTAGCTTGCTTTCAGTGCGGTTAAGGTTTCGAGTGCCGCAGTGAAATCTGATTCGCGAACTTGTTGCTTGGCTCGTGTGAGTTCGACCGCTAAGAGCGAGTTTTCTTGCTGGGCGGCGAGTTCTAGGTAGCGATCGCGCTTGTCACTCTCTCCCATACCTTGCGCAGCTTCAGACGCGACGAGATAACAGAGCAAAGGCATATCGTGGTGGTTTGCCCAACGGGTGACTTTCTTCTCCGCTAACTTAAAGTCGCCTTCGAGTAGCTTGATGATACCTTCGTTAGTGTAGCGACGAGAACGACGCATCTTGCGAACGCTAAACCAGTTCCAGGTCGCGGAGCTTGCGGAAAGTGCTTTTTTGATAAAGAACTCTAAGGCAAACAGAGCGGCAAGGGCGGCAATGATAAAGATAACAAGTGTGGTGACACTCATTTCAATGGTTTTGTTTGCGATTGAGATCAGCACGTAGCCCTGCTGACCCGCATATTGTGTGCCGGCAAACAAGCCCGCTCCCAATATGACAAAGAGGAAAATGATACGAAACATTATTTCTCCTCCGTGATCAGGGTAGTGACTTCACGACGCAAGCGATCGCGAATGACATCAGACAATTGTTGCTGTGTCTCTAGCTTGACTGGGTAATCGACATGGATATTTTGCTTGCTCAAGCTTTCGAGCGTCTTATTAAACTCAATGACGCTGTTTGCATCTTGATTAAAGAATGTGCTCGACCATTTGTCTGCGGTGGTCAGTGCCGTTGAGTAGATTTCTTGCTGTTCAACGTAGACAGCCTTAATTGCGGTTTCGAGCTTCGCCTTGATGTTCTCTTTCAAGTAGAAGTGCTGTTGAGGTGAAAGTAGTGGGATTACGTTACCATCTCGAGTTCGGAAAGTGATGAAGTTCTCGGAAAAATCCTTTAGCGAGGTCATCAAGTTGTCCTGCCAATCGTAGATATCTTCAGATACTTTACGTTGCTCGACTTGCTGCGCTTCGGGTAGCAGGGCATTCGCTAACGGCAGTTGATCGACTTGTTGCTGAAGGGAGGTTAAACGTAGGACCAAACCTTCGCGGTCGATCAGTGGAATCGACTTGAGTTTCGTGATGTCATTGGCCATCGCTTTACGCAGTGGCACTAAACTTGGGTCGTTCAGTGCCGCGATACGTTGATCCGCGCTTTCCATCAGTTTGGTAGCGCTAACGGCGTCATGCTCGAGGAACAATTTGCGTCCTGCTAGTTTTACGAGGTAGTCGGCTTCAGCCAATAGCCAATCATTTGGACGGCGTCCTTTCACATCAGCGATAGCTAGTTGTAAGCTCTCGATACTCTTCTGCTGTTGCTCAAGCACTGTTTCTGCGCGGTGAGTAATTTCAGTTGCTTGTGCAATGGCAGCTTGCTTGGTGGCGCTGAGGTCTTGCTCAATCGATGTTTGAGTTTGGCTGAGCTGCTTTTGCAAAGCATCAATTTGCGCTTGATATTGCGCATTTTTCTGCTGCATATAAAAGGTTAAACCGCCACCGAAAATAAGTGACAAAATGATGGCAACCGTACCGAGTTTTACTCCGCGTTTGCCTTGCTTTTCTTCAAAAACAGGCGCTTCTTCTTGCTTTGGCTCGTTTGGCGCTGCGCTGCTTTCATTTGGCGTCTGTGTAGATTCCGTCGCTTCAATGTTTTCCTTTTGAGCGGCTTCATCTTTTACAGAGTTGTTTTCTTTCTCAGGTTCAATGTGATCGTTTTTATTTTTACTTGTCATTGTTTATTGTCCTGTTGTCGTTGACCTTAGAGCAGCCAACAAATCTTTATTTGAAGCACTATGGGTATTGATAACCTTTTCGAACCCTAACTTCAGTGCCTCTTGTACAATGCGTTCACTGGGTACAAAGAGTTGCAACCCACAGAGCCATACCCGTTGTGAAGCGGATAGCTGATAAACAAAATGGCATAGCTGACCTGAACTGGTGATGACTAACTGTGTAATTCGCTTATCTTGCCAGATTGGAACCAGTAAATCTGAGCGGAAAGTAATGTTTTCTCGCTTATAGGTTTCGATATAGTCTACCGTGGCACCGCGCTCTATGAGTGTGTCATAAATGAGTTCTCGCCCACCATTGCCTCGTAGAATGACAACCTTTTTACCTTTCACTCGGGACAGCGTGTCCAGGAGCAATAGATGCTCACTGTCTCCAATCTGCGGATAGTGTACTTTTTGTTGCGTAACTTTGCTTAAAACATGTGCAGTTTTTTGACCAACGGCAAGGTAAGTGACGCGATCTGGCCATACTTGGTTCTGATATTGAAGAGCTTGATGGCTAAAGGTCACCGCATGTTGACTGACCGCAATCACGATTTCACACTCTGCCAAGTGGTCAGGGAGAGTTGGAAGTTCACTTCCGGGCTGGATAGAGATAATTGGATGATGCAGGGCTGTTATCCCTGCATCATGGAGCTGTTGGCATAAGGCGTGGCCCTGCTCACCAGGTCGGGTGACCAAAACTGCCATATCGATTACTCGTGATCAGCGTAGAGCTTGGTCAGAATTTCGCGGGCACCGTTGTCAAGCAACTGATTTGCCAAGGTGACGCCTAAGCTTTCTGCGTCAGCTCGCGCGCCTTTGATTTCACCGCGGACAATCTCTGAACCATCAGGCTCGCCAACCAGAGCTCTCAGCCAAATCTCATCGCCGTTCAGTAGTGCGTAGCTGCCGATCGGAACTTGACACCCGCCTTCCAGCGTTAGGTTCATTGCGCGTTCGCATAAAACGCGATCGGCTGTGTCTTGGTGATTTAATGGCTCTAGGAGCTTGATTAGGCGCTCGTCATCGAGGCGACACTCGATGCCAACCGCACCTTGTCCTACCGCGGGTAGGGATTGCTCTGGTTCAATAAAGCTACGAATGCGTTCTTCAAGTTCTAGGCGTTTCAATCCAGCAGCGGCGAGAATGATCGCGTCGTATTCTCCGGCATCAAGTTTTCCTAAGCGCGTGCCTACATTGCCTCGTAGCTCTTTGATGACCAAGTCTGGTCGAGACTCTTTAATCTGACATTGACGACGTAAGCTACAGGTGCCGACAACCGCTCCCTGTGGCAGTTCGTCAATGTTGTTGTAGGTGTTGGAGACAAAAGCGTCGCGTGGGTCTTCACGTTCACAAATCGTGACTAGCCCAAGACCTTCAGGGAAGTCTACTGGAACATCTTTCATCGAATGGACCGCTAAATCAGCGCGACCTTCTAGCATGGCGACTTCAAGCTCTTTGACAAATAGGCCTTTGCCCCCCACTTTCGCTAACGGTGTATCAAGAATGATGTCACCTTTCGTTACCATCGTTACTAACTCTACTTCAAGGCCTGGATGAGCGGCTTGTAGAGCGTCTTTTACAAAGTATGCTTGCCATAGTGCGAGAGGACTTTTTCGTGTAGCGATACGAATTGGAGAAGATTGAGTCATGATGTTCTGCTAGTGGTTTTAAATAATTGCTTAATCCTACCACTGTACGTTGAAAAGTATTACTGCAATCTCGCGAGGAGGGAGGATGGTAAGCGAGCTAGCATAAAATCATCAAAAGAGTGTGATTAATGTCTCGTTTGTATGATTCGCTATTATAATTAACTTAGGTTCCGTACCACACTAATGCCACAGTGGTTAATGACGGATTATAATGTCGATTCGATCGTACAATTCTTTACCAATACAAATAAAAGTGTTAGATTGATCACATTTCAGCGGTGCTTTAGAACGCTTTTTGTTCAGGGTACACGATAGGTAAATAACCAAGGACTCTCCCTTGCAGGCTTACACGAAAACGTTAATTCAAAGACTTGATAACCTAAACCAGCAACGTACTGAACGTGCGCTGGCTCTTATGGATTTGCAAAGTCAGCGTGTATTCCACCTTATTCCTACCTTACTGCATTTCAATCATCCGGTTATCCCCGGTTACTACGATGATCACGTTCCTTACGGCATTCGCCAATTTGAGTTTAATGATGTTCAGCGTCAGTTTGTCGATGACACCGAACTGACGATAGGTCAATCATTAGCTACTAGCGAAACGCCGGCCATTCTTGGTCTATACACTATGGGCAGTACATCCTCGATTGGCCAAAGCACTTCAAGTGATTTGGATATTTGGGTTTGTGTGTCGCCGGACATGGATAAGGATGCGCGAGAGTCTCTGACCAACAAATGCCTATTGATTACCGATTGGGCACAAACTCAGGGTGTCGAAGCGAACTTCTTTTTAATGGATGAGGAGCGTTTTCGTTCCAATCATTCGGAAGAGATGACGGGCGACAACTGTGGTTCATCTCAACACCTGTTGTTACTTGATGAGTTTTATCGTAGTGCGGTGCGCCTTGCTGGTATGCGCCTACTATGGCAAATCGTTCCTCCAGAAATGGAAGAGTGTTATGACGATTACGTTCACGATCTTTGCAACAAAGGCTACATTGACTGCTCACAGTGGATCGATTTTGGTAAATTGAATCGTATTCCAGCGGAAGAATATTTCGGCTCTAACTTGTGGCAGTTGTACAAAAGTATCGACTCGCCTTATAAGTCGGTGCTGAAAGCCATTTTGCTTGAAGCATACTCTTGGGAATACCCGAACACTCAGCTATTAAGCCTTGATACTAAACGTCGTTTTTTTGCTCATGAACCCGATCTTTATGGCATGGACGCGTATTACTTAATGCTTGAGAAGGTGACCCGATACCTAGAACGTATTGGTGATGATACTCGTCTTGATTTGGTTCGCCGCTGTTTCTATCTGAAAACGCATGAGAAATTGTCTCGCGAACCAAGCGTTGGCTCTGTGGCTTGGCGTCGTGAAGCGCTGCGTGACATGGTCAACAACTGGGGATGGGATGACAGCGTCATTCGTGAGTTAGACGATCGCCGTAATTGGAAAGTTGAGCAAGTCAAAGTGGTGCATCACGCATTGCTTGATGCGTTGATGCAAAGCTACCGTAATCTGATTCAATTTGCTCGACGTAATGACATCACGTCCGCGATTAGCCCTCAAGACATCAGTATTTTGGCGCGTAAGCTGTATGCGGCATTTGAAGTTCTACCGGGTAAAATTACCTTGTTGAATCCGCAAATCTCTCCGGATTTGCACGAGCCCGATCTGACCTTTATTGAAGTTCGTCCTGGACGTACCAATAAGCAGGGTTGGTACCTGTACAAGCAGCCGCTTACCCCGCACCGCATTATTGGTCAATCTCCGCTAGAGCATAATGAATACCTCAGTAAGTTAGTCGCTTGGTCGTTTTTTAATGGCATGATTACGGAATCGACACGTTTGCATTCTGTCGTCCGTGGTGCTCATTTAGACATCGACAAGTTCTATCAGATGGTGAGTGATTTACGTAACACGTTTTCGCTGCGTAAACGTCGCCCAACGATGCAAGCCCTCGCCAGCCCTTGTGAAATCAGTCAGCTCGCGATGTTCATCAACTTTGAAGAGGATCCAACGGCTCAGCTCGGTGGCAAATCTCTAAAGCTTGATCCAAAGAGCATGGATATTTTCAGCTTTGGACCTGAGCAAAAGTGTCTGGTAGGCAGTGTCGATTTGGTATATCGAAACTCATGGCAAGAAGTGCGCACGCTTCACTTCAAGGGTGAAACAGCGATGCTAGACGCGCTGAAAACCGTATTAGGCAAAATGCACCAAGATGCGTTGCCGCCTGAATCGGTAGATGTGTTCTGCTACAGCAAGAACTTGCGCGGCGTGATGCGAAACATGGTTTATCAACTGCTTGCCGAGTGTATCGATTTACGTTTGAAACCGGTGGAGCAAGAGAAGCGTCGCCGTTTCAAAGCGTTGCGTATTGGGCAGCAAACCTACGGCTTGTTCTTTGAACGTCGTGGCGTGTCGGTACAAATGCTTGAAAATTCAGTCGACTTCTACCGCAGTATTTCGACGAATAAACTGAAGGGCTCGCCGCTGCTGATGCTCGATAAAGAGCAAGATCATCCGTTGCCAGAAATCGTTGATGGATTCGCCAGTGAAGGTCTCGTTCAGTTCTTCTTTGAAGACAACGAGCAAGGTTTCAATATCTATGTGTTAGATGAGTCGAATCGGGTCGAAGTTTATCACCAGTTTAGTGGCGAAAAAGATGAGATGATTGCGAGTGTAAACGGCTTTTACACGTCGTCTCAGGATGATAGCCAGGTTGCATCTAAGTTTATTAATTTTAACTTGCCGCAGTATTATCAAATCGTTCGCCCAGAAGAGGGTGAAGCCTATATCGTGCCATATCGTAGTGATAGTGCAGGTTGTCCCAAGCCAAATAGAATTGTAAATGCGTAAAAAAGGCCATCATCATGATGGCCTTTTTTGATGTACTGTTGGGTTTATTCCCACTCGATCTCTTCTGCGCAGTGCTTTTCACATTCTTGCTTTACCATCGCAATCAGCTCTAATCCTGTTTTAGAACAGATCCATTGATCATTTTGCAGAGAAAAGTGGAAGCCGCCAGACTTAGACGCCAACCAAACCTCTTTCATTGGCTCTTGGCGGTTAATGATAATCTGACTGCGGTCTTCAAACTCGAGCGTCATCACGTTGCCAGACGTTTCATAGTCGATGTCCGCACCTGAATCATCAATCATTTCTTCGATGATTTGCATTTTTACATCCACCAACTGATGAAATTCAGTCTCGTTCATCCTATCTATCCTATTGCTTTTCCTGAGTGTGGTGCGATTATAGGGGGCATTGATGAAATAATCACGATAGAACCGATGAAAAAATCAATCTTAGCGCTGTTTGTCGTCTCCGTACTGGGTTTGGCTGGTTGTGGCCAAACAGGTTCGTTGTACATGCCAGATGAAGCGCCTCAAAATGAACAATCTTCATAATAATGACTAAGTAATATCAGAATATAAGGGAAAGCACTTTGGATTACTTCAACTATCAGGATGATGGCCAACTCTGGGCCGAGAACGTCGCATTGTCTGATTTGGCTCAGCAGTACGGAACCCCACTATACGTATACTCTCGAGCAACGCTGGAGCGCCATTGGAACGCTTTCGATAAATCGGTTGGTGACCATCCTCACCTTGTCTGTTACGCGGTGAAGGCGAACTCAAACCTCGGTGTTTTGAATGCGTTGGCACGCATTGGGTCGGGCTTCGATATTGTCTCTGGTGGTGAGCTAGAGCGTGTGATTGCCGCAGGCGGTGATGCAAGCAAGGTGGTGTTTTCTGGGGTGGGTAAAACCGAGCAAGAGATGCAGCGCGCGCTTGAGCTCGGTATTAAGTGCTTTAACGTTGAATCTGAACCTGAGCTTGAACGCTTGAATAAAGTGGCGGGACAGCTCGGTGTCAAAGCGCCTATCTCTTTGCGCATCAACCCTGATGTTGATGCCAACACGCACCCTTATATTTCTACTGGTTTACGTGACAACAAGTTTGGTATCGCGTTTGACCGCGCACCGGCTGTATACCAATTTGCTGCGAGCTTAGAGAACCTCGATGTGAAAGGCATTGATTGCCATATCGGTTCTCAGCTGACGGACATCGAACCTTTTATTGATGCGACTGATCGCTTGCTTGCCCTTATCGATGACTTGAAAGAGCAAGACATTGACATCAAACACCTTGATGTTGGTGGTGGCCTTGGTGTGGTATATCGCGATGAAATGCCGCCGGAGCCATCCGACTACGCGAAAGCGTTATTAAGCCGTCTTGATAACCACAAGCACCTTGAGCTTATCTTTGAACCGGGTCGTGCGATTGCCGCGAATGCCGGTATCTTGTTGACCAAAGTTGAATTCTTAAAGCACACGGAACACAAAAACTTTGCCATTATTGATGCCGCAATGAATGACTTGATGCGCCCTGCGTTATACCAAGCGTGGCAAGATATTGTCCCTGTCGCTCCTCGTGAAGGGGAAGCAAAAGAGTACGACTTGGTCGGGCCAATTTGTGAGACTGGTGACTTCTTAGGTAAAGACCGTCGCCTAGTTTTAGAGGAAAATGACTTACTGGCTGTGCGCTCTGCTGGCGCTTATGGCTTCGTGATGTCTTCAAACTACAACACTCGCGTGCGTGCTGCTGAAGTGATGGTTGATGGCGATCAGTCTCATCTTGTGCGTCAACGTGAAGAGCTGTCCAGTTTATGGGCACTAGAAAACATTCTTCCGGAGTAATTGGACCTGTATGCATTTCCATTTTTCTAAAATGCATGGTTTGGGTAACGACTTTATGGTCGTGGATTGCATTACCCAAAACATTTTTTTCTCGCCTGATTTGATCCGCCGTTTGGCGGATCGTCATACAGGGGTTGGCTTTGACCAACTGCTGGTGGTTGAAGCGCCTTATGATCCTGAAACCGACTTCCACTACCGGATTTTTAATGCCGATGGCAGTGAAGTAGAACAGTGTGGTAACGGTGCACGCTGCTTTGCCCGTTTTGTCCGTATGAAAGGATTGACGAACAAATACAGCATTAGCGTGAGCACAAAGAAAGGCAAAATGGTGCTCAATATTGAAGAGGATGACCAAGTCACCGTCAATATGGGTGTGCCTGAGTTTGAACCAAACAAGATCCCATTCAAAGCCAAACAAACGGAAAAAACCTACATTTTACGTGCCGAAGACAAAACGCTTTTCTGTGGCGCAGTGAGTATGGGTAATCCGCATGTGGTGACCGTGGTGGATGATGTCGCCACCGCCGATGTGGAAACCTTAGGACCACTGCTTGAGTCTCACGAGCGTTTTCCTGAGCGGGTCAATGCTGGCTTTATGCAGGTGATTAGCTGCAACGAAGTGAACCTGCGTGTTTACGAACGCGGTGCGGGTGAAACACAAGCGTGCGGCAGTGGTGCGTGTGGCGCCGTCGCTGTCGGTGTTGTTCAAGGTTTGTTGGATGAACATGTCACCGTGCATTTACCGGGTGGCGACTTAAAGATCAGTTGGAAAGGGCCGGGTAAACCTCTGTTTATGACAGGACCTGCGACTCATGTTTTTGATGGGCAGTTGAGCTGCTAAATCACACAATCAAGGAATCAACGTGTCTCAAATTGAAGCGGATGCTCTGACGGAAGAAGTTATTGCAGAATACTTACGTGACAACCCCGATTTTTTTCTGAGTCGTCGTGAGCTAGTGGACCGCCTTGCGCTACCCCATCAAGAGCAAGGAACGGTGTCGCTTGTGCATGTACAATTGAACCGGCAGCGTCAACGTATTGAAGAGCTCGAAGAAGACATCACTTCGTTGATGTCGCTTGCTAAAAGTAACGATCAAACCTTCCACGAGTTTATGGCTCTGCAGGAGCAAATCCTCAAATGTGATTCGTTGTTGTCGGTTGTTAAAGCAATTGAAGAGATGGCAAAGTCTTTAGGTTTGGTCGCGTATTTGCGTCTACTGGAGTCTGAATCAAGCTACTACTCATTGGAGAAAGAGTCCTACTTGCGTTTTGCTACCAACCATTTGAATGGCAAAGAGGCTTACTTGGGGCGCATGCGCAAAGCGGATCGAGAGCTCCTATTTGGTGACAACCATCGCGCACCAGAGATGGGCTCTTATGTCGTACTACCATTAAAGAGAAAGTCGTTACAGGGCGTATTGGCGTTTTCCAGTACCGATGGTGGGCACTTCCAACCGCATATGGATACTCTTTTCTTACGCCATTTAGCGTTGGTGCTTTCTCATTTAATTGAGTCTCTTCCATGGCAATGTGAACAAGATGAGCGAATCAGCAACACCTCTTCCTAATGGTCTACAAAAGCCCCTTGAACGCTTCTACGAATATCTACGAAGTGAGAAGGGGTTAAGTCTCCACACTCAACGCAACTACAAGCAGCAACTTGAAACCATGGCGCAGCACCTCGTACAACTTGGTCTGAAAGATTGGTCTCAAGTTGACTCTGCGTGGGTAAGACAGTTGGCGAGTAAAGGCATGCGTGACGGCATGAAGGCGAGCAGCTTAGCCACGCGACTCTCTTCTTTACGCAGTTTTTTCGATTTTCTTATTTTGCGTGGAGAGATAAGCGCGAATCCCGCCAAAGGCGTGTCTGCTCCGCGTAAGAAGCGCCCATTGCCGAAAAACCTCGATGTCGATGAGGTTGGGCAACTTCTCGAAGTAAACGAAGATGATCCGTTGTCGATTCGCGATCGCGCCATGATGGAAATGATGTATGGGGCAGGCCTGCGTTTGGCGGAGCTTGTGAGCATCAATGTGAAAGACGTCAGTTTTTTCTCCGGTGAAATTCGTGTTGTCGGTAAGGGCGACAAAGAACGTAAAGTGCCTTTTTCTGGCATGGCGTCTGAGTGGGTCGGCAAGTGGATGAAAGTGCGTGGAACCTTGGCAAAATCCGATGAACCCGCGCTGTTTGTGTCTAAACTCGGTGTGCGTATTTCTCATCGTAATGTTCAAAAACGGATGGCTGAGTGGGGACAAAAGCAGGCTGTCGCTAGCCACATCAGTCCACATAAACTGCGCCACTCTTTCGCAACCCATGTTTTGGAGTCGAGCAACAACCTGAGGGCGGTTCAAGAGCTTTTAGGACATGAGAATATCTCGACTACGCAAATCTATACCCACCTAGACTTTCAACATCTAGCAGAAGTGTACGATCAAGCCCATCCACGAGCGAAAAAACGGAGCAAAAAGGAATGATTTTTTATCGCCAACTTGGCCCGATTCAGGCAATGACGTTTGATTTGGATGATACCTTGTACGACAACCGTCCGGTTATTCGTCAGGTGGAAGCCAAAGCGATGGCGTGGCTGCATCAGCATCATCCTGTCTCTGCGACACGTTCTTCTGATTGGTGGCGAGCGATAAAGCGTCAGGTGCTCAGCGACGATTCTTGGCTCAAAAATGATGTAACGGCTTGGCGATATCAACAGATCCTGACCGGACTGATGGAACTGGGTTACAGCCAAGCGCAAGCGGATTTAGCTGCCAGTGAACTGATTGAGCGAGTGCTGGAATTTCGCAGTGATTTTACCGTTCCAGATGAATCGCATCAGGTGCTGGCTCAACTCGCGTCAGTGATGCCGCTGGTGGCAATAACGAATGGCAATGTGGATGTCGATAAGATTGGCTTAGCGGGGTATTTTTCGTTAATTCTTAAGGCGGGGCCTGATGGTTATGCGAAACCGCACCCGCAACTTTTTGACAAAGCGGTGCAATTTTTAGATTTGCCTCGCGTTTCGATATTGCATGTTGGCGACCATGTTGTTACGGATGTTTTGGGCGCTAAAAACAGTGGATTATCCGCTTGTTGGTTCAATGACCAGTTTCAATCCATCTACGACCAGCCTAGAGCAACAACTTTGCCCGATGTCGAGGTGAAACGATTGCAAGACTTACTACTTTTGAGTGAGATTTAGGCACATTCTTACAAAATAATCGCTTTTCATCTGCCGAGACATAGATTAGGTTATATTCAGAAGAGATCTCATTATATCAACGTCTTAGGCTTATAGAATGCGCACTTACTCCGCGCTGGTTTTTGACAACCAGCAATTGATGACGTTTATCAATCAACTGCCCAAAGGATTAGGTAGTTCGAATTTAGTACAAATATTGTCGACTCAACCAGCGACGATCGCGTCTCGATATGCGGCTTATATCAAGCAAGTTCTCCCTGACAGCGAAGTGATTGGGCATAGCACTCGGCATGTGGTGTATGACAGTCAAATTCATCATGGTGGGACGTTGATTTGTGTCGCTCAATTTGAACACACGCAATTCTCTTCTTTTTCTCTAGATCTGAATGATGACCCAGAGCAAGATGCCTGCACGGTCATTGAGCAGTTGGCGATTAATCAGAATTCCAAAGCGATCATTAGCTTCTCTCACGTCACCAACAGTTGGGACTATAACCTGTACCAAGCGTTAGGTAAGCGATGCGATGTACCAATCTGTGGTGGATTGGCCGCATCGGTGAATGGACGCAAAGAGTGGCTGCTGCATGGTGTGAAAACGTATCACAAAGGGGCGGTGTTTGTTGCCTTACACAGTGAGGTGCTGCAAATTTGGCGTAATGCGTTTTCGGAGTGGAATACCATTGGTAGCCCTTTATGCGCGACCAGTGTTTCAGGCTCAATCTTACACACGATCAATCACAAACCAGCACATGAGGTTTATCGTGATCGCTTAGCGGACGGTCGAGAGTTGAGTTTGGAGCAGATGCTGAGCTTTCCACTGCAACTGACGAATCAACAAATCTGTATTCCCACGGCCATTTACCCAGACGGCAGCATTGAGTTCGATAAGCCGATTGAACTCGGCGATGAGCTGCAATTGTGTTACAACCACCCATCACTGACATTGGAGCAAGTTGGGCATGATGTTCGCAACTTAGCTCAGTTTAATCCGCAAGCCATTTTTATCTATAACTGCGAATCTCGGCTCGAATTCATCGAAGGGATGAGTGAAATCAAACCCTTCGATAAGTTTGAATCTTGTAACGGCTCTTATTGTATGGGCGAGCTTTTCAGAGAGAAACATCAAGATGTGTTGCACCATAGCATGACTTATCTTGCCCTCAGTGAAGACTCTCGCCGACCGCCTCTAGACCTTTCAGAACAAACCGAATCGTACCCTATCTCTCCGCTTTTTCACTTAATTCGTTATTCCATTGAGGAGTTGGATGAGGTGCGCCTTGAGATGGAACGCAAGCTCGCTGCGCAAACCGAAAAACTCATCAACAGTTACCGATTGGACAAACGAACCGGATTGAAAAACCGTGTGGCCTTGCAAGAAGCGCTGAAAGTGGTGGCGCCTGATGAACATGTGATCACGCTTAAGCTGTCAAATTTTCACCAAGTGAACGAGAAGTATGGCTATCAAGTTGCCGATGAACTCATCAGTGATTTGAGTGACCACTTTGTTGACCGTTTGTCGAGCCGTCACGGCTCTGAGATGGTGAAGAGTCTTTACTACATTGGCACTGCGGAATGGGCGATCGTCTTTCACTCTCAGCAACCAAGCGATTTGATCAAACAGGAGTTCTCTCAGTTTGCTGATCAGATAGAGCACATCAACTTTGAGCCATATGGTTTACCTGATGTTGACTACTTATCTGTTTCGATTATCGGTGGGATTGCGAGTGTGGCGGACTTTCCTGATGTGACGGGGGATGAGCTTCTACTCAAAGCGATTGATGCTAGGCGCCGTGGCAAAGAGCGCAACACCCACTTTATGAACGCGCGCGATTGCGGTACGACGATGGAAGAGCACCAAGACCGATTAGGCTTAATGGGCAGTGTCAGTCGAGCGATTCTCAATCAGCGGATTATTACTTATAGCCAACCAATCTTTGCTGCTTACAGTCGCGAGCAAATTTCCCAAGAGTGTTTGGTGCGCATTGAAGACGATGGAGAGATCATTTCCCCAGGACGTTTTTTGCCGATCATCGAAGGGACGCATCTTTACACGCGCTTGAGCCGATACATGATGACTTCAACGTTAGATTTTATGGCGGATAAACAGGAGTCATTTTCCATCAACTTATCGCCACAAGATATGTTGAGCGATCGAACGCTCTCGATATTGGAACAAGCGGTGAGAAAGCTCAATGATCCAAGCCGGCTAGGGATAGAGGTGCTTGAGTCTGAGCAAATCAAAGACTTTGCGCGGATGGCCGAAGTGTGTGGTCACTTCAAGAAAATGGGCGTGCGTATCTTGGTCGATGATTTTGGCTCGGGCTACTCCAATATCGATGAAATCATTCGTCTAGAGCCCGATGTGATTAAGCTCGATGGCAGCTTGATTAAGACCATTGATGTCGACAACAAGCAGCGCCAAATCACGGGGCAGTTGGTGCAGCTATGCCAAGTACTGAATGCCAAAACAGTGGCCGAATTTGTTCATAACCCGAAAGTGTGCCAAATCGCAGAAGACTTAGGTGTCGACTACCTCCAAGGTTTCCACTTGGCTGAGCCGACACGCTTATTCTAATTAGAGCGGTAGGGATGACCGCTCTTATCCGCTTTGAACACCCGCATATAATGGGCGAGGAAGTGGATGAGACTATCAGCTTGGCTCTTCCCGCCTAACTCTCTTATCACCTCCGCCGCGACTTCCAAAGTGCATAGATTGCCTTGCGATTGATTTCGTCTTAGTTGATAGACGGACGCGTGAGAAGGCGTGATGTGGACTAAGGGGATATCCGCGAGCCACGCGCTTTTTCTCAGCATCTTCTTTGCTTCCTGCCATGTTCCATCAAGGATAATAAACAGCGGTATTTTCCCTGCTTGCGTGGCTTGAACTTGCGCGCTACTGACTGGATGGCTTAGGTCATTGGGAAACAGCAGTACAGGTAAATAGCGTTCATCTTTGAGTAACGCTAGCAAGTTCGGACACGGTGAGGTGCGTTGCCAAACATGTTGGCTACTGCTAGGGATAGATTTGAGCAACCACTGGCCGGTATTGGTATCACGCGTGAGCTCATTCTCATGCATCAATAGCGCGATATGGGCATTGACCGACACTTGAGGCAATTGAGCGCAGACGCAGTTATGCAGCAGTCCGCACTCGGGGCAAGGGGTTGAGGCTACCATGTTATAGCGTCACTCCTCCTTGGAATGGGGTTAAACCATCAGAAAACAGCTGAACTTGGCTAATTTCGTCATAGTTTGCGGTAGGAGCGGTGCTTGGGTTGAGTGGGTAGCTGATGCCATCGTACTGCATCACATGCTGGTTAGGTACCGCGCCGCCGCCACTCACAAATAGCACTAAGTCTTGCCATTGGTGATGCGTTTTCTTACCTAAGTTAATCGGTGTTTGCACTAGCGTAATGCGGCTATTGAAGCGCCATTTTTGTTGATGGCTCTCAAACACTAGCAGGGTGCAACCGCCAGAACCGCACCAATCGAGTTGCGCTAATAGCTCTTGGTTGCCATCTCCATTGAGATCGTAGGTGAGCCAGCGGTAGCGAGTCCCTGTTGGATCGGTTTTATGCTGTTTGAAATATTCGCGCAGCGCCTTGTCTACGGCAGGGTTGTACTGGTCGCTGGAGGGTATTTTATCCGCAGAAAGCGAACGCTGGTTGGCAATCGTCTCACTGCCGGAGGTGGTTTTGGTTTTAAATAGGGTTAAGCCGCCATTGGCAATGTCATAGACCACGTCACCGACCTTTTCTTGTTGGGTTGATAGCTGGTAGCCATCGCGCAGATACAAACGCTCCGACAGCAAAGGTTGTCCCTGTAAGTGAGTGCCTACAACCTGTACTTGCTGGGGAGAAAGCTGCTGCCAGTAACCTTTTTCGACAGTATCGGCATCACCGCTTGGGTAACGATAGACGGTGGCGGCAGTGTGGTCGGGGTTCAGAGTTAAGGTGACGCTGAATGGGTTACTTTTTACCGCTTGGGCTTGGTAGGTGGCGACCCAGTCCTGCGTAGCATCTT
This sequence comes from Vibrio sp. MarTm2, assembly GCF_027587055.1. Taxonomy (NCBI): domain Bacteria; kingdom Pseudomonadati; phylum Pseudomonadota; class Gammaproteobacteria; order Vibrionales; family Vibrionaceae; genus Vibrio; species Vibrio sp. MarTm2. Next base: position 38,538 of record NZ_JAPPTK010000018.1, on the reverse strand, counting down.
GGTTCGCGAGCGTTGCGCAGCCATGATAGGTTTCGTTGTCGAGCGTGAAGGTCGATGTCCAACCGTAAAGGCTGTCACTCATGCCATCGACACAACTCTGTTGCTGCAACTCCAAGTTGCCACGTTTAAAGGTATAGCGGCGGTTTTCCATCTCGATACGACTGGAAGTGATGGCCAACGATTGATCGGATTTGCCGATCTGGCTGAACGTCAGTTCGCCTTGGTTAAACTTAACTGACCATGATGGCTCAGTGCCAAACGCGTGTGTGGACTTCAATGGTCGATCGCATCGGTTTGGGTTTTCCGCACTCAGCAGGTTGACTTGGTCCACGACAAAGCGCGCGGGGTAATCCGAGGCGAAGCCATCTTTGCCTGCTGGGGCAAGGTGGCCGATCACTTCTCCATAAAGGGGCTCGTAGGGAGCGCGGACCAGAGTGAGTCCTTGATTAAAGCGGTCACGAGGAAGGTCGAGCCAATATTGCTGCTGACTGCCACAGGGGGTGATTGAGCTGACTTCATGTCCCAGTACCACCTGGCCGCGCATCACGAAGGTTTGCGGCTTGATTGACGTTGGGTTGCTCAGCGTTGCCGTCGGCTGCGGTGGCGTCTCTGGCGTCGTTGCACTCATCGAGCAGGCTTGGAGTGTCAGTAAAGTCGCCAGTGCGACTGGGTTTTGCAACGCCTTCATGCTATATCTTCCTCATACGAAATTCATCGGAAGCTATTATGGCATATTGGTTATTTAAAACTGAACCGGACACCTTCTCTATTGACACTCTTCGCACACAAGAGACCTCTTGTTGGGAAGGGGTACGCAACTATCAAGCAAGAAATATGATGCGTGATGATGTCAAAGAGGGAGACTTAGTGCTGATTTATCACTCCTCGTGTAAAAAGGTCGGAGTTGCGGGCATCGCGAAAGTGATTCGAGAAGCGTACCCAGATCATTTTGCCTTTGACGCTGATAGTGATTACTACGATCCGAAGTCTACGCCAGAAAACCCTCGTTGGGTGATGGTTGATATTGAGTTTGTCCGTAAAACCGAACGCGTCATTCCGTTGAGTGTGTTGAAAGCGATGCCAGAGCTCGAGAATATGCCTTTGGTTAAGCGAGGTAATCGCTTATCGATCATGCCGGTAACAGAGCAAGAGTGGCAGGCCATTTTGGGAAAAGAGACACTGCCAAGCCAAAGGGATGCAGGGTAAACAAGGCGGCGAAAGTGAAAAAGGCTGCCAGTGGCAACCTTTGGCTTTGTTATTAGATAAGATGCGCTTTCAGGTAGTGAGCGACGGCGTCATCGGCGTTGCTACCGATAACTTCATTGTTTGGTAGCGCATCCATCACTTTGTGGTGAGAAGTCCCCATCACAAGCCCTTTTCCTGCCATTGAGAGCATTTCGACATCATTCATGCCATCACCAAAAGCAATGCAGTTATCGAGGGTAAGCCCGCGAGACTCTGCGACCGCCTTTAAAGCTTCGCCTTTGGAGACATCCGCAGCCATAACTTCTAAACACCAAGGGGTAGAGAAAGCGATGTTGAGTTGATCACCGAAGGTTTCGCGCAGTTTATTTTCAAAGACGACTAAATGGTCGTGATCTTGCTCTGGATGGGTAAAGAAGATCTTAGCGATGCCGTCAGTTGGGGCACGTTCCGCGTTAAAGCGTTTGTAGGAAAAACCAGATTCGCTGTGGAATTTTGCCAACATTTCATCGTCACGATCCAACAACCAATCTTCATTTTGGTACATGTGGATAAAGATATCTTGATCCTGTCTGATCACATCGATCACGTCTTGTACTAAGGCTTCTGGTACGTTTTTGCTGTACATCAGCTGATCATTTTGGTCGTGGACGCGAGCACCGTTGGAGGTGATCATATAAGCCGGAATCCCCGCAATTTCGCGAATCCCAGCAACGTCGACGTGATGACGACCAGTAGCAAAGATGAACGTCAAGCCCTTCTGATGAAGCTCCTTCAGCGTTTGTTTCGAGAAGTCACTCAGCTGGTGGTTTGGAGCTAGAAGAGTCCCATCTAAATCTGATGCGACGATGTGAAAAGGCGTTTCTTTGCGTGTGTCGGTCATATCACCCTCATTAACAACTATTGGCGACCCGAAATGGGTTAAGCAACCAGTTTACTTGAAGCGAAAGGGGAAAAAGAGGGTAAAGATCACTTCTTGGCTTTTCCTATTTTTGCCGCTGATGCTGCTCGAAGAACATCATCACGGTGTCTAATGCATCATTGCGATAGTCATCTTGCTCAAACAGCACCTCATGTCGAGATCCATATAAAATCTTCATCGCACATTGAGTGTTGGTCTTGGCGAGCTTCTTCATAAAGCGGATTTGATCTTGATTACAGACGATTTGGTCTTCACTCGCTTGCAGCAAGAGCAGGGGTACTTTGATGTGACGGGTCATCAAGAGACATTGTTTAGAAGCCATTAAGCCTTGCCATACCCAGCGAGTACTGGCGCCACCAATTTGAATCTCTGGCTTTTGATCATAAAGGGCACGAAACCAGTGATAACGCACATGGCTTTGGCTAAGTAGGTTACCCTCAAAAGGTTTAGGGAAGTAAGCCACTTGACCTGGAGCAAAAGTCGGCTTGGGGTAAATTGCGGTGAGTATTTGACCCAATAAGGTGGCGATTGGTTTGATGTGACCAGGGAGATTCACACCAAACATTGGTGCACTCAACGCCACGGCGTCAAAAGGGTGCTGAGGGTACGTTTGCACATAGCGGGTGACGATATTGCCTCCCATGGAATGACCCAGCAGGTAGCATGACTGATAATCGGCTAAGCCAAAGTGAGTGACCATGCGATTGAGGTCTTTTACGTAGTCGTCGAATTCATGCACGTAACCCATTTGCTTATCGTCAATCAGTCGATCAGAGTAGCCCTGACCACGATGATCATACGAATAGATGTCGTACCCTTGCTGGAACAGGTCATAAAACAGCTCTTGATACTTCCAAGTACACTCGATTCGACCATTAACGACAACAATCGCTTTGTGATGTTCAGGCTTGGTCAACTTGACCCAGAAAAGTTGGGTTTTATCAAAAGATCTCACCATGCCTTCTTCTCTAGAGTGCCATAGTTCAGCAATTCGACCATTGATTGCTTGCTCAAAATTCGACTCTTGAGTATAAGAAGCAGTAATGCTAGAGCTCGAGTTATTCATGGATTTTGTTAGCCTGAAGGGGTTTTGGTAAAACACAGCTAGATTATGTGTGGCTAGGTGCGTTTAGTCGAGAGGAAAACACAATGGATATACATGTTTGGTTAGCTTATGTGGTCACAGCGATCGTTTTTAGCTTGGCGCCGGGTTCTGGAACCGTTAACTCTATCAGTAACGGCTTGAGTTACGGTACGCGTAAGTCCGTTGCGGCTATCGCAGGGTTACAGATTGGCTTAGCTATCCATATTATGCTCGTTGGAGCAGGAATCGGTGCCTTAGTTGCGCAGTCTGCTTTTGCGTTCTCGGTGATCAAGTGGGTTGGCGTGGTTTATCTTGTTTGGCTCGGTATTCAAAAGTGGCGAGATTCAACTGGGCTCAATACGTCATCGGTTGCGCAAGAATTATCGGCTTTTACCTTGATGAAAAAGGCGGTATTCATTAACCTTACCAACCCTAAATCCATCGTCTTTCTGGTTGCCCTTTTTCCGCAGTTTATCGATCCGGCTCAAGACCAGGTCCCGCAACTATTGGTATTGGGTATTACTACGGTATTGATTGACTCTATCGTAATGCTAGGTTACACCACATTGGCTTCTCAGATGGGGCGCTTTATTCGCTCGGATCGTATGATGGCGAGAATCAATAAGCTCTTTGGCTCCATGTTTGTGGGCTGTGGAGCGCTTTTGGCGACTGCTAAAGCATAGACGACAGCAAGGACTTGAATGCAACGTATAACGCGCGATACCTATGTGGCTCGTCAGCCGATTTTTAACGCGAAGCGACAAACTTTAGGGTATGAGTTGCTGTTTCGTGACGGCGAGAAGAATGCTTACCCCAGCCACATCGAATCGAATCGTGCGACTTACAGGTTGATTGTCGAAAATTTTTTATCGCTGGGCACCAACCCAGCGATTGACACTTCTCGTTGCTTTATTAACTTCCCTCAAGAGAGCTTGATACGTGGCTTACCTATGGTATTGCCTAAGGACAAGGTCGTTATCGAAGTGCTGGAAACTTGCACGCCGAATGATGAGCTCTACCTTGCGGTCAAAAAGCTCAGCCAAGCCGGTTACTTAATTGCACTTGATGATTTTGTTTACAGTGCTGAGTGGGAGCGCTTTTTACCCTTTGTACAAATCGTCAAACTCGACATCATGGCGATGGGGCTAGAGTCCGCCTGTGACTTTGTAAAAGAGCGCATCGGCAAAGGGGTAAAACGCCGTTTTCTTGCCGAGCGTGTTGAGACCGAGGCGGAGTTTCTGACCACGCGTTCAGCAGGTTTTAGTTTTTTCCAGGGCTACTTTTTTGGTAAACCTGAAATCACTCGCAAAGGGTATTTAAGCCCAGAACAGCTGATTGCCATGGAGCTGTTTAAAGAGGTCTGCCAACCGGAAGTGGACTTCGTCAAAATAGAGAAAATTGTCGCTAAAGATGTGTCGCTGTCTTATCAACTGCTCCGTTTTGTTAATACCATGTCTGATCGTTTGGAAGTATCCATCTCTTCCTTTCGCCAAGCGCTGATTTATCTTGGCCAAGATAAACTCAAAATCTTTGTGTCGTTGGCGGTGGCCTCGTTTGTTTCGACAAGGAAACCCAAAGAACTTTACAACCTGTCACTGCAGCGCGCTCAGTTTTGTCAGTTGATGGCCAACGATAACCCATTCAATGAATATCGTGATCAGGCGTTTCTTATTGGTCTGTTCTCGATGCTTGATGCGCTCATCGATGTCTCGTTGGATGAGCTAGTGGAACAACTCCCTTTGTGTTCATCTATCAAGCTTGCACTCCTTGAGCGACAAGGGCCTTATGGTTTACTGCTCAAGGTTGAGGAGTGCTATGAACGTGCCGATTGGTATGGCATTAAAGAAGCGTGTCATCAGCTTAACCTCTCCGTTGACGATATCATGCCTAAAATCTCTGCTGCACAGCGCTGGAGTCAAGACATCAATCGCGTGGTGTAATCTACACCGCTTCGCCTTTCCCATTTCAGTCAGTATGAAGTTTTTATGACACCGCCTCGCGTGTGTTGATCTCTACGCACAAATAAATAAAGATATACGCATATCCATATATGAGTATGTTTTATATGTTACCGCATCAGTTTTTCAAACTATTGTCCGATGAAACACGTGTTCGCAGCTTAATGTTGATTGTACGTGAAGAGTGCTTATGTGTCGGAGAACTCACCGAAGCGCTGCAAGAAAGCCAACCTAAAATTTCTCGCCACCTTGCGCAGCTGCGTTCAAACGGGATTTTAGTCGATGTGAGACAAGGACAGTGGGTGTTCTATCGCTTGGCCTCGGGTCTACCGGGGTGGATGAATAAACTGATTGATGATCTTGTTGCTTCAAACTGCCTGAAGGCGGAGTACCAACAAGACCTAGAACGATTACACGCGATTCAGGCTCGTCCTGTTTGCTGCCAATAATAGACAATGGAAGAGATAGCATTATGACGATTAAAGTAGGCATTAACGGTTTCGGTCGTATTGGGCGTTTGGCATTGCGCGCCGCGTTTGATTGGCCAGAGCTAGAATTTGTTCAAATCAACGACGTTGCAGGGGACACCGCAACATTAGCACATCTGCTAGAGTTCGATTCTGTACAGGGGCGTTGGCACCACGCTGTGACCGCAGAAGGCGATGAGATGATCATCGATGGAAAGCGCATTCAAACGTCGCAGCAGCGTGATATAGATGCGATCGATTGGTCTGGCTGTGAAGTAGTGATTGAAGCGACAGGGGTTCATCGCGAAGGTGTTTTCCTCAATAAGTATTTAGATCAAGGTGTGAAGCGAGTAGTTGTTTCTGCGCCAGTTAAAGAAGAAGGCGTGGCTAACATCGTGGTGGGTGTTAATGATGAAATCTTTGACCCAGCCGTACACAAAATTGTCACCGCGGCATCTTGTACTACCAACTGTATCGCGCCAGTTGTGAAAGTGATCAATGAGAAGCTTGGTATTGAAAACGCCTCTTTTACTACCATTCATGATCTGACTAACACCCAAACCATTCTGGATGCGCCGCACAAAGACCTACGTCGTGCTCGTGCTTGTGGTATGAGCCTGATTCCGACAACGACGGGGTCTGCGAAAGCGATTGTCGAGATTTTCCCTGAGCTCGAAAACCGCATTAACGGTCATGCAGTCCGTGTACCGCTAGCGAATGCTTCCCTGACTGACATTATCTTTGAAGTCAAACGAGATACGACGGCTGAAGAAGTCAACGCGCTACTTAAACAGGCATCAGAAAATGAACTGGCTGGCATTCTCGGCTATGAAGAGCGTCCACTTGTATCGATTGACTACAAAGGCGATCAGCGCTCAACCATCGTGGATGCGTTATCAACCATGCTCGTTGGCAAACGCATGGTGAAGATCTACGCATGGTATGACAACGAAATGGGTTACGCGACACGTACGGCTGAGTTGGTCCGTAACGTGGGCATGGCGTAAGGGGGATAACATGACAGATTCTGTTCAGATTCACCCGACATGGCAACTCGATGTTGATGCTGGTGCCTTAGTACTGACTCCTTGCCCTGGAACGAAAGGCGTTGAGCTCGAAGCGTCGCTGCAGCAGCTTAAAGAGCAAGGCGTTGCCGCGATTGTGACGGCGCTAGATGACGCCGAGCTTGCTAGCAAAGAGGTCTCTGAGCTTGGGGCTTTGACTAAGCAGTTGGGAATGCAATGGTTTCAAATAGAAATCGAAGATGACTGTGCCCCTGATGAAGACTTCGCTGCCAAGTGGCAAGCTGCAAGCCCTGAGCTTCATAAGATCGTAGATAGCGGCGGTAAGGTTGCAATGCACTGTATGGGTGGCTCGGGTCGCACTGGGTTGTTTGCCGCTCATCTATTGCTAGAAAAGGGTTGGCCGCTAGAAAGTATCATCTCTCAAGTTCAAGCCCTTCGCCCAGGCGCATTCACTAAGCCTGTTCAAGTTGAATACATTACCGCGGTTTCTACGTTGTAAGGCATTGGATCAGAGCTTTTGGAACATGGGTGTCCGAAAGCTCCGTGAACAGCACATTTGAGGATTTCACCTTATGTTCTCTACTCTCAGCAAGAGCGTGCGTCAATATATGTTGGTGACGTTCAACTACTGGAATTTCACCATTACTGATGGTGCACTGCGTATGCTAGTGGTGCTCTATTTCTACGATTTGGGCTACAGTTCGCTAGAAATCGCCTCGTTGTTTTTGTTCTATGAATTTTTTGGTGTGGTGACAAACCTCGTTGGTGGCTGGTTGGGGGCTAGGCTGGGCTTAAACAAGACCATGAACCTCGGGCTAGGGATGCAAATTGTCGCGCTGGCCATGTTAGCGGTGCCTAGTGGTTGGCTGACGATTCCTTGGGTAATGGCCGCTCAGGCATTGTCTGGGATCGCCAAAGACCTCAATAAAATGAGCGCCAAAAGTTCGATTAAAACTTTGGTGCCAGACGAACAGCAAGGCGCGCTGTATAAGTGGATTGCAATCCTCACGGGCTCTAAGAATGCATTGAAAGGGGCGGGATTCTTTGTCGGCGGCTTGCTTCTCTCTACCATTGGTTTTACCTATGCGGTGTTGACCATGGCGGCGGTACTGACTCTGGTGTTTATTGGTAGTGTTCTCAGCTTAGAAGCCAATCTGGGCAAAGCGAAGACCAAGCCGAAGTTTAAGCAAATTTTCTCTAAGTCTGAGTCGATCAACATTCTCTCGGCGGCACGTATGTTCCTATTTGGTGCTCGTGATGTGTGGTTTGTCGTGGCACTGCCCATTTATCTCGGCAGCGTTTTTGGTTGGGATCATTCGTGGGTTGGAGGATTTCTTGCAGCTTGGACAATTGCTTACGGCGTTGTTCAGGGCGTTGCGCCCAAGATTACTGGCAAAGCACAAGGGAAAGTGCCCGATGGTCACGCCGCAATGCTTTGGGCTGGTGGATTAGCCATCGTCACCGCATCAATTGCCTACGCTGTTCAGATTGGCTGGCAACCTGAGTTCGTGATTGTCGGAGGATTGATGATTTTCGGGGCGATCTTCGCCGTCAATTCGTCACTTCACTCTTATCTAATCGTCAGCTATGCGAAAGGTGATGGGGTCTCTTTGGATGTGGGTTTTTACTACATGGCCAATGCAATGGGGCGTCTGATCGGTACGATTTTGTCTGGTTGGGTGTTCCAAATGGCAGGACTAGCAGCGTGTTTGTGGGTCTCGTTTGCCTTTCTAGCACTGACTACGCTTATTTCACTTAAGCTACCGAAAGTGAATCAAGTCGCGACGGCATAAACGCAACCTCCGACCTTCTCATGACTAAAAGCTGACCAAGCTTATACCTTGGTCAGCTTTTTTATTGCTATATTCAGAGGGTTATAACACTGAGGTTGAACAATGAGAGAACGTGTCCAGTTTTTTGACTTGCTGCGCTGTGTGGCGGCTGTGGCTGTGATTGCCATCCACGTGCTAGCGCCGTATCGCCATGAACTGGGAGTCATTCCTTTTGACGAGTGGTTTACGGCTGTTGCAACAAACGGAGTGACACGTTGGGCTGTTCCTGTGTTCATTTTGATCTCCGGCGCCTTGATGTTGAGTGATAAGCGACCTTTTGATCTTCACTACTATGTTAAGCGGCGTTTAGGGAAGGTTTTGGTGCCGTTTCTTGTTTGGTCGCTATTTTATGGTTATCTCTCAGGTTGGACAGCCAACGGTTTTGACGCCAAAGTTTCCCAAGAGGTTCTGCTCAATAGCCCTCAGCATGCGACCTACTATCACCTTGGTTTCTTTTACTACTTTATCCCGCTCTACTTTGTGATTCCCATCTTCCAATGGGTAGTGAAGCGCGAAGATGATACGCCACTATATCTATTCACCGTCCTTTGGTTAGTTACAACGCTGCTTTACTTGATGGGGATTGATGGGTTTTGGAGTCATGAACTCTGGCTCTATAGTGGGTACTTACCACTTGGCTATATTCTATGGCAGAGAATACCGCTAACCAAACGTAGCGTAGCGCTAGTGAGCTTGCTTGGCTGCGCGGCGTTAGCCATTACGGTTTATATGGTGGTGACCAATAGTCTGGCAGCGGATAAATACACGGTTGGTCGCTGGTTGTCCTATAAAACGCTCAATGTTGTAGCGGCGGCGAGCATGGTCTTTATGCTTTGTCGATACTTTGGTGAAGGGCTATCTGAGCGAGCTCAGAAAGTGATTAGTTTTATCAGCCAGCACAGTCTCGGGATTTATATTCTTCATCCTATCTTTTTATGGCCAATGAAAGAGTATGCTTGGTATCAGGGGCACCCAGGCTGGGTGATTCCGGTGTGGATTGTGTTGAGTGGCGGAGGAGCACTGTTTACCAGTTGGTTGTTGTCTCGCTCCGCTAAAACAAGGTGGTTGCTTCCTTAGTTAACGCTTCAGCGCAAAGTGCAGGAATTTGTCACCTTGGTAGGTGAGTGTGCCTTTGTCCCCGGGGTTAAGTGCGTGGTAATAATGGATACCGATTTGGAATTCACGCTTTGGCCCCAAACGCCCTTTCTGAACGTATATCCAATATTCTTGGTCATCTTGCCCTGGCGCTGGGTCCTCAATTTCAATCGCTTGCTTATCCAAAACGGTCACTTCAGCCGTTTGCTCTGGAGCTCCTTGCCCTTGAATATGCTTACTAAAAAAACGCTGGAATGCCCAAGCACTCACTAAAATGAACACAAGAATCGCAACAATCAGTGTGATTGGCATGATGAGATCTCCCTTCTAATGTTGGCTATTCTAGCGGTTATTTGTATTAGAGATGAGGCTTGGCGCAATTGAGTGATAAGTTGGTGCGTATCTTGAATGATTTATTAGACGCATATCACAAGGGATTGGGAAAATTGTCAGTATCCTGATATAGCTAGTAATTGATTCCTTTACATTAATTTACTAGGGGAACAATTTTGTCCAGCAATGAAAAGGGAGATAATAATTCGCAGTGACTGAAAGAACAAAGGCTAACCAAGAGTGGAGACTCGAAGTTGTAAAAGGCTTTGTTTTGCCCCTAAACTTTACTAGCGATGGAGGGAAGCCATGTCTGATATAGAGAAAGTTGTTATCCGCACACGTAAGTTGGAAAAGCTGCTTCGTACCCAGTATCACGCGGAAGGCAAAGGGCTTCATCAACTTATCACCAGTTGTGAAGAGCGATTGCCTCACGATGTCATAAGCAAGCTGCGCTATATTGCGACCATTCGCAACAAAGTTGTGCATGAAGAAGACTACAAACTCGATAGCCAGAGAGATTTTTTGACCACGTGCGATGAGTGTGAAAAAGAGCTGACTCCGCGTAGCAGTCGTTTTGTATGGCGGGCGGCCATCACCCTGATGACACTCATCACTGTCGCGGCATTATTTTTCTATTATGCGCATTGGGATGTTTTATCAAAGCATTTACAATAAACGCCAGAAAAGTGGGATATTTTAGAGTTGGAGAGTAATTAGACGTGTGTCTAGTTATTGAACTGAATCTGATTGTTTTATCTGCTTTATAACAAAAAGGGACGCGAAAGCGTCCCTTTTTGTTTTCTGTAATCTGACTAGTACATCATCGGCAGCGTCATTAGGCCAACAACAACCGCGATCATTACAAGTCCTTGTTTTTGTGAAGAAGTAATCATAACACTGCTCCTTAATAGTGATGTTTAACTCTATGCTTTTTAGAATAGCAATGTTTTTATGGTTTGATCAAGTTTTTCTTTGCTTACTGCTTAAAAAATCAATTTTAAACTTGTACTTATGGGTTTATTTAGCCGTTTTTTCAATTTTAAATCGTTACTTTTGAGCTGGTTTTTATTTGTTCTTACATCATTATTTTGTTTTTAAGTTGCTGTTTTAAATGAAAAATAATCCATCTTTATTTATGTTAATAAAAGGTTTGTTGTTCTTTTGGGGTTTAGTGGTCTTTTGATGTTGTAATTTTAGAGTTTGTTGTAGGTTTTGTTGGTGTTTTCTTGGTGGATGAGAATTGATGTCATTATTGGGTTTGTTCCATTAGGGTATGAGTGATAAAACTGGAAGTAAAACGAGAGGTAATGGTGCTGTTGGCTTTTTTGTTTTTGTATTAAGTTTTTGTTTTTAAGGGAAATTTATCTTGTTTGTTTGTTTGATTTCTCGTTGGTCAAGGAAGATTTTGTCACTATGCTATGTTTTCATCTCTGTGGGTGTATAAAATGGTTTTTTTTGGGGTTTTTAAACGGCTGGTGCTGGCCCTGACCTGACATTGCAGATAGAAATGCAAACGTGTAGAAGCATAATCGAGATCCAAGTTTTACTTTCCCACTCTGGACATATGAAGTGCCCTCCCTACACTAGCGACTCAGTTTAAAAGAGGTGGTCGCATGTGGAGTTGGCTTTCAGTCGCACTATCAGGTTTTATTAGTATTTCTGCCAGTGAAAGCAATCAGAAGATGCAAGCAGCAGTGTTTAAAACACTGACAATGTTCATGCTGGTGGTCATGCTATGGAGCCAAGAAAGCTTGGTTGGGCTTGCTGCATGGTGGGTGACGCTCGGGCTTATCATTTCTGCGCTCGCGGACAGTCTCTATCTCTTTAATAAGCACAAGCGACTCTGCTTTTCGGCGTATATCGGCGCTCAGCTGTGTTACAGCACTTCTTTTTGGCAGCAGTTGTCAGGGGAAATTGTGTGGTGGTTACCAGCCATGCTTCTTGCCATTGGTATTGTGGTGTTTTTCCTAATGCTACCTAAGATCGATAAACTGATTTTCCCCGTTGTGATCATGGGGATGATGCTGCTGCAGTTGAATTGGGCTGCGGGAGAAGTTTGGTTGTTTTCAGGCACCGTCTCTGGCTCACTTGGTTTTCTTGGTACCCTCATCCTGACACTTTCTGCAGGCTTGCTTGCGGTTCATGATTATCGACATCCGATAGCCTTTGGCCGTTATCTCATATCTGGTAGCTACTTACTGGCGCACGCTTTGATTACCGCTTCTTTGATTATCTAAAATCAAATTTCTTTTCTCTGGTTACGATTATGCTTTGCCGCAATGCCATTGTCGGAGAAAGCAGTCATGACGGAAATTCATGCACATAACGTTCTAAACTTACTTAGAGAAAAACCAATGAGTGAGGCGGAGCTGCGTCAAGCAGTGAATCAAGAGTTCGGTGAACACGCGATGTTTCGAACCTGTAAATTGAATGGCTTTGACCTAGACGCGTTGCTGACGTTCTTTATTCAAAAACAGAAAATCGTCCAGCATGATGGTAAATGGTCTGTCAATATGGATCGTGTGTGCGGTCATTGATCGCTGTAAGTACGCTTATTTAATCTCTATTCACTGAATCAATCTGTTTTGCCTCCAAATTAACGTGCGACGTTGCTATACTTCGCCGTCTTTTTGTTCATCTATTCAAACCGTGCTGCTTTGGGGGCTAATCCATGGATATAATTTCTGCCGCGACCATGTTGTTTCTCATCATGGACCCGCTAGGCAACTTGCCGATTGTGCTGTCTATACTGAAGCACTTAGATCCGAAACGTCGCCGCAAAGTGTTAATCCGAGAGCTTCTATTTGCGCTGGGTATTTTGATGCTGTTCCTCTTTGCAGGAAAGAGCATCCTAAACTTCCTTCACGTTGCACCAGAAACGCTGAGTATCTCGGGCGGGATTATTCTCTTTATCATCGCAATCAAGATGATTTTCCCAACGGGCGGCAGTATTGTTGGCTTAGCGGCAGGTGAAGAGCCTTTCTTTGTTCCGATGGCGATTCCAATGATTGCAGGGCCATCGGTAATCGCTGCGCTACTGCTGCTTTCTAGTCAGCATCCCGATAAGCTTTTGGAGTTGTCGGCTGCCGTACTGTTAGCTTGGGGGGTGACGTTCGTGGTGTTGATGTTCTATGGCTTCTTCCATAGGATTTTGGGCGAGCGCGGACTCAAAGCCATTGAGCGTTTGATGGGACTTTTGCTGATTATGATTTCAACTCAAATGTTCCTCGATGGCGTAAAAAGCTATTTAGGTTAAGAGATAAAAAATGCCGCGACTTCGCGGCATTTTTGGTTTTTAGGACATGTATTTACGTCGGATATCGAGCAAGGCAAAAATACCAAAAATAAGAATCGACCATTTTTCCCATTTGCTCATAGCGATCTTATCTCCAAACGCACCGATGAATATCAGCATTTGCAGTCCGTGCATGAACAACAGGAACGCCGCCATAATATAAAGCGCGATAGCGGCATTGCCTGGAAAGGGCATAAAAATGTTGAGAACCAAAATAAACCAAACAAAGCCAATAGCCGCTTTGGCGAGTAGTAGTAATGCTTTCATGACGACGTCCTTACGAGTCTTGTTGTCGCTCAAATAGTCGGTAGCACACTTGGCCAGCCGTCTTTTCTCGATACAGTTGCCAGTGTGCCGGAATCGACTCCAATGCCAACTCTTTTTCTGTTTCAATATAAATCATCGCGCCTTCCGCCAGCCAATTGTTCTGCTCCAGCAAGGTCACGGTTTCGTCGAGTAATCCTTTACGAAACGGAGGATCAATAAATACCACGTGATGCGGCGTTCCTGGCTGTTTTAGAAAGCTCAATGCATCGGTGTTGTGCGCGCTAATATTGGTGGCCTTTAATGCGGCGATGTTTTGTTTGAGCTGTTTAAATGCCGCGGTGTTAAGCTCTACCATGGTCACATGCTCTGCTTGACGAGACGCTGATTCAAAACTCAGGCCACCGGAACCTGCAAACAAATCCAAACATTTGGCTCTGGGTACATCTTGCGCGATCCAGTTAAAGAGGGTTTCTTTAACGCGATCGGTCGTTGGGCGTAATCCTTCTGCATCATGGACAGGCAGCTTTCGACCTCTCCATAAGCCACTAATGATACGAACGAAGCCTGTGGATGGCTTTTTTTGTGATGTGTTTTGCTGGCGACGTCTTACCATAGATTTTTTGACCGCTAATAAAGTGATACTATACCCAGTCGCTCAGCAATTAAGCCCTGAGTACAGCCCAAAATTCATTGATGACAGAGTGTACCCCATCGCCAATACGCTGGAAACTTTTCACTCTGTTGTCATTTTTCTTTTCTTGTTTGGGATAATCCCAAGAGAAAAGAGTCACAGAGTAAATATAAGACAATCTAGGATAGCCCCAGATGACGGAAAAAAAGAAGCGCGGATTACTTTCTTGGCTTGGCTTTGGTGATGATGACCAGGCAAAACAACCGGTTGATGAGAAACAACAAGTAGAAAGTGACGTTGTTGCCGAAGAGACGCAACCTATTGAAGACGCGCCTCAGGAAGAGAACACTAAACTAGCAGAAGCAGAAGCAGAAGCAGAAGCAGAAGCAGAAGCAGAAGCAGAAGCAGAAGCAGAAGAGAAAGTTGAAGAGGCTCCAGTTGATGAGCAGCCGGAACCGCAAGAGCCTCGCGTAGTAGAGCAAGAAAAGCCGACGGAAAGCTTTTTCGCACGACTAAAGCGCAGCCTTGCACGCACGAAAGCCAATATTGGCGCCGGTTTCTTTGGCTTGTTCAAAGGAAAACAGATCGATGATGACCTGTTTGAAGAGTTAGAAGAGCAGCTCTTGATTGCTGATGTTGGTATGGATACCACGACCAAGATCATCGATAGCCTGACAGAAAAAGCGTCGCGCCAAGAATTGAAAGATGGTGAAGCCCTATATGGTCTACTGAAAGAAGAGATGGCGGATATCTTATCGACAGTAGAAAAGCCGCTCGAAGTGGATACGTCAAAAACGCCATACGTGATCTTGATGGTCGGTGTGAACGGCGTTGGTAAGACTACGACAATTGGTAAGCTAGCAAAACAGTTCCAAGCTGAAGGTAAGAAAGTGATGCTTGCCGCAGGTGATACGTTCCGCGCCGCGGCCGTTGAACAGCTGCAGGTTTGGGGTGAACGCAATAATGTCCCGGTTGTTGCTCAGCACACGGGAGCAGACAGCGCTTCTGTCATTTATGATGCTATTGAGTCAGCCAAAGCAAAAGGCGTGGATGTGGTGATTGCGGATACCGCGGGTCGCCTACAAAACAAATCGAACTTGATGGAAGAGCTGCGTAAGATTGTTCGAGTTATGCAGAAAGTGGACGGCTCAGCGCCACATGAAATCATGTTGACCTTGGATGCGGGTACTGGGCAAAACGCGATTAGCCAAGCGAAGCTGTTTAGCGACGCTGCGCCGCTTACCGGTATCACTCTGACTAAGCTAGATGGTACGGCGAAAGGTGGCGTTATTTTTGCGTTGGCAGACCAATTCCAGATTCCAATTCGCTACATTGGAGTCGGTGAAGGCATCGACGATTTACGTCCATTTGAAACCCAAGAGTTTATCGACGCTTTGTTTAGTCGCGAAGACTAACTGTCTGCTCCATAAAAGTGACCAATGAACGGTCACTTTTATGGATTGGGAATCACGAAAGTAGAAAAGTTCGTAAGAGGAATTACGGGTGATAAAGTTTCAGCAAGTCAGTAAAGCGTATCGTGGTGGTCGTCAAGCGCTGCAAAAAGTCGACTTTCATCTGCGTCGCGGAGAAATGGCCTTTTTAGGTGGTCATTCTGGTGCGGGCAAAAGCACCTTGCTTAAATTGATCTGTGCGATTGAGCGCCCAACGGATGGAAAGATTTACTTCAACGATCACGACATTACACGTATCCCCAATAAAGATATTCCTTTTTTACGTCGTAACATCGGTATTGTTTTCCAAGACCACCGTTTGCTGATGGATCGCCCTGTATATGACAACGTCGCGCTGCCAATGCGCATTGAGTCGATTTCCGAGCACGAAATAAAGCGCAGAGTGAATGCCGCTCTGGATAAGACGGGTCTGCTGGACAAAGCTAAGTGTCTTCCTAGCCAGTTATCTGGTGGTGAGCAGCAGCGTGTGGGTATTGCTCGCGCGGTGGTTAATCGCCCCACCTTGTTATTGGCTGATGAGCCTACGGGTAATTTAGACCCAGAGCTGTCGAGTCGCGTATTGAAATTACTTGAAGAGTTTAACCGCGCCGGCGTGACGATTCTTCTAGCCACGCATGATATTGGGTTAGTGAATACTCGCCCTCAATATCGTCACCTTGAACTGAACCAAGGCTTTTTGAGCGAGGTTGAAGATTATGGCCAGTAATACCCGTAACCGCAAAGCAACCAAAGCGCGAACGGTGAATCGAGTCAAGCGCGATGGTTTTCTGACCATTCATTTCAAGCAAGCAAAAGCCTCTTTATTGGAGTTCACCGAGCGACCATTAGGCAATCTTCTTACGCTTGCTGTGATCTCTATGGCTTTAGCGTTGCCATCGGCGCTCTATTTGCTTGGTAAAAACCTGTCAGTGGCTTCGTCACATGTCACCAGCCCTTCTCAAATCAGTGGTTATATTGCGGAAAGCACACCAGAAGCTCGTATCATGATCTTGAAAGATAATCTTGAGAGCATGAAAGAAGTCGCGGCCGTGCAATATATTTCGCCGCAGCAAGGTCTCAATGATTTGAGTGAGTATTCAGGCTTTGAGCAAGCAATCTCGTTGTTGGATGATTACGCGTTGCCAGGGGTGTTAGTGATCACTCCGAGCATGGAAGAGAAAGCCAAGGTGAAAGAGCTCGCTAGCCTAATCCGCGCGGAAGAAGATATTACTGATGTTCGGATGGATGAAGACTGGCTAACGCGCCTTGACGCAATCAAAAACTTAGTCAGTGGCATTGTGATTACGCTGTCGTTATTGATGTTGGGTTCGGTATTTCTCATTGTGGGCAATACGCTAAGGTTCAACGTATTAGCCAATAAAGAAGAGATTCAAACCATGAAACTGATTGGCGCAACCAATGGCTTTATTTTGCGCCCTTACTTGTATTCAGGTATGTGGTTTGGCTTGTTAGGTGCGCTGGCTGCGTGGATTTTAACGGCGATTATCACAGTTTTACTGAACAGCAGTGTTGAGCAATTGGCTTTACTTTATGATAGCCGCTTCAGACTCATTGGACTGAGCTGGGATGAGAGCTTACTGCTTTTAATGCTGGGAACTTTCATTGGATGCCTAGCTGCGAAAGTGTCTGCGCAACGTCATCTAAAAGAAATTGAACCAGTTTAATTTCAGCGTGTCCTACTATTTGAAAAAGTAGACGCTACCGTGTACTTTTACTTGTGTAAACAATTTGTTTATGCATAATTACTTTCCCTTGCTTGAAACCTGTTCATTTTAGGTTCAAGATTATCGGGTTAAAAATGACTCCAGATCAGAGATTGATGAGGAATTGAATGACTAACCAAGCGTACCCAATGGCTGTAGTTACACAAGATAGCTTGGACAGCTACATCCGCAAAGTAAACAGCTACCCAATGCTGACTGCTGACGAGGAACGTGAACTCGCAGAGAAACTGCATTACGACGGTGAAATCGAGGCGGCTAAAGGACTTATCCTTTCGCACTTGCGTTTCGTTGTGCACGTTGCTCGTGGTTATTCTGGTTACGGTTTGCCAATGGCAGACTTAGTACAAGAGGGTAACATCGGCCTGATGAAAGCCGTAAAACGCTTTAATCCAGAGGTAGGTGTTCGTCTTGTGTCATTTGCTGTTCATTGGATCAAAGCCGAAATTCATGAGTACGTTTTGCGTAATTGGCGTATCGTGAAAATTGCCACGACAAAAGCTCAGCGTAAATTGTTCTTCAACCTGCGTAAGTCGAAAAAGCGTCTAGGTTGGTTTAACAATGGTGAAGTTGAAACCGTTGCGAAAGAGCTTGGCGTTGAGCCTTCAGAGGTTCGCGAAATGGAGTCTCGCTTAGCAGCGCAAGACTCGACATTTGAAATGCAAGCGGACGATGACGATACTGGTACGTCGTACACAGCCCCAGTACTTTATTTGGAAGATAAAGCGTCAGATGTGGCTGACAACGTTGAAGCGGCAAACTGGGAAGCGCACACCAACAATCGTTTGAGCTTAGCTTTGGCAAGTTTGGATGAGCGCAGCCAACACATTGTCCGTTCTCGTTGGTTGGACGACAACAAAGCGACGCTGCAAGAATTAGCTGAGACCTACAGCGTATCTGCAGAGCGCATTCGTCAGTTAGAAAAGAATGCGATGAAGAAGCTGAAAGTGGCGGTCGGTGATTTTTAACCCCACATAGCGCAAGATTCAAAAAAGCCGAGATCAAATGATCTCGGCTTTTTTATTGCCGATCGAAAATTGCACCGATTGAGGGAAGATTTGGATCGAAAATAGCCAGACCTTCCTGTGGGTAACTCTGTGGTAAATTTCTTTGCTAGATGTCAGAAAGCAGGGTGAATAAAGGCACAGAGAGCAATCGCCTGGTGGGGATACTTTTACTTTTACACACATTTAAATAAGGATCATCACTACATATAGTGGATCTATTTAAAGAGTCATACTTTATCAACGTAATCCACAAAATTATCCACAGATGGTTAATAAACAAACGCCAGTGGATAACCTTATTAACCTCGTGTACTTGTTGAGCTCTGGATAGGTTACAATGACAGCAAATAATAATTCCCTAAAGAGAAAGTTAATGGACCAGTTTAAACATATCGATGTGGCGGGCGCGCAAGCCCTACTAGAGCAAGGAGAAGCGCGCTTGGTGGATATTCGAGATCCGCAATCCTTTGCTGTCGCGCATCCACAGTCTGCTTATCACCTTACCAACGACAGCATTGTCCAGTTTATGAATGATGTGGAGTTCGAACAGCCTGTATTGGTGATGTGCTATCACGGTATCAGTAGCCAAGGCGCAGCACAGTATTTGGTTAACCAAGGCTTTGAGCAGGTGTATAGTGTGGATGGCGGCTTTGAAGCTTGGCAGCGTGCCAACTTGCCGATTGAATCCAATATGAACTAGGAAGATTTTATGGTCAGACTGATCTCATTAGCAAACCCAAGAATGGCACAAGCCTTTATCGATTATATGGCTTCTCGCCAGATCGATATTAAGATGATGCCTGAGGGAGGAGGTCAGTTTGCTTTGTGGTTGAGTAATCCTGAACACCAAGTTGAAGCCGAATCCGAGCTCAATCACTTCTTGGCTAATCCTAATGATGCCAAATATCAAGCGGCGTCATGGGATATGGCCGAATCACGAACCAACCAGTTTACCTATCGCTCGCCGAGCATGTTGGCGATGATCAAAGCCAAAGCGGGGCCAATGACTTTAGCCATCATGCTGATTTGTGTGGTTATCTTTACCATGCAGCAGTTGGGGGCTGGAGATGCGGTCTTTGCTGCGCTCCATTTTCCTGCGTTTGCGGGACAAGAGTGGCAACTGTGGCGCTGGATGAGTCACGCTGTACTCCATTTTTCGGTAATGCACATCGCCTTCAACTTACTTTGGTGGTGGCAGCTGGGGGGCGATATTGAGCAGCGCTTAGGTTCTGGCAAGCTTCTTCAA
Organism: Vibrio sp. MarTm2; assembly: GCF_027587055.1. Classification (NCBI taxonomy): domain Bacteria; kingdom Pseudomonadati; phylum Pseudomonadota; class Gammaproteobacteria; order Vibrionales; family Vibrionaceae; genus Vibrio; species Vibrio sp. MarTm2. Next base: position 18,980 of record NZ_JAPPTK010000018.1, on the reverse strand, counting down.
TTGTTTGTGGTGTCAGCAGCATTATCTGGCGCGGGTCAATACTGGGTAGAAGGCGCTAACTTTGGTGGCTTGTCAGGTGTGGTTTATGCCTTGGTTGGTTATCTTTGGATGATAGGGTACAAAGCCCCGCAATTGGGTTTAAGCATGCCAAAGCCTGTGATTGGGTTTATGTTGGTCTGGCTCGTACTCGGTTTTGTTCAGCCATTTATGGCCATCGCCAATACCGCACACCTGGCAGGATTACTGGCGGGTGTAGGAATCGGATTACTGGATGCAGAGCGTTACAACAAACATCAAAAAAGCGGCAGTTAGCCGCTTTTTTATCGCCTTTTGACTCGCTCGCTACTGATAGAGATACTTGGTAAAGAGAAGGTCTGCGATGACCGTTTTCCCCGTTTCAGGCAGTAGGATGGAGTTTAGCTGCTCGACTAACGATTTACGTAAGTCCTCACGACCGGCGAGCGAAGTGATGGTGTCTTCTGACTGTTGACCCAACAGCTCAATGACGGCATCTCGAATCAGAGGCTGGTGCAGCTCAATAATGGCCAAGTCGGTTTCCGCTGCAACCATAATATCGATGCGCACTTGAATGTAGCCGAGCTTTTTGCCCTTGGTGTAAAAGTTGGTCGTTAGATCCGGTTCGAGTGTAAAGTACGCGAGCTTTGGAACCCCTTCTTCCTCAGCGAGTGCAGGAAGACTTATCAACAGTGTCCATGCGACAAATATTTGGGCTAGGTAACGTTTAATCATATTTATAACTTTTCTTTCTTCCAATCACGATACTCGAATCGCCAGAGTCTTGTTACAATGGAGCATCTGTTTGTAATAAAAATGCGTTAAGTACTCGATGTGGTGGTTAACACTTCAGATCGAAGCTTTATTGTACGCCGATAAGGCTACTTATTGAATACTAGTATGAATCAATTGATTGCGCTCTATTTATCTGCATTGCGCCAAGTAAGCTGGCAAGAACCGGCTGAGTTTAACTTTCCCGACGCGATTTCCAAGCAGTGGCTGCTGGAACAGGGCTCATTGTCACGTTTACTCAGCTCCTATTGCGACGGTCTGACGGTTGACCTTGTCCACAACAAAATTGTGAAAGCGGAGAAGCTGAATCATCAAGAAGTTGACTTGCTGAACCAAGAGCCCTGTCTGCTACGTAAGGTAGTATTAAATGGTGACGGAGAGGCTTGGGTGCTGGGTCGGACCTTAATTCCGCTTTCCTCAATGGAAGATCAACAACATGACCTCGCACAGCAAGGGGAGATCCCTTTGGGTTTGACGGTGTTCAGCGCAGATAACGTTAAGCGAGATGCGTTACAAGTTGGGTGGGCAAACACACCACACGGTGACATGCTCGCGCGTCGCTCAAGATTATGGATGAATCATAAACCTATGTTGGTTGCGGAACTCTTTTTACCCACAGCGCCAATGTACACCAAGGAGAAATGGCATGACGGCGAGTAAGGCTCAGGCGTATTGGCAATTGATGCGGATGGATAAGCCAATTGGCACCTTGCTTCTGCTTTGGCCGACCTTGTGGGCATTGATCATCGCCGCGCAAGGGGTGCCCGATCCTAAAGTGCTGGTGGTGTTTATTTTAGGTGTTGTGTTTATGCGTGCCGCTGGGTGCGTAATTAATGACTTTGCTGACAGAAAAGTAGATGGTCATGTTAAGCGTACTAGCCAAAGGCCATTACCTTCAGGGCGGGTTACTTCCAAAGAAGCGATCACGTTGTTTATCATCTTGGGTGTTGCTTCTTTCTTGTTAGTGCTAACCATGAATCCGCTCACCATTGCGCTCTCTTTTGCGGGGATAGTGCTGGCATTTATCTATCCGTTTATGAAGCGCTTTACTCATCTGCCTCAGCTATTTTTGGGTTTGGCTTTTAGTTGGTCGATTCCGATGGCTTGGGCGGCGCAAGCAAATGAGCTGCCAATGGTGGTTTGGTTTGTCTTTGCCATTAATGCATTATGGACCATCGCTTACGACACGCAGTATGCCATGGTGGATCGCGACGACGACTTGAAAATTGGGATTAAATCCACTGCGATTCTATTTGGTCGTTTCGACAAGATGGTGATCGGTGTTTTGCAATTGATCACCTTAGCCATGCTGATTTACCTCGGCGTTTGGTATCAATTGGGGGCTAGTTTCTATTGGAGCTTGTTGATTGCAGGTGCCTTGTTTGTTTTCCAGCAGCACTTAATCCGTCATCGCGAAAGAGAGCTGTGTTTTCGGGCTTTCCTCAACAATAATTATGTCGGTATGGTTATCGCGATTGGATTGCTAATCGCGTTTATTTAAAAGAAAGGGCATCATCGAGATGCCCTTTTTGTTTATTTCTGTTCTGTCGTCTGACAGATACTCTCTTTGATGGTCAACTTCACTTCTGGGTAAAGCATAGAGTAAAGCAGCTTGGCCAATCTCTGGCATCGCTGTTTGTCACAGTTGCCATCGATGTCGAGGTAAGCTTGTTGCTTCAAGGTGCTGAACATTGATGAGAACACCCCTTTATCAAAGAACTCAGGTGCGTTGATACCGTGTAAGCGACCCAAGCGCTGAGCGATATCTTGGCTCTTTTGCTCTAGATCCGATTTACCCAATTCTGGGTTGGCAACCAACAAGTTCAGAGCAATAGAGTAGCGCTGAAGAGTTTCAGTAATGGTACGACCGAGCAGAACCAGCACTTGCGTATTGGCTTGGCGAATCGCGACATTTTGCTCTGCGTCTACTGTCACTACGCCTTGACGAGCCAATTCTTCGATGTAGGCTTCTGTCATCTCGCCCAGTTTTTCTTCCTCAATACTTAGGAAAAGCTCCTGTTTGAGGAATGGGTAAACCAATGCCACGTTAGTTTTGATCTGCTCAAGAGACAGTTGTTGCTGGCGCACGAGCATTTGAGCAATCAGCGACGGTAACGCTAACAAGTGGATGATGTTGTTGCGGTAGTAAGTCATCAAGATCGATTGGTTACGATCGAGAGAAATAATATCGCCCATCGAGTCTGACTCAATCAGGAACTTATCCAGTGACTCTGCGTGTTTCACCAGCGCTTCTGCATCTTCACTCGGAACCGTGTAAGTCGACGAGTAAGGCACATTTTTCAGCAGCGATAAGTAACAATCAATTTGATTGACCAAGCTGTCGCGGGACAATGCGCGTTGACGAGAGGCAAGCAAGGCTGTTGCACATAAGGTCAGCGCGTTGGCTGCCGCCGCATCGTTAATATGAGTCATCATCTTGGTCGCTAAGTCATTCACCACAGGGTTAAGCCACTGAGGCTTAGTGCTACCCATAGGATCGATGCCTTTGCTCCACTCTGGCGCTTTCTCATTAAGGTATTGGTTAAGCGGAATAGGCTCACCAAAGTTCACGTAACCTTGGCCAAAATTGCGCAGCTTGCGAATTGTGCGCAGTACTAACCCCGCATTCTCTTTCTCTTTGCGTTTGCCGCGAAGCTCTTTAGCGTAAGTACCCACTTCCATCACGTGCTCGTAGCCAATATAGACAGGAACCAGGGTGACAGGACGGTTTAAACCGCGCAGCATGGCTTGAATGGTCATCGCGAGCATGCCCGTTTTGGCCTGCAGTAGGCGACCTGTTCGTGAACGGCCTCCTTCACTGAAGTACTCAACCGAGTAGCCTTTGGCAAACAGTTCAGCAAGGTATTCGCGGAAAATCGTTGAGTAAAGTTTATTGCCTTTGAAGCTACGGCGAATAAAGAACGCACCGCCACGACGGAAAATCGGTCCTGCTGGGAAGAAGTTCAAGTTGATGCCCGCAGCAATGTGCGGAGGAACCATCCCTTCACGGTAGAGCACGTAGGACAGAAGAAGGTAATCCATATGGCTACGATGACACGGAACATAAACAATCTCGTGGCCATCTTGCGCGAGTTTACGCACAGTAGATGCATTGGTGATGTTCAAGCCTTGGTAGATACGATTCCATAACCAACCTAAGATGCGCTCACCGTTTTTAATCAGCGAGTATGAGAAGTCTGCGGCGATCTCATCCATGATGGCATGGGCTTCTTTACGCGCTTTCTCGATCGGGATGTCTTTCGAGTTAGCTTCGTCGAGAATGGCTTGTTCGATCGCTTCTGATTTCATCAGGCGTTTGAACAGAGCCTGACGACTCGGCAGGTTTGGCCCTGATGCCGCCAGCTTTTGACGGGAAAAGTGTATGCGTGCAACGCGTGCGAGTTTGTGTGCGATAGACGTATCGGTGCCGTGAGAGTCCGCCATGTATCGAAGTGATACAACAGGGCTGATACGCACTAGGCAGTCGCGACCTGACAAAATAACGGCTTTGGCTTTTTGAGGGCCGTTGAGTGACTGCAAGTAAGGTTTCTGCTGCGACTCTTTACCTGGTTTACGACCCCATAAAACGGTTGTCGGAATCACTTGCACATCGAGCTCTGAATCGAGTTTGTGCTGTTCGAGTAAGTCAGAAAATTGTGCGATCGACTCGTTAGGTACGTCCTGGTCACTGTTCATCACGGTTTCACGGGAAGAAGTGAACACAAAGCGCTTGAATGATTTACCGTTGATTTCCACGGATTCAAACGGGTCAGGGAGTCCTAACTCCACCACCTTTTTTTGCAGTGTGATTAAGTCAACGTTTGAACGGTACGGCAGTGCATAGATGATCGGTTTATTGATGTCGATACTGAGATCATCAATCGGGTTGGCAGGAATAGTTGTCCCCTTTACCAAAACTGACAGTGGCAGTTTCAGTAAAGAACGAGAAAATGATTGTCCGGAAGACATAAAGCTTCTGAGCCTCAAAATAGATAAATAGCATAAGCGCATTTCCAATTCTCAAGTATAGAAGTGGGGATGCGCCCAAGCGGATATTTTTAGCCAGCAAGGATATCAGAAACTGGTCGAACCTTTTACTTAAAATTGACCAGTAAAACGTCAATTTTCGCCAAATCGATTCATCCGACGAATTTGTTCGCCTTGGTGTCGGTAAAGTAAAAAGTGAAACAGCCTTCTTGGCTAAGCCTCTTATCAGGTATGAGTTGAGTCAGTGAGTTTAAACGTGCGTAAGGCTAGGTCATGTTGCGTTGGCGTGCGGGAAGGCGAGTCTCGGTCTGTGGAAAAATTGCCGTGATGGGTAAGCTATTCAAAAAACAATCAATTTGCTTTTCATTTAAAAGATTACTGGATATACTCACAGTTAACTGTATAAAAAGACAGGTGACTTATGAAGCCGTTAACGCCACGCCAGCAACAAGTATTTGATCTAATCAAAAGTAAAATTGATGACACCGGTATGCCACCGACACGCGCTGAGATTGCACGTGAGCTTGGCTTCCGCTCAGCAAATGCCGCTGAGGAACATTTAAAAGCGCTTGCTCGTAAAGAAGCGATAGAAATTATTCCTGGCGCTTCGCGCGGGATCCGTATCCTACTTGAAGATGCCGCCAATGATGAGCAAGGCTTGCCGCTAATCGGTCAAGTCGCTGCAGGTGAACCCATCTTGGCTCAAGAACATGTAGAAACACACTATCAAGTCGATCCAGGCATGTTTAAGCCACAAGCTGACTTTCTGCTGCGTGTAAATGGCGAGAGTATGAAAGATATCGGCATTATGGACGGTGACTTATTAGCCGTGCACAAAACGCAAGATGTGCGTGATGGTCAAGTGGTTGTAGCTCGCGTTGATGAAGATGTGACGGTTAAGCGCCTTGAACGCAAAGGTTCTACAGTCTTGCTTCATGCTGAGAACGAAGAGTTTGAACCGATCAAAGTGGATTTAACTTCTCAGCACCTATCGATTGAAGGTTTAGCTGTAGGCATCATCCGAAATACCGATTGGATGTAACTCAAAAGATGAGATTAATTCTCACTTGTTGATTTTGTAATTGATATTCATTATCATCTTTCCTCTTGCTATGGAAGGAAGATGATAATGGCGGCGAATCAAAATTTAGCTCAGCATCGCTATCAAATCCCGGCAAATTTATTGCAGCCCTTGTGGCTTCGCAGCCGTGAAAGTTTGGTCGATAACGGATTGGTTTACGATCCTATTGCAGCACGTGCTTGCCAACGTTGTCATCTTGCTCCCGAATGCTTTTCTGGTGATATTGACCAAAAGCAGCTCCTCCACGTTACCCTAACGCAACTGTGTGACCAACAAGTCTCTGCCTTCATTAAGCGCAACCCAGATGGCTGGATTATTAACGTCGGTGCGGGTTTAGATACTCGTTTTTACCGTGTTGATAACGGTCGCTGCCATTGGCTAGAGCTCGATGTGACAGAAAATTTGCTCTGGCGGCAAAAGCTGTTTCATAAAAGTGAGCGCTACCATCATGTCTGCGGCAGTGTCAGTGATCTCACTTGGCTTGAATCCTTACCTATCCCAGATAAAACCCCGGTTATGATCGTTTGTGAACACGCGTTACTTGATTGCACTGAGCGAGAAGTGGCTAAGTTTGTCCAAGCGCTCGGCTGTCATTTCGATAGTGCTAGAGCTTGCGTGGTGCTAGCAGGGGACTTAAGCGCGTCTAAATTGGGTCAAAAAATGGGGGCAGGGCACTATGCGCATGGCTACAGTAACCCTAACCAAGCGATGCTCAACTACTTACCTTGGTCTCGCTGGGTAAAAACTTATTCTCCTCTAGAGCGAGATTGTGGTCGTTGGAAGTTATGGCAACGATGGCTCACAAAATTGCATCCACTTAAGCAGCGTCTCACACCGGTATTAGTTCAGCTTCGCTGGTGATCCCGTTACACTTGCCATTCAATCTTTATTCGAGTGGTAACGTGCAATTATTTCAGACTCTCTCTAATCGCGATGTACACAAGCAAGTGTTACTGCTCGCGATTCCTATGGTTCTCTCTAACATTACCGTTCCGCTGTTGGGCTTGGTCGATGCTGCGGTGATTGGTCACCTTGACCACGCTTGGTATCTTGGTGGTGTGGCGCTAGGAAGCACCATGATCAGTGTTACTTTCTGGCTATTGGGCTTTCTTCGTATGTCGACTACGGGGCTCGCAGCGCAATCATACGGAGCGGGTAGCAAACATCAGCTTGGTTTAGTGTTTAGCCAAGGCATGCTGATGGCGCTCGGCTTTGCGACTGTTTTCCTCTTGTTTCATCAATTGATTGCTGATTGGGTGTTTTCTTTCAGCAGCGCCAGTGACCAAGTCAAGCACTATGGTCAGCAATACTTTTCTATTCGAGCGTGGAGTGCTCCTGCGGCATTGGCCAACTTTGTTCTACTTGGCTGGCTACTTGGGACACAAAATGCCAAAGCGCCAATGTGGATGGTGATTATCGCCAATGTCACGAATATTGCGTTGGATGTTCTCTTTGTCATTGGTTTTGGTTGGAAAGTCGAGGGCGCAGCTCTGGCGTCTGTGATCGCAGATTATGCTGGGATGAGCTTTGGTCTGTGGTGTGTATGGCGCAAGTGGCATCAAGATAATTTGCCATCAATACTTGGCTTAATTAAAGATACCACCAATGGCTTGAGTCGATTTGTTAAGCTTAACCGCGATATCTTTCTGCGCTCACTGTGTCTACAAATGACTTTCACCTTTATGACGTTTCAAGGTGCAAGTTTTGGCGATGAGATTGTTGCTGCCAATGCGGTATTGATGAGCTTTCTGATGATGATTTCTTATGGTATGGATGGTTTTGCCTATGCGATGGAGGCAATGGTTGGGAAAGCCATTGGCGCTAAAGACAGGCAACAACTGAGTGACTCATTGATCGGGAGCTTCTTTTGGAGTTTGGTGATTTGCACCTTACTCACCCTGGTGTTTGCCATGTTTGGATCGCGCTTGATCAGTGTGATCACGGACATTCAACAAGTGCATGCGATGGCGCTGGAGTATCTACCGTGGCTGGTGGCGATGCCGCTTGTTTCGATGTGGTGCTTTTTGCTGGATGGCATTTTTATTGGTGCCACTAAAGGGAAAGAGATGCGCAATAGTATGTTTGTATCGACCTGCAGTTTCTTCGCTATCTTTTATTTTGCGAGCGACTTAGGTAATCACGCTTTATGGATGGCGATGCTGAGTTTTATGGCGATGAGAGGCATCACTTTAGGGGTGGTATTATTTAGCCAGTGGAGAAGAGGGCAGTTCCTCGTATAGCGTTATTGCGTCGCAATGGCCGAGTCTTAGGACTCGGTTTTTTGTTCATCGTAACGATTATTGCAAATAGGTAATAATGATTTGCAGGTTGCACGGATTATCATTGTTGAATAAGTGCCTAAAATAAGCGCCATACAACGACGCAGAAGTAAGACGAAAGCTCGACTACGCTTATTACGTCATCCTAACTCCCTATTTGAAGGAAACTCCAATGGCACTTGAACTTAAACCGGGTCAAACTCATATCAAATCCAAAGCAATGGTTGCATGGGCTGCTGGCGAGCCGCTAAAAATGGAAGAGGTCGATGTACAACTTCCGAAAGCTGGCGAAGTGCTTGTTCGTATTGTTGCGACAGGCGTTTGTCACACTGATGCATTTACCTTATCGGGTGAGGATCCTGAAGGAATCTTCCCATCGATTCTTGGTCACGAAGGTGGCGGTATCGTCGAAATGGTGGGTGAAGGCGTGACAAGCGTTGAAGTCGGTGATCATGTTATTCCTCTTTACACCGCAGAGTGTGGCGAGTGTAAATTCTGTAAGTCGGGTAAGACGAATCTTTGTCAGGCCGTGCGCGAAACTCAAGGTAAAGGTCTGATGCCAGATGGCACAAGCCGTTTCTCTATCAACGGTGAGACCATATTCCACTACATGGGGTGTTCTACTTTCTCTGAGTACACGGTACTACCAGAAATCTCACTAGCGAAAGTAAACAAAGAAGCGCCACTGGAAGAAGTTTGTCTTCTAGGTTGTGGTGTGACGACGGGTATGGGGGCGGTGCTTAACACGGCAAAAGTTGAGCAAGGTGATACAGTAGCCATTTTCGGCTTAGGCGGTATTGGCTTGTCGGCGATCATCGGTGCACGTATGGCTGGAGCGAGCCGCATCATCGGTATCGATATCAATGAGAGCAAGTTCGATCTTGCGAAGCAACTTGGCGCAACTGATGTGATTAATCCACAGCAATTTAATAAGCCAATTCAAGAAGTCATCGTTGAGATGACTGACGGCGGCGTTGATTACTCGTTTGAGTGTATCGGTAACGTCAACGTCATGCGTCAAGCGTTGGAATGCTGCCATAAAGGTTGGGGTGAGTCAGTCATCATTGGTGTTGCCGGGGCTGGTCAAGAGATCTCGACTCGTCCATTCCAGCTTGTGACAGGACGCGTATGGCGTGGCTCTGCTTTCGGTGGTGTTAAAGGCCGTTCAGAGCTTCCTGAAATCGTAAACCGTTACATGGCGGGTGAGTTTGGTCTGCAAGAATTCATCACGCATACCATGGGTCTACAAGACGTAAATGAAGCATTCGAACTAATGCACAAAGGTGAATCTATCCGTACTGTTCTTCACATGGATAAGTAATCACTTTTTAAAGGTAACGCCCTTAAATACGGGCGTTTCTTTTTTATTGTCGAATGAACCTTTGAGGTGGACATGACCATAGAAAACATTAGCCAAGCCAAAGTATTCGGTTGTTGGCATAAACAATACACACATACATCAATTCGTCTCAATTGCGATATGCGCTTTGCGATTTTTCTACCGCCTAATGCATCTAAGGCACAGCCTGTTCCAGTTCTATACTGGTTATCGGGATTGACCTGCACGGATGAAAACTTCATGCAGAAAGCGGGCGCATTTCGTAAGGCGGCAGAGTTGGGGATTGCGATTGTTGCCCCAGATACTAGCCCGCGTGGTAGCGATGTCGCGGATGATGACGGCTACGATTTGGGGCAAGGTGCTGGCTTTTATTTGAATGCCACACAGGAGCCTTGGTCTCGTCATTATCATATGTACGACTATGTCACAGAAGAGCTCCCAGCGTTGATTGAAGCAAATTTCCCCGTATCGACCGTCAAATCAATCTCGGGTCACAGCATGGGTGGGCATGGTGCACTTACCATTGGGCTTAAAAATCCTAAAGCTTACCATTCTATCTCTGCGTTCAGTCCGATCAGTAATCCAATGCAATGTCCTTGGGGGCAAAAAGCATTCAACGCTTACTTAGGGAGTGATTTTGAGGCGTGGAAGGAGTACGACGCAAGTGAGCTTTTGAAACAGGCTCAAGCGAGGCTACCGATTTTAGTCGATCAAGGTGAGGCAGACGGCTTTCTGGTTGAGCAATTAAAGCCAGAAGCATTGATTGCGGCTGCGAAGGCGCACGATTCTGATGTACAAGTGCGGATGCAGCCCGGCTACGATCACAGTTATTACTTTATCTCTAGCTTCATTGATGATCATTTGGAGTTTCATGCGGCTTACTTAAATGAGTAAGCGTCACAGGTCGCAGACATAGAAAAGCCGCACTTCAATGGAAGTGCGGCTTTGTTTAGGTTTGAGCCTTTAAAATCTTAAAATAAGCGATTCAATCCATTCAATGCCGCAACACGATAAGCTTCCGCCATGGTTGGGTAGTTAAAGGTCGTGTTGACGAAGTACTCGATGGTGTTTGCTTCGCCCTTTTGCTCCATGATCGCTTGACCAATGTGAATGATTTCTGCAGCGCGCTCACCAAAGCAGTGAATGCCCAAAATTTCCTTGGTTTCGCGGTGGAAAAGAATCTTCAAACTGCCAATATCTTTGCCTGCGATCTGGGCGCGCGCAAGGTGTTTGAATGATGAGCGGCCCACTTCGTAAGGCACTTTAGCGGCAGTGAGCTCTTGCTCGGTTTTACCCACTGAACTGATCTCTGGAATCGTGTAAATCCCTGTTGGAATATCATCAATCAAATTCCCATCAGCCTTACCTTTGGTAATGGCTTGTGCCACGAAGCGACCTTGATCATACGCCGCACTTGCTAAGCTAGGGTAGCCAATCACATCGCCCACGGCATAGACATGCTCGACTTCAGTTTGGTAGTTGCCATCGACTTTTAGCTGGCCACGAGAGTCCGCCTCTAAGCCCACCGCTGATAGATTGAGTTTGTCGGTGTTACCGGTTCGACCGTTGGCGTACAAGATGCAATCGGCACGCATTTTTTTACCCGATTCAAGATGGACGATTACGCCATCTTCGGTGCCTTCGATTTTCTCGTAAGTTTCATCATTGCGAATGACTACGCCACTGTTCCAGAAGTGGTAAGAAAGGGCATCTGAGACTTCGTTATCTAGGAAAGCCAGGAGACGATCGCGGGTGTTGATTAAATCCGTTTTCACCCCCAATCCGCGGAAAATAGACGCATACTCACAACCGATAACGCCTGCGCCATAAATGATGATATGTCGCGGGTCGTGCTTGAGGCTCAAGATGGAGTCACTGTCATAAATGCGCTCGTGCATGAAGTCCACATCGGCGGGCTGGTAAGGGCGAGAGCCTGTGGCAATTACGAATCGATCGGCACTGTAAGTCTCTTCAGTACCGTCACTTTGCATGACCGCTATGGTGTACTTATCAATAAAGCGCGCAGTACCAAAAATCAAAGAGCATTGGTTTCGGTCGTAAAATCCTTGGCGCAGTCGAGTCTGTTTATCGATGACTGATTTAGCGTGACCAAGAATGTTTGAAAAGGTCGAATGTAGGCTGGTGTTGTTATGACAAAATAACGGATTATTATTGAACTCGATAATACGGCTCACTGCATGGCGTAATGCTTTTGATGGAATGGTGCCCCAGTGGGTACAGCCGCCCCCCACACTGCTTTCTTTCTCGACAATGGCAACATTCAATCCCGCTTTGGTTAACCCCATCGCTGCCCCTTCACCGCCGGGACCACTACCAATTACGATTACATCAAAGTGGTTGCTCTCCGCCATAGTTTTTTCCTTGTTATATAGTCTTAACATTGCTGTAGCGAGATTTTAACTGATTCCGTTAATGCGTACACTACCAGCCGACTAGAGAGTCGGTGAGATCACGTAGATTCGTTCAAATCTGAGAAAGGAATGCGGTATATCTCTAATTGAACTCGAAAAGATTGAAAATTGAGTGGAACTGGGTTTTATTGCCCTCGGTAGTCACAGAGCGAGATTTTTGGGTTATCTCCCTAAGTCAATCGTTGTATATTAAAGGCTACCAAAATAAGAAAAAGATCCGTAGTTATGAAATCCATGGGAATCCGCGCACAGCAGAAAGAGAAAACGCGTCGTTCATTGATTGATGCCGCCTTTAGTCAGCTCTGTGCAGATCGAAGTTTCTCTAACCTCAGTTTACGAGAAGTCGCACGAGAAGCGGGAATCGCCCCCACCTCATTCTATCGTCATTTCAAAGATATGGATGAGCTCGGGTTAACTATGGTGGACGAAGGCGGTTTATTGCTTCGTCAATTAATGCGTCAGGCTCGCCAGCGCATTGTTAAAGAGGGCAGTGTGATTCGCACATCGGTAGAAACCTTTATGGAGTTTATCGAGAGTAGCCCCAACGTCTTTCGTTTATTGCTGCGTGAGCGCTCTGGCACCTCTGCCGAGTTTCGTGCCGCAGTCGCGAGAGAAATTCAACATTTTTCAGCTGAGTTAACGGAGTACCTTATCGGTACAGGGATGACCCGTGAAGAAGCTTTCACTCAAGCCGAAGCATCGGTTACCTTGGTCTTTAACTCTGGCGCAGAAGCTTTAGATTTAGAAGGACGTGAACGCGACGAGCTTGCCGAGCGTCTAATTATGCAATTGCGAATGATGGCCAAAGGGGCTTATTGGTATCGCAAAGAACGTGAACGTAACCGATTAAAAGGTGGGATAGATTAATGTCGAACGAAACAAACCAAGTTAATCGTGGTTCTGAGAAGAAAACCCTAGTGCTGGCACTTGTTGCGGGTATGTGTGGGGACGCAATGCTGTCTTGGCTAACAATGAGCCAAGTTTCTTTCTCAATTTTTCCACTCATTGCTCTAGTACTAGCTGTTCAGACGCTGTACCAAGAGTATCTAAGTAAACCTGTATCAGAAGATATCCCGTTAGTGGGCCTAGCGTGTTTCTTTGTGGGTGCATTCGGTCACTCGGCCTTTATCAAGGCCCAGTACCCAGATGCGGGTTCAAACATGCTAGCGATCTTCATCACGCTGGGCTTGCTGCTATGGGTTGCGAAGAAACTGGGTTTTCTAACTCCGACAACAGCAAAAGCTGAATCATAGTGAGTCGAAACTAGATATAAAAAACGAGCCTAAATGGCTCGTTTTTTGTTTCAGTAAAGCGTCTATTTACGCTCTAGCATCACACCCGCTTCCATATGGTGGGTAAATGGGAACTGGTCAAATAGAGCAAAGCGAGTCACGTTGTGTGTTTCACTCAAAACGTCTAAGTTTTCTTTTAAGGTTTCTGGGTTACACGAGATGTATAAGATACGCTCATAGCCTTGCACCATCTTACACGTGTCAATGTCCATACCTGCACGTGGTGGGTCGACAAAAATCGTGTTGCAGTTGTAGCTCTTAAGGTCCACGCCCGCATCTTTTAGGCGACGGAATTCGCGTTTGCCTTCAATCGCTTCGGTAAATTCTTCAGCAGAAAGGCGCAGAATCTGCACGTTGTCGATCTTGTTGGCTGCAATATTGTATTGCGCCGAGATAACCGAAGGCTTAGCTAGCTCGGTGGCTAACACGCGCTCAAAGTTTTGCGCCAGCGCAAGAGAGAAGTTGCCGTTACCACAGTATAGCTCCAGTAGATCACCTTGGCTGTCTTGAGTACAGTCGACCGCCCACTCAAGCATCTTCTCAGCGACTTTACCGTTTGGTTGAGTAAAGCTGTTTTCAACTTGCTGGTAGATGTAAGGCTTGCCATTCACATCTAGCTTTTCGATCACGTAATCACGGTCGAGAACAATCTTCATCTTACGCGCACGACCGATAATATTGAGGTTGAAGCCTTCGTCATTTAAACGTTGCTTAAGCGCCTTAGCATTCTTAGTCCACTCATCATCTAGCTGGCGATGGTAAAGAAGAGAAACCAAGATTTCACCACTCAGTGTAGAGAGAAAGTCAACTTGGAACAGTTTACGACGCAGTGAATCGTTGTCCTTCATCGCATCAACGAGCAAAGGCATGAGATCGTTGATTAAACGGCTCGCCGCAGGGAATTGATCGACGCGGTACTTTTCTCGAGTCTCTTGATTGAACATGATGTAGTAAAGGTCTTCACCTTCATGCCAAACACGGAACTCTGCTCGCATACGGTAGTGCTGCTCTGGAGATTCAAACACTTCCAATTCTGGCACGTTGTAAGGAGCGAACATTTCGGTAAGGCGCTCAACTTTTTCTGCCAGTTGTTCTTGGTAGCGTTGTGGGTTTACATCAAGAGTAGCCATGATTATTACCTTTGGGTTATTGCCTGTGCTTAGTGCGTTTTATTTGAGAGCGCAGATTTTATTCAATCCCCGCTTGATGTCCAGTGTTGGTTCGTAATCACGACACTAACCTGCTGTAAAAACTATAGCTTATACCAATCTTAACTAGACAAAATATCAATAGCTGAATAACATCGGCCCCAAGCTGGTGCTATCTGGATGTATAGATGGCTGAAATAAGGGAATCTGGTGTAACTCCAGAACTGACGCGCAGCGGTAAAAGAGAACGACCCCTCAATAGACACTGCATAGAGGAATATGCGGGAAGTCGAGGCAGTAGGCTAACAGCTCTTAAGTCCGAATACCTGCCAGCAGCTGAGCTCAATCACTGGAAGCAAATGCTTCAAGCTCGGTAGGATTTACGCGATTTAGGACAAAAAAATGAACCGATCTATTTTAGCGATGGCTATGGCATCGCTGCTTCCCTCTACCTATTCCATTGCCCAAGATGTCTCTGTTGATGAGACAATGGTGATCACAGCGAATCGTTTTGAGCAGCCTCTTAGTGAAGTTATCACTTCAACGACGATTGTTTCAAAGCAAGAAATTGAAGCGATTCAAGCTAAGTCTCTGGTTGACGTACTAAAGCGAGTACCAGGCGTTGAAGTTTCTCAAAGTGGCGGCCGTGGTCATTCTGCCTCTGTATTTGTCCGTGGCTTTAATAGCAATCAAGTTTTGTTCTTGGTTGACGGCGTACGTATCAATTCTGCGGCTGGTGGGATTAGTTTTAACCATATCCCTGTTGGCATTATCGAGCGTGTAGAAGTCATCAAAGGCCCTGGTGGCGCCCTTTACGGGTCTGATGCAATCGCTGGTGTGATTAACGTCATTACCTCTTCAAGTGAATCAAATGAAGGCACAGTTGTCTCTTTGGGCGCAGGAAGCGATGCTCAAAAAGAAGCGAATTTCTCGACGACGCGCGCATTTGCTAACGGCGGCATTTTAAAACTCGCTGGTGGTTTTGAAGAGACCGATGGTTTTGATATTAAAGATCCTGCCACTGGCTTAGATTATGGGTATGAAAGCCAAAACTTGTTTGCTTCCTATTCTCAGGCATTCAACGAGCAATTCTCAGGCTCTGCATCGGTTCGTTGGTATGACAGTTTAACTGAATATGATTCAGGCGGTAAAAACTACGGTTATTCAGAAAACTTGAGTATTACTGCAGATGTTCAGTATCACGGTGACAAACTCAGCTCGACGTTTCGAGCCAACCAACAAGCTATTGAAAACCTAAACTACTCTCAGGCTCAAGGTAAAGATAATGCAGGTACTGAGAAGAAAATTTCTCTGACGAACCTGCAATTTCTTAATCAATATACGGTTTCTGAAAACTTTACGGTTGGCGGCGGTGCCGATTGGCGCAGAGAAAAGTTGGATGATGATGCGCTAAGTTATGGAAACCCAGATAAATTAGCGGGAGAGTCTCGTAATACAACGGGCGTGTATCTTTCTACTGATGTTCAGCTTGGAGACTTACAACTTACGGGTAGTGTTCGCAATGATAAGCACGATACTTACGATAACCATGTTACTTGGTCGCTAGGAACACGCTATCACCTGACGCAAGCTCACTCTTTAAGAGCTGCACTAGGCACTTCCTTTAAAGCGCCGAGTTACTCCGACTTAACCAACAACTCAGATTTGAAACCAGAAGAAGCGATCAGTCGTGAAATCGGATATACAGGTGAGTTTGAGTTGTTCACTTTGGATGTTACCGCTTACGACAATGATGTCGATAACCTTATCATATGGTACGAAGGCTCTCCTTGGTGGTATCCAGAGAATGTGGACGCAGAATTGCGTGGCCTTGAAATTAGCGGAACATTCAATACAGGCTTTATTCACCATACACTTATTGCCGAGTTTAAAGACCACCAAGATTCAGGTGGTAATAAGCTTGCTAAGCGTGCGGATGAAAACTACAAATGGTTACTGGATGCATCTTACGAAGACTTCGATTTTAATCTGACCTATACCTATACAGGAGAGCGGTTGGGCAATCCTAAAGAAGTGAGCGACCCGAAAAATGAACTGCCATCTGTGAGTTTGTGGGATGCCTCTGTTGGGTATTGGGTATCTCAAGATCTCGTGGTTCGAGCTCGTGTCGACAACTTAACCAATGAGAAGTATCAAACAACGTTAAGTTACAACGCACCAGAGCGTCGCTACTTTGCTAACCTAACTTACCAATTCTAAGCACTTAAAACCGCCTTCGGGCGGTTTTTTCTTACCGATAGATAAACAGTATGAAAAACAACGTCATCATCAGTTGGTCGAGCGGAAAAGATTCGACCCTAGTACTGGAGAGGCTTCGAGATAACCCAGAGTTTAATGTGGTCGCCCTCTATACTACCTATGTGAAAGATGAAGTGCCTTTCCAAGCAACGCCTCTTCATGTGTTGGATATGCAGGCCCAATTACTGCAATTACCTTTGATTAAAGTTGAACTACCAGAAACCTTTCTTCCCAATGAAGTATACCAGTCACGAATTGTTGAAAGCTTGAAGGCGAGTGGGATAGAAATAGATGCTGTTGCGTTTGGTGACATGTTCTGCAATGGCATTGCTGATTATCGCCGTAGCTATATCGAACCTGCTGGCTGGCAGTGTTTATTCCCCTTAATGGGGGAGGAGAGTGAAAAACTGGCGCTAGAAATTCTTCAGCGAGGAATAAAGACCCTTGTTGTTACCACTGATGGCAACGCTCTGAGTCAGCAGTTTTGCGGTCAGTGGTATAGCCAAGAGTTTCTAACAGCACTTCCTGATAACGTCGATCCTTGTGGTGAAAATGGAGAATTTCATACCTTAGTGACGCAGACTCGAAGTTATCAAGGTTGTATCGAGGTAACGCCTACGCATATAGATAGTGATGGACGCTTCTCATATCAACGTTACACGGCCAAGAGATTGCCAAAAGCGCCGAACTGAGTATGATTGCCACATCTCTTATCGTGGGTTACTCAAGTGTCTAATCATTCAAATATCCTTATCTTTGACTCTGGTGTAGGCGGACTGTCGGTTTACCAAGAAATTGCTAATAAGCTTCCGCATCTTAACTATACCTATATCTTCGATAATGAAGCCTACCCTTATGGTGAGCTAGCCCATGATACTTTGATTGCGAGAGTCGAAAAGCTTATTGGCCGTCTCGTTGAAGAAAAAGACATTGATCTGGTGGTTATCGCTTGTAATACCGCAAGTACGATCGTCCTTCCTACGCTTCGCTCTCAATTGACCATTCCTGTCGTTGGCGTGGTACCTGCAATAAAGCCAGCATCCAATATGGCAAATAAGGCCGTTGGTTTAATCGCAACCCCTGCGACAGTGACAAGAGAATACACTCACGATCTTATCCGTAGTTTCTCTCAAAGTAAGCCAGTAGAAATGCTTGGCTCGACACGACTGGTTGATATGGCAGAAGAGAAACTACGTGGCAAAGCTATCTGCTTGGATGAACTCACCAATATATTAGAACCGCTTCGTCATCATATTGATGTTGCCGTTTTAGGGTGTACTCACTTCCCTCTTATTAAAGAGGAGATTCAGAGTGTGCTTGGGCAGTCAGTGTTGCTGGTGGACTCAGGTGAAGCTATTGCCAGAAGAGTAGAAGCGCTTCTTGGTGTGAATAAACAAGAGAAGTGTGGAGAAAGGAGTATTTTTTCAACCGCTCCCCCTTGGGAAGAGGGAGCATTGAATAGAGCACTAAACCAATTACAGTTTAGCTCTGTTCAGCATTATCCGCTGAAGATTTAGGATCGTTAGCAATGCGCACTTTCAGTGTGCGTTGCATGTATTCATTTTCATTTAACGCTTCAATCGCTTTCGGTGCATCGGCTGCAGCCATCACGACGAAACCAAAACCTCGTCTTTTACCTGTTCGCTTATCTTTCATTAAACGAACTGCGAATACTTCACCGTGTTTAGAGAATAATTCCTTAACGTTAGACTCGTTTGCTTTATATGGTAGGTTGCCCACGTAGAGCGTGTTAGTGGATGGGTCGTTATGTGGCTCGTCGATTGGAGTGGTGTTCGAAAATTTGATAACAAAAGCGCAAGCAAAAACACCAATCACAAAACTAATAGCAGGTGATAACGCGACCTGCGAAAAGAGGACTGCACCTATGATTGCGACGGCGACAATCATTAAGGTCGATTTGTTTGAATTCATATTGGAATACAACTATTGGTTTACTAAAAAAACGGTATCTACTGTTAACAAAATAGACACAGAGATATTACGTATATGGTTGTCGTTTTTCCAACGCATTGATGTGACATGACTCAAATGTTGAAATTTTATTCTATTTCAACCGTTTTGATTTCTTTTTGAGCAAACAAAAATTAATTTCAAAAAAACACTTGTCATCCGTTCAGACCTCCCTATAATGCCGCCTCACCGACACGGAGTGAGACGAAAGTCACAAACCGCTCGGTAAGAGAGAAAAGAAAGTTTGAAATAACGCTTGACTCTCAAATCGGGAAGCGTAAGATACGCACCCCTAGCAACACGGTGTTAAACCAAGTGCTTGTTAGAAAAAGCTCTTTAAAAATATAAACCTATCAATCTGTGTGGGCACTCGTTGATGATAATC